>NZ_JANXMU010000061.1 GCF_025354435.1 Rhodoferax sp.
TTGCGGTGCTGGGCGAATCCCGCTTCTTGGTCGGCGGCCAGGGCCAGGGTGTGTTGCTTCATCTTTGTCGCCTTGTGAGGGATGACAATACCAATGCAAGTCACGCGCCAGGTCGGGACTTATTCAGCGTTGCCTTAAAACAGCTCCCGCTGGGGAACAAGGTGACGGCATGGGCGCGCAGCGCGGCTGCGACCGGCCGGTCTTCGGCAATATCCAGCATGGGTTGGCCTTTAGAAGGTGTTGTTAAACAGTGAGGTAACGGGACCAGAGGCTGCGGTCGGCATTGAGTGCAGCCGAGTCGCCCTGCCACACCACGCGCCCGCGCTCCAGAATGGCGTGGCGGTCCGCCAGGCCGACCAGGCGGTGCACGTATTTGTCCACCACCAGAATGGTTTGCCCAGCCGCCTTCAGCGTGGCCAGGCAGCGCCAGACTTCTTCGCGGATCACGGGGGCCAAGCCTTCGGTGGCCTCGTCCAGGATCAGCAAGCGCGGATTGGTAGACAGCGCACGGCCAATGGCCAGCATCTGCTGCTCGCCGCCCGAGAGCTGGTTGCCCAGGTTGCTCTCGCGCTCTTTCAGCCGGGGAAAAGTGGCGTAAATGCGCTCCAGGGTCCAGCTGTCGCGCAGACCGTTGCGGTTGTCGGCAAAGGCCAGCAGGTGCTCGCGCACCGTGAGGTTGGGAAACACATGCCGCCCCTCGGGCACGATGGCAAGGCCCAGCCGTGCAATCGCATCGGCTTTCAGACCGCGTACCGACTGACCGGCAAACTGGATGTCGCCCGCGGTCGGCTTCAAGGCCCCGACGATGGTCTTGATGGTGGTGCTCTTGCCCATGCCGTTGCGGCCCAGCAGCGACACGACTTCGCCCGCCTGGATCTGCAGGTCGATGCCAAACAGCACCTGGCTCGCGCCGTAGCCCGCTTCGATGGCACTGCAATGCAATAGCGCGTCGGAAATAGCCATCTCAGGACTCCAGAGTTTCAGTGCCCAGATAGACCGCCTGGACTTCGGGGTTGTTGCGTATCTGCTCGGGCGTGCCCACGGTCAGCACCTTGCCGTACACCAGCACCGAGATGCGGTCCGCCAGGCGGAACACCGCGTCCATGTCGTGCTCGATCAGCAGCACTGCCATGTCTTTGCGCAGCGTGGCAATCAGCGTCACCATCTGCGCGGATTCGTCCGGACCCATGCCGGCCATGGGCTCGTCCAGCAGCAGCAGCTTCGGGCTGGCGGCCAAGGCCAGTGCCACGTCCAGCGTGCGCTGCGCGCCGTGTGGCAGGGCCCCGGCGATGCGGTCCAGGCTGTGCTGCAGGCCGACGCGCTCAGCCAACTGGTCGGCAGCGGCATACAGGCCGCGGGCCTGGCTACGCGGCTGCAAAAATCGGAAGCTGGAGCCGGCCTGCGCCTGCACCGCCAGCAGCAAGTTGTCGCGCACACTCTGCAGCGGAAAGATGCGCGTTACCTGGAAGCAGCGCGTCAAGCCCATGGCCACCCGGCGGTGCATGGACAAAGGTGTCAGGTCGATGCCGTCCAGCAGCACGCGGCCTGCGTCGGGCTGCAACAGGCCCGAGATCTGGTTGACCAGGGTGGTCTTGCCTGCGCCGTTGGGGCCGATCAGGGCGTGGATTTCGCCTGCGGCCACCTCCAGGCTGACATGGTCGGTGGCCAGCAGACCGCCGAAGCGCTTCACCAGGCCTTGTACTTGGAACAAGCTCATACGATCCTCCCCGCGCGCCATTCCAGCAGCGCAGCCAAGCCCTTGGGGGCGTACAAGGCGGTGGCGATCAGCAGCAGGCCCAGTGGCAGATGCCAGTAGTCGGTATTCAACTTCAGCACCTCTTCCAGCACCAACCACACGGCGGCGCCCACCGGCCCGCCCCAGCGCCGTCCCAGGCCGCCAATCACCACCATCACGATGAGCGTGGCGGACTGCGTCCAGTGCATGCTCGACGGGCTGACAAAGCTGTTGCCCGTGACCAGCAGCGCACCCGCCAGCCCGGCCATGCCGCCAGCCAGTGAGAACGCCACCAGTTGCAGCCGGTACACCGGATAGCCCAGCGCCCGCATGCGGGTTTCGTTGTCGCGGATGCCCGCCAATGCCATGCCGAAGCGTGAGCCGGTGGCGCGGTCAAGCCACCACAGGGCCACCGCCACGATGGCCAGTACCACCCAGTACAGGGTGGACTCGTCCATGGGGTTCAGGCCCAGCCCCAAGAGGGGGCGCATGGCCAGGGTGTAGCCGTCGTCACCGCCATAGCTGCGCAGCGAGACGAACACAAAGTACAGCATCTGGGCAAATGCCAGGGTGATCATGATGAAGTACACGCCCTTGGTGCGCAGCGACACCGCGCCCACCAGCGCCGCCGCCAACGCGGCAAACAGCATCGCCACCAGCCAGACGATCCAGGCCGAGGTAACGCCCGCCTCGGTCAAAGCCACCACGGTGTAGGCACCGACACCCAGAAACCCTGCGTGCCCCAGCGCCACCATGCCGCCATAGCCCATGATGAAGTTCAGGCTGGCCGCGGCCAGCGCAAACACCAGAATCCGCCGTACAAAACCGATGTAGAAGTCCAGCCCGAACTGGCTGGCAACCCAGGGGAACAGGGCCAACACCAGCAACACCACCGCAGGAAGCAGCGCGCGCGGCCAGGAGAAAGATAAGTTGTTCGTCATACCCGTTCAGGCCTTTGCAGAAAATAGACCTGCAGGGCGAAAGCTCAGCACGACCGCCATCAAGGCGTACATCGCCACTTCAGAAAATAGCGGCCCCACATCGGCAGCCAGTGCGGGCGGCAAGGTGGCCCGCAGCAACAAGGGCAGGAAGGCCCGGCCAATGGTGTCCACCAAACCCACCAGCAGACTGGCCACGAACGCACCGCGCACCGAGCCAATGCCGCCAATCACAATCACCACCAGCGCCGGGATCAGGATGGATTCACCCATGCCCACCTGCACCGCCATGATCGGCCCCATCAGCGCCCCCGCCAGCGCCGCCAATGCGGCACCCAGGGCGAACACGCCACTGAACACGCGCTTGACGCGCACGCCCATCAGCTCGGCCATCCAGCGGTCCGAGGCACCGGCCCGCACCAGCATGCCCATGCGGCTGTGGTTCACCAGCCCATACAGCAGCAGCGCCACCAGCACGCCCGCAGACAGCACCACCAGGCGGTAGGACGGATAGGGCAAGCCGGCAAACAGCTCGATCGGGCCGCTCAACAGCGCTGGGGTGGGCGCCATCACTGGCGACGGGCCCCAGACCATCTTCACCAGGTCGTCGGCCACCAAAATCACGCCAAAGGTCGCCAGCACCTGGGCCAGGTGGTCACGTCCGTAGAGGCGGCGCATCAGCGTCAGCTCCAGCAGTACGGCCACCAACACCGTCACCACCACGGCCACCAGCACTGCGCCCACAAAGGAGCCGCTGTGCACATGGACCTGGGCCGCCACATAGGCACCCACCATGAACAGCGAGCCATGTGCCAGGTTCATCACATCCATGATGCCGAACACCAACGTCAGCCCGGCGGCGATCAAAAAGAGCATGAGCCCGTAGCCCGCGCCGTTGAGCAACTGCTCGATAACCAAAATAGGATTCATCGCGAGGAACCTGGCCGTTGCGGCTTATTTCAAAGGGCACTGGGCGGCATAGCTGTCGCCATAGTTTTCCAGCAGGGTTTTGATGGTCTTGTTGGTGACGCGGCCCTCGGCGTTTTTGCCAATGGTGCGCAGGTAGAAGTTCTCTACCGGATAGTGGTTGTTGGCGTATTTAAAGCTGCCGCGCACCGAGGCGTACTGGGCCTTGGCCAAGGCCTTGGACAGCGCTTCGCGGTCGGCCACGTTGCCACCCACGGCCTTCACCGCCGCGTCCATCGCGGCGATCACATCAAACGCCTGGGCGGCGTACAGCGAAGGCAGACGACCGCCATACTCCTTGCGGAAGGCTGCCACGAAGGCCTTGTTGGCGGCGTTGTCCAGGTCGTAAGCCCAGTGCGAGGTATTGAACAGGCCCAGCATCGGGTCGCCCACGGCCGCAATCACATCTTCATCGGCCGAGAAGCCGCTGGTCACCAGGGTGATGTCTTTGGACAAACCGGCACCGACAAACTGCTTGATGAAGTTGATGCCCATGGCTCCGGGCAGAAAGAAGTACAGCGCTTGCGGCTTGGCGGCACGCAGTTGGGCCAGCTCGGTGGCGTAGTCGATCTGGCCCAACTTGGTGTACATCTCATCGGCCACCACGCCTTTGTACTTGCGTTTAAAACCGGTCAGGGCATCCTTGCCCGCAGGGTAGTTGGGGGCGATCAGCACCATACGGCCAAACTTCTGGTCATCGGCAAACTTGCCTGCTGCCTCGTGGAACTGGTCGTTCTGGTAGGCCGTGCCGAAGAAGAAGGCATTGCACTGGGCACCGGCAAACTGGCTGGGGCCCGCGTTGTTCGACAAATACGGCACCTTGGCTGCAAACAAGGTGGGGGCCACGGCCAGCGCCACATTGGAGGCGATGGGGCCGGTGAACAGGTCAATTTTTTCGCGCTGCACAAACCGATCTACCAACTGCTTGGCCTGGTCGGGGCTACCCGCCATATCGGTCTGGACGAACTCCACCGGCTGGCCACCCAATTTACCGCCCAGCAGCTTGATGGCCAGATTGAAGCCGTCGCGGGCTTCCGCGCCGGGGCCTGCAAACGGACCGGACACATCCAGCGCGATACCGACCTTCACCGGCGCGGCCCAGGCGGGTGCCAGCACACAGGCCAAGGCCACCAGGGTCAGGGCCGCCCGGTGCAGGCGGGAATTTCTCGAAACGGAGCACGTCATGGTCAATCCTTAGTCAAATGGGGTAAATGCCAACAAGCAGTGGAGAGGTTACAGGGCTTTACACAGCCACTGCCACCTCGACCCGACCGGCCACGACGCGCACCGGGAAGGTCCGCACCGCTTCGGTCGCAGGGGCCTTGCAGGGCGCACCGGTCTGGATGTCGAAAGTACCCTGATGTAAGGGGCATTCCACACAGCCGTCTTCCACGTAACCATCGGACAATTTAGCCGCACCATGGGTGCACAGGTCGTACAGCGCAAACAGCGCATCGCCCTGGCGGAATACGGCCACGGCCAGTCCGTCGGCCACCACCGGCCACACGGCACCGTCCGGGAAATCATCGGGCTCGCCCACGTCGTGCCATGCCGCCGCTGCAGTGTCTTGGTTTGCTTGCATATTTCGCGCTCTCAGATGGGGGTGGCTAACAAGGTGGGAACGCGCAAGGTGTCGTAGACCACGCGCTTGCTGCGGTAGCGCCATTCGCCGTCCTGCTGGACCACTTCATCGAGGTAGTTGCCCGCCTGGTAGACGCTGGATTCGCCCGCCTGGCTGGTGATGACGACGATGTAGCTAGATTCGGTGGTGACCTCGCCATCCGCATATTTTTTGATCACTAGGCCCGAGGTGGCGTGGCGGTACACATGGTCTTCATAGATGTTGGCGTTGCGCAGCGACAGCACACGGTCGCGCAGCATGCCCGCATTGCGGCAGTAGATGATGGGCACGGGAAAGCCCGCATCGAAATTTTCCTTGGGGATGATTTCGTAACGGCAGTCTTCGACGAAGAAACCCGGCCATTCTTCGAGGCGGTTGTTGTCCAGCACGCTGACATAGCGGTGTTGCAGTTCGAGCAGTTCGGTCCAGAGCTGGAGGCGTTCTTGTGTGTTCATGGTGGTTCCTTGGCTCAGTACGACATCAGCTTCTGGTAGCCGACCCAGAAGCGGCGGATCAGGTTTTCAGTGATGACCGTATCGATCTGCTCCGGGGCTTCACGGGCCATGGCAATGTAGGAATGCTGGTCACCATCGCGCACTGTGCCGCGTTGCACCAGCTCGGTGGCCTCGGTGTCCTCCATCGAGATGTAGCCGGCCGGCCCGACCAGATTGGCCTGCAGCATGCGCAACTCGCGCATCTCGGGCGTATCGTCGGCATAGCCAAAGAAATGGAACACCAGCTCGAAGTTGCCGGGCCCTTTGGGCAGCAGTTGGCGTGCCACCAGCGTGTTGTGGATCTGCTGCACCACCAACTGCGGAAAAATCGGCTGGATGTGGTTGGTGGTCATCTCGTCGAACTCCTGGATCTGGCCCAGTAAGGCCGGATCTTCCAGCGCAAAGCCCTCGTCCATGGAGCGGATGTTCTGCTGGCTGTAAGCCGCTGCGGTATCGGTTTCTACGTCTGGTTTGGTAACGGTGATGATGCTGTGCAGGCCGTGCGTGGCATCGGGAATCGAGCGCGCCTTCATGCCAACGCGGAAGATATTGAAGGTGGTATGGAACAGGTGCAGCAGGCTGGCGTGGTAGGGGTCTTTGACGTTCTCGAAGTACAGCTTCCAGTTGGATTTGGAATACTGGCGCGTGCAACCCAGGTAGACGATGGGCTTGTGGAAGATGCGGTCGATCCAGGGCCGCATCTCGGCGCCAATGTAGTCGGGTAGCGGCGGCGTGTCGTCGCGGAAAGTGGCAAACAGCAGGCCTTTGTAGCTGTCCACGCGCAGCTTGTGCAGGTTGTGTTCTTCGGTCTTGAAATCTTTGGGCATACCCACCATGCCTTTTTGTCCACGGCGAAACGGCACACCTTGCAGGTCACCATTCGCGGCAAAGCTCCACTGGTGGTAGACGCAGGTATGGCTAGCGGCATTGCCGCGCTTTTCGCGGCACACCATGGCACCGCGGTGGGCGCAGCGGTTCACCCAGCAAGACAGGCCCTCGGCCGTGCGGGTCACCACCACCGGCGTATCGCCGATGAAAGTAGATTTGAAGTCGCCCACGTTTGGAATCTCGGCTTCCAGGCCCAGAAAACTCCAGATCGGGCCACGAAAAATGCGCTCTTGTTCGCGCTCGTATACCTCTTGCGAGCTGAACACCTGGTAAGGCACCTGAGAGCCGTCCGGCTGGGGGAACAGAACCGGTCGCTGCGGGGCCTTGTCGGCACGGGGATGAACCGCTATCGGGACTTCTAAAGTGGCATCGGACATGGGGCGTGACCTCTGGATTGGTGATGTCCCAATGCTAGAAGCGGCCCCACGACCGGGCTATCCTCAAATGGCAGAGATGCGGCTGGACTTATCCGTTTCTGGCAACACGAACATCTGTGCACCCGTATGCGAAGTGTGGCGGGGCAGTTCGCCAAAGCGCTTGGCGTAGTACTGGGAAAAGCGCCCCAGATGGCCAAAACCGTATTCAAAAGCGATGTCGGTCACGGCAGCCCCGGGCTGCGCCGTCAATCGGGCATTTACGGCATCCAGACGCATATTGCGCAATAGCACCATCGGCGACTGCGCATGGCGGCGCTGGCACAGCATGGTCAACGACCGCACGCTAATGCCCGCCGCACGGGCCAAGTCCTCCAACGCAATCGGTGCGCACAGGCGGCTGCGCATATAGGATTCGAGCTTGTCCAAGCGCTGCAGATCGCTGCCGCAAGCCGTATCGGCCAAAGTTTCGGGCGCGGCCGGCGTACCTGGACGGGACGACAAAAACAAAGCCACGTTGCGCTCCAGGTGGTCTACCCACACGCTGTGGGCAGCGTTATCAGACGGCAAGTTGGTGACATGCAACAGCGATTGCATCAAAAACTGCCACTGCAGCCCTTGCATGTCGGACAGCTGCTGCACCGGCTGGCACGAAAATCCACCGCCCGAAAGCAAAGCCTGGGGTACCTTCAAGATGAACTGGCGAGCACCCTGCTGCCAGCGCATGTGCAAATTGCGCCGCGGCGCCAATATGGCAGCGGCACCAGGGCGCAAATGCACACGGCGACCATCCGACTCAATGTCGGCGGTGCCTGCCAAAGACAAATGCACCAACACAAAGTCGCCAAACGGGCGGGGCCGTATCTCCACCTCTGCACCATATTGCAGCATGAATATCTGCAACTGTTGCACTTTGGTCTTGAACAAAGCGGTATCCACATTGCCCCGGCACCACTGCAAATCGTGGTCTGAAAATTCACCCGCCACTTGGTGGTGCGTAGCCACGCGCGCACTGGAGCGGAAGACGCAACGCTTCACCAAAGGGGAGACATCAAGAGACACACCAGCGGACAGCATCGGGAATGTAGACCTTATCGTGGAAATACTGTGGGGCTTTTAGCCCAGCCATTCACAGCAAGTTCTATACCGATTGAACCTTACCGCATTGTCATGATGCGCATGCCCTTGTGGTCCAACCCCACGGCTTGACCCCGCACCAGCGGTGCAGCGGGTCCGCCCATATGCTGGATGCTATGTAGACAGATCATGGGCGATGCAGTGGTCGATTTGCAGAGAGCGTAACCAAACCAACCCAATCTATCCAATGGTTTATTTGGATAAAACTATTCGACATCGTCAATGATTTAAGGCAACGCTGAATAAGTCCCGACCTGGCGCGTGACTTGCATTGGTATTGTCATCCCTCACAAGGCGACAAAGATGAAGCAACACACCCTGGCCCTGGCCGCCGACCAAGAAGCGGGATTCGCCCAGCACCGCAAA
>NZ_JANXMU010000069.1 GCF_025354435.1 Rhodoferax sp.
CCAATCCGCCATCACCACCCAGTTGGGTAGCGATGCCAAGGACGTGACCGTTACCGCCAGCAACGGCACCGTGACTCTGCACGGCTGGGCACAAGGCCCCCAAGAAGAAGCCAAGGCCCGTTATGTCGCCAGCACCGTACCCGGCGTAGCCAATGCCTACAGCAACGTGCGTACTTTCTCGACCGACACCAACGACTAAGCCACTGCACTGCGGTGCCGCAGTACACGCAGCCCACGGGGCCGGAAGCCATTCCGGCCCCGTGGGCTTTTTTGCGTGGGGTGCACTTAGTCCCAGACGGGTGCCAGACCTTCGGGGCTGGTCAGGCGACCGCCCCGGTCCAGCGCGGCGATCTGGGCCATGTCGGCCTCGCCCAGCACCAATTGCTGCGCCAGCAGATTGCTCTGCAGGTTGACCCGCTGGGTAGACGACGGAATCACCGCGTAGCCCAGCTGCATTGCCCAGGCCAGCACCACCTGCGCCGGGGTGGCCGCGCGGGCCTGGGCGATGGCCTGGATGACGGGGTCGTGCAGCACCTTGCCGTAGGCCAAAGTCATGTACGAGGTGATGGCAATGCCCTGGCTTTTCGCAAATGCGGCCACCTTGCGGTTTTGCAGGTAGGGATGCAGCTCGATCTGGTTGGTGGCGATTGCACCCGCACCCACGGCGGCAATCGCTTGCTGCATCAGATCGATGGTGAAGTTGGACACGCCGATCTGCGTGGCCAGGCCCTGGCGCTTGGCATCGTGCAGCGCAGCCATGAATTCGGCCACCGGCACGGCGTTGCCGGGCGACGGCCAGTGGATCAGCGCCAGGTCCACATGGTCGGTGCGCAGCTTGGCCAGGCTGTCTTGCAGGCTGGGGACCAGCTTGTCGTGGGCGTAGTAGTCAATCCAGATTTTGGTGGTGATGAACAGGTCTTTGCGGGCCACGCCGCTGTCGGCAATGGCCTGGCCGACTTCGGCCTCGTTGCCATAAATCTGCGCGGTATCGACCACGCGGTAGCCGAGCGCCAGGCCGTGGGTAACCGAGTCGATGGCGGCCTGGCCCTGCAGGCGAAAAGTACCGAGGCCGAAGGCGGGAATGGGGTGCGTCATAGGGAAATCCTTCAAAGTGGCCACTAGTGTCGCGCCCATGCCTTTGCAGAAAAACCCCTGAATCCCCAAAACACTGTTGACTCCGTTTCCACAATGGTCAGTGCCCGCCCCGCCGCCAAAGATGACAAATGCAACACAAGCCTCCAGTTCCGACACACAAGCAAGCCCGTGCCTTGGGAAGATCACTCTATCGCACCAAGGTGTGCACCTTTCAAAGGAAACTGCCATGACACGCTCTATCCACCATATTGCTGCTGCCGCCTTGATCGCCCTGGCCGCAGGCCCTTTCATGTCGGCACAAGCCGCCACGAGCGATGCCGATCTGGCCAGCGCAGTGCAGTCCGCCCTTAGCACCTCGCTCGGCAGCGATGCCACCAAAGACCTCACCGTGACCGCCCATGACGGCTCGGTCACCTTGCACGGCTGGACCCAAGGCCCCGTGGAAGAAGCCAAGGCCCGCTATGTCGCCAGCACGGTGCCCGGTGTGAGCAACGCCTACAGCGCAGTGCGTACCTACTCCACCGACAACGACGAGTAGCCAATTTCCCAGGAATTGCGCAGCGCCCAGCTGGCAGGTTTGCGGCCCTCTGGCCGGACGTTGCGTAATTCCATGTCCTGTGTCCCGGATACCCGGTCCAGCTCCCCTAGGGCTGGCCCAATCGTTACGGGTTAAGGCCTCTGTCGCATACACAAATATGCGGCAGGGGTTTTTTTTATGGGCGCCTGAAAGTAGCCCTGAACCGTGGGCCCCCAGGGCTTTCACAAAGATGTCATACCCCGTGCGTAACCTGAAACTTTACAAATCCTACACGTTGCAGACACACGATGAACACACCTACCCACGCCCTCACCACCACCTTTACCGACCCTGACGACCTCGACAACAACCCCAGCCTGAACCACCATTTGCAAGACGTGATGGCCGCCCCCATGAGCCGCCGCCAGGTGCTGCGCTCTGGCGTGGGCGCACTGGCCACGGCCAGCCTGGGCGGCGTGGCTCTGACGGCCTGCGGCGGTGGCGATGACGATGTGGCGGCAACCGCCCCGCTGCTGCCGCCCGTACTGGGCTTTACCGCCGTGGCCAAAAGCCTGACCGATGCCGTTACCGTACCCGCGGGCTACACCGCCACCGTGGTCTATGCCACCGGCGACTCCATCGACAGCGCCGTCAACGACTACAAAAACGACGGCACCGACAGCAACTTCGCCCGCCGCAGCGGCGACCACCACGACGGCATGCATTACTTTGGCCTGGGAACCGACGGCACGCCCTCGCAGACCAGCAACACCCGCGCGCTGATGGCCATCAACCACGAAGCCATCAACGGCACGGTGCAGTTCATGCACCCCAACGGCCAGACCAACATCGGCGCCAGCGCTGGCCCCCGCCCCGAAGCCGAAGCGCTGAAAGAAGTCGAAGCGCACGGCGCATCGGTCATCGAAATCAGCAAGACCTCCGGTGTGTTTGGCGTGGTCAAGGCATCGACCTTCAACCGCCGCGTCACGCCCCGCACGCCCATGGTGTTCGGTGGTCCGGCCAAGGGCTCGGCTCTGCTGAAAACCAAATACTCCACCGACGGTACCGCCACCCGCGGCATGATCGGCAACTGCGCCAGCGGCTACACGCCCTGGGGCACCTACCTGACCTGCGAAGAAAACTTTGCCGGTTTCTTTCGCCGCGGCAGTGCCGACGATGCCCTGCGCAGCGCCAAGGAACGGACCGCCTTCAAACGCATCGGCCTGGCCCAGGGCGCAGGCGGCGGCCAACGCTGGGCCACCGTGGTGCCCGCCGATAGCAGCAGCACCGAATACGCCCGCTGGGATGCCAGCAAACTGGGCGCGTCTACCGACGGTACGGACGACTTCCGCAACACCCACAACACCTTTGGCTGGGTGGTCGAGATCGACCCGTACAACCCCGCCTCCACCCCGGTGAAGCACACCGCCCTGGGCCGCTTTGCGCACGAAGGTGCCTGGCCGAGCAACCCGGTGGTCGGCCAGCCGCTGGCCTTCTACATGGGCGACGACTCGCGCAGCGAATACGTCTACAAATACGTGTCCAACGCCGTGTGGAGCGCTGCCGATGCCAACCCCGCCGACCGCCTGGCCACGGGTGCCAAGTACCTGGACAACGGCACGCTGTTTGCGGCCAAGTTCAATGCCGATGGCTCGGGCACCTGGCTCAAGCTGGACCTGAGCAACACCGCCATCAGCGGCAACAGCGCCTACGCCTTTGCCGACCTGGCCGACGTGCTGGTCAACGCCCGCCTGGCCGCCGATGCCGCCGGTGCCACCAAGTGCGACCGCCCCGAGTGGACGGCGGTGAACCCGCGCAATGGCGAGATCTACATCACCATGACCGAGAACCCCGACCGCGGCAACGTCGGCAGCACCAGCAGCAACAACGTGCCGAATCCCGATGTGGACCCGGCCTTCCCGCGTTATTGGCTGGACAACAAGGGCGTGTCCTCCCAGAGCGCCAGCACCAGCACCCTCAAGGGCAATGTGAACGGCCAGGTCATGCGCATGCGCGAAACCGGCAACCTGGCATCGGCCACCACCTTCAACTGGGACATCTACCTGTTCGCCAACCAGGCCACGGCCGACATCGGACTGGACAACGTGAACTACCAGGCCAACGTCAACCTGTCGGGCCTGACTTCAGTGAACGACCTGTCCAAGCCCGACGGCTGCTGGTTCTCCAAGGCCAGCGGCATCCTGTGGATCGAAACCGATGACAACGCCTACACCGACGTGACCAACTGCATGCTGCTGGCAGCGGTACCCGGCAGCTACGGTGACGGCGGCAAGATCACCGTGACCAACCAGGCCAACGGCAAGCCCGGCACAGCAGGCACGGCACCGGTAGTGGTGGACACCTATGCCGGCAAGAAGATGAACGACACCATCTTCCGCCGCTTCCTGACCGCGCCGCTGGGCTCCGAAGTCACCGGCGTGGCCGAATCGCCGGACGGCAAGGCGCTGTTCATCAACATCCAGCACCCGGGCGAAAACACCGCCGCCGCCAACATCGGCGACCCGACCAAGTACGAAAGCCATTGGCCTGGCAACGGTGCCGGTGTGGCCGCCTACGGCCCGGGCAGCAGCAGCGCCCGGCCCCGCTCGGCCACGGTGATGATCACCAAGAACGACGGCGGTGTGATCGGGCTGTAAGCGCACAAAGCACAGCGGTATAAAGTTCTATTTTAATAGCGCTTTATACTGACTGGACGGGCACGGCAAGCATTTTCAGCCGTGCCCAGTCGCTTTCAACACCATGGGATTTGCCTCCAGCCTTCGCAGTTTCCGCGCCAAAGTCCGCCGCTCCTTTGCCCACCGGGGCCTGTGGGGCACCCTGGCCTATGTGCCCGAGTTCGCCAGCTATCTGGCCCGCAGCCTGGCCCCACAGCGCAGGCGCTGGGAAGCCGATGCCCTGCGCGTGCAGCAGCAGTTTGACCGCGACTTTCAGGTGGACACCGCAGGCATCACGCAGTTGAGCGACCTGGCCGTAGTGGGCCAGCACCGCGACCTGGGGCACTACTACCATGGCACCGATCCGCAGGTGTTCCAGCGCCAGTTGGAGCAGCTGCCCATAGACCACGCCCAATACAGCTTCATTGACTACGGCTCGGGCAAAGGCAAAGCCCTGCTGCTGGCCTCGCTGTGGCCCTTTCAGGCCGTGTGGGGGGTGGAGTTTGCCGAAGCACTGCACGCCGTGGCGCTACGCAACATCGCCAGCTTCCAGCACCCCGGCCAGCGCTGCCGCACGCTGCAGTCCGTGCACCTGGATGCCACCCAGTTCGAATTACCCGGCACTCCCTGCGTAGCGTATTTTTACAACCCGTTCAGCGAGGTGGTGCTGGCGTCCATCCTGCAAAAAATCCAGGCCTCATTGGCCGCCCAGCCGCGCGATCTGTGGGTCTGCTATACCCACCCCTACGCCCACACACCGCTGGACCAGACCCCCTTTTTGCACCTGGTGCAGGCGCACGCGCACTACCGGATTTACCGGGCGGTGTAGTCGATTACCAGCTCGGACCGCGGCGGATGCCGTCGATCTTGCCTTCGAGCTTCTTCACACTCTCGGCCCCGGTGGCTTTGCCGGACAGCACTTCGTGGGTGGCGTTCCAGAAGGCGGCGGACACCTCGTTGTACTTGACCCCGGTGGCGGTAGCCGGGCGGGGGATGGCAACCTTCAGCGTCTCGAACAGGTCGCCGTAGAACGGGTTGGCGGCCAGGATGTCCTTGTCCTGGTAAAGCGCGGGAATCGTGGGGTTGGACAACAGGGTGATGGAGCGCTCTTTCTGCACTGGCTGGCTGGTCATGTAGAGCACCAGGTCGGCGGCTTCCTTGGGGTGCTTGGAGTATTTGCTGACCGCCATTTGCCAGCCGCCCAAGGTGGAGGCCGAGGTGCTGCCTGCACCCTCGCCCCGGGGCATGGTGGCCACGCCGATCTTGCCTTTGATGCCGCTGTCGGCCCCGTTGCCCAATGCCCACGCATAGGGCCAGTTGCGCATGAACACCGCGTTGCCGTTCTGGAACACGCCGCGGGCTTCTTCTTCGGCGTAGTTGAGCACGCCGGTGGGGGCGATGGTGCCGATCCAGCTGGCGGCCATGTCCAGCGCCTTGGCGGCCTGGGGGTTGTTGATGGTGGTTTTTCCCGCACTGTCGATGATGCTGCCACCGCCCATGCTGGCCACCCATTCCAGCCCGCTGCAGCTCAGGCCTTCGTAGGCCTTGGCCTGGAACACAAAGCCCTGCATGGCAGCGTTGCCCGCCTTGCGCTCGGCCTCCATCACCTTTTTGGCGGTGGCGGTGAGCTCGGCCCAGGTGGTGGGGGGCTTTTCGCCGTACTTGGCCAGCAGGTCTTTGCGGTAGAACAGCACGCCTGCATCGGTCACCCAGGGCAGGGCCAGCAACTTGCCGTTGACCGTGTTGTTGACCACCATGGCGGGGAAGAAGTTCTTTTCCACACCCTGGCTGTAGGGCTTCAGGTCGAGCAACTGGTCTTTCAAAATACCGGGCCAGACCACGTCGATCTGCATCACGTCGAGCTTATCGGACTTGGCGGAAAACATCTGGCGAAACAGCCCCAGGGTGTCGCTGGACGACTGCGGAATGTTCAGCAGCTCCAGCGTGTTGCCGGTTTTGGCCCCCCACTCGGCGGCGATCTTTTTGCAGTACTCGTGGTCTTGCCCCACCGAGCCGCACGACATGGTGAGCGTCACACCCGCTGCCTGCGCATTGGCCGCGCCCAGTGCCAAGGCACCCATCCACACCATCTTTTGCATCTTCATTTTTTGTCTCCTGAAAGTTATTCAAAAACCACTCACTCCAACCGAAAGATTGCCGCCTCATAAGGCCTTAAAACCATGTTCTGCAGACCAACTCCCGTCTCGGGGTAGTTGCCAATCACCCGCTGCGCCGCGCGGTACGGCACATCCAGCACCGGCGTGCCACCGTAAAAGTTGCACACCACCAGCCAGCGCTTCTTGCCCAGGGCGCGCAGGTAGGCGTAGATCTCGGGGTGCTCGGCCAGCAGCAACTTGTAGCGGCCGTCGACCAGCACCGAGTGCGCCTTGCGCAGGGCAATCAGGGCGCGGTAGTAGTGGAAGACCGAGTCCGCATCAGCCAGCGCCGCTTCACTGTGGACGGCGGGGTAGTTGGGATTCACCGGCTGCCAGGGCGTGCCGGTGGTGAAACCGGCGTGGGCGCTGGCATTCCACTGCATGGGTGTGCGGGCGTTGTCACGGCCCTTGGTGCGGATGGCCTGCAGGGCCACCTCGGGGTCTATGCCGCGCTCTTGCGTGGCAGTGCGGAACATGTTGCGCGACTCCAGGTCGTAGCAGTCGTCTACCGAGGCGTAGGGCTTATTGGTCATGCCCAGCTCTTCGCCCTGGTACACGTAGGGCGTGCCCTGCATGCCGTGCAGCAGCGTGGCCAGCATCTTGGCAGATGCCACGCGGTGCACGCCGTCGTCGCCAAAACGGGACACGGGCCGGGGTTGGTCGTGGTTGCTCAGGTACAGGCTGTTCCAGCCGCGGCCCGCCAAACCGTCTTGCCAGCGCGACAAAGAGGTTTTGAGATCACCCAGTTGCAGCTTTTGCAGCGCCCATTTGCCTTCGCCATGGCCGGGCACGGAATCCAGATCCATGTGCTCAAACTGGAACAGCATGCCCAAGGCCCCGGTCTCGGGGTGGGTGATCTCCACGCCCTGGCGCAGCGTGGCGCAAGGCGCTTCACCCACGGTGATAGTGTCATAGTGGTCCAGCACCTCGCGCCGCATCTCCTGCAGGTATTCCACCAGGCGTGGGCCGTTGGTGACCAGGGTGAATGCGGGCTGCAAGAAGCCGGGCCGCACCACCGGAGCGTTGGGCAGGCTACCATCTGCCGCGTAGGTTTTGGACACCATATTGATCACGTCCATGCGGAAGCCGTCAACACCCTTGTCCAGCCAAAAGCGCATCAGCGCATGCACCTCGGCACGCACCAGCGCGTTCTCCCAATACAGCTCGGGCTGCTTTTTGGAGAACATGTGCAGGTAGTACTCGCCGGTGGGCGCATGGAATTCCCAGGCCGAACCGGAAAAAGCGGCTTCCCAGTTGTTGGGTGGCCCGCCATCGGCTGCCGGGGCACGCCAGATGTAGTAATTGCGGTAGGGGTTGTCTTTGGATTTGCAGGCTTCCGTGAACCAGGGGTGCTCGTCCGAGGTGTGGTTCACCATCAGGTCCATCATCAACCGGATGCCGCGCTGGTGCATCTGCGCCAGCATCTGGTCAAAGTCGGCCATGCTGCCGTATTCGGGCGCAATGGCGCGGTAGTCGCTGATGTCGTAGCCGCCGTCGTCGTTGGGCGACTGGTAGATGGGCGACAGCCACACCACGTCGATGCCCAGCGTGCGCAGGTAGTCCAGCTTGGAGGTGATGCCGGGCAAGTCGCCCACGCCATCGCCATTACTGTCGCAAAAACTACGCGGGTAAATTTGGTACGCGACGCTGCTTTTCCACCACGGCTGGGCCATTGAAACTCCTTGTTGTGTGGCCGAAAGTTTAGGAGCCCAGGTCGCCCACAGCCAGCGAATCCACTGCCAGAAAACTGCAAGATATGCAATAAAACTGGGATGCATGGAAAGCGATGACTCAGGGTAAATACGGGTTAATCATCCCTGGTGCAACGCAAGGTATCTGGTTTTAATGGCAGATCTATGCAACAAAAACCAGAGCGCCGGGGCCTGCAAGCGCTGGAGGCCAAAACCGCCCGCAACAGCGCCGACAAAGCCCGGTGGATGCGCCAGCAACTGCGCCACAGCATGGCCGGTCTGCTGGCCGACACCCAGCCGGTGCGCCCCTGCGGCAGGCCGCGGGTGGCCGATCTGCGCGGCGAAGGGCACTTCCACCTGGTGCCCGAGCTGTTCTTGCAAACCGGTGGCAGCACCTGCTTCACCCTGCCGCACGGCCCTTTGGCCCTGCACGCGGGCGAGGCCCTGCTGATGCCGCCGCGCATGCTGCATGCCGAAGCCACCGTGGGCACCGCTTTTAGCAACATCGTGGTCTACGCCGACGGCACCGCCCTCACCTGCCACCTCGCCACCGAGACCTCGCCGGGCCGCCCCGGCATTGACCACCTGGAGTCGCGCCAGCACCCGCACGCCGCCCGCATCCACGACTGGCTGGCCGATGCCGCCACGCTGGGCAGTGATGCGGAAGATGCCGATGCCCGGCTGCAGGTGCGCGCCCTGCTGGCCAGCGCCTGTGCAGGCGTGCTGCGGGTACTGGACGATGCCGCGCCACGCACCCAGCCCGAGCCGCCGCTGGTGGCCCGGGTGCGCATGTGGGTCAACAACCAGCTGGGCGACCACGCCCTGACCGTCACCGCCCTGGCCGCGCAGGCCGGGTGCACGCCCGAATATTTGTCGCACGTGTTCAGCCAGACCACCGGCGGCCACCTGATCGCCCACATCAACCGCCAGCGCATGGCCCGCGCCGCCCACCTGCTGGCCGAGACCGACATGGCCGGCAAAGAGGTGGCCTGGGCCTGCGGCTTCACCACCCCCAGCTACTTCATCCAGACCTTCCGCCAGCAGTTCGGGGCCACACCGCAGCAGTGGCGCGCCAAACGGCGGGCCGAACTGGGCGACACTGCACCCTCTTAGGAGCCCCCATGTCCACCCACCCCAGCACCGCAGAATTTTTACTCGACCAATTGGCCGCCACCGGCAACGCATCGGTGCGCCGCATGTTTGGCGAATACTGCCTGTACCTGGCGGGCAAGCCGGTGGGTTTGGTGTGCGACAACCAGCTATTTCTAAAGCCCACCGACGCAGGCAAGGCCGTGATGCCCCAGCCCGTGGAAGGCTTCCCCTTCCCCAGTGCCCGGGCCCACTGGTGCGTCACCGCCGACCAGTGGGAAGATGCTCCCTGGCTGTGCCAGCTCATCCAGGCCACGGCGGGGGCGCTGCCGGAGCCGAAAGCCAAGGCACCCCGTAAGCCACGGTCAAAAACTACAAAATAGATAGCTGCTTGTGCTCATCCAATAAGCACAAAGTGCCAATTTGATCCTCGAAAATCTAGGCTGCCCGTAGCGCCTTGCGGGGCTCAAACAACTGGCCGCTGGCGGTCAGTGCGCCGTCCTCGTGCAAGGCATGGATATACGCGGCCAGCCGTGTGCCCACGTATTCGGCCAGCTTGACGGGCACGGCATTGCCAATCACTTGCTCCACGTCCGACTTGGTGCCGGGCAACTGGAAGCTGGCGGGAAAGGTCTGGATCAGCGCCCGCTCGGCCGTGGTCAGCGAGCGCAGCCCGTCGGTCACCGGCACCGGGTCGCCCGCGTGGCCGGGATAGCCTTTGGGAATGGGGCGGTTGACTCCCCGGATGGTGGGGCTGGGCTCGTCGATGCTGAAAACACCCCGGCGCGCATAAGAACGCGGGTGGCGGTAGTAGTGCTCAAACGGCAGGCGGTTGCAAAAATACTGGCGCAAGGTCACCGGCTTTTCGCTCAGCCCGGCTTGCAGCGCATCGTCTAAAAAACCATCTTTGCCGCCCAATTGCCCGATGACGATCAGCCGCTTGCGGGACTGGGGTGCGCCGCAATGGGCTGCATTCAGTAGCTGGATGGTCAGGCCGTAGTTGGCGCGCTTGAACACGTCCAGCGCCACTTTGAAGGCCTTGGAGCTGGCTGCACGGGCCACGTTTTCCATCACAAAAAACTGTGGCCGGTAGCTGGAGATGACATTGGCGAAATGGATGGTCAGCGATGCCCGCCCGCCACCTTCGTCGCGCTTGCCCGCGCTGGAGAAATCTTGGCACGGCGGGCCACCCACCACGATCTCGGGTCGGTAGCTGTCCAGCAGTTGCAGAGTGGCCAGCTCGTCGGATAGGTCCAGCTCCACGGCATCGTGGTCGGGAAAGTTGGCGCGGTACACGGCCAGTGCGGGCTGCCAGTTCTCTACCGCGCAGACCATGTCGAAGCCCGCCTGCTGCAGGCCCAGGCTGAGGCCGCCGCCACCGGCAAAAAATCAACCGTGCGCAGCTGCATGGGGGTCTCCAAACAAGTCGGTAGAGAAGTACAAGATGGCATCAAAACGCCGCTCGGGGCTGAGGAACTTTTGTCCACCACCAAGGATGATGTGCTGGATTTCGTCCCGTGCAATGGCCGGTTTGACCAGCCGGGCGCAGGCCATCAGCTCGCGCGAGCGGGTGCCCGACATGGCGAATTCTTTGTCGTTCTGGTTGTCGAAGGTCATACCGTCGAAGATGGGGGCCTGGAACACCTTTTCGTCCTTGGAGCGCTCGTATAAAAACCGCGCCAACCGCAGGGCAGCGCGGGCGTAACGAGAGATAGAAGTGGTGTCGGGCGGCTTGCGGGCCGAATCCAAGAACAAATGGGTCAGCCCAAAGTCGCTCCACACAAAGATGTCCAGACAGTGCTCGGCCAGCACCGGTGACTTGCCCACGGTTTTCCAGATCGGCTGCATTAGCAATGGCGATTGCAAATGCTTGAACTCGGTCAAAAACAGCTCCAACGCAGCGACGGCCCGGGGGGTGATTTGCACCATTTCGGCTTTGCTGTCCCAGTTGCGGACGCGGGCAAACACGGGCTCGAAAATCTCACGGACCCGGCTGCGGTACGGATCCACCGCCAACGCCATCGACAAAGCCATGTAGCGCACGGTGGCAGAGCGGATCACCAGCTCGGCACCGTATTTGTCTTCACTCAGGGATTCGGTGGTGTTGTCGGGCAGCGTGGTGAGCTTGACCTCGATAGGACGGATCTGCCGCACCGGGTCGCCCGCCCCACTACCAGGTCGATCGCGGGCAGCTCGTCGTGGACGAAAGAACGGAAATGGTCAAACCGTGCCTCGAACGCGAAGTGGAGTTGCTCGTTCGGCAAAGTGCTGCCAAACAACTTTTCCACATCCAGCTCACCGACTTCGGTTTTACCCGTGTCTTTGAACTGCACATATACCAGCGGCAACTGCCGGGACCGCATGTAACAGGCCAGCGCCACGGGGAAAGCCGAGTTAAATTGGTTCTTGCCCCAGTAGTACGGGCCGGCAAAGTTCCGGTTGCTGCGGGAAATGCCGAAAAGAGAGGGACTGATGAGCTGGGACATGCTGCTATTTTATACAGTGTTTACGCAAATCCAAGGCTCAGCCCAAGGCGTAGCTCCCCACCACCCCCACGAACACCGCACACCCTACCCAGTGGTTCAGCCGAAAGGCTTTGAAGCAGCCATCGCGGCCCCGGTGGCGGATCAGGGTCCAGTGCCACAGGGCTTGCAGGGCGGCCCCACCAATTGCTATGTAAAAAAAAGCACTTAGCGCATATGGAATAAGCGCCACCACCCAAATAAGCATAAAAATGGTGTAGAAGGCCATGACCCCGGCCACGTCGAAACGGCCCAGCGTGATGGCCGAGGTTTTCATGCCGATCTTCAGGTCGTCGTCGCGGTCCACCATAGCGTATTCGGTGTCGTAGGCCAGCACCCAGAACAGGTTGCCCAGCAGCAATACCCAGGCCACGGACGGCACGCTGGCCGCCAGCTTGGCCAGCGAAAAATCGGCCCATCCGGCGGCAGACAGCACCTGCCACGGCGGCCCGCCCTGCACGGCGGCGAAGGCCATGGGGATGCCAAAGCTGAAGGCCACGCCCAGCACCGCCTGCGGCATGGACACATAGCGCTTGGCGTACGGGTAGACCACGGCCACGGCCAGCGCGGCGAACGACCAGACCACGGTGGCTGCGTTGGTGGTCAACACCAGCGCAAACGCGGCCAGGGCCAGCAGCGCGCCAAAGCGCAAGGCCGCCCCCACCGACAGCGCGCCACTGGTCACCGGGCGCTGGGCGGTGCGCTTGACGTGCTTGTCGAATTCGCGGTCGGCCACGTCGTTCAGGCAACAACCCGCGCTGCGCATCAGGATGGTGCCCAGGGTGAACACCAGCAGCAGGTGCCAGCCGGGGAAGCCGCCAGAGGCGATCCACAGCGCGCTGAGCGTGGGCCAGAGCAAGAGCAGCCACCCGGCGGGGCGGTCCCAGCGAATAAGCTGCAAATAAAGACGGGAATATTTCATAGTCAAACAGGCCTCTAGTGCATATGGAACATACGCTAGAAGCTATTATTTAAATAGCAAATGACTTACAGGCCCAACTGGCGTAAATCCAGTTGACCGCCACGCACCGGTGGGCACCACAGGTAGGCCCCGGTGACGGGCTTGGAATAGGTAAACGTGGCATCCACAATACCGTCCTCTTGCCCAGCCATACGGCGCATCTGGGCTTCGAAAGCGTTCAGGGTCGCACCAAAGGCCACAAAGAACAGGCCGCACTGGTGGCCCACGGCCCAAGGCAGGCTGCGGCGCAGCACAAAGGCTTCGGGGCTGAAACTTTCTTGCGCGGTGCGTTTCACGTGGGCGGATGCGGGGGCATCTTCCAGCTCTTCGTTGTCGCTCATGCGGCGTCCCATGGCGTTGTCTTGGCCCTGGGTGCCCAGCGCGTCGAAGGCATCCAGGTTGTGCACCCACTGCTGGATGGCGACGAAGCTGGAGCCGGCCATGCCCTCAGGCGCGTCGTGCACCAGGGCGGCGGCTTCGGCCTCGTCGCCCTCGGGGTTCTCGGTGCCGTCTTCAAAGCCGATCAGGTCGCGGTCGTGCGCGGCGGCAGGGTCGCCGTGGCGAAAGCCGTCCAGCACGCGGTCAAGGTGGAAGGCCGGGGCCAGGGCTTTCTCAACGCGGCGGGCGTGCAGCACCACCTCGCCCTGGGCCGCTCCGCGCACCCAGCACCACAGGGCTACCGGGGTGCTGGGCACCTGCACGCCGTGGCCGGAAAAGTCGGGCATGGTGCGCAGACCGGGGATGTCGGCCCCCAAGGTGTGCGCCAGCGTGGGGCCGATGCCAACGACGACCGACTGACCGTCCACCGACGCGGCCAGCTGCTGCAAAGCCGCACCCACAGCGGCGGGTGTGGCCCCGGCGGTGGGGGATAAAAACAGATAGCGCCCATGGGCGGGTACAGATTCCAAAATGCCGGGTTGCGCAAACTTCACACAGATCTCCACAAGTTCAAGAAAGACGTTTCACACCCGGTAGCTCGCAAGCGTAGATGGCGTTACGCAGGGCGGCAATCGCCTCGTAGCGGGTAAAACTGCGCCGCCAGGCCAGCACCACGCGGCGCATGGGCGACTCGCCGTCGAACGGCAAATAGCGCACGTAGGGGTCGTCGTCGCGGGCACGTTTGGGCTTGGCGGCCAGGGCGGACTTGGGCACGCTCAGGCGCGGCACCAGGGTGATGCCCATGCCCGCGGCCACCATGTGCTTGATGGTTTCCAGCGACGAGCCTTCAAAGCTCTTGCGGATGCCCTCGGCCCCGCTGGAGAAGCGGGCGAATTCAGGGCAGACCTCCAGCACGTGGTCGCGGAAGCAGTGGCCATTGCCCAGCAGCAGCAAGGTCTCGGCCTTGAGCTGCTCGGAGGTGACGCTGGTCTGCGCAGCCAGCGGGTGGTTGGTGGGCACGGCGACCATGAAAGGCTCGTCGTACAGCGCAGCCACGGCCAGGCCGGTGTCGGGGAAGGGCTCGGCCATGATGGCGCAGTCGATCTCGCCCATGCGCAGCATTTCCAGCAGCTTGACGGTGAAGTTCTCTTGCAGCATCAGCGGCATTTGCGGCGTGCGGCTGATCACCTGGCGCACCAGATCGGGCAGCAGGTAGGGGGCGATGGTGTAGATGATGCCCAGGCGCAGCGCGCCGCCCAAGGGGTCTTTGCCGCGCTGGGCAATTTCTTTGATGGCGGCGGCCTGCTCCAGCACGCTTTGCGCCTGGCGCACGATTTCTTCGCCCAGTGGGGTGATGGTGACTTCGTTGGCGCTGCGCTCGAAGAGCTTCACGTCCAGCTCCTCTTCGAGCTTCTTGATGGCCACCGACAGCGTGGGCTGCGACACAAAGCAGGCTTCGGCCGCCTTGCCAAAGTGCCGCTCGCGGGCCACAGCCACGATGTATTTGAGTTCGGTGAGGGTCATGGGCGCTATTGTCTACCCGCTACAGCCGCAGGAACAAGCCAGCTCAATCTGGCAGCACCGCGCCCACCACCGCCCCGGTGGCCTTGACCCCGGTTTTGACAATCACCGCCCCGGTGGTGACCACCGCGTCGGCCACCGCGATCACGGCGCAGCCGCTGCAGACCCAGGCCACACAAGCCACCAGCACCAGTACACGCATAACCGACCTTCTTCCTTGCAAGTAAGGCCGCATCTTACCGGTGGCTGGGCTGGCTCAGGAGACGATGCGCAACTGCACCTGGTTGCCGGGGTAGACCGGGGTGACCGTGTGGCCATCCACCGTGATGCTGCTGAACGTGCCGTGCACACGGCCCGCGCGCAACACCGTCAGCACCGTGCCCACGGCAGGCTGGTAGCCAGTGGCGAAGCGGATGGTCAGCGCCCCGCCCAGGGTGGCGTCGTTGGCCACGGCTAGCGGGATCTGGTTGTCACTGCCTAGCACCAGTTGCAGCGTGCCACCGGTCTGGGTGTAGCGGGCCGCCAGGGCTAACTGGCTGACCGGGCGGATGCGCAGCACGCCACCGCTTTGGAACACGTCGCCGCTGCCAAACGCCGTGGCCGAAGTCCCTTCCAGCGTGCCCGCTTCCAGCACGGTGCCGCCGCTGTAGGTGTTGCTGCCGGTGAGCGTGAGCTCGCCGCTGCCGCGCTTGGTCAGCAGGCCTGCGCCCACGATGTTGTTCTGCCAGCTGTCCGAGGCGTTGAAGCCCAGCAGGCTGGTGTCCATGGTGACGGCCACGTCGCCGTCCAGGCGGGCATAGCCGTCGGCAGCGTCGAACAGGTTCAGGCGGCCCCAGCCTTCGGCATCGTCCAGCACCGGGTAGCCAGACGGCAGTGCGGTGGTCTTGAGCACCACGCGGCGCTGGTCGGCGCTGAGGTAGGGCAGGCGGGTTTCCAGCAGCACCTCGGCCCCCTTGGGCACGGTGGCGGCTTTGGTGCTGTCGGCCATCTGCGTGAACCCGTAGGTCAGAGAGCGGCGGTAGTTGGCCTTGTTGGTGGCGTGGTCGGCAAAGCGGTCGGCGCTGCTGCTTTGCGCATGGGCGAAGGTGTTGAACGCGGCCGGGTCGGCTGCGCCCACGGCGGCCATCAGGGTGCTGCGCGCCTGGGCGGCAACCGCCACCCGGGTACCGCTGTTCATGCCGGCATACAGGCTGGCCGCGGCCACGGCCTGGCCCTGGATGCGCCCGCCCATCACGTCCATCGGGGAGTGCATGCCGGCCAGGATGCGGTTCTCACCCAGCTCACCGGCACGGGTCAGCAGTTCCTGGAAGCGCTCGGGCACCACATAGGCCATGGCCAGGCTGCGGCGCATGGCCTCGGCCGTGTGGCCGCTGACAAAGCCGCCGTCGGTCTTGGGCGTGCTGCTTTTGGCCGGTACCAGCGCGGGCACCACCTGCACGCTGCTGCTCCAACGCCAGGGGCGGGCGTATTTGTAGAAGCGCTTGGCGGGCTCGGTGGACCCGTTTTCGCCAATGTTGGACACCAGGTCCACCACCGGGCCGAAGTTCTGGGTGTTGGCACTGCCGCCCACACCCACGTCGTTGCCGGTGTCGTTGTAGAGCACCGTGGTGGCATCCGCCGCAATGCCGGTGATGGAGGTGGTTTGCTGCGACGCGGTGCGCCAGGCGCTGGTCAGCGGGCCCATGCCGTCGCTGACGCTGTAGGCCTTGTTGCGCCGGTCGTCCAGGTGGGCCGCCAACTCCTGCGCCGGGGTGCGGTTGGCGGTGGCGGTGACGACGTACTGGATGTTGGCGGTATGCACGGCGGCATTCAGCACTGTGCCGTCGGTGGAGTCCCCAGGAGTGCCCGACCAGAGCGAGGCCACTACCGCCGGAAAGCTGCCGCTGGCAGCAGCGGTGACACCCGCATCCACAACCAGACTGCTGGGCCGCCAGATGTCCAGAAAACCGGCTACCACGCGCACACCGGCGTTGGTGGCCAGGGTGGCGTAGCGGGCATCGCCGCGCTGGTTGCTGGCCACGTTGTCGACAAACGGGGGGACGGAAACGGCATCGGCCACGGCGGCGCTGTCCGCACGGCCCAGGCCGGTGGGCGCGGCGGGGGTGACCCACGGCGCATCGCTGCCGCCGCAACCGGCCAAAACGAATCCTGCGGTAATGGCTACACACAGGGCGCGGGGTAAATAAGGGAAAGAAGTCTGCATGGGGAAGTCATCAAAAAGACGTGGTGGCGACATGCCAGCCAGCGACCTTAATGAGGCGGCGTGACATGGTGATGACGTTTCACTGCGCCCATCCGCAGCTTCTAAAATAGTAGCAATAAATGCTGAATGGAGCAGCACCAACTGCCATTTTTATACCTAATATGGAGGACGACTTGCCGCCTATTTATGCATGAAAAACTGCATACTGCGCCATACTGGCCACACCCCCACCCCGCTGCGCACCATGCTCAAACGTATCAGTGTTCAACACCTGACCCTCGGGATGCATATCGACGGGTTTTGTGCGCCTTGGATGGAGCATCCGTTCTGGCGCAACCACTTTGTCTTGACCGACCCACAAGATATCGTGCGGGTACGCGCCAGCACCGTGCAAGAGCTGTGGATCGACACCAGCAAGGGTTTGGACATTGCGCCCGAGGCAGCGCCACAAGCCTTGCCCGAGGTGGCCGTGGCCCCTATCACCGCGCCTGCCGCTGCCCCCACGCCACAGCGCGACACCACCCCCACCACCGCGGCCGTGGAGTACGCGCGTGCCGCCCAGATCTGCGCCAAAGCCAAGCAGGCCGTCACCACCATGTTCCACGAAGCGCGGCTGGGCCAGATGGTGCAAACCGAGCTGGCTGAGCAACTGGTGCAGGAAATCACGGATTCGGTGATGCGCAACCCCAGCGCCATGGTCAGCCTGGCGCGCATCAAAACGGCGGACGACTACACCTACATGCATTCGGTGGCGGTGTGTGCACTTATGGTGGCGCTGGCGCTGCAGCTCAAGCTGGACGCGGCCCAGACCCGCTCGGCCGGTATGGGCGGGCTGCTGCACGACCTGGGCAAGGCGCTGATGCCGCTGGAAGTGCTGAACAAACCCGGCAAACTGACCGATGCCGAGTTCACCCTCATCAAAGCCCACCCCACCAAGGGCCACATGCTGCTGGTCGAATGCCTGACGGACGACCCGGCGGTGCTGGACATCATGCTGCACCACCACGAAAGAACCGACGGCTCCGGCTACCCCAACGGGCAATCGGGCGATGGCATCAGCCTGCTGGCCAAAATGGGCGCGGTGTGTGATGTGTACGACGCGATCTCCTCCGACCGGCCCTACAAGAAAGGCTGGGACCCGGCCGAATCGCTGAAGAAAATGGCCGAATGGACCCACGGCCACCTCGACACCCAGGTGTTCCACGCCTTCGTCAGAAGCATGGGCATCTACCCCACGGGATCGCTGGTGCGGCTGGCCAGCGGACGCATTGCCGTGGTCACCGGGCAAAGCACGAGCACCCTGCTCAAGCCCATCGTCAAAGTGTTCTTTTCGACCAAGTCCGACATGCGCATCCCGCCGGTGGTGGTCGATCTATCGGCACCCGACTGCACAGACAAGATCACCGGGCGCGAGGACCCGGCGTATTGGCGCTTTCCAGACCTGAACCAGCTGTGGTCGGGGCTGGGGCCGCTGAGCTAGGCTTTCAGATATTCGGCCTTGCCGCCCAGCCAGCGCAGCACATGCTGTTCGGCCAGATGGGGGTAGCGGTCCAGCATCTGCGGGGCCAGTGCGCGGGCCCATTCCAGCAGCTCGCCATCGGTTTCCAGGTCAGCAAAGCGCAACAGCGGCGCGCCCGATTGGCGGGCACCGAGGAATTCGCCGGGGCCGCGGATTTCCAGGTCGCGGCGGGCGATCTCGAAGCCGTCGTTGGTCTCGGCCATGGCCTGCAGGCGAGCGCGGGCGATCTGGCCCAGGCGCGGCGCATCGCCGGTGGAATACAGCAGCACGCAGGCCGAGGCCGCCGCGCCGCGCCCCACCCGGCCCCGCAGCTGGTGCAACTGGCTCAGGCCAAAGCGCTCGGCATGTTCGATCACCATCAGCGAGGCATTGGGTACGTCCACGCCAACTTCGATCACGGTGGTGCTGACCAGCAGGCCCATGCTGCCTTCGGTGAACAGCGCCATCACCGCCTTTTTCTCGGCCACGGGCATGCGGGAATGCAGCAGGCCAATCAGCACGCCCGGTAAGGCTTCGCTCAGCGCGGCATGGGTTTCAGTGGCGTTGCGCAGGTCCAGGGCTTCGCTTTCTTCAATCAGCGGGCAGACCCAGTAGATCTGGCGGCCCTGGGCGATTTGGGCGCGGATGCGCTCAATCACCTCTTCACGCCGCGCATCGTTGATGACCTTGGTGACGATGGGCGTGCGGCCGGGTGGCAGCTCATCGATGGTGGACACGTCCAGGTCGGCGTAGTAGCTCATGGCCAGGGTGCGCGGAATCGGGGTGGCGGTCATCATCAGCAAATGCGGCTCTAGCACGCCATCGACCATCTTGCTGCGCAGGGCCAGGCGCTGGGCCACGCCGAAGCGGTGCTGCTCGTCGATCAGCGCCAGGGCCAGGTTCTTGAAGACCACTTTCTCCTGGATCACGGCGTGGGTGCCCACCACCAGCGCGGCCTCGCCACTGGCGATTTTTTCCAGCATCTCGCGGCGCTGCTTGGTCTTTTGGCTGCCGGTGAGCCAGGCGACGCATTTGCCCAGCGGGGCCAGCAGCGGCTCCAGCCAGGCGACGAGTTTGCGGAAGTGCTGGTCGGCCAGTATCTCGGTGGGGGCCATCAGCGCGCACTGCCAGCCCGCGTCCATCGCGGTGCAGGCGGCCAGTGCGGCGACCACGGTTTTGCCCGAGCCCACGTCGCCCTGCAACAGGCGGTTCATGGGGATGGGCAGGGCCAGGTCGGCGGCAATCTCGGCCCCCACACGCTGCTGGGCGGCGGTGAGGGCGAAGGGCAGCGCGGCGCGCAGGCCATCAAGCAAACCATCCTCCCGTGCGGCCAGCGGCGGGGCTTGCAGCAGATCGCGCGCGCGCTTGGCCTGGAGCTGCGAGAGCTGCTGGGCCAGCAGCTCCTCGGCCTTCAGGCGCTGCCAGGCGGGGTGGCTGCGGTCTTCCAGCGCGGCCAGCGACACGTCGGGCGCGGGATTGTGCAAAAATGATAGCGCCTCATGTAGGTAGTAATTACGCTGGAGGCCTGTTTGGCTTAAATATCCCGGGTTGTAGTTCGGGCAACCCGGTGGCAGGGTCTCGGACAAATTGGCGCGCTTCAAGCCGCCCAGCACGGCGCGGCGCAAATAGGCCTGCGGCAAACCGGCCGTACTGGGGTAGACCGGGGTGAGCGCCGTGGGCAGGTCGCCACTGGCCAGCTTGAACACCGGGTGCAGCATCTGTTTGCCCAGAAAGCCGCCTTTGACCTCGCCGCGCACCCGCAGGCGCGCACCCACGGCCAAGGTTTTCTGGTGCGAGGGGTAAAAGCTGAAGAAGCGCAGGGTGCAGGTGTCGCTGCCGTCATCCACCGTCACCAGCAACTGGCGGCGCGACTGCAGGCCGACTTCGCTGTGGGTGACGGTGGCCTCGATCTGCACGGTGTCGCCCTCGCGCGCGTCGGCCAGGCGGCTGATGCGGGTTTCGTCCTCGTAGCGCAGGGGCAGGTGCAGGGCCAGGTCGATGTCGCGGCGCAATCCCATTTTGAGCAGGGCTTTTTGCGCAGGGTTCAACTTGGGTGGGGGGGTGGCCATGGGGGCGAATTTTGCCTTGTTGCGTTCTCAGAACGCTTGCACCCACAGCGGCGGGCAGGCAGCGCCTCGGTCCAGGACGCTAAGTTAACCTCGCACACGCTTGTAAAGTAAACGTATCATATTGTTTCATGTGTCGTTTGTTGCGCGCACCCTGTCCTTGTCGTTTTGACCCCTTTAGTCTGTTTTCCCCCGCAGCGTTTTATGCTCAAACGAATCAACGTCCAACAACTCACTCTGGGGATGCATATCGACGGATTCTGCGGCCCGTGGATGGACCATCCTTTCTGGCGCAACCACTTTGTGTTGACGGACCCCAATGACATTGACCGGGTATTGGCCAGCGCCATCCGGGATGTGTGGATTGACACCAGCAAAGGTCTGGACGTGCCGCCCGGTGCCGAAACGGTGCGGCAGGCTGCAACCATCCAGGCGGTAGTGCAGGAAATTTTGCAGGCCGACGCCCCCACACGCGACACCTCCCCCACCTCGGCCGCAGACGAATACGCCCGGGCGGCGGAAATCTGCGCCAAGTCCAAGCACGCGGTGATGGCCATGTTCCAAGAGGCGCGCATGGGCAACGCGATCGATACCGAGTTGGCCCACGCCCTGGTGCACGAGGTGTCCGACTCGGTCATCCGCAACCCGGGAGCCATGATCAGCCTGGCCCGGCTGAAGAATGCCGACGACTACACCTATATGCATTCGGTGGCGGTGTGCGCGCTGATGATTGCGCTGTCGCGCCAGCTCAAGCTGGACGAGGAGCTAACCCGCTCCATGGGTTTGGCTGGCCTGCTGCACGACCTGGGCAAGGCCATGATGCCGATGGAGGTGCTGAACAAGCCGGGCAAGCTGACCGATGCCGAGTTCCAGATCATCAAATCCCATCCGGTGCAAGGCCACCGCATGCTGGCAGAAAGCGGGGTAGTGAACGACATAGTGCTGGATGTGGTGCTGCACCACCATGAAAAGACCGATGGCACCGGCTACCCCAACCGGCAAAAAGGCCAAGACATCAGTCTGTTCGCCAAAATGGGAGCGATTTGCGATGTGTACGATGCCATCACGTCCAACCGCCCCTACAAGAGGGGTTGGGACCCGGCCGAATCGCTGAAAAAAATGGCCGAATGGACCCATGGCCACCTGGACCCGCAGATATTCCAGGCGTTTGTCAAAAGCCTGGGCATCTACCCCACCGGATCGCTGGTACGGCTGGCCTCGGGCCGCCTGGGCGTGGTAATAGAGCAAAGCCCCAGTTCGCTGCTCAAGCCTGTCGTCAAAGTGTTCTTCTCCACCAAGTCCGATGTGCGTATCCCGCCCGAAGTGCTGGACCTGTCGGCATCGGGCTGCAAGGAAAAAATCACCGGCCGCGAAGACCCCGAATTCTGGCGTTTCAAGGACCTGAACGAACTGTGGTCGGGCATGGCGCAACTCAACGGCTAATCCTGTCGGCTTTTCTGGGTTCCAATTGGGGCCATGCTTATTCCTGAAACCCCCTCCCGCAGCTTCACGCTCAGCGACTTCGATTTTGTCCTGCCCCCCGAGCTGATCGCCCAGCACCCCGCTGCCGAACGCAGCGGCTCCCGCTTGCTCGATGGCACCGGCGAAGCCCCCGCAGACCGCATCTTCCACACCCTGCCCAGCCTGCTCAAAGCCGGGGACTTGCTGGTGTTTAACGACACTAAGGTACTCAAAGCCCGCTTGTTTGGCGAAAAACCCAGCGGCGGCAAGGTCGAGCTGCTGGTCGAGCGTGTGCTCACCGGCAACCAGGTGGCGGCCCACATGCGGGTCAGCAAAAAACCCGAACCGGGCACCACCATCACCCTGGCTGGGGGTGGCGGGTTTTGCGCCACCATGCTGGGCCGCTGGCCCGATGCCAACGGCACGCTGTTCCGCTTTGTGCTGAGCAACGACGCGGGCGACGACCCCTACACCCTGATGGAACGCCACGGCCACATCCCGCTGCCGCCCTACATCACCCATACCGACTCGGAAGAAGACGCGCTGCGCTACCAGACCGTGTTCGCCCGTGCCCCCGGTGCCATTGCCGCGCCCACCGCCGCCCTGCACTTTGACGATGCGCTGCTGGCCCAGCTGGAAGCCCAGGGCGTGCAGCGCGCCAGCGTGACCTTGCACGTGGGGGCCGGCACGTTCCAGCCGGTCAAGACCGAAAACCTGGCCGAACACCAGATGCACAGCGAGTGGTACGCGATCCCCGAGGCCACCCAGCAGGCCATTGCCGATTGCAAGGTGCGCGGTGGCCGGGTGGTTGCGGTGGGCACCACCACCGTGCGCACGCTGGAATCCTGGGCCCAATCGGGCCTGACCACGGGCGACACCCGCATCTTCATCACACCGGGCTTTGTGTTCCAGCACGTGGATTTGCTGGTGACCAACTTCCACCTGCCCAAGTCCAGCTTGATGATGTTGGTAAGCGCGTTTGCCGGATACAGGAAAATCATGGCCTTGTACCAACACGCGATTGCGCAGCAGTACCGATTTTTCAGCTATGGCGATGCCATGCTGCTCCCCAAAGTGAGCCCCGACCATGTTGCAATTTGACCTTCTCACCACCGACCAGCCCCGCGGCGACTACGCGGGCAGCCACGCCCGCCGCGGCACGCTGACGCTGAACCACGGCGTGGTGCAAACCCCGATCTTCATGCCCGTCGGCACCTACGGCACCGTCAAGGGCGTGATGCCGCGCAGCCTGGAAGAAATGGGCGCGCAAATCATCCTGGGCAACACCTTCCACCTGTGGATGCGCCCCGGCTTGGACGTGATGGCGCAGTTTGGCGGCCTGCACCAGTTTGAGAAGTGGAACAAGCCCATCCTGACCGACAGCGGCGGCTTCCAGGTCTGGAGCCTGGGCGAAATGCGCAAGATCAGCGAAGAAGGCGTGAAGTTCTCATCACCCGTCAACGGCGACAAACTGTTTCTTACGCCCGAGATCAGCATGCAAATCCAAACCACGCTGAACTCCGACATCGTGATGCAGTTCGACGAATGCACGCCCTACGACACCAAGGGCCACATCACCACCGAGCGCGAAGCCCGCGTCTCCATGGAGCTCAGCCTGCGCTGGGCCAAGCGCTGCCAGGCTGAATTCGCCAAGCTGCAAAACCCCAACGCCCTGTTCGGCATCGTCCAGGGCGGCATGTTCGAAAACCTGCGCCAGGAATCGCTGGAGCAGTTGGTGGAGATGGACTTCCCCGGTTACGCCGTGGGCGGTGTCAGCGTGGGCGAGCCCAAGGACGAGATGCTACGCATCATGGCCCACACCCCGCACCGCCTGCCCGCCCACAAGCCGCGCTACCTGATGGGCGTGGGCACCCCCGAAGACCTGGTGCAGGGCGTGGCCGACGGCGTGGACATGTTCGACTGCGTCATGCCGACCCGCAATGCCCGCAACGGCACGCTTTTCACCCGCTTTGGCGACCTAAAGATCCGCAACGCCCGCCATAAAACCGACGAGCAGCCGCTGGACGTCACCTGCACCTGCCACGCCTGCGCAGGCACCAGCGGCGTGGCCTACGCCGATGGCGGCCGCGACGGCTTCAGCCGCGCCTACCTGCACCACCTGGACCGCTGCGCCGAAATGCTCGGCCCCATGCTGGCCAGCATCCACAACCTGCACTACTTTCTGAACCTGATGTCTGAGGTGCGTGCGGCGCTGGATGTGGGCACGTTTGGCGCGTTTCGGGCGCAATTCAAGGCCGAGCGAGCGCGTGGAGTGTAGATCAACTTGCTATATATTTTATAGCAACAAAGGTATTATATAAAAGCGCTAAAGCTGCTTTTAATTGATATTTTTTACCCGCCCGGCCCCGGCTTCCACCCCCACACATGCACCGGCGTATGCCCCTTCACGGCCTGTGCGCCCAGGTCGGTAAAGAAGGGAAACTGCGCCAGCTCGGCCACCACCGCCTGCGAACACACCAGCGGGTGGCCCAGGTCTTTGGTCAGGCCCTCGATACGCGAGGCAACGTTGACGGTATCGCCGATGGCCGAATAATCGTGCCGCGCCTGGGAGCCCAGGTGGCCGACGATGGCATCGCCCACGTGCAAACCGATGCCGATGGCAATGGGCGGCGTGCCTTCGGCCTGCAGCGTGGCGTTGAGCTTGTCCAGCGCAGCCAGCATGGCACGGGCCGCAGCAAAGGCCGGTACGCTGGGCGTGGCCAGGGTTTGCGGCGCGCCAAATATCGCCATGATGCCGTCGCCCATGAAGCAGCTGATGGTGCCGCCCTGGTCGTGGATGGCCTGGTTGACCTGCTCGAAATAGCGGTTCAGCAGGGTGAGTATCTGCTGGGCCGACAGGGTTTCGCTCAGGCTGGTGAAGCCCCGGATGTCGGCAAACAAAATACACACATGGCGCAGTTCGCCGCCCAGCGCGGGGGCCAGGTGGCCCCGCACAATTTCCTGCATCACCCGCGGGCTGACGTAGCCCGCAAAGGCTGCGCGCAGGCGGCGGCGCTCGCCTTTTTCCAGCACGGCGGTGAGCGTCCAGCGCCCGGCCAGCGCCAGCAGGCCCACCAGCACCGGCACGCCCATCGCCAAGTACACGCCGTGCTGCAAGCACCACATGGCCACAGCCAACAGCATCCCCAGCAGCGCCGCCTGGGCCGCCGCCCGCAAGCGCAGCGGGACAAACCAAAGCAGACTGCACAGACCTGCCAATACAGCGATCCAGCCCCAGGCCACCGGCTCCACCAGCCCACCGTTGAGCAGCGAGCGCAAGATTTGCGCATGTACCAGCACGCCGGGCACGGTTCGGCCGTTGTCGGGTTCCCAGCCTGCCAGGTTTACCGGCTGCAAAAGCCGGTCTTCCAGGGATAACACGCTGCCCAACAGCACCGGCTTGCCCGCAAAGGCCTGGGTGAGGTGCGCCATGTCCCCGGCATCGGCCCACGCGGTAACTTGCTGCAAAGGGATGTAGTGCGGCAGGGGTGGCAACGCGTAGTTGATCAACCCGGACTGGGGCAGCGCACGCGGCCTGATTTTGCGTAGCATTTGCCCGGCCAGCGTGGGCACGGGTTCGCTGCTGGCGCCGAGTTGCTCGTTGAAGCGGCGCACCACATGGTCCGCATCGGGGGACAGCAGCAGCGAGCCGCTGCCACCGCTGCCCGCCATGGCCAGAAACGGCGGGTAGATCGGGCGGGGCTGGCCCGCATCGTCGGCCGACACGCCCAGCACCAAGGGGGTACGCTGCCGCGCCACGATCAGGCCGCGCAGCAGTTGCAGGTCGCTGCCGGGCACCACCGCATCGAACGAGCGGTTGGGCAAGACCACGTCCAACCCCACCACCGCGGGTTGGGCCAGCGCCATCCCGCGAAAGAAGCGGCCCAGATGGCTGTGCCACAGGGCAAAAGGCTCGGCAAACTGCTGCAAAGTGGCTTCGTCAATGCCGACGACCACCACTTCTTTGTGCACTTGCTGCGGGGCGTAGCGCAACAGCAGCCGCTGCTGTGCGTCCAGCAGGCCGTATTCCAGCGGCCGGGCCAGCGGCGTACACAGCAGCACGGCGGCCAGGGCCAGCAGTAGCAGGTAACCGGCCCACAGGGTGGGAAGCCCCCAGGTCGTCGCGCGCAATGGCATGCCCGGCTTATTTCGTGGCCAAGCTGCGCAGCTCAGGCAGGTCCGGCCGCTCTTGGGCCAGCGCCTGCCACAGCTTGCGGGATTCGCTCAAAAACCGGCCTTGCTCCAGCAGGGACGCAAAAATCAGCCGGTCGGAAAACGGGGCTTGCGGGCCGGGGCGCTGGGCTTCCATGCGCTCGCGCTCCGGGGCGCTGGGCAGCGAAAAGTAAGACGAGCGGGCCAGGCTGTGGACCCCCGGCACCTCGATGCTGACGGTCCACAGGTAGTTCACCCCGGCCTGCAGCGGCACGCTGTCGTCCAGCACCAGCTGGCTGCCTTGCACGGCGGTGCTCAGCAAAACCTTGTCGCTGCCTTCGTCGCGCAGTTCAAACTGGACGCTGGGCACACCGGGGGGCATGGTCCAGGCAAACACCGGGCGGGCGCTGAGCACTTTGCCGGTGGGCTCCAGCAGCTGGAGGCGCTCCAGTCCCGCGCCGCGCATCACCATGCCGCCCAGCACCACGCGGCCATTGGTGGTTTGCAGCTTGGCCGTCTCGGCCGCCACCACCGAGCGGCGCAGCACCGCGGTGGCCCCGGCCACAGATTGCGGCTCGGTCGCACCCACGGTGGCCCGCGCAGGGCCGATCAGCTGGAATTCGGTGCCCGACTGCAGGTATACAAAGCTCAGCATGCCGCCCCGCTCCAACGCAATGTCGGCCCCTGCGGCCAGCTCGGACAGCAAGGCCACCGGCGGGCCGCCCGGCGCAAAAACCACCCCGCCTTTGACATTGGTGACCACGGCCACGGCCTGCGCGCTGGCCGGGGTGGCCAGCAGGCTGCAGCACAGCAGCAAAAACCCGCCGATCCAGCGGATCGGGACGGTTGAACGGGTAGGCAACATGGAATTCCTCACACAGGGAGGAATCGAACCATCATCGCACCGGATCGCCAAACAGCGCATACGGGGCCCAGTAAAACGGGTGGCTCCAGCGCCCAGCGCCCAGCCCACCATCGGCCATGGCCAGTTGGGCCTGGCGCAGGCTCTCGCCACGCGTTGCCGTGCCCTTGGCCTGGGTACCAAAGGTGGCGCTGGTCAGGGCGGCGGCAGAGCTGGACTCGACCGCCCAGTGGGTCGCCAGCACCGAGCGCGCTCCGGCAAAAAAGAAGCCGCGCACCAGGCCAGACATGGCCGCCCCACCCTGCTCGCCCGCCGCGGTGTTGCAGGCCGACAGCAGCACCCACTGGGCGTTTAGCCGCAGGCCGAGCACGTCGTCCAGCTCCAGCAGCGGCGACTCGCGCTCATCGGCCGTGGCAGCCATCGCCAGCGAGGGCTTGGAAATGCCTGGCAGCTCGCCCGGCAGCAGGCCGTGGGTCGCAAATGCAACCACCCGGCGGTCGAGCAGGTTGGCATCCAGCACCGCGCGGCGGGTGGCCTGGGCACCCAGCACCAGGTCGGTTTGGGCATTGGCCCCCAGGGCGCTGGCCAGCGCCAGCAACTCGGTGCGGGTATCGGGCAGAGGCGGCATGTCGGCATAGCGGAATCCCCATTCCGCGTCGTAGCGGGCGGCCCCGGCGGCCAGCGGCTGCGCCTTGGCGGGTGGGCTGGCCGCCGTGCTGAACAGCGGGTCGCCAAAGCCCATTAGTGCCTTGGGGGCGACCAACGGCTGGGCCACGCGGCGCAGGGCTTGCAGGGCCGAGGACGCGGGCAGTTGCGTCACCGCCATTTGCCGCACCAGCCAGGCCGGAGGTGTATTCGGCACGGGCGGCTGGGTCACCAGCGCCGCCAGCGGCAGGCTGGCCAATGGGCCGTCGGTGGCCACCAGCAGCGAGCGCACGGTGCGCAGCGCCGGGTCCAGCGGGCCGAGCAGGTCTTTGTACAGCGCATACAGCGCGGCGGTGGGCAAGACCGGTTTACGCCCGGCGGGGGCCGCGCCCAGATCCAGCAGGCCCCGCAAATCGGCTACGCGGCGGGCCAGGTCGGCGCGGGTGAGCCGGGCGGCGCTGAAGGCTTGGCTGCCATCAGCCCCCAGCAGCCAAACCAGGGTGGCGGTGTCGGTGGGGTAGACCACCAGCAGGGATTCCCCAGTGCCCAGCAGCTGGCGCAGTTGCTCTGGCTTGGGGGTGCTGGGCGTGACCAGGTCGGCGTAAGCGGGGAACTGTTTGGCAATCGCGTCGCGCTGGGTGGTCAGCACGGCCCGCGCCGCCGCGGCATCGGCCTGCTGGGTTTTGATGCTGTCGCGCACCACTTGCTGGCGGTCGGTGAGGGTTTTGCGCTCGGCTTCGGGCAGGGCTTTGAATTCCGGCGCTTGCGCCTTGCGCCGCAGGCTGTCTTCGTCCGTCAGGCTGGCGTTGAGCGTGGCCACCAGCGCGGCCACGGCCTGGCGCTGGGTTTGCTCCTGGTCCAGCAGCGCGCGCAGGGCGGGGGTGCTGGCCAGCACCCGGGCCGTGCTGTCGGTGATGGCCCGCTGGGTCACGCCCAGGCTGCTGCGGTCGGAGATTTGCAGGGCGCGGTCGCTCATGGCCACATCCACGGCCTCGCCTTTCAGGGCTTTTTCGGCCACAAAACGCATGAACTCGTCAAAAGCAATGCCCAGCACGTAGCCGCGTACGCCGCGCAGCTCCAGGTCGAGCCAGCCGCCGGGGTTGTCCAGCGTAGCGGCGAACAGGGCTTCGTAGTCCAGCATGGCCAGCCGCAAATCGCCACGCAGCAGGCGCACCACACCGCGCATGCCTGCGGCCTCCTGGGTTTGCGGGTGGTTGCTGCCGTACAGGTGGTTGCGGTAGCGGTACGAGCGCTCGGCCTGCTCCAGCGCTTCGTCCAGGCGGCCGCTTTTGGCCGCCAGCAGGGTCAGCACACGCCAATCGGATGCGCGGGTGCGGGCCAGGGTGTCGGGCGGCATGCTGGCCAGAAAGCCGCGGTAGGCGGCATCGGCTTCGGGCCACCGCTTCAGGCCGATCAGGGCGCGGACGATTTCCTGGCGGGCCAGCCACACCACATGGCTGGCAGCACTGGCACCTTCTCGTTGCAGCATGTCGTTGGACAACTGCGCAGCGACCAGGGCGGGCGCGTATTGCTGGATGGCGTTCAGGCTGCTGGCCAGGCGGTAGTTCCACCGGGCCCCCAGGCCGTCGCTGGTCTGCCCGGCCCGCCATAGCGCCAGGTTGGACTGCGCCACGTTGACGGCTTCTTGCGGGCGGCCATCACGCACCAGCGCGTAGACCAGCATGCCCATGCTGCCGTCCAGCCAGCCGTAGGCATCCAGCACGGCGGGGTCGCGGGGGCCACTGCTACGGCTGCGCACCGCTTGCAGCATGCGCCGCCCCAGGCCCACCGCTTCCCGCAGCGTGGCCAGGGCCGCCTTGCTGTCACCCTGCATGCGTTCGATCTCGGAACGCACCTGCAGGCGCTGCAAGGCAAAAGTAGGCGGCAAGGGTGCCCCGGATTTCACTGCCTGGTCCACCAGGCTATCGGCGCGCGACCACAGGCGGGCCGTGATGGCGCGGTCGTTGCCTTGCGATGCGTAGTAGGTCTGGCGCAAGGCGGCGGTGGCACGGCTGGCGAGGGAGCGGCGGGTATCGGTAACAAAAGTATCGCTGGCCTCCAGCGCCTTGCCCGAGCTGCCCCAGGTGAACTCCGCCCCCAGGTACGCGCCAATCCAGTCTTCGCCACCAGGGCGGCCCTGGCCTGCATCGACCAGTTCGCGGGCCACGGCGATGAGCCGCGTACGGTCGCCCAGCAGTTGCGCGGCGCGGTACTGGCGCTGCAGCAAGGCATAGCGGGCATCGGGGTTGTCGGGCAGGGCCTGGGCCAGCAGCTGGGTGGCTTCGTCGGGGCTGAGGGGGATGCCGCGGGTATCGGCATCTTCCAGGGTGGGCATGCCGCCGCCGTCATCGCGCTCGCTTTGCGCGTGGATTGCGGCAGGCAAGGCCAGGCACAGTGCCAGCAGGCAGGCAACTAGCCCGTAGCGACCCGGGCCCTGCAGCGCGGGCAGTAGATTCACGAGCAAACTCCCTTGGAAGCAAGAGAGGGAATCTTAGGTCTGGGCGATCGTATGTATTAGTCTGTTACAAACAACCAAATACTATTTTTTTGATAGCTACTGGCGTATATTTCAATTACGCTAGAGGCACTTTTTATGCCTAAATCCTAGTGTATAAAGACAGCCGCATCCCGAGCCACCTGCGTGCAGCCATGTTTGCGTGGCCAACGCGCCACAGGCATTGGACCAACGCTGGCGTGGCCATAGGCCTTGGGGCGGGGTAGAACTGGCTGTCGGCTCAAGCACCGTGCGTGAACAACCCCAGCTGCATCGCCTTCAAGGTGGCCGCGGCGCGCGTGCTGCAGCCGAGTTTGCGGAACACGTTCTCCAGGTGCGCGCGCACCGTGCTCGGGCTGATGCCAAGGGCGCGCGCCGCCTCCTTGTTGCTCTCGCCGTGGCTGATGCGGCTCAGCACCTCGACTTCGCGCGACGACAAGGCCAGGGTTTCGGCCGATGGCAGCGTTCTCGGCAGGGGCGCGGCAGCCTGGCCGGTGAGCGCCGCCACGATGTCCGTAGCGAACCGGCCCTGCGCCGCCTAGGCCTGCATGCGTGCGGTTACCTGGGCAAGGTCCAGCGCGGGCCGGCCGGGTCGGCTGGTCTGCAGCAGCACCCAATGCGCGGCCGCGGCCAGCACCTGGGCCTCCAGACTGATGGCCGCGCCGCTCGCGCCGCGGAAGAAGCCGGAGCCATCCAGACGTTCGTCGACAAAAGACGCAATCTCGGCCTCGGCGCTCAGGCTGCCGATGCGGCGCACGGCGCGTGCCGTCCAGTAGGGCACGAGGCGCAGCTGCTCGGCCGCACCTTCGCCTGGCGGGCCGGCGGCATCCCAAATATTGTTCGGCACCGAGGCCCGGCCAATGCCGTGGATAAGGGCCGCACGGTAGATGCGCTGCAGCGCCTGGTCATCCAGGCCCAGTGCGGCACCGCATTGGCGCGCGGTGCTGGCCACTTTGCGAGAGAAACCGGTGAGCCAAGGCAGTTTCAGGTCGATCACATCGGCGATGAGTTCGAGCAGCGCGGTGGCCCCACCGGCGGTGTCGGCAGCCAGGTCGCTGGCGGCGGCGCCCTGCTCCAGGCTGTGTAGCCAGTCAGCCGCATGCTGGCGCAGCATATCCACCAAGGCCACGGGGTAATACACATCGGCCTTGGCCGCGATGAAGGCCAGCGCACGGCTGATACCGTAGACGCGGCTGAAGATTTCCAGGTCGCCCGCGACCGCGACCATAAAAACTTCGAGCGGCACTCCTTCGGCATGGCTGTCGCAGTGTTCGAAGATGTGGCGCAAGGCGTGTTCAACCACGGGTGCCAGGCCCAAGGTGCGGGCCACGTCGCCAGACACCTCGCAGTGGATAGCGGTCAGCCCACCGGCTCCGTCGATGGCGGCAAGCATATTCGCCGGCAGGCTGCGCGATGAAGTGGCCAGCATCTCGCGCCGACCGTTCACATCGTCGCCGATGAGGTCCGAGACATCGGGCGCGTTCGCCGTGCAACCCGACCAGCGCAGCAGCGCCACATCGTGGCAATGCCGCTGCTGCGCGGTGTCTCGGCCCAGCACCGCAGCCAGACGCGACGCGATCCAGGCGGTGCGCAGCGAATGGTCTACCGGCTGCCCCATGCTCAGGTCACCGATGAAGGCCAGCGCGCGCACCGCGTCACCCACGGCGACATGCGACGCGGAATGGGGCGGGCTTGTCGGGTCCAAGAACAAAGCTTCGTCTGGCGGTTTATTCGCTGGCTGCGCGCACGGCTTCCAGGATCACCGCCGCCACCTTGGCGGGCTGCGACTGCTGTGGCACGTGGCTGGCTGCCAGGCTGGTGGTCTTGGCGTTGATTTTTTTGGCCAGCGCACGCTCGAGATCGGGTTGGATCATGTGGTCTTTCTCGCTCACGATGTACCACGAAGGCTTGGTCTTCCAGGCCGCCACGGTGAGCTTCTGCTCGAAGGCCTTGGCCTGGATCGGGCCTTGGGTGGCGGTCATCACTGCGGTGGCCGAGGCCGACAGGTCCTGCGCGAAATGTTGAGCCACGCCTTCCTGCGTGAGGCTCAAAAAGCCGGCCTGGTCGGCTACGACATGCGCCCAGCCAGATGCAGTCGGATAGTCCTTCACAAGTTCGCCAGCCGCTTGGCCCATATCGGGCACCAGGGCCGCCACGTAGACCAGCGCCTTGACCTTGGCATCGTCGCCCGCTTCGGTGATGACCACACCGCCCCACGAATGGCCGACCAGCACGACCTTGCCCGGTTGCGTGGCAATGGCGCGCTTGGCAGCGGCCACATCGTCGTCGAGCGAGGTCAGTGGGTTCTGCACGGCCACCACGTGCACGCCCTTGGCCTGCAGCAACGGGATCACCTTGGCCCAGTCGGAGCCGTCGGCAAACGCGCCGTGCACGATGACGACCGAGGGTTTGGCGGCATCCGCGGTGGCGGCCGATACGGCACCGGTGGCCAGGGTCGCCATTGCGGCGAATGACAGGGCCCGGGCGGCGTTGGTGATGTTCGAAATTGGGAAGCTTTTCATGGTGTTCGCAGGTGGATGGATCGAAGCCGTACTGTGGGCCGATCGCGGGTTTTCGGCTATGGGACGAATGTCCGATGCCGAAGCTGCCCAGGGTCAGGGCACCCCTGGCACTAGCGGCACTACCGGAGCGGTGGCGGCGGCCGAAGTACCACAGGCGTGGCAGAACTTGGCGAAGGCGCTCTTGCGGGTGTGGCAGGGCAGGCAGTGGTCAAACAGGCCAATGCCGCAGTGCGGGCAGAAGTCGATGCTGTCGTTCTTCAGGTCTACCGGACGCTCGCAGCCGGGGCACACGCTTTTGGCCAGTCGCGCCAGGGCCACGTCGTAGCTGAGCTCTTCGCGGCGCTGGGCATCAGGCAGGGCTTCGGCCAGCTTTTGCTTTTCCAGGTAGCAGTTCAACGCCACAATGGCCTGCCGCCCGACCAGCACCGTCAGCACGATGCCCACCACATAGCGCACGTAGCCGCCGTAACTCGGCAGGTAAGGCACCAGTTCAACAAAGAAGGCGAACAGCGCAAAGTAGATGAAGCCCCACACAAACGGCCAGTAGGTGCTTTTGCGCTTCTTGGCAAACAGCCAACCGGCGATGGCCAGTAGCGGCAGGGTCAGGGCTAACCGGTAGCCGAACACGCGCAGCTCCTGGGCCCGCTGGGCCTGCTGCCAGCCGCCATCTGCCGCGCGCTCCAGGGCGTTAAGCTGGGTTTGCGCGGCCTGCACCGACTGGCGGGCATCCAGCGCCTGGGTACGGCGGATCAACTCGGGGTCTTGGTCAGATCGGCCCGTGGCACCGCGGGTGGCCAGCCAGTTGTCGAAAGTTTCACGGGCGGCGCTGCTGTTGGCGCGGGCCGTTTGGTGCTTGAGCCGGGCCTGCTCCAGCGCGGTATCGGCGGCTTCTTCGGCTTTTTGGCCGCTGGCGATGGTGGCCCGTAACTGGGTGGCGGCGGGCTTGTCGATGAAATCCTCCAGGCTCAGGGTCTGCTCGACCTGCGGCAGATCGCCCACCACACTGCTGCCCAGGCCGATCAAAAACCCGGCAAAAACCACCGCCACCAGCCACAGGCCCCGCTGGAACCATTTTTTCTGACAAACGCAATGTTTTGCTCATTTCAACTCCTATTTACAAGGCCAACTGTACGGGTGCGGCCGCCAGCTGCGCACGCTGCAGCCAAGCGAACACCGAATCGACCGTAACGGTCTCGATGTGGTCGCTAAAACGCTTTTCATTGGGGTGGTCGTCAAACGCCACATTGGCCTTGGTCACCCGTGCACCCAGCCGGGTTAGCGGCCCGATGGTGAGCGTGGTGGGCGTGTAGCCTTTGAACTTCAGCCAGGCCTGGGCCTGCGCGCGCGAATCCACGCCCGGCTCCATGGCGGCGGCCAGGGTTTCCAACGCCCACTGGTTGGACTGCTGGTATTTGGTGGCCCAGGCGTAGCTGACCAGGCTGTAGGGCTTGCTGTTCAGGCGCACGGCACGCGGCGTGTCTTGCAGCAAGGTGAGCAGACGCGCTTGCACCTCGGGCGTGGGCACGGCCCAGGCGGCTTCATAGCGCCACAGGTCGTCCAGGAAAAACTCGCCCAGGCCCTGGCGGTAAATAAACGCATCGGGCGTGCCGCACTGGTTGAGCTTGTGCAGCACCCGCCACACATGGCCGCCCTGCCCGTCAGGCTGCTGGTAGGCAAAGCCCAGATGGGAATAGTGCAGACCATATTTGCCCAGGTCTTGCCCGGCACGGGCCAGGACGACCACCTGTGCGCCGCTGGCATCCAGTGCCGACAGGGTGCGCTCGGCCAGGGTCAGGCCGCGCTCGATGGTGGCGGGCTTGGGGGGTTGCTCGGCATCGCAGGAGCGCCCGGCCCATACAGGTTGCGCCAGCCACAGACTGGCACACAGCAGAAGTATCGAAAACATTTTGCGCAGCATGGCAGCCTCCTTCAGTTCGTCACGTGTTCGTTGTGTAGCAAAGCACGGCCCAAAGCGTTGGGGATAAAGGCAATCGCCTCGCCCGCTGCGGACAGCACCACCCCCGCACCGATCACACTGACCGTGACCGCAGCCCCCGCCACCAGCGACACCCCTGCCACGCCCTTGCCGACCACCTCCACACTGGCCTGCGCACCGTCAGAGGCCCGCTCCAGCAAATACACCGTGCCGCGGGCGGTGGACTGCACGGTTTTCACCACCAGCACCGCGCCACCGGCCGACAGCGCGACCGGCACCGCCAGCACGGCCCCGGCCACCGCACTGGCACCCACCACCACCGATGCCAACGGCAAGGCCGAGACGGCGCTCAGGGCCGATACCTCACTCTGCGCTTGGGCATTAAAAGAGGCTCCAGCGCAGGTAACAAAAGCGCAAGAAGCTATTAATAAAGTAGCAAATGTGTTTTTCATGGTTTTCTCTTAAGAATGTGTTGAAGGGTGGTTCATGCCAGGGTGGCATCGCGCACATCGGCTTCGTGCTTGTCGCGCAGCGTCTTGGCCAAGGTGAAGGTGCAGGTGATCAAGTACAGCCAGCTCACACCCAGAAAGGCCTTGTAAGTTTCGTTCACTTCCATACGCGCCAGCCCCCAGCCGGTCAGGCCCATGGCCAGAAAAAAGCCACCCCACACCACGAATTTGAACATCGGCGTGTCCGCCGCGCGGGCCGTGCTGGCATCTGCCAGGGCGCGTTCGTTGTCGCGTACGAACTTAGCCAGTACAAAGGCCGCCGACAGGCAAAAGAAGTAGCCCATCACCATGAAGGCACGGTCCAGGTCCTGGCCTGGCAGATAGGCCAGGCCTACGGCACACACAAAAATGGCGATGGCGAACGACAGCCAAACCTGTAGCGACCAGGCTTTGGAGTCGCGGTGGATCAAAACAGCGGACGACGACGGGGAAGAGGCTTGCATGGTGGACTCCAGGGAGTGGTTGAACATGGGTGCCATTGTGTCCAGCGCCCCCTCTCAGGCGGGATGGATTTGTTCTTCGGTAGGGTCAAATACGCCACGAGGTATCAAATTACGATACTTTTCACCCACCCACAGCCCGGTGCAAAATGGGCCGCATGAAAGCTCCCCCCAGACTGCAAGCCTTGATCGAAGAAGGCCTGATCGACACCGTGGTTCGCCAGCTCATGAGCGGCAAGGAAGCCATGGTCTACGTGGTTCGCAGCGGCGACCACACCCTGTGCGCCAAGATCTACAAAGAAGCCACCAACCGCAGCTTCCGCCAGGCCGTGGACTACACCGAAAACCGCAAGGTCAAAAACAGCCGCCAGGCCCGCGCCATGGCCAAGGGCAGCAAGTTCGGCCGCGAATCCCAAGAGGCGGCATGGCAAAGCGCCGAGGTGGATGCGCTGTACAAGCTGGCCGATGCCGGGGTGCGCGTGCCCAAGCCGTTCAACTTCTTCGAAGGCGTGCTGCTGATGGAGTTGGTGACCGATGCCCACGGCGATGCTGCCCCGCGTCTGAACGACGTGGCCTTCAGCCCCATCGATGCGCGTGCCCACCACGCCACGCTGCTGGCCGAGGTGGTGCGCATGCTGTGCGCGGGCACGGTGCACGGCGATTTGTCGGAGTTCAACATCCTGCTGGCTGCCGACGGCCCGGTCATCATCGACCTGCCCCAGGCCGTAGACGCGGCCGGCAACAACCACGCCCAGCGCATGCTGCTGCGCGACGTGGTGAACCTGCGCGACTTCTTCGGCCAGTTCGCCCCCGAACTGCTAAAAACCAACTTTGGCCCCGAGATGTGGGAGCTGTACGTGCGCGGCCTGCTGTCCACCGAGGTGGTCCTCACCGGCCACTACCAGCCGCAGCACGGAGCGGTAGACATGGGCAGCGTACTGCGTGAAATTGACGACGCGAAGGCCGAAGATGCGGCGCGTAGGCTACGGATGGCAGGTTAACAACCCGGCCACCCGCTCCCGCAGCGCCTCCGGCTGCACCGCATCCGCCGCCATCGCAGGCCCCACGTTCAACCCCACCCGGTTCAACACCCCGCGGCGAAACGGCTTGGCCATGGCGGTGCCGCCTTCAACGCGGCTGAAGTACGAGCCCCAGAGGTGGGTCAGCGCCATGGGGATGACCGGCACCGGGGCGGCTTCCAGTATCTTCATGATGCCGCCCTTGAATTCTTGCAGCGTGCCATCCTTGGTCAGACCGCCTTCGGGGAAGATGCCCAGCAAATCACCTTCTTGCAGCACCTTGGCGGCAGCGGCAAAAGCGGCTTCGTAGGCCACGGGATCTTCGGCGCGGGGCGCGATGGGGATGGCCTTGGCCAGGCGGAACAGCCAGCCAAGCACCGGCACCTGGAAGATGCGGTGGTCCATCAAGAACACGATAGGGCGCGGGCTGGCGGCCATGAGCAGCACGGCATCCACAAAGCTGACATGGTTGCACGCCAGGATGGCCGGGCCAGCAATGGGGATGTGCTGGTCGCCCGTGACCTTGAAGCGGTACACGCAGTGCGACAGCATCCAGGCCACAAAGCGCAGCAGGTACTCGGGCACCAGCAGAAAGATGTAGGCCGCCACCACGGCATTGGCGATGCCGGTGAACAAAAAGATCTGCGGAATGGTGAAGCCGCTGGTCAGCAGCGCCCCGGCGATCACCGAGCTGGCAATCATGAACAGCGCATTCAGAATATTGTTGGCCGCGATGATGCGGGCGCGGTGCGTGGGCTGGCTGCGCAGCTGGATCAGCGCGTACATGGGCACGCTGTACAGCCCGGCAAACAGGCTCAGCAGCGCCAGGTCGGCCATCACCCGCCAGTGGGCGGCGCGGGCGGTAAAGGCGGCCAGGCCCATCACCTCGCTGGACGGCAGGCCGCGCGCGGCAAAGTACAAATCGATGGCAAACACGCTCATGCCGATGGCCCCCAGCGGCACCAGGCCGATCTCGACGTGGCGGCGGCTCAGCACCTCGCACAGCAGCGAGCCGGTGCCGATGCCGATGGAGAACACCACCAGCAGCAGCGTGGCCACCTGCTCGTCACCGTGCAGCACCTCTTTGGCAAAGCTGGGGAACTGGCTCAAGAACACCGCGCCAAAAAACCACATCCAGCTGATGCCCAGCAGCGAGCGGAACACCACCGGGTTGCTGTTGGCCAGCTTCAAATTGCGCCAAGTCTCGGTAAAAGGGTTCCAATTGATCTTTAAACCGGGGTCGGTGGCGGGCAACTGCGGAATCGCCTGCGCCACCCAGCGGCCTACCAAGGCCAAGCCTACGCAGCCAATGGCCACGGCGGTGTGGCCCACCTCGGGAATCGCTACCAACAACCCGCCGACGATGTCGCCCAGCAAGATGGCCACAAAGGTGCCCATCTCGACCATGCCGTTGCCGCCGGTCAGCTCGGCATCGCTCAGCACCTGCGGCAGGTAGGCGAATTTCACCGGGCCAAACAGCGTGGAATGCAGGCCCATCAAAAACACGCAGGCCAGCAGCACCGGCACCTGCACGTCGACGTTATTGGTGAAAAAGCCGTAGCCCGCCAGCAGCATGATGGCGATTTCCAGGTTCTTCACCGCGCGGATCATCGCGGTTTTGGGGTACTTGTCGGTCAGCTGCCCGCTGGTGGCCGAAAACAGCAGAAACGGCAAAATGAACAGCGCCCCGATCACCAGCCCCGCCAGCGCAGGCGGCAACCAGCTCACGCTGAGCTGGTAGGTGACCATCACGGTGAACGAGAACTTGAACAGGTTGTCGTTCGCCGCGCCCGAAAACTGCGTCCAGAAGAACGGCGCAAAACGGCGCTGCTTGAGCAGGGCGAACTGGTTGGGGTGGGCCGTGGCATCGGTAGAGGAATCGGCGTGATAGACTTGCATTTTTTAAACCAAATAGGGCGCTGGCGCAGATTCTATGTGCGCTTATAGCTATTAAAAACAGAGCATTCGGAAATTACAGGACCGCTGCGCCATGCAGGCGTTGCGCACCATTGTGCCCAGCCGTGCGTGACGGCAGTGCAGCCAGCACCGGCCAAGCCGCCAGGGCCGCCACGGCGTGCTTCAGACTGTGGCCCGACACCCAGCCGCCGGTCCAGGCAAACACGCTGTGGTCGCCCTGCTCCAGCAGCTTGGCCAGGGCGTACGCGGCAATTACCCCGCCCAGACGGATGCCCCAGGCACCGGGGCGTGGCGGGCACAGGGCCAGGTACAGCACCAGCAGCATGCCGCCGCCTTGCAGCACGGCCCAGGGCAACAGGTTGCCGGTGGCCGACCACACCGCCACCGACAGCGGCCCCCACAGCAGCACCGCGCCCGCGGTCCACAGCCCCGCGCGGTCGCTGCTGCGGTCGGCCACGGCCAAGCCCAGCAAACCGGCGAACACCGCCACCATGCCAAAACGGTCTAGGGCCAGCCGGGTGTCGCCGGGCTGCCAGTGGTAGATGCTGGAACATAGCGCGGCCACCAGCAAACCCGCAAAAAACAAGGCCGCCAGCCCGCGCTGCACGCTGGGTGGCTGCTGCTTCAATACCAGCAGCCCCCACAGGCCACCCACGGCAAACGGCAGGTTGCTCAGCACGTCCAGCGCATTCGGCAGGCCTGCCCAGGCGCGCTGGTCAGCAAACGCGTGGTAATGCGCCTGCTGGGCAACGGCCGGGCCGCAGGCGGCGGCCACGGCGGCGATGGCCACGGTCCACAGCAGAGTTGTTTCCAATCGGTTCACGGTGCATTCCTTCAAAAAATGGGATGGCGCGAGTGTCGGCACACTGACGTGGCCAAGGCGCTTATTTCAGACTTCACCCACATATTCATACGCAAAGTATCCATAATCGATACCTATGAGCACCACCGCCGACCTCGTTACCGCACTCAAAAAAGAACTCAAAGCCGCGCAGATGACTTATGCCAACCTGGCCATCCAGCTGGGGGTGGCCGAGTCCAGCGTGAAGCGCATGCTGGCCAAGGGCGATATGCCGCTGTCGCGCGTGGATGCCATCTGCCGCGCCCTAAAGCTGGATTTTGCCGAACTGGCCCGCCGCGTGGCCGATGCCCAGCCGCTGCTGGTGGCCCTGACGCAGCAGCAAGAGCAGGCCGTGGTGGCCGACAAGAAGCTGCTGCTGGTGGCGATATGCGTGCTCAGCCAGTGGACGCTGGAGCAGATCACCGCCAACTACCGGCTCAGCGAGGCCGAGTGCATCGCCTGCCTGGCGCAGCTGGACCGCATCGGCATCATCGAGCTGCGCCCGCTGAACCGCTACCGCCTGAAGCTGGCCAAGGCGTTTCGCTGGCGGCCGCACGGGCCGGTGATGCAGTTCTTCCGCGAGGACGTAGTGCTGGACTACTACAGCGGTGGTTTTGACGGCCCAGGCGAAGGCCTGCTACTGGTGCACGGCTCGATAAGCCGCAGCCTGGCACCGGTGTTTTTAGAACGTTTGCAGCGGGTGGCGCAAGACTTTGCCCAGCAGCACTTGGCCGACCAAAAGCTGCCCGAGGCGGCCCGCGAGGGCTACACCCTGGTGCTGGGCATGCGGCGCTGTGAGTTTGCGGCGTTCACCGCCCTGAGACGGTAGGCTTTTACGGACCTAGGTCGGAAAACACCGTCAGCACGCCGGTGTACCCGTACAGGTTTTGCCGGGCGATTTCACCGGCGGCAAAGAAGCCCACCAGGGGCACGTCGCCCAAGGCGCGACGCACGATTTGCAACTCGGCACTGGGGCCGCCGAAGTGGTTGCCACCGCGGCCGGTGCAGCTCACGTAGATGGCTCCGGCAATGCGCCGGGCCGGGTGCGGGGCGGATTCGGCTTCGGGTGCAGCGAGTGCGGTGGCCAGCTCCATCGACAGCTCCTCGGGCTCCAGCTCTTCGCGGATTTCGGCGCAGACGCGCACCAGATCGGCCTTGGCCGCGGCCATGTTGCGCTGGCAAAACGCCAGTCGGGTGCCCACGGCGACGTGGTCGCCAATCGCCACGCCTTTGCGCGTCGGGTCCAGGCCGATGATGTGGCGCACCACCACGTCGCTGCCGAAGTGGGCGGTGCGTACCGGCGCGTCGCCCACGGTGGCACGGGTCAGGCCGACCAGGGTGGCGCGGACCCGGCCCAACGCCTCTTGCGGGTGCTCCAGGTCCACGCCCAGGTCGGCCAGCAGCACGGCCAGCGCGGGTTGGCCGTCCAGCTCCAGCACTAGGTTGGCATCGGACGCGGTGACCACGCGGTTGGCGGTGATGGGCTGGCAGCCCTGGGTGACGCGCGAGACCAGCGCCACGGCGGGGCCAAACGCCACGCCGCTCAGGCCACCGCTGAACACACCGCGCGCTGCGCCGTGGCCCTTGATGTTGCCGTTGCCGCCCACCGCAAACTGCACCGAACGCGAGCGGCTGGAGGCTAGGCCGCCGAACAGGTAGCCGGTGTCGGTGCGGGCCGCCATCTCGGCGACCAGCTCGGTCAGGTCGGGGGTGTTGGCATCGGCGTGGACCAGGGCGGTGTGGGCCTCGAAGCCCAGGCCCAGCGGGGCCACGCCAGAGAACACGCGGTACTGGTCGGCGGGCAGGTCGCAGAGCATTACGCTCAGGGCCGGTTCGTCGAAGTACTCGACGTTGTTGGCGCAGATGCCAATGCCTACCGTGCCCGACCAGTCGGTGACCTCGGGCAGCTCACCGCTGAGATGGTCCAGGATGTCTTGCGCCACAGCACCGTAGTGGTCGGTGATGTAGAGCAGGCCCAGGGTGGGCGCGCTGGCGTAGTCGGGCAGCGCCATGTGGGCGCGCAACTGCGCCAGCATCAGCCCGGCCGCCATGCGCCAGTCGGGATGCGTCGCATGGCCGTGGGGGAAAAGTTGCATGGCGGCCTCCGTAAATATCTATGGCACTTGCAAGGCTCTAGGCCCTGCAAGCTGGGTGGGTTAGCCCGCGTGCTTTTTAGCCGCCGCCTTCTTGGCGGGGGCTTTTTTAGCCGGGGTCTTCTTGGCGGGTGCAAGCTTGCTGGCATCGGCCTTAGGGCCGGCGGGCGGCACCACGGTCTTGCGCGCGGCCTTGGCGATTTCGCCCACGCTTTTGAGGGCTTCGGCGGCGAAGTTGGTGGCCAGGTTTTTGCTCTTTTCCAGCGCGGCCTGGGTGCTGGCATCTTTCAGCGCAGCACCGGCGATTTGTTGGAACTGCTCGGTCAGTGAACCCCACCATTTCAGCGGATCGACCACGCCGGGCGCGGTGGGCGCATCGGCGTCGGCAGCAGCAGCGGTCGTGGGTTCTGGGGCTTTGGCCACAGGCTTTTCCGTGGCTTTGGCGGCCAGTGTGGCGGCTTCGGGTTTGAGCTTGAAGGCACTGGCCAGGTCGCCCATGCTGAAGTTCATGCCCTTTAGGGTGGCGAGGGTCATTTTTTGCACTTCCAGCGCCTGGATGGTGGCTTTCAGGGCCGTGGCGTTCTGGTCCAGCCAAAACTGCACGGCTTTGAGCTCGGTGATGCGCTTGTCCAGCTCTTCCACGCTGAGGGTCGGCGCAACCCAGCCGCCCATGGCCGGGGCGGCGGGGGAAGCGCCTTTGCCCAGGTTCTGCAAAAAGTCAAAACCGGGCACGAATTTGCTGAAATCAAAGGCGGGTGTATCGCTCATGGTGTCTCCTAATTATGGGGGTCTGCAGTCTTGGCTTGCAGTCTGTACAGCTTACCCCAATGTGTCACAAATGCGTCAGTGCTTGTGCTCTGCCATGCCGTTGGGCGCAGTGGTGGCCACCGGCAGTTTTAGCTCCAGCTTGCTTTCCACGCCCTTGGCATCTTTGAACACCAGGGTCATGGGAATAGTGCTGTCTTTGGGCAGCGCGGCTTTCAGGTCCATCAGCATGACGTGGTAGCCGCCGGGGGTCAGGGCCACCGGCTTGCCTGCGGGCAGGTCCAGGCCATCGGGCAGCGCGCGCATGCGCATCACGTCGCCGTCCATCTTCATCTCGTGCACCTGGGCCACACCGGCGACGGGGGTGGCGATGGCGACCAGCCGGGTGGCCTCTTTGGCGGTCAGGGTCATGAACGCGCCGGAGGCCTTTTGGCCCTGCACACTGGTGCGGGCCCAAGCATCTTTGACCTCGACGTTTTGGGCATAAGAATTTTGAACAAAAAGTCCGCTAGTGCAGACCAATGCTACGGTAATAGCTGCGAATTTCATAGTAATTATGCTTTCAATGTTGGTGGCCGCCGACGTGGTCGGAGGGGATGATTTCCAGCATCGCCGCAGGCGATTTCAAGTCGTGGGCAGATGCGCCCGCGGCGGGGATGTCGGCCCAGTCGGTGCTGCCTTTTTCGCAGGTCTGCAGCACCTTGAACCACATCGCACCGGCCTCGCCGGGCAGGTTGCCGCGCAGCACAAATTCGTCAAAGTAGGCATCGGGCAGCGCATTGCCGGGGGCGGCAGTCCAGGTCACGGCCAGCAGGCCTTCGGTGATGGGCTTGCCGTGGTCGTCAAACGGGGTGGCGAGCTTGCCCACGGTGGTGGACAGCACCCAGCCCGCCTTGGGCATGGGCTTGGCCCCCTTGAAACCGGCGGGCACAGTGACGCGGATGGCGGTGGTGGCCGAACCGTTGCAGCCGTGGCCGACACGCAGGGCCGCGCTGTAACCGGTGTTGCCCAAAGCCGCAGGGTCGGCCAGAACAATATGGGCAAAAGAGGTACAGGCGCAGGCAGACACTGCGCAAGCAGCTGCGAATTTAATAGCAAACGAAAAAGACATGGAAAACTCCAACCAAAATACACAAGAAATAGCCTTCCAGCGCAGGTACACCCTGCACGGGCAGCTACATATTTAGTAGTTCAGACGGACGTGGGGGGCCCGCGTGCAGGCAGTGGCGCAGCGGTGGCGTAGGCGGTGTACGCGGCAGGAATGCTGCGCAGCGCATACGACAGGGCGGGCGGCGGCTCCACCCGGGGGCTGACCGGCGCAGGCGGCGGCGCGCTGGCCGTCACACACAGCGGGCAGTCGCCCATCTGGCTGACCACCTGGGTGTTGCCGTCGGGGGCGGTGACGAGTAGCTTGACGGACTCGGCGCTGGAACACACCAGCTCCATGGCCTGCGGATGCGTCAGCGGCGACGCAATCGCCACGCCCAGCGACAGCGCAAAACACAGCAGCACCCAGCGCGCCAGGCGACGGGCGAAGGTGTGGGGGTTGCGCGGGCTGGGCATGGCGCGGATTATGCCGCGCGGGGCAGGCTCAGGCGCCGCGCACCATGGCCAAGACCTTGCCCGCATCCAGGGTGCGGGCGGTTTCCTGCATGGCGGGCAGGTAGCGGCCGTGCAGGCCTTGCGCCTCTTGGGCCACGCTGGCGTAGGCATCCTTGAGCACCTGGGTGGACAGCGTGCGCCCGCCCGCGTAGTAGCGTTTGGCCACGTGGCCCAGGGCGTAGGTGGCAGCAAAGCTCATGCCGGTGCTGACGGCCTGCTGGCCCAGCCCGCGCAGCAGGCCGCCGCCGACCTTGCCGAGCAAGCCGCCCAGCAGCTTGCGCCCGGCCTGCTCCAGGTACTGCGAAGTCAGGCCTACGCCGACGGTGGCCAGAAAATCTTTGATATGGCCCCGGTCCAACTCAAAACCATGGGCCTTGCCGATGCCGTACACCAGCCGCATTTGCAGGGGGATGATGGCCATGGTGGACAGGGATTCGGGCAGCAGCTCCAGCGCGCCGTTGACGATGGCGGCGTTCAGAATCAATGTGTCCAGCGCGGCATCGCCGGGCTTGGCAACCACCAGCGTGACGGTGGGTGCGGCTAAGGGTGCCGAAGCCATGGCATCGGCCTGCTGCACAAACTGCGCAGCGGCAGCCGGGGCCAGCCCCAAAGCCTGCTGCACGCTGGCCAAAAAGCGCTGCTCGGCCACCGACTGGACACCGTCCGCATCGCAGACGCAGACCGCCATTTCATAGGCCAGCTGCTTGGCTTCGACACTGCCCAGCGCGGCCACCACGCTGTCTAGCGAGACGCGCTTGAGCAGCACGTCCTGGTACAGCGTGGGCAGGTTCAGGCCATCGGCTTGCGACAGCCCTTCGGCGATACGCTTGATTTCGGCGCGTTCACGTTCGTGCTTTTCGCCATCCACAAAAGCGGCGAGCAGGCTCAGGGTGACGATGGCCCGGGTTTCAGATGCGTGCATGGAAGGTTCTCTGGACAAGACGGAACCAGTGGGTGCCTGCGCGGGCCCAAAGGTTCCGGCTAACCACCGATACCGCAACACCGCAGGCTTAAGGCAACGCTGAATAAGTCCCGACCTGGCGCGTGACTTGCATTGGTATTGTCATCCCTCACAAGGCGACAAAGATGAAGCAACACACCCTGGCCCTGGCCGCCGACCAAGAAGCGGGATTCGCCCAGCACCGCAAA
>NZ_JANXMU010000080.1 GCF_025354435.1 Rhodoferax sp.
GTCCGCTTGAAGGAAGGGTTAGGCCGCACGTTGCAACTCTTTCTGCAGCGCGGCCCTTCCCGTGCTAAGACGTTGGGCTCGAGGTAAGGGCCGCAGATCACCGAAGAATTGAACGGCTTCGCGTAGCGGTGAAGCTTCCAGATTCGTGTACGGCGACCGGGCCGCTATGTACCAGAGCTGATAGACTTAGCCCTCAACCGACAACGGCGCAAGTTCACTTGCATTCATAACCGCCCAAAAGGCGAGAGCTTCTGTTTCTTCGGGATCGAACTCAAGCGTTGCTTTGTGGTCATCCCTCGCGTGCTTGAAGAAATTCTGTGGCTTACGCATGATCTGAAAGTATGCCGATGGGGCCAGGTTGTTGGCCTCACGCGCAATCTTGTCCCACGACCTTTCTGGTGCAGATACCTTCACGAGATCGGTCAGGATGTTTGACGCTGCCCCAACCAAGGTATGGACAGAAACGGCATCGGCCCCATCAAACAGGAGGCGGATTGAAAAGTTGAGCTGCCGCAGAGCGACCTCTAGCTTTCCGATTGTGAAGTTCTCACTCATTCTCTTGCGGCCTAACGTGATGTACACCGCAAACCTTGCGGTTTAAATCGGCTACTGAGGTTTAAATCATCCATTGAAATCTCCTGGAAGTGGCTTGCAGACTGGTTATTTTCAGAATAAGTGGGTTTTTATCCAGGTATAAAAATTCCGACAAACCCCGCACCTAAACGATGGGCCACTATAGCCCGCCGAAGTGTTGCGACTCCCTGCGTACGAGCATCTTTCATTCAAAAGGTGCAGGCATGAAATGCTCTTCTTTTCGTAGCTTCTTGTGCAGGTGGGGTGTGCGCTGGGGTCGGTTTTCTCTTGAGAATTTTGATAGGTTTGTGGTGATCTATGCCGCGCTGGATGCCACAGTCGCCGCTGGCCGGGTATGCGCCCGGCGGCGCAGTCCCTTTTCTTTGCGCAGCCAAAGAAAAGGGACCAAAAGAAAGGCTGCCCCCACTGTTAGCGCCCTCCGCTGGCGCTGCGGGAACCTGCGGTGCTCGTGGCATGCGGGGTCTGGCTAAACTCGCTGCGCTCAAACAACGCCAGCCCTTTTCCGCCTGCCACTGCGCTCCTCGGCGCATACAGAGGGGTACCCCGGGCGCGGGATCGGTGGCGCGCAGCGCCACATCGCGCCTTGGGCGCGAGCCCGGCTTTGCCGGGCTGGGGTTGGCTGTTCGGCTATTGGTATTGGCTGTCCGCTCCCACGCCGTGTGGCGTCGGCGAGTAGCGCAGGACTGGGCGGATCAGGGCCCGCGATTGTCTGAGCGTAGCGAGTTCGAGCGGGACCCCGCACAGACCGAGCAACGCAGCGTACCGGCGTAGCCGGGCGACGACTTCGGCTCGCCTTTCTTTGGTGAAGCAAAGAAAGGTGACTGCGCTGCCGGGCGCACACCCGGCCGGGGATGTTGACAGTATCCACCTAACCCAAAAGTTCAAGCCAAATAGGCTGCTAGCGCAGGTAGAACCTGCGCTAGCAGCTATCGAATCACTAGCAAATGCTACTTCGCTGCCAGCATCCACTCATGCGCCGGGTCGTTCTTGAAGACCCAGAAGCGGTTCGGGCCGGCCATCACGTTCAGGTAGTACAGGTCGTAGCCGTGCGGCGCGGTGACCGGGTGGTAGCCGCGCGGGACCATCACCACGTCGTGGTTCTCCACGGCGCAGGCTTCGTCCAGGCTGCGGTCGTCGGTGTAGACGCGCTGGAAGGCGAAGCCCTGCGGTGGGTTCAGGCGGTGGTAGTAGGTTTCTTCCAACAATGTCTCCACCGGCGGCTGTTCGATGTCGTGCTTGTGCGGCGGGTAGCTGCTGGAGTGGCTGGCGGGGGTGATGACTTCGACCACCAGCAAGTGCGCGGCGGTGGGATCGTCGTGGGGCAGCACGTCGCAGACGTAGCGGGTGTTGGTGCCCTGGCCGCGCACGCTGCGGCGCATGCTGCTCGGGTCAATCACGCGCACGGCGTGGGGCGTGTCGCCTGCGGGGGCGGTGCACAGACCCAGCTCGGCATCGGTGTCGGCCCGTACCACCACGGTCTTGCCGCCGGGTACGTAGACCGCTGCGGGAGACACCTTGTCGAACACGCTGGTGCGGCTGCCCAGCTTCTCGTAGGTCTGGCCGTCCACCGTCACGGTGACGGTGCCGGTGAGCACCACCAGACAGAGTTCACGGGTGCTGGTGTTGACCGTTTCGGTTTCACCGGCGGCCAGCCGCACGGCGCGAAAGCCCACGTGGGTCCAGCCTGCGCGCTCGGGGGTGACGTTGACGATTTCGCGGCCTGTGGGGGCGGCTTTGGCGAGGAGGGGGCTGACCATTTCAGCCGCCGATCTTGTCGACCAGGCCGCGCAGGGTGTCATAGCCCTTTTTCGCGTACTCGTAGCTGGGGGCGACGGCCGGATCTTGCTCGGCTTCGACCACCAGCCAGCCTTCGTAACCGGCATTCTTCAGGGTGGTCAGCACGGCTTCGTAGTCCAGGCCGCCATCGCCGGGCACAGTGAAGGTGCCGTTGATCACGCCGTTCAGGAAGCTCCAGCCGTCGTTGCGGGCCTGGGCAATCACCGGGACGCGCACGTCTTTGCAGTGCACATGGACTACGCGCTCCACATGTTTCTTGAGCAGCGTGACCGGGTCGGCGGCACCGCCAAAGTAGGCGTGGCCGGTGTCGAACAGCAGGAAGACCTTGGTCGGATCGGTCAGCGCCATCAGCTTGTCTACATCGGCGGGCGACTCCACGTAGGCACCCATATGGTGGTGGTAGGCCAACTTGATGCCGTAGGTCTTGACCAGGTGCTCGCCGAAGGCGTTCAGGCGCTCGGCGTAGGCTTTCCACAGGGCGTCGTTGGCAAATTTAGGGCGCTTGGAGACGGGGGTGTCGATTTGGCCCTGGATGGTGTCGGCGCATTCGCCATAGACCACCACCTTGACGTTGTTGTATTGCAGCTTGGCCATGTGGGCCTTGCAGCGCTCGATCTCGGCTTCTACCGTGTCGTTGCCCAGAAAGCCCGAGTACCAGCCAGATACGCAGGCCAGGCCGAATTCGTCGAGCTTGGCTTTCAGGCCGGGGCCGTCCTTGGGGAATTTGTTGCCCAGCTCGAAGCCTTCGTAGCCGATTTCTTTGCCTTCGCTCAAAGCTGTTTCCAGCAGGGTTTCACCGCCCAACGAGGGTAGGTCGTCGTTCATCCAGGACAGGGGGTTGATGCCGATGCGTACGTTCCAGGTCATGTTGCTTCTCTTTAAGTTAAATACGTTGTTCAGTTTTTGCGGCGGTGTAGCGCTCGAAAGCTTCATTCACTTCGGTGCGCTCGGAAACGGCGGGAATCGCCACTTCCCACCAGCAGCCGCCTTCGGCCGTGGTGCGGTGGTGGGTGGTGTCGATTACGACGACCTGCGTTTTGGTGGCGGCACGGGCGGCGACCATGGCGGTTTTCAGCTCAGTCAGGTCTTTCACGTGCACGGCATCTGCGCCCATGCTGCGACCGTGCATGGCAAAGTCGATCTGGCTGGGGTTGCCGCCTTCGGGGATGCAATCAATCAGCATATTGTTGAAGCTGGGCGTGCCGGACTTGAGCTGCAGGCGTTCGATGCAGCCGTAGCCCCGGTTGTCCAGAATCACCACAATCAACTTTTTGCCCAGCAGCACCGAGGTGGCCAGCTCGGAGTTCATCATCATGTAGGAGCCATCGCCCACCATGACGATGACTTCCTGGTCGGGCCGGGCCATCTTGGCACCCAGCGCCCCGGCGATCTCGTAGCCCATGCACGAGTAGCCGTATTCCACGTGGTAGTTGCCGGGCCGGGTGGCGCGCCAGAGCTTGTGCAGTTCAGCGGGCAGGGTGCCTGCGGCGCAGACCACCACGTCGCGCACGTCGCTGTTCTCCACCGAGTCGCGCACGGTGCCGATGACTTCGCCGTCGTAGGGCAGCACATCTTTGGGGACGGCGGTGGTCAATTCAGTGACGCGGGCTACCCAGCCAGCGGCCAGGGCGCGGGCGCGGGTGGTCCAGGCGGGGGCGGCTTTCCAGTCGCCTGCGGCGGTGCTCAATTGGGCCAGGCCCACACGGGCATCGGCTACCAGGGCGGCACCGGCCCATTTGGTGGCATCGAAGCTTTGCACGTTCAGGCACAACAGCTTGGCTTTGGCAAACAGGGCGTGCGAGCCGGTGGTGAAGTCTTGCAGGCGTGTGCCCACGGCCAACACCACGTCGGCTTCACGGGCCATTTCGTTGGCAGCGGGGCCGCCGTCTACGCCGATGCCGCCCAGGTTCAGCGAGTGGTCCCAAGGCAGACTGCTCTTGCCGCCGTGCGATTCGACCACCGGGATGCCGTGTTTCTCGGCAAAGGCGCGCAGCGCCTCCCAGGCCTGGCTGTACAGCACGCCGCCACCGGCCACGATGAGCGGTTGTTTGGCGGTTTTCAGCAGGGCGGCGGCAGCGGCCAACTCGCGGGTGTCGGCGGGCGGGCGGCGGAAGTGGATCAGGCCGGGCTGCAGAAAGCTATCTGGGCAGTCAAAGGCCATGGCCTGCACGTCTTGCGGCAGCGACAGGCAGACCGGGCCGCAGCTGGCGGGGTCGGTCATCACCTGGATGGCGCGGGGCAGGGCGGTCAGAATCTGCTCGGGCCGGGTGATACGGTCAAAGAAGCGGGTGACGGGGCGGAAGCAGTCGCTGGCGCTCATGTCGCCGTGCTGGAAGTTTTCGATCTGCTGCAGCACTGGATCCGGGGCGCGGGTGGCAAAGGTGTCGCCGGGCAGCAACAGCACTGGCAGGCGGTTCACATGGGCCACGGCGGCGGCGGTGACCACATTGGTTGCGCCCGGGCCGATGCTGGTGCTGACGGCCATGATGCGCTGGCGGAACTGGGCTTTGGCGTAGGCCACGGCGGCGTGGGCCATGCCTTGCTCGTTGTGGGCGCGGTAGGTGGGCAGCGTGGCGCGCTCGGCGTACAGGGCTTCGCCCAGGCCGGCCACATTGCCGTGGCCGAAAATGGTGAACACGCCGGCGCAGTAGGGCTGGATACTGCCGTCGGCCATTTCGACCTGCAGCGCGGCCAGGTGCTTGACCAGCGCCTGGGACATGGTGAGTTTTTGGGTTTTCATACGGCGAATTGATTGCGCAAGGTTATTGGGCGGATTTGCGGTTGCGCCAGGCATCTACCAGGACAGTAAAGTTCTGTGCCACGGCATTTTTAAACGCCGCGTCGTCGATTTCATTTTTCAACCACTGCAGCGATGGGGTGGCCCACAGTGTGCGCCCGACCATAAAGCCCTTGACGATGGGGTTGGTAGCCTGGGCAAAGCTGTCGGCCAGCAGTTGCAGGGGCTGGTTCAGGCCCAGGATGACTGCGCCACGGCAGTGCGGGTCGCGCTCGGCTACCAGGGCGGCCAGGTCGGTCCAGCCCTGGGGCTGCATGGGGGCCAGCTTCCACCATTCGGGCTGTACGCCCAGGTTGTAGAAGCGTTTGACGGCGCGCAGCACGGCGGCATCTTCGGTGCCCGCTGGGGTCAGGGCGCGGGGGCAGATGATTTCCAGCAGCAGCTCGTTGCCGCTGGCGCGGGTGGCTTCCCAGAGTTCCAGCACTTTTTGCTCTTGCTCCAGGCGCAGGGGGTAGGCATCGTCCGGGTGGTAGTGCACCAGGCACTTCACCACCTGTTCGGTTGGCCAGTTGATCAGGGCGCTGCCGACCGAGCGGGTACCGTCAAAGCGCAGCGGGCGCGAGCTGGGCAACTCGATGGGCCTGCCGACCCACCAGCCACGCCCGGTGGCGCTGGCCAGGGCATCGCGGCCATAGTCGCCGCCGTCGATCAGCACGCCCACATGGCCTTGCAGGCCGTGGCTGGATTCCACCTGTTCGGCGGTTTCGACCAGCAGCTTCTTGAGGGCGGGGATGCGCGACTCGTCGGCACCGGCCTCGCGCACCATGTCGAAAAACTGGCTGCGGTGGTCAAAGGCCAGCACGCACATCTCGTTCCAGTCCGGCCGGGCCGCGGTGACGCGGTGCAGGTGGGCGAGCTGCTGGTCGGCATCCACCTTGGGGTTGCGGCTGCCACCAAACCAGTGGGTCAATTCAGCCGGTGTCGGCATGGCGGCGGAGCAGGCGTGGCGCGACACCACGATGGCCCCACAGGCGTTGGCGACCTGGGTGGATTGGGCCCAATCTTTGCCTTGCAGCAGGCTGGCCATCAGGCCGGACAGGAAGGAGTCGCCCGCGCCTAGCACGTTCAGCACCTCGACCCGCTCGCCCTGGAAGGTGGGGGAGTCGTCGATATTCGCCGGAATGTCGCCTTCGATCACGGTGCAGCCGTCGGCACCGCGCTTGACCACCAGGGTGGCGGCGCTGAGTTTGCGGACGGCGCGCAGGCAGGCCATCAGGTCGCCTGCGATGCCCCCGGCGATGAAAAATTCTTCTTCGGTGCCCACCAGCAGATCGAATTCGGGCAGCACTTCTTGCAGTTGCTGGGTGACGTGTGCGTCAGCCACGTAGCGGTTTTCGCCCGCACCGCGGCTGGTCAGGCCCCAGAGCACGGGGCGGTAGTCGATGTCGAGCACGCGGGTCACGCCGTGCTTTTTGGCGTAGGCCAGGGCGGCCAGGGATGCGCTGCGGGTGCCGGGGGTGCTGAGGTGGGTGCCTGTGATGGCCAGGGCACGGCACTGGGCGATGAAGTCTTCGCGGATTTCGCTGGCATCTACCGCCATGTCGGCGCAGTTTTCACGCATGAACAGCAGCGGGAAGGTGTCGCGGTCTTTCAGGCCCAGCAAAACCATGCCGGTCAGGCGCTCGGGGTCGATCTGCACCTGGCTGGTGTCGCAGCCTTCTTGTTCCAGGGTTTCGGTGAGGAAACGGCCCATTTGCTCGTTGCCCACGCGGGACAGCATGGCGCTTTTCAGGCCCAGGCGGGCTACGCCGAAAGCCAGGTTGGCCGAGCTGCCACCCAGGTACATGGCCATGCTGCGTGCGTCTTCCAGTCGGCTGCCGAATTGTTGGGCGTACAGATCCACTGCCAGGCGGCCCAGGCAGGCGAGGTCGATACGGCGACCAGAAGGGAATGTGAGTTGGCTCATCGGGTTACGGTGTTATCAAGAAAGGGGTTCCCGTGGGGACGGGAAAGCGGGGCACACACGGCGGGGCTGTGGCGGTGCAACAACTATAAATTGTAGAGAAATATTTTTCTCTAAGTGTAATTACTTAGAAATTTATTTTCTATTTCAGGGTTTTTTGATTACAGTACAGACCGTGGTTAAGGGCATTTCCTTGTGCCCCGGCCTCACCTAACCAAACGGTACAAAACCCGCCGTTTACTAATAACTCTGGAGACGCATCCCAATGAAAAAGCTACTACTCGCCGCTGCCGTGTCAACCACCTTGCTGGCCCCCTTGGCGGCGCATGCTCAAAAAGTGGGTTTGGCCATGGCCCAGCTGGATACCTTTCTGACGATTCTGAAAGACGGCGTGGTCGATGCCGGTAAGAAAACCGGTGCGACGGTACAAGTAGAAGATGCCCAGAACGACGTGGGTAAACAGCTGAGCCAGATCCAGAATCTGATCGCCCAGAAGGTGGATGCCATCATCGTCAACCCGGTGGATACCGATGTCACCCCCAAGATCACCAAAATGGTGACCGATGCCAAGATCCCATTGGTCTATGTGAACCGCAAGCCGGTGGACTTTGCCAAGCTGCCTGCCGGTGTGGCGTTTGTGGCTTCTGACGAAGTGGTCTCTGGCACCCTGCAAACCCAGGAAGTCTGCCGTTTGCTCAAGGGCAAGGGCGACATCGTAGTGCTGATGGGCGAGCTGTCGAACGAAGCTGCCCGCACCCGTACCAAGGACATTGAAGACGTGCTGGCCACCCCGGCTTGCAGCGGCATCAAGATTCTGGACAAGCGTGAAGGCAAGTGGGACCGTACCCAAGGCCAGGACATCACCACCAACTGGCTGTCTACCGGCCTGAAGTTTGACGCGATCATCGCCAACAACGACGAAATGGCCATCGGCGCCATCAACGCTCTGAAGGCTTCCAAGAAGTGGACCCCTGCTTCCCTGGTAGCCGGTATCGATGCCACCCCGGACGCGCTGGCTTCCATGAAGGCGGGCGAGCTGAAGGTCACCGTGTTCCAGAACGCGGCCGGCCAAGGCAGCGGCGCGATGGACGCGGCTTTGAAGCTGTCCAAGAAGCAGCCCGTCGAGCGCTTTGTGAACGTACCGTTTGAGCTGGTCACCCCCGCCAACCTGGCCAAGTACAGCGGCAAAAACTAAGCCGTAGTGGATCTGAGGGTGCCCCTTGCCGGGGCATCTTCAGCCCTCACGCCAGGCCTTTCCCCAATTAGGAAAAGTTTGGCGTGAGGGCTTACGACACACAAGCCCATCTTCCACCCTTTCATAAAGCCACCCAGGATGTCAGACACCGCCACCCTCGACCGCCCGGCCACCCAGGCTGCCGCCGCGCCTCCGCTATTGGAGATCAACGGCATTCTCAAAATCTTCCCGGGCGTGGTTGCGCTCAACAACGTGGGCTTCAAGCTGCGCGCGGGCACGGTGCATGCGCTGATGGGCGAAAACGGCGCGGGCAAGTCCACGCTGATGAAGATCATCGCGGGAATCTACATCCCCGACAAAGGCGACATCCGCCTGCGCGGTAAAGCCATTCACATGAAGTCGCCGCTGGATGCCCTGAACCTGGGCATCGCCATGATCCACCAAGAGCTCAACCTCATGCCCTACATGACGGTGGCCGAGAACGTGTGGATCACCCGCGAGCCCAAGAATGCCTTTGGTTTTGTGGACCACGCCGAGCTGTACCGCAAGACCGCCGCGCTGTTTGCCGAGCTGAATATCAAGATCGACCCGCGCGAAGAGATCCAGAACCTGTCGGTGGCCAGCCGCCAGATGGTCGAGATTGCCAAGGCCGTGTCCTGGAACTCCGACGTGCTGATCATGGACGAGCCCACCTCGGCGCTCACCGAGACCGAAGTGGCCCACCTGTTTGCCATCATCCGCAACCTGCGCGCCAAGGGCAAGGGCATTATCTACATCACCCACAAGATGAACGAGCTGTTCGAGATTGCCGACGAATTCTCGGTGTTCCGCGACGGCCAGTACATCGCCACCCACGCCTCCACCGAGGTGACCCGCGACGACATCATCCGCATGATGGTGGGCCGCGAAATCACCCAGATGTTCCCCAAGATGGAAGTGCCGATTGGCGAAGTGGTGTTGTCGGTGAAAGACCTTTGCGTGGAAGGCATTTTCAAGAACGTGAGCTTTGACATCCGCGCCGGTGAGATCGTCGGTATGGCCGGGCTGGTTGGCTCGGGCCGCTCGAATGTGGCCGAAGCGCTGTTTGGCGTAGTGCCTGCCACCTCGGGCAGCATCAGCATCAAGGGCGTGCCCATCACCATCTCCACGCCCACCCAGGCGCTGGCTGCGGGCATGGCCTTTTTGACCGAAGACCGCAAGGAAACCGGCTGCTTTTTGAGCCTGAACATCCAGGACAACATGGATTCGGCGGTGCTGAACCAGCGCTATGTGTCCAAGGGCTTTGTGCAGGGCGACCAGTTGGCCAAAGACTGCGCCGAAATGGCCAAGCGCCTGCGCGTCAAGACCCCCAGCATGGGCGAAATCATCCAGAACCTGTCAGGCGGCAACCAGCAAAAAGTGCTGGTGGGTCGCTGGCTGCTGACCAATCCGCGCATTTTGATTCTGGACGAACCCACCCGCGGCATCGACGTGGGGGCCAAGGCCGAAATCCACCGCTTGGTGTCCGAACTGGCCGGTACCGGCGTGGCGATTTTGATGATCTCGTCGGAAATGCCCGAAGTGCTGGGCATGAGCGACCGCGTCGTGGTGATGCACGGCGGCCAGGTCACCGGCATTCTGGACCGCAAAGATGCTAATCAGGTCTCCGTCATGGACCTGGCAGCAAAGTAAAAAATCCATAGGAAACCTGCACCATGAGCTCCCCCACCGTACCCCACGTTGCCCACGCCGCCGTCAAAGCGCCGTTCAAATTCCCCCCCGAATTCAGTATCTTTCTGGTGCTGATCGGTATCAGTGTCTTCTTTGAAGCCATCGGTTGGTACCTGAACGGCCAGAGCTTCATCTTCAACGCCGAGCGTTTGAAAGTCATCATCTTGCAGATGGCGGTGATCGGCATCATCGCCATTGGCGTGAACATGGTCATCATCACCAGCGGCATTGATTTGTCGTCGGGCTCGGTGGTGGCAGCATCCGCTGTGGTGGCCGCCAGCCTGGCCCAGGTGTCGGACTTTCCACGCGCTGTGTTTCCCCATCTGACCGATCTGAGTCCGTTTTGGCCGGTACTGGCCGGGGTGCTGGTGGGCGCAGTGGTGGGCTTGATAAACGGATCACTGATTGCATTCACCGGTATCCCGCCGTTCATTGCCACCCTGGGCATGATGGTTGCAGCCCGCGGCTTTGCCAAGTGGTTTACCGGCGGCATGCCCGTCAGCATGTTGACCCCCGAATTTGCCTGGATCGGTGAGGGCAGCAACCCGGTGGTGATCTTTCTGGTGATCACGGTGATTGCCCATATCGTGCTGCGCTACACCCGCTTCGGCAAGTTCACCTACGCCATTGGCGCCAACCGCCAAGCGGCCCGTGTGTCGGGTATCAACGTGAACCGCCACCTGATCTGGATCTACACCATCGCCGGTCTGCTCAGCGGCGTGGCCGGTACCGTCACCGCGGCCCGCGCCATCTCTGGCCAGTCCGGTATGGGTGTGAGCTACGAGCTGGACGCGATTGCGGCGGTGGTCATCGGCGGCACCTCGCTGGTCGGCGGACTGGGCCGGGTCACCGGCACCGTCATCGGCATTCTGATTCTGGGCGTGATGATGTCCGGCTTCACCTTCATCCGCATCGACGCCTACTACCAGGAGATGGTCAAGGGCGGCATCATCGTCGCCGCCGTGGTGGCAGATCAGTACCGAAACAAGAAGCGCCGTACTTGATTTTAGGCATAAAAATGGCATCTAGCGTATATAAATAATACACAAGTAGCTATATAAAATGTAGCAATTGAATATTGCCGTATTCTCTCCAACCGCCGTACCTGCCAGACAGGTGCGGCGGTTTTTTTGGCGAGGCGGTGTGGCAAGCACCATGAAAAAGCCCGCACGGGGCGGGCTTGGGTATGTGGTCGTGGGCTCTTACGCGACCCACGTTTACGGACACTCTCGTGCAGGAGCTTTTTCTTATTTTTCTCGTCGCAAAAAGCTCTTTTCGACGTGCCGCCGTGAGATTCGGCTTTGCCTGGCCAGGCTGCCAGCAGAGCACGATTGGCTTGCTGGTGCCCATATTATAAAGGCACGGTAGATTATGGACGGTGATCTACTGTGTAGACATGCAGTGGTTTTCTTAGTGGCATCCCTGTGCTGGAACTTCATCCGAAACACTGCATATGAGACGCGTCACGTAAATCGCCTCATATCGAGCCAGAAAAAGAAAAGCCTGCTACGGTTTAAATAGCAGGCTTCGCAGTGCCCATAAGGCATAAAAGTGGTGGGTCCTGACAGATTCGAACTGTCGACCTACGGATTAAGAGTCCGCTGCTCTACCAGCTGAGCTAAGAACCCACTTTTAAAAATGGTGCCGTTGCAGTGAATTAATCCACTGTGGCAAGCCCACTATTATGCACCAAATTATGGTGTTTTAGGTGCGCTGACCTAGTGTGTGGTGATGAAGTGGCTGAAATTCTTGTATTTGCTCTTATTTATGTAGCATTGCATGCAGTTTTTATCTGCACTAAAGACCATTTTCATTAAAATTTTAATACACCATTCACGATAGACCACCCTAGGTGTGGTGGTGCTTGCGCCACAATGCGTTTACAAGGTGGGCCCGGGGTGGGCACACAGGGCCGTGGACCACAGAGAGGCGCTATGGGTGAGATTTTGGGTTCGTACAGTAGCGTGGCCGCGCCTGCGTTGGGGCCGCGCATCAGCACGGTTGGGCATGCGGCGCTGGACCATTGTTTTGATATTGCGGCGTTTCCGCACCAACCCACCAAAACCCCGGCCCAGCAGTACCGCATGGTGTCGGGCGGCATGGCGGCCAATGCGGCGATTGCGGCGACCCGGTTGGGCGCGCGGGTAGGGCTGTTCGGGGCGGTAGGCGACGACGAGGCGGGGCAGTTTCTGGCGCGGCGGGTGCAGAGCCTGGGCGTAGACTGTGTGGGGCTGCAGCGGGTGCCGGGAGCCACCTCGTCGATCTCGGCGGTGGTAATCGATGCACACGGCGAGCGGCAGATCTTCAATTGTCGGGGCGATGCCTTGCACAAGGCGCTCCCCATGGACGTGTCAGGCCTGCGGGGTTCGGACGTGGTAATGGTTGATCCGCGCTGGATGGCCGGGTCGTTGGCGGCCTTGCACTGGACGCGGGCGAACGGCGTGCTGAGCGTGCTCGACGGCGATTTGTCCCCCCAAGAAGATTTACAAGCGTTGAGCGCTTTGGCCGACTGGTCGGTGTTTTCCGAATCCGGCCTGATGGCGTTTGCACCGGGTTTGTCCGTTGAATCCGCCTTGCAATCCGCACTGGATACCGGGACCCACGTGGCGGTGGTCACCCTGGGCCCGCGGGGCGTGCGCTGGATGCGGCACGACGGCGTACTGCACAGCATCGACGCATTTCCGGTAAAGGCGGCGGATACCAACGGTGCGGGCGATGTGTTTCACGCAGCCCTGGCGCTGGCTTTGGCGCAAGGGCAGGGCGACCGCGATGCGATACGGTTTGCCGCCGCCGCAGCAGCGCTGAAATGCAAGCGCACCGGTGGCGTGGGCAACGCGCCCGACCGCAGCGAGCTAGACCAGTTTTTGGCCGCGCACAGTTGAGTACCTTCAAAATCCCCGAGTCCGTGCTGGTGGTGATCCATACCGCCGCATTGGATGTGCTGCTGATCCGCCGGGCCGATGCCGACGAGTTCTGGCAATCGGTCACCGGCAGCAAAGACAGTTTGGACGAGGATTTCCGCGATACAGCCGTCCGCGAGGTGGCCGAAGAAACCGGAATCAAAGTATCGCCCAACCAGCTACGTGACTGGCAGCTGGAAAACATTTATTCTATTTATCCCCAATGGCGGCACCGCTATGCACCGGGCGTGCTGCAGAACCGCGAGCATTTGTTCAGTCTGCAGGTGCCTGCCGATACGCCCGTGGTGCTGAGCCCACGCGAGCACACGGCCTACCAATGGTTGCCGTACCATGCTGCCGCACGTGCCTGCTTTTCACCCTCTAACGCCGAGGCTGTTCTGATGCTCCCTCGCTTTTGCCCATGACGATCCTCCGGGTGGCTACCTACAACATCCACAAAGGCGTGCAAGGCCTGGGTCCGATCCGACGGCTGGAGATCCACAACCTGGGCCACGCGGTCGAGCAGCTGGATGCCGACATCATTTGCCTGCAAGAGGTGCGCAAGCTCAACCGCAGCGAACAAAAATACTTCACCCATTGGCCCGACCTGCCGCAGGCTGACTACCTGGCTCCCGAGGGCTTTGAAGCGGTGTACCAGACCAACGCCATCACCCGCCACGGCGAGCACGGCAATGCCTTGCTGTCGCGCTGGCCGGTGGTATGGCACAAGCACGAAGACATGTCGGACCACCGCTTCGAGCAGCGCGGCCTGCTGCACGTGCATGTGATGGTGCACGGCGTACCCGTCCACGTGATCGTGGTGCACCTGGGGCTGATTCCGGCCAGCCGCGCGCGCCAAGTGCAGCAACTGGCCACCTACATTGCCCGCGATGTGCCGCCCGACGCGCCGGTGATCGTGGCGGGCGACTTCAACGACTGGGGCAGCCAGATGCGCCACGCGCTGAACCGCATCCACATGTACGCTTTTGACAAGGCGGGCGTGCGCACCTACCCCTCGCGTCTGCCGCTGGCGCAGTTGGACTACGTGTACGCCCGCGGCCTGAAACCCGTGGGGCTGGAAGTGCCGCGTGGGCGCATCTGGTGGCGCATGTCAGACCATCTGCCGCTGCTGGCAGAGTTTGAAATGTGAGCCGCATGCCGCATGCCGCGTTCCCGTCCCCGTCTGCGCACGGGCCACAGCCTGGATTTATTGGAAGGCAGCCGCGCCTTCTTCCCCGCCCTGGTGGCCGCCATGGACGCGGCCCAGCACGCAGTACGGCTGGAAACCTATATTTTTGACTGCACCGGCGCGGGGGCCGAGGTGGCCGAAGCGCTGCTGCGCGCCGCCCAGCGCGGGGTGCAGACCTGCGTGGTGGTCGATGGCCTGGGCACCGGCACGCTGCCCGAGGAATGGAGCGCGCGCTTCACTGCCGCAGGCGTGCAGTGGCGGGTGTACTCGCCGGTAAACATGTTGGCCCTGCTGCTGCCCACGCGCTGGCGGCGGTTGCACCGCAAGCTGTGTGTGGTGGATAGCACGGTGGCCTTTTGCGGTGGCATCAACATCCTGGACGACTTCCACGACCCCAATTTTGGGACCCTGGATGCGCCGCGCTTTGACTTTGCAGTGCGCATCACCGGCCCTATCGTGGGCCACATCGACACCACCATGCAAGTGCTGTGGCGGCGGCTGCAGGCCGTGCGCGACCTGCGCCAGCACAAGCTGCAAGAAGCGGTACAGACCTTCTTATCGGCCAAGCCCCGAAGCCTGCCTACTCCTGAAACAATAGCTGCTGATGCAGTATCCACCAGCGCTGCGCTGGTTTTACGTGATAATTTGCGCAGCCGCACCCGGATCGAGCGTGCCTACCTGCGGGCCATCGCTGGAGCCCGGCACGAGATCATCATTGCCAACGCTTACTTCGTGCCCGGCTTTCGCCTGCGCCAGGCACTGGTGGCCGCGGCCGAACGCGGCGTGCGGGTGCAGTTGCTGCTGCAGGGCAAGTATGAATACTTCATGCAGTTCTACGCGGCGCGGCCGGTGTACGGCGTGCTGCTGGGCGCTGGCGTGGAGATCCATGAGTACGCCCCCAGCTTTTTGCACGCCAAGGTGGCGGTGGTCGATGGCCACTGGGCCACGGTGGGTTCGTCAAACCTCGACCCCTTGAGCCTGCTGCTGGCCCGCGAAGCCAATGTGGTGGTGGAAGATGCCGCCTTTACCGCCGCCCTGCGCGAGCGCCTGCTGCGGGCCATGGCCGAGGGTGGCCAGCCCATGGACCCGGCCACCTACGCCGCCCGCCCACTGCGCCAGCGCGGCCTGGAATACGTGGCCATGCTGGTGATGCGGCTGGCCTTGCTGGTTACCGGGAAACGTTACTAAACCAGCTTGAACACCGCTACCGCCTGCGCCAGCCGCTCGGCCTGGTCGCGCAGGCTTTCCGCGGCAGCGGCGGATTGCTCCACCAGTGCAGCGTTTTGCTGGGTCATTTGGTCCAACTGGCCCACGGTGCTGTTGACCTGGCCGATACCGTCCGACTGCTCGGCCGCGGCGGCGGTGATTTCGCCGATGGTGTCGCTGACGCGCTTCACCGAGCTGACGATCTCATCCATGGTGCTGCCTGCGTTCTGCACCAGCCGCGAGCCCGATTCCACCTTGTCTACCGACGCACCGATCAGCGTCTTGATCTCTTTGGCCGCCTCGGCGCTGCGCTGGGCCAGGCTGCGCACTTCCGATGCCACCACCGCAAAGCCACGCCCCTGTTCGCCCGCGCGGGCGGCTTCCACGGCGGCATTCAACGCCAGGATATTGGTCTGGAAGGCAATACCGTCGATCACGCCAATGATGTCGGCAATCTTTTTCGAGCTGTGGTTGATGTCGGTCATGGTGGCCACGACCTCGCCCACTACGGCACCGCCGCGCGCCGCCACGGCGGCGGCAGATGCGGCCAGCTGGTTGGCCTGGCGCGCGGCATCGGCCGACTGCTGCACGGTGCTGGTGAGCTGCTCCATGCTGCTGGCGGTACGCTGCAGGTTGCTGGCGGTTTGCTCGGTGCGCACGCTCAAATCCTGGTTGCCGCTGGCGATCTCGGCGCTGGCCGTGCCTATGCTTTCCACGGCGGCGCGCACCTGCGACAGGGCTTGCAGGTAGCGCTGGCGCATGCCTTCCACCTCGTTCACCAGCGCGCCGATTTCGTCCTGGCGCTGGGTGCTGAAGGCGCGGGTCAGGTCGCCGTGGGCCACAGCGGTCACGGCCACCGTCAGCTCGGCCAGCGGCAGGCTCACGGTGCGCCGCACCAGCACATACAGGCCCACGCCCAGCAGCACGGTGGTGGCGGCAAGCAGGCTCCAGATCACGGTCATGTTGCGCCAGTACTCGGCCATGGCCTCGCTCTCGGTCACCTCGGCCACCAGCCAGTTGCTGCCTGCCGCGGTTTTGCGCATCACCGCCCAGGTGTCGGTGGGCGTGCTGCCCAGCAGGGTGTCGGCCTTGCGCACATAGCCGTCGGGTGCGGTGGACAGGGCGGTCAGGAACGGTTCCGCCTGGGGGAAGGCTTCCAGCACTTTTTTGCCCTTGGCCGTGGGGTGGATGGCAAATTTGGCATCGGCCAGCGGGCCGCGTGCGTCCAGAAAATAGATGCCGCCGGTGGCAAAGAACTTGGATTCGGCCACCTGTTTGTCCAGCGCTGCCTGCTGCAGGGTGATGTCGCTGCCCACAAAAAAGATGCCGATGGTGGCGCCGGCCGCGTCCTTGATGGGCTCGTAGCGCGTCATGTACGGCGTGCCAAACAGCACTGCCGGGCCGGTGTAGGTTTGCCCGGCCTGGATCAGCGCGTAGGCCGGGTGGCTGCGGTCCAGCACGGTGCCCATGGCGCGTGCGCCGTCCTGCTTTTTCAGCGAGGTGGTGATGCGCAGATAGTCACCCCCCTTTTTGGCAAACACCGTGGCCACGCCGCCGGTGTCCAGGGTGAACTGGTCTACCGCGCTGAAGTCGTCGTTGACTACTTTGTCGGCATTGCTCAACTGACCGGTGGCCGGGTCCAGGGTGAGGGTGGGGCCAAAGCTGTTGCGAAAGCTGCGGAACGCGCGCTGTACCAGTTCGCGGTTGATGCGGTCGTAGGCATCGGCCACCGCCACCATGCTTTGCACCCGCTCGGTCACGGTGCTGACCAGTTGGGCATGGGTGCTGCGCTGCTCGATCACGCCAATTGCCACGCCCACGGCCAGCAGCACTGCCGCCAGGCCGACAAAAGACAGCCAGGCCAGCCTGCGGGCGACCAAAGTGCGGGAAACCGGGGCGGTGGGGGAGTGGTCCATGGCGCCGTCCTTGTAAATATTTGTAATGACGTGGAATGGAGCGCATGTTACCCCTCTGCGCAGCCCCGGCAGATTTATCGAATGCTGCAGTTTTTATAGCTGCTCGTGCTGGTTCCATCAGCACGAGAGGCCGATTTTTTATAAATCTGCGGCGGCTGCGTCACAGGCATGACATCTGGCTTTTCCACAGTGCGGCCACTCCCTTTGATCCACTACCTAAAGACTTGCCATGGACCGCCGCACATTTTTGAATGCCACCACCGCCCTCACGGGCGCTACCGTTGTTGCCCCGCTGCACAGCTTTGCCCAAGCCCAGCCCGCGGCCCCTGCCATCATCACCCGCGACAACATGCGCCCGCAGATGGCCCAGGGCGTGCAAAGCGGCGATCCCCAGGCTGACCGTGCCATGGTCTGGACCCGTAGCGACCGCCCGGCCCGCATGTGGGTCGATTGGTCCACCACCGCCAGCTTCGCCAACCCCACCCGCGTGCGCGGCCTGTACCTGATGGAGGGCAGCGACTTCACCGGCCGCCTGGACCTGGCCAGCCTGCCCGCCGGGCAAGAGATTTTTTACCGCGTGGTGCTGCAAGACCTGCACAACGAGCGCGTGCTGTCCGAGCCGGTGCGCGGCCACCTGCGCCTGCCTGCCGCGGCGGGCAGCAAAGCGCTGCGCGACGTGCGCTTTACCTGGAGCGGCGACACTGCTGGGCAAGGCTGGGGCATCAACGAAGCCTGGGGCGGCATGTCGATCTACGAGCAGATGCGCAAGGTCAACCCCGACTTCTTTTTGCACAGCGGCGACATCATCTACGCCGACGGCCCCATCAGCGCCCAGGTCACGCTGCCCGACGGCACGCTGTGGAACAACCTCGTCACCGAAGAGGTCAGCAAGGTGGCCGAAACCTTGAACGACTACCGGGGTCGCCACCGCTACAACCTGCTGGATGCCAACATCCGCCGCATGGCCGCCGACGTGCCGCAGATCTGGCAATGGGATGACCACGAGGTGACCAACAACTGGTCCGACTCCAAAGACCTGCGTGGTGATGCCCGCTACACCCAGAAAAACATGCCCCTGCTCACCGCCTACGGTGCCCAGGCTTTCCACGAATACGCACCCCTGCGCCGCACCGCCGATGTAGAGAGCCAGCGCGTCTACCGCTACCTGCCCCAGGGCCCGCTGCTGGACATGTTTGTGGTGGACATGCGCAGCTACCGCGGCGCCAGCAGTGCCAACCTGCAAACCACCGAAACGGCCGACAGTGCCTTCATGGGCCGCCCGCAGGTGGATTGGTTGCTGGACGGCCTGAAGCAGTCCAAAGCCGTGTGGAAAGTGATTGCTGCCGACATGCCCATCAGTCTGCACGTGCCCGACGGTAAGGATGCCGAAGGCCGCGACAAATGGGAGGCCATTGCCAATGGCGACGACGGCCAGCCCCTGGGCCGCGAGATCGAAATCGCCCGCCTGCTGCGCGAGATCAAGCGTGCAGGCATCCAGAACGTGGTGTGGCTGACGGCCGACGTGCACTACACCGCCGCCCATTACTTCGACCCCAACAAGGCCCAGTTCAGCGACTTTGCTCCGTTCTGGGAATTCGTTTCGGGCCCGCTGAATTCAGGCAGCTTTGGCCCCTGCAAGGTGGACGGCACCTTCGGCATGCAAGTGGCCTACCAGAAAGCCCCGCCGGTGCAGAACACCGCCCCCAACGGCGGCTTCCAGTTCTTCGGCCAGGTGGACATCGATGCCAAAACCCGCGCCATGACCGTCACGCTGAAAGACCTGACCGGCGCCTCGCTGTTTGTGAAGATGCTGGAGCCGCAGCAGGCTTAACGCTGCCGTACTTCGGCGGCCATCACCACCGCCAGCCCGGCAAGCACACCGCCCAAGCCGATCCACGCACCCAGCGTGGTCTGCTCGTGCAGCACGGCCACTGCCAGGCCAAAGGCCACCAGCGGCTCGGCCAGCGCCAGCGTCACCGCCGTGGAGCTGGCCACCCAGCGCAGCGCGTAGCTGAACAGCAAATACGCCACCCCGGTGGCCACGACACCCAGGTAGCCGACCACCAGCACATCGGTAGCCGTGGCGCTGAACACCCCAGACACCGCCAGCGCCACCGGCACGGCCACCAGTGCCGCCGCGCCAAACACGCACAGCGTCACCGTGGCAGGCGGCGCGGCCCGCACCAGCCCCTGGTTGAGTACGGCATAGGCCGCGTAGCTCAAACCCGCCGCCAGACACAGCAGCGTGCCGCGCAGACTGACGGCATGGTCAGCCCCGCCGCCCAGCACCATCAGCATGCCCCCGGCCACCGCCAGTAGCGTGCCCAGCCACCAGGCCGGGCGAGGAGTCTGCCGGGTGAAAAGCCGCTGCAACACGCCCGCCCATACCGGCCCGCTGCCCAGCGCCACCGCCGTGCCGATGGCCACGCCGTTGGCCTTGACCCCGGCAAAAAACGCCAGGTTGTAGCCCGCCACGCAGATGCCCGCCAGCAGCACCCGGCCCCAGGGCAGCGACCGCAGATCGCCCGCCCAGCGGCTGCGCGGCACGGTCAAAAGTCCGTAAATGGCGAAGAAGCCCGAGGCCACCACCAGCCGTAGCGCGCCGATCCAGTAGGCGGACAAATGAGGGGGTTCCAGGCTTTGGGCGGTGCCGGTCGTGCCCCATAAAACGGCGGCGGCCAGCACCATCAGACTGCCGAGAAGGGTTTTGTTATGCATGCGCCGATGGTGGGGCAGGGCGCGCAGGGAAATGTCGAGAAACTCTCGTACTGCTCAGCTGCGCAGGCTCTTGGCCCCTACACCCTGGTCGCGCTTCAAGGCGTAGGCCAGGGCGCTGGCACTGCGGTAGCCCACCTGCAGCGCGGCGGTGTCCAGCGGCATACCGGTCTGGACCAGGGCCATCGCCCGCTGCAGCCGCCGGGCCCGCAGATAGCTTTGCGGCGGGCTGCCGGTCAGCTCCAGCAGGCGGGCGTGGAAGCGCTGGGGGCTCAGATGGAACAGCGCGGCCATGCGGGCCGTGGTCCAGGGCGCGTGCAGTTCGGCATCCAGCGCGGCATCCAGGGCGGCCAGCGTGATGCTGCGGCGCTGCAAAATTTGCGGGGCCTGCAGCAGGTCGGCCAGCGCCAGAGGATGCATCGCCAGATCCCGGCGCAGTGGCGGCACGGCAAAGCGTTTGACCCGGTCCATACCGGCTTGTGCGGGCGCATCCATCACCCACATGCGGGTGTTGGCCGTGGCCACAAAGCCGTGCGCCACCCCGGCGGGCACGATCACCCCGCAGGCCGTATCGGCAAAGCTGGCGCGGCCGCCAATCTCCAGCTCCATGCGGCCTTGCAGAGCAAACATGATCTGGGCGTGGTCGTGCGCATGGGCCTGGTGCTCGCCGCTGTAACGGCGCACGTCCCATTGGGCTTTAAAAAAAGACTCCATAACTAACTATAAACGCAAGTTAAAAGCGGATAAAGCACGGTGCTACGGCATGGTAGGTGTGTATTTGTGCCGGTTTTTTGTTATTTTGCTAGACAGTAGAGAAGGCTCCGGTAAAAATCAATTGGTTACAAATCAAGAGGGGGTTGCTGCGACCTGTCGTTACAGAGGGGTGGAGGGGTTCCTTGGATTTTGTAGTTCCACACAAAAACAAGATATGACCCGACTATCCGATCCTTTGGAAACCCTTGTCCCATCCACGCCGCTCCGGCGATTTTCTTGGCGCTGGTGCTGGCAGGCGATGGGCATGCTCAAGGTGCGGATACTGCTGGTGGCGGTGGGGTCGGCCCTGCTGTCGGGTGCGGCATCCAGCTACTTCATGGCGCGCGAGAGCGAACAGGTGGTGCGCAGCAGCTTTAGCCAACAGCAGCAGGATTCGGTCTATCTGGTGGCCGATCTGGTGGACACCCGGCTGCGGCGCATGCAGTCCAATCTGCGCTTGCTGGCCGCCGACATCCCTTTCGCACAGCTGGCCCACCCGGCAGCCCTGGGGCAGTTGCTGCGCAACCACCCGTTGGCGCTGGACCAGTTTTTGGCGGTACAAGTAGTGCAGTCCGACGGCACCGTGCTGGCATCGGCCAGCCAGTCCCCGCAAGATGTGCCCGACCCTGGTTTCAGCCACCAGGCAGTGTTCCAAACCACCTTCAGCACCGGGGCTAGCGGCATTACCGAGCCGGTACTGAGCGTGCAGACACGGGAGCCGGTGGTGGTGGTGACGGTGCCCGTGCGCGGCCCCGACGGCCAGACCGCGGCCGTGCTGGCGGGCGCGGTGTCGCTGCGTTCGGCCGACTTGCTGCCTGCGGCGGTTTCCACGTTGGGTAATTTTTCGGCCGTGCTGGTCATCTACAGCCGGGCCGGTGTCATCTTGTCGCACCCCGATGCCCAGCACCGCATGCTGCCTGCGGCCGACGAGCCCGGCCTCGGCGACATGCTGGCGCGGCGGCGGGGGGGTGGATCGGCGGATTTGCCGCACTACCTGGTGGCCACGGCCCAAGTGCCCGCCGCCGGTTGGACGGTGGCCCGCGTCACCGCCGCCGACTACGCCCTGGCACCGCTGCGCCAGGTGCACGCCCGCTCCTGGCTGGTGGTGCTGGGCATCATGGGCATCTGCGCGGCTTTGTCCACACTGCTGATTGCCAACATCACCCGGCCCATCACCCAACTGCGTGACCGGGCGCAGCGGCTGCTGGGCGCGGGGCGTGCCGTGTCCGAAGACTGGCCCCGGGCCCGCGGCGAGATCGGCCAGTTGGTGCAAGTGTTTCGCCACGTGACGCTAGAGCGCGGCCGGGCCCAGGCGGCCCAAAGCGCCATGGTCGAGCAGCTGATGGCGATTTTGAAGAACTCGCCGGTGGGCATCGTCATTACCCGCGACAGCCGGTTCGAGCTGGTGGGCAGCCACGCCAACTACCTGTTTGGCTACCCCGAAGGCGAGCTGCTGGGGATGGATGCGGGGGTGATTTACCCTTCGCCCGAGGCCTACCTGGCGGTGGGTGAACGCTACCGCGCAGCCTTCAAAACCCAGGGCTCGTTCGACGGTGACGTGCAAATGCGGCGCAAGGACGGCAGCAGCCTGCTGGTGCGCATGCGGGGCCGTGGCGTGATCGACGGTGACCCCAGCGCCGGGGTGATCTGGATCCTGAACGACGTGACCGCCGCCCGCGCCCGTATCGACGAGCTGGCCTGGTCGGCCACCCACGACAGCCTCACCCAACTGGTCAACCGCCGCGACTTCGAGGCCCGGCTGGCCCATGCGGTAGAGCTGGTCAAGCAGCCACTGTCGCGCCAGACCGACCACCTGGGCTGCTGCGCCATGTTCATCGACCTGGATTACTTCAAGGCCATCAACGACGCGGCCGGCCATGCGGCGGGCGACGAAGTGCTGCGCCAGATCGCCCGCCTGCTGGAGTCGCTGGTGCGCCAGAGCGACACCGTGGCCCGCCTGGGCGGCGACGAATTTGCCATCCTGCTACCCGGCTGCACCCTGAAGCGGGCCCAGAAAATCGCCGAACAGGTGCGCTCCGGGGTCGACGCGTGGCGCATGGACTGGCGCGAGCACTCGTTCCATCTGGGTGCCAGCATCGGCGTGGTCCAGCTCAACCCCGACCTGCCCCAGGTCGCCGCCGTGCTGGAAGCCGCCGACAGCGCCTGCTACGAGGCCAAACGCAGCGGCCGCAACCGGGTCGTAACCTATGGCCAACAGCTGGAAGTGGCGCTGCGCGACTAAAAACTGTTTGCTATTATTTATATAGCTACTAGCATAGACAGGATATACGCTAGAACTCTATTTTTCTTAAACTCAGTCTGCTGAGAGTTCTTCGAGCGCCATGCCGCGCGTTTCGATCCCCATGAAGAACACCAGCGCCGCGGCCACCACAAAACACATCGCGCCCACGGTGAACACGCCGCCCTGGCCCCAGCTGGGCAGCACCACGCCCACGATGGCGGGGCCCAGCAGCGAACCTACGCGGCCTACCGCCGAGGCAAAGCCCGAACCCGTGGCCCGCACGCCAGTGGCGTACAGCTCGGGCGTGTAGGTGTACAGCACGGCCCACATGCCGAACAAGAAGAACTGCATGCACAGGCCGGTGGCGATCAGCAGGTTTTCCTGCCCGCTGAGCGCGCTTTGGCCGTACAAAAACGCCATCAGCCCTCCGCCCAGCAGCGAGGCGATGCAGGTCGGCTTGCGGCCCCATTTCTCGACCAGCCAGGCGGCTGTCAAAAAGCCCGGAATGCCGCCCAGCGAGATCAGCACCGTGTACAGCACCGACTTGGTCACCGCAAAGCCGCCTTGCTGCAGCAGCGCACCCAGCCAGGTCGTCAGCCCGTAAAAGCCCAGCAGCGCAAAGAACCACAGGCCCCAGACCATGAGGGTGCGCTGGCGGTGCAGCGGCGACCACAGGGCCATGAAAGAGTTGGTTTTGCTGGGGGCCGAAGCCTGCGCCAGCGACCAGATGGGCTCCGGCAGGGAGTCCACCTTCAGGCTGGTTTTAACTTTGGCCTCAAACTTTTGCAAGGTCGCTTCAGCCTCGGCATGCCGCCCCGCGTGCTCCAGCCAGCGTGGCGACTCCGGGATAAAGCGGCGCACCACCAGCAAAAACAGCGCCGGAATCGCCAGCACCATGAACACCGTGCGCCAGTTGCTCGATGCCAGCACAAAGTACGAAATCAGCCCCGCGCAAATAAACCCCAGCGGCCAGAACCCGTCCATCAGCGCCACGTACTTGCCGCGCGCCTTGGCGGGGATGAATTCGGCCATCAGCGTCTGCGCCACCGGGAACTCCATGCCCATGCCGACCCCCAGCAAAAACCGGTAGAAGCCCAGCGTGGTGGCATCCCCCGCTGTGGAGCACAGGTAGCTGGCCACCCCCCACACCACCATGCTCACCTGGAACACCGGCTTGCGGCCAAACCGGTCCGCCAATAGCCCTGAGCTGGCCGCGCCTAGCACCATACCGACAAAGCTCATGCTGGCCAGCGCGCCCGCCTGGGCCGAGGTGAGGCCAAACTCGGTCTTGATCGAGCCCAGCACAAAAGTCATCATGCCCAGGTCGATCGAGTCGAAGAAGAAGGCCAGCGCGATGATGAAAAAAATCAGCTTGTGGTAGCCGCTGACCGGCAGCCGCTCCAGCCGCGCCGCGGCCTGCGGACCCATGGACTTTTTAGATGGTGTGCCCCGCATACCGCTTCTCCCTGTGAAAACTATGAACCAGGTTCATTGTGGGGAGCGGCTGGTTCACGCCCTGCGCGTGGTACGACACAGGTTTGTATGGATACGACGAGATCTACTGTGTATTTAGCGCCCACAGCACGTTCTCAGCCGTGGCCGGAGCCGCCAGCTGTACCACCGCGCCATCCCCACGCGCCGAGGCAATGGCCTCCTTCAGTGCCTCGAACACGCTGATCGCCAGCATGAACGGCGGTTCGCCCACGGCTTTGCTGTTGAACACGGTGTCTTCGCGGTTGGGCTGCTCCCACAGCGCCACTTTGAAGTGCGCGGGGATGTCGCCGGTGGCGGGGATTTTGTAGGTGCTGGGGGCGTGGGTGCTGAGATAGCCCTTGGCGTTCCACACCAGTTGCTCGGTGGTCAGCCAGCCCATACCCTGGATGAAGCCGCCTTCGACCTGGCCGATGTCGATGGCCGGGTTGATGCTGGTGCCCGCGTCATAGAGCACGTCGATTTTCAGCACGCGACTTTCGCCGGTGAGGGTGTCGATGGCCACCTCGGTGCAGGCCGCGCCGTAGGCGAAGTAGTAGAACGGGCGGCCCGTCAGCGTGGTTTTGTCGTAGTGGATTTTGGGTGTGCGGTAGAAGCCGTCGCTCCACAGCTGGATGCGGTTGGCGTAAGCCTGTTGCACCAGGCTGGCAAACGGGCGACTGGTGCTGGGGGTGATGACCTGGCCGCCCTTGAACTGCACGGCCCCGGCACCGCAGTTGTCCAGCCCGGCGGCGAATTGCGCCAGGTTGTCGCGCACATTGCGGGCGGCGTACTGGGCGGCGCGGCCATTCAGGTCGGTGCCGCTGGATGCCGCGGTGGCCGAGGCGTTGGGCACCTTGCTGGTGTCGGCCGCGGTGGCCAGCACGCTGGCAAAGGGCACGCCCAGCTCGTCGGCCACGATTTGCGCCACCTTGGTGTTCAGGCCCTGGCCCATCTCGGTGCCGCCGTGGTTTACCTGCACGCTGCCGTCGGTGTAGACGTGGACCAGCGCACCGGCCTGGTTGAACAGCGTGGCGGTGAACGAGATGCCGAACTTTACCGGTGTGATGCTGATGCCGCGCTTTATCACCGGGCTGGCCGCGTTCCAAGCCGAAATGGCCTCTCGCCTAGATATGTACTGCGCTGTTTGCTCTATTTTTGAGAGCATGGGGTGCAGAATGTTATCTTCCACCTGCATGCCGTAGTGGGTGAAGTTGCGTGTGGCGTTGGGCGTGTCGGCAGCGTCGTACAGGTTGTGGCGGCGCACGGCGAGCGGGTCCAGTTTGAGCTGCCGGGCGATCTCGCTGAGGATGGTCTCGATCACGATCACGCCCTGTGGACCGCCGAAACCGCGGAAGGCGGTGTGGCTCTGGGTGTGGGTTTTGACGCGGTACGAGGCGATGTCCACATCGGCCAGAAAGTAGGCGTTGTCGGCGTGGAAGACGGCGCGGTCGGCCACCGGGCCGCTCAGGTCGGCGCTGAAGCCGCAGTTGGCCAGCATGGTGAGCTGCAGGCCGCAGAGGAGGCCTGCGTCGTCATAGCCCACGGTGTAGTCGTAGGCGAAAGGATGGCGCTTGCCGGTGACCATGAAGTCGTCGTCGCGGTCGAAGCGCAGCTTGACCGGGCGGTGCAGCGTGTGGGCTGCCACAGCGGCCCACACGGCCAGGTGCCCGGCCTGGGTTTCCTTGCCGCCAAAGCCGCCCCCCATGCGGCGGCATTCGACCTTGACGGCGTTGTTGCTCAGGCCCAAGGCGTGCGATACCCAGTGCTGCACCTCGCCAGGGTGCTGGGTGCTGGAGTGCACGATCCACTGGCCTTGCTCTTGGGGCAGTGCGTAGGCGACCTGGCCTTCGAGGTAGAAGTGCTCTTGCCCGCCCACTTCGAGCTGGCCGCTCAGCGTGTGCGGGGCGCTGGCCAAAGCCTGTGCGGCATCGCCGCGGCGTACAAACACGGGTGGCAGCACATAGCTTTGGGCGGCGTGGGCGGCGCGCACGTCCAGCAGGGCGGGCAGGGCCTCGATGTCCAGCTTCACGGCGCGGGCGGCTTCGCGGGCTTGCATCACCGTGTCGGCCACCACCAGGCCGATTACCTGGCCGATGTGCAGTACGGTGTCGATGGCGAACACCGGCTCGTCGTGGGCAAAGGCGGCCAGCATCTTGTCGCCGGGGATGTCCTGGCTGAGGATGACGGCCTGCACGCCGGGCATGGCGCGTGCGGCCCGGCTGTCCACGCCCAACAGCTTGCCGTGGGCCACGGTAGACAAGATAGGCGCGGCATGCAGGGTGCCGCGCAGTTCGGGCAGGTCGTCGATGTAGTGGGCCGCGCCCGCCACCTGGGCGCGGGCGCTTTCGTGCGGCTGGCTGGTGCCTGCGGAGGCCGTATTGACAGGCTTGGAGATGCTGAGTTTGTCGGGGGCGTTCATGCGCAGGCCTCCACGTCGAAAGTGGCAAGGTTGATCTGGGTCTGCCCCTGGCTTTCCAGCCAGAAGCGTTGCAGCAGATTGCCCATCACCTCGCTACGGTAGGCGGCGCTGGCCCGCATGTCGGAGATGGGCTGGAACTCGGCGCGCAGGGCTGCTGCGGCGGCGTGCGCCGTTGCCAGAGTCCAGGGCTGGCCGACCAGGGCGGCCTGGGTCTGCACGGCGCGCACCGGGGTGGCGGCGACTCCGCCTACGCCGATGGAGGCGGTGGTGACGATGCCGTCCACTACGGTCAGGCTTAGCGCCAGGCAGATGGCAGAGATGTCATCGTCGAACCGCTTGGAGATTTTGTAGATGCGCATGAATTCAGCACCCGCATGCGGTACCTTGATCCACGCCAGCACCTCGTCCGCCGCCATCACATTCGTACGGTAGCCGGTGTACAGATTCTCCAGCAGCAGCTCGCGCTCCCCGCGCTGGCTGGCCAGCACCACGCTGGCCCCCAGGGCGATCAGCAGCGGCATCGAGTCGCCAATCGGCGAGCCGTTGGCCACGTTGCCGCCCAGGGTGCCCGAGTTACGCACCGGCAGCCCGGCAAAGCGGCTGGCGAAGCTGTGCAGTTGTGGGCGGCTGGCGACCAAGGCGGTATACGCATCGTGCAGGGTGACGGCGGCACCGATCTGCAAGCCGTCTGCCTGGTGGATGGTCTGGCGCAACTCGTCCACCTGGGTCACGTCGAGCACGCTGTCGAAGTGCTTGTGCATTTTGGTGACCCACAGGCCCACGTCGGTACATCCGGCCACGATCTGGGCCTGGGGGTGGGCGGCGCGGGCGGCGGTCAGCTCGGCCAGGGTACGCGGTGATTTATAAGCAAAATCGGCTTCTGGCGCAGGAACGATAAGCGCAAGCTGCTCTAGATGTTGTAGCAAGGCGGCCTCGTCTATGCGCACGGCGGGCAGGTGCTCCATGGCCTGGGCGGCATCCAGAATCGGCCGGTAGCCGGTGCAGCGGCACAGGTTGCCCGACAAGGCTTCTTGCGCGCCCGTGCGGCTGATGGCCTGGCCCTGGCAGGTGCTGTTCTGGTACATGCCAAACAGGCTCATCACAAAGCCGGGGGTGCAGAAGCCGCACTGGGAGCCGTGGCACTGCACCATGGCTTCTTGCGCGGGGTGCAGGCTGCCGTCGGCCTGGGCGATGTCTTCCACTGTCCACAGTGCCATCCCATCGATGGAGTGGGCCAGACGGATGCAGCTGTTGATGGCGCGAAAGCGCAGCGTGCCGTTTTCGGGTTCGGCCAGCACCACCGTGCAGGCACCGCAGTCGCCTTCGCCGCAACCTTCTTTGGTGCCGGTGGCCCCCAGATCTTCGCGCAGCACCTGCAGCAGCGTGCGGTCGGGCGGCACGTTGTGCAGCGTCACGGTCTGGCCGCGCCGGATGAAGCGGAGGGGTTGGGTCGTCATGGCTTAAAAATCCTTAGCGTGAAATAGCTTTCAAGGCCCGGGGTGCAGTGCGCCCGGGTCCGTGCAAGTGGGGTGCAGTGGGCAGATGCACTGCTAGCAATAGTTACACCACCCATTTTGGTGCATTTGGTGGCCTCAGAAGGTGTTTTAGGGGCTGCTGACGGTTAGGATACGCGGGGTTTGCAGGCTGTGTACCGCCATTGTTCGCAATTTTTTTGCTGTTGGCACTGAGCTTGCTGGGGTATGCCCTAGGCAGTAAGGGTTTTACAAGGATTTGCTACTAAAAAAGTAGCTGCTTGTGTAGGTCTTATCTGCGCTAGCACTGTTATTTTTATAAAGATGAGTCTTTCCGCATGGCACCACCCAGACTGCAACTGACGAACATCACCAAGCGCTACCCGGCGGTGGTAGCCAACAGCAACGTCTCGTTGACGGTGCAGCCCGGCGAGGCGCATGCGGTGCTGGGCGAGAACGGCGCGGGCAAGTCCACGCTGATGAAGATCATCTACGGATCGGTCAAGCCCGACGAAGGCACGGTGCTGTTCAACGGGCAGCCGGTGCACATCCGCAACCCGCAGGAGGCGCGGGCGCTGGGCATCAGCATGGTGTTCCAGCACTTCAGTTTGTTCGACACCCTGACGGTGGCCGAAAACGTGTGGCTGGGCCTGGACAAGAGCCTGAGCCTGGCCGAGGTAACCCAGCGCATCACCGCCAAGGCCAGCGCCTACGGCCTGGACATCGATCCCAGCCGCCCGGTGCACACCCTGGCCGTGGGCGAGATGCAGCGGGTGGAAATCATCCGCGCGCTGCTGACCAACCCCAAGCTCCTGATTCTGGACGAGCCGACCTCGGTGCTGACCCCGCAGGCGGTAGAAAAGCTGTTTGTGGTGTTGAACCAGCTGGTGTCCGAGGGCTGCAGCATTTTGTACATCAGCCACAAGCTGCACGAAATTCGGGCGCTGTGCACCGCCTGCACAGTGCTGCGCGGCGGCACGGTGACCGGGGTGTGCAACCCGGCCGAGGAAACCAATGCCTCGCTGAGCCGCTTGATGATCGGCGCCGAGCCGCCCGCGTTGCAGCACCGCGCCGTGCAAACCGGGGCCACGGTGTTGAAAGTGCAGGCCTTGCAACTGGCGCGCGAAGACCAGTTTGGCGTGGAGCTGGAGAGCATCTCCCTGCAGGTCAAGGCGGGCGAGGTGGTGGGCATTGCGGGCGTGTCGGGCAACGGCCAGCGCGAGCTGCTGTATGCGCTGTCGGGCGAAGACACCCGCTGCGATGCGAGCATGGTGCAGGTGATGGGCCAGCCCGTTGGCAAACTGGGGCCGCAGCAGCGGCGCACGCTGGGCCTGCATTTTGTGCCCGAGGAGCGGCTGGGTCGGGGGGCTGTGCCTACGCTGGGCCTGGCGCACAACCTGATGCTGACCCGCACCGATGCCATCACCTCCAGCGGTTGGATCAAGCTGGGCGTGCTGCAAACCCAGGCCCAAAGCATCATCGACCGCTTCAAGGTCAAAACCGGCGGGCCGAATGCGGTGGCCAAGTCGCTCTCAGGCGGCAATTTGCAGAAATTCATCGTGGGCCGCGAAATCGATGCCAAGCCGAAGCTGCTGATCGTGTCGCAGCCCACCTGGGGTGTGGACGTGGGCGCGTCGGCGCAGATCCGGGGCGAGATTCTGGCCCTGCGCGATGCCGGGTGCGCAGTGCTGGTGGTCAGCGAAGAGCTGGACGAGTTGTTTGAGATATGCGACCGGCTGCACGTCATTGCCAAGGGGCGGCTGTCGCCCTCGGTGGCGCGCACCGATGCCACAGTGGCGCAGATTGGAGAATGGATGAGCGGTTTGTGGAATGCAGCCAACGTACCTGCGGAGGCGGCCCATGCTCAAGCTTGAAGCCCGCCCCCAGCCGTCCAAATTCTGGGGCTATGCCTCGCCCATCCTGGCGCTGCTGGTCACGGTGGTGGTGGGCGTGGCTCTGTTCATGGCACTGGGCAAGGACCCGGTCAAAGGCCTGCAGGTGTTCTTTTGGGAGCCCATCAAATCGCCGTACGCCTTGGGCGAGCTGATGGTCAAGGCCACGCCGCTGCTGATCATTGCGCTGGGGTTGGCGGTGTGCTTTCGCTCCAATGTGTGGAACATCGGGGCCGAGGGGCAGTACCTGATCGGAGCCATCTTTGCCAGCGGCGTGGCGCTGCTGGCCGACAAGGACACCACCGGCTGGATCGTGGTGCCGATTTTGCTGGCCGGGGTGCTGGGCGGCATGGTGTGGGGCGGCATCACCGCGCTGCTGCGCGACAAGTTCAACGCCAGCGAAATCCTGGTCAGCCTGATGCTGGTCTACGTGGCCGTGCTGGTGCTGAGCTACATGGTGGACGGCCCCTGGAAAGACCCGCTGGGACACAACTTTCCGCAGACCAAAAACTTTGATGCCATCACCCGCATCCCCCGGCTGTTCAAGGGCTCGCGGGTCAGCATCGGGCTGTTGATTGCGCTGGTGGGCGTGGCCGGTTTGTGGGTGTTCTTGTTTCGCACCCGGGCTGGGTTTGCCCAGCAGGTGGGCGGGCTGGCACCGGCCGCTGCGCGCTACGCCGGATTTTCCTCGCGCAAGGCTTTGTGGATTGCGCTGCTGACCTCCGGTGGCGCTGCCGGGCTGGCCGGTGCGCTGGAAGTGGCCGGACCGCTGGGCCAGCTCACGCCGTACGTGCCTGCGGGCTACGGCTTTGCGGCCATCATCGTGGCCTTTGTGGGGCGACTGCACCCGGTGGGCATGGTGTTCTCGGCCGTGCTGATGAGCATGTTCTATATCGGCGGCGAACTGGCGCAGTCGCGCCTGGGCTTGCCGAAATCATTGACCGGGGTGTTCCAGGGCCTGCTGTTGTTCAGCCTGCTGGCCTGTGACACGCTCATCGCCTACAGCGTGCGGTTCAAAGTTCGCAAAGGAAGCATCTGATGGAATCGCATTTCTTGCTCTTCGGGGCCATGCTGAATGCTGGCACGGTACTGGCGCTGGCGGCCCTGGGCCTGCTCATCAACGAGAAGGCCGGTGTGGTCAACCTGGGGGCCGAGGGCATGATGCTCTGCGCCGCCATTGCTGGGTTTGCCACCGTGGTTAACACCGGCAGCGACTGGCTGGGCTTTGCCGCCGGGGCCGGTGCGGGGGCCTTGCTGGCCGCCATTTTTGGCGTACTGGTGATCTGGCTCAACACCAACCAGTACGCCACCGGCCTGGCGCTGAGCCTGTTTGGCGCGGGCTTTTCGGCCTTTGCCGGGATTCACTACGTGCAGGAAAAACTGCCCGAGCGGGTGCAGTTCAAGGTGCCGGTGCTGGGCGATATTCCGTTGATTGGCCCAGCCCTGTTCCATCAGCATCCACTGGTCTACGTGACGATGGCGCTGGTGGGCGGCATGGTCTGGTTCTTGTACCGTACGCGTGCCGGGCTGGTGCTGCGCGCCGTGGGCGAGTCGCCCGAGTCGGCCCATGCGCTGGGTTATCCGGTGCGGCGCATCCGCTTCATGGCGGTGCTGGCCGGTGGGGCGATGTGCGGCCTGGCCGGTGCTTTCATCTCGCTGGCCTACACGCCCCTGTGGGTGGAGGGCATGGTAGCCGGGCGCGGCTGGATCGCCCTGGCCCTGACCACCTTTGCCACCTGGCGGCCCGCCCGTGTGCTGATGGGGGCCTACCTGTTTGGCGGCGTGACCATGCTGGCGTTTGCCATGCAGGGCGCTGGGGTGGACATCCCGACGCAGTTCCTGAGCATGCTGCCCTACATTGCGCCCATCGTGGTGCTGGCCATCATCTCGCGCAACCCGGCGTGGATTCGCATCAACATGCCTGCGTCGCTGGGGAAACCGTTTTATCCCGGTTCATAATCATTTTGTTACATAGTTCCAACCTGTCTCCTTTTTTCAACCCGTCGAAAGAGCTTTCATGACTGCAATGAAGAAACGTACCTTGATCCAACTCGCTGCCGCGTCTGCGGTGGCCGCCGCCCTGGTGGGCTGTGGCAAGAAGGAAGAGCCCGCGCCTGCGCCCGCTGCGGCCCCTGCGTCTGCCCCTGTGGCCGAAGCCGCACCTGCCAAGCCCGAGCCGCTCAAGATTGCGTTTGCCTACCTTGGCCCCGTGGGCGACGGTGGCTGGACCTATGCCCACGACCGGGGCCGCCTGGCGCTGGAAAAAGAACTGGGCGACAAGATTGTCACCAGCTACGTGGAAAACGTGCCTGAATCGGCCGATGCCGAGCGCGTGTTCCGCGACATGGTGGGCCAGGGCAACAAGCTGATTTTCGGCACCACCTTTGGCTACATGGAGCCCATGCTCAAGGTGGCCGCCGACTCCAAAGACATCAAGTTCGAAAACGCCACCAGCTACAAAACTGCTGAGAACGTGCGCACCTACGACAGCCGCACCTACGAAGGCGCGTACATGGCCGGTGTGATCGCCGGCTCGATGACCAAGACCAATGTGCTGGGCATCGTTGGTTCGGTGCCAATTCCGGAAGTGATCCGCAATATCGACAGCTTCACCCTGGGCGCGCAAAGCGTAAACCCGAAGATCAAGACCAAGGTGGTCTGGGTCAACGAATGGTTCAGCCCGCCCAAAGAAACCGAAGCCGCCACCTCGCTGATCAACGGCGGTGCCGACATCCTGTTCCAGAATACCGATTCTTCGGCTGTACTGAAGACGGCTGAAAGCAAAGGCAAGCGCGCCTTCGGTTGGGATTCCGACATGTCGGCCTACGGTCCTAAAGCGCACCTGGCATCCAGCATCATCAACTGGGGTCCGTACTACATCAAGGCCACCAAGGACGCGCTGGACGGCAAGTGGGCCACCAGCCAAAGCTGGTACGGCGTGAAGGAAGGCGCGATCGACGTGGTGTCCATCGCCGAAGACGTGCCTGCCGCTACAAAGGCCAAGATCGATGAGATCAAAAAGGGCTTGGCCGACGGCAGCTTCTCCATCTGGAAAGGCCCCATCATGGGCCAGAATGGCAAGGAAGTGGTCGCCAAGGACGTGGTGGCCGACGATGCCTTCCTGCAAGGCGTTAACTTCTACGTCAAGGGCGTAGAAGGCAAGGTTCCGGGCGGGAAGTAGGTACACCCCAAGGCTCCAGCGCAAGCGCTTTTCGCCCACCCCCTTGCAGGGGGCAACAGCAGCAGTCTGGCGGAGCCAGCCCTGCGCTGTTCTGGAGGGGGCTGCGCTGCGCTGGCCTTGTGGAAAAAGGGAGTTTGTTCCCTTTGAAAGCCGCTCTTGGGAGCGGCTTTTTCGTTTGGGCATGGTCTTTGCTGATACCTTCAGAAGATGATTGAAAACACTTTTTGGCACCCGGTGGCGGCCAGCGCGGATCTGGCGGGGGAGCCGGTGTCCGTGGTGCTGCTGGAGCAGGCGGTGGTGCTGTGGCGCGACGCAGCCGGGGTGGCGCATGCCTGGGCCGACCAGTGCCCGCACCGCGGCGCGCGGCTGTCCCTGGGGCGGGTGTGCGGAGACCGGCTGGAGTGCCCCTACCACGGTTGGCAGTTTGCGGCCTCTGGGCAATGCGTGCATGTACCGGCCTTGCCCGCGTTCACGCCGCCCGCCACGCACACCGCGCGTACTTTTGCGGCTTGCGAGCGCTACGGTCTGGTGTGGGTACGGCTGGAGGCATCCGCTGTGCCGGTGGTCGCCTTTGCCGCCGAGGACGACCGCCGCCTGCGCAAGCTCATTTTCGGGCCGTATGACGTGGCCACCAGCGCGCCGCGCCTGGTGGAGAACTTTCTGGACATGGCGCACTTTGCCTTTGTGCACGAGGGCTGGCTGGGCACGCGTAGCGCATCCAGCATCGACGACTTCCGCGTCGAGACAACAGCCACCGGCCTGCTGGCCACGCAGTGCAAGGCCTGGCAGCCGCAGTCCAGCGTGCACGCCCTTGGCCCGGCGCAGGTCGAATACACCTACGCGGTGGATGCACCTTACACGGCGGTGCTGACCAAGCTGCCCGACCCGGCCAGCGTGGCCCTGGCCGATTTCAGCGAGGCGATTGGCCTGTTCATCTGCCCGGTGGAGCCGGAGCGCAGCCGGGTCTGGTTTAGACTGGCCTGCAGCGACTGGGTATCCACGGACGCCACGTTGCAGGCCTTCCAGCACACCATCTTCGAACAGGATCGGCCGGTGCTGGAATCGCAAACCCCCCAGTGCCTGCCGCTGGACCCGCGCGCCGAGCTGCACACCGTGGCCGACAAGGCCTCTGCCGCCTACCGCCGCTATCTGAAACATCTGGGCATTACTTTTGGAGTCTGCTGATGACCACCCTATCTTTTACCGTACCCGCCATTGCGCCTGAGCGCCTGCCCGACCTGCTGCGCGGCATGCCCAAGGCCGAGCTGCACATCCACATCGAAGGCTCGCTGGAACCCGAGCTGATCTTCGCCCTGGCCCAGCGCAACCAGGTCGCCATTCCCTATGCCAGCGTCGAAGAGTTGCGCAGCGCCTACGCCTTCACCAACCTGCAAAGCTTTCTGGACATCTACTACGCCGGGGCCAGCGTGCTGTTAGAAGAGCAAGACTTTTACGATATGGCGCACGCCTACCTTGCTCGGGCAGCTATCGATAACATAGCGCATACCGAAATCTTTTTCGACCCGCAAACCCATACCGTGCGTGGCGTGGCGATGGAGACCGTCATCCGCGGCCTGCACCGCGCCTGCGTGGATGCACACAAGCAGTGGGGTATCAGCGCCGTGCTGATCCTGTGCTTTCTGCGCCACCTCAGCGAAGAAGATGCGTTTGCCACCCTGGAGCAGGCCCTGCCGCTGCGCGACAAGTTCATCGGCATCGGCCTGGACTCCAGCGAGCTGGGCCACCCGCCCGAGAAGTTCGCCAAAGTCTTCGCCCGCTGCCGCGCGCTGGGTTTTCGCCTGGTGGCCCACGCAGGCGAAGAGGGCCCTCCTGCCTACATCTGGAGCGCGCTGGACGTGCTGAAGGTGGAGCGCATCGACCACGGCGTGCAGTCCACCCAAGACCAGCTGCTGATGCAGCGCCTGGCCCGCGACCGCATCCCGCTAACCGTCTGCCCGCTGTCCAACCTCAAGCTGCGCGTGTTCCCCGACCTGGCCCAGCACAACCTCGGCGCGCTGCTCGACGCAGGCCTGGTGGCGATGGTCAATTCAGACGACCCGGCCTACTTCGGCGGCTATCTGAACGAGAACTTCACCCAGATCTTCGCCGCCACCGGCTTGACCGTCCAACACGCTTACCAGCTCGCCGCCAACAGCTTCGAGGCCAGTTTCATCCCCGCAGAGCAGAAGCAGGCGCTGGTGGGCAGGCTGCAGGCGTATTTTGAGAAATTTGAATGAAATAGGGTTCTGGCGGATATTTGGCCTGTGCTGAGAGATATTGAATATGTGGCGCAGCCGATTTCCGACAAGGCAATCGCATTTAAATTCGTCGCGACTTCGGTAAAAACTCTAATATTGTTTTTTAGATGTAAAAAGCCCGCATAAAGCGGGCTGCTACAGATCGTTGTAGATTGCCTAATCTTGAATAGCTTGCACTTGAAGGGCATCCAGGAATGCATTGACTTTGCCCGACATTCCTATTTGGCTTCGGTCAATCGAAAATACTTGCTTGCCTCGCTTGGCTGAGGCGTAAAAATATTGGCTTGCTCCAGCCTCTGGTTCCACAAAATAAACTACATCTTCGTTGGCCGATGGTTGAATGGATGCATCCATGCTGTCAAGGTCGATCAGTCGCACTGTCTTGTAAATTCCCCTTCTGATAGCGGCATCGCCATAAATACGGTTCAACTTGTAGTTGGCTATCGGTAAATTTTCCAAAATCTCCTTTGCGGTGCCGATAGGTTGTACTTTTTGAGTTTTCACGAATCGCTCTTTAGAAACTGCAGTAAGGACGGCAATCGACGGAAAAGCGAACACTAGAGAGCGTTCGGTTACCGGTTTATTTAGCCTCTGTACGTTTGCCAAGACTTGCGTAATTTTGAGATCAGTTGCAGCATGAAAATCCGCCTTGTTCTTGTAGGGTTGGCCGTCAAACGTGTAATGTGTTGCGCAGCCAGACAAAATAATGGCTGCTGTAGTTAGTAAAATTTTGGCTATTTTTCTCAAAATATCTTTCCGCTGATTGACGTGCATTTTTCGATCGAGGTGATCACTGGTGCCAAGTTACCTAGTTTGCATTGAACTTGTTCGGATGGCGAGATGGATGGTATTGCATCATTCTGTTTGACAGGCGCAAATATTTTATTTTCGCCAGCATCAGTTTTTAGCTGCAGTTGGCTGAAGGCTGCTGCAGTTTGCCCGCATAGGGATTGAGGTGCAGGGTGCATGGTGGCCAGCTCCAGGCATATACCTACTGGGTGGCGAAATGCATCTTGCTGAACGGCATCGCGATACTCAATTTCGCCGTCTTGCCGCTTTATGGCGTAGCGTATGTGGTGACGGCTCACGGCTGAGGTGTCTAGCATAGAGCCTGCAAGTGCGCCTAGCAGTCCGGCAGCGAGCTGCGTTTTTGCAGAGTAATTATTGTTTGGCTTGAAGGCGTGGTCAATGTAGGAGGCGTTACCGAGTGCGCCGCCCAGTGCAGCGCCGCCATTGGTGCCTCTGGTGGACTCATCCACTGCTTGATTGTCAATCACTAGCCCGTAGGCTCCGGGTTCTCGCAAATCAACAATCTTAGTCTCCTGTATTTTCATACGCTGCTCCGGCGTGAGTGCACTCCAGGTTGTGCGCAGTACGACTAAGGTTTGCTGCGCCAATGCATGCGGTGCCAAGATAAATACTGCAATCGCAAGAATAGGTTTTAAGTGCTGCGTTATTTGCATGCGTGTTTGGTGGTGTTGCAAGGTACTTGAGCGGCTCGAAGCTCCTTTTCTGCTGCATGATGAATGGCAGATTTGAGCAAGTGATAGGGTACAGGGCAATCGCATCTAAATCCGTTGCGTCAGAAATATGGACTCCAAATAGTTCGTAACCCGACGCGTGAGGCGACGCTTGGTAGGGGGAGCTTGTTTCTTGCTCTTGTGCTGAGTGAGCTTTATGCGCCGTATGCAAGTTAGGGCAACGCTGAATAAGTCCCCACCTGGTGCGTGACTTGCATGCCAGTATTCATCCCTCGCAAGATGACAAAGATGAAGCAACAAACCCTGGCCATGGCCGCCGACCAAGAAGCCGGATTCGCCCAGCACCGCAAACCCACCCGGCGCGATGCATTCCTGCAGACGATGGAATCCATCGTGCCCTGGGCGGCGCTGTGCGCAGTCATCGAACCGCACTACCCTAAGGCAGGCAATGGCCGCCCGCCCATTGGACTGGAGCGCATGCTGCGCATCCACTTCATCCAGCACTGGTTCAATCTGGCCGACCTTTCGTGCGAAGAAGCCCTGTACGACAGCGCCAGTTTGCGCCGCTTCGTCGGCATCGACCTGGGGCGCGAGCCCGTACCCGATGCCACCACCTTACTCAAGTTCCGCCGCCTCTTGAACGAGCACAAACTGGGCGAGGCCTTGTTTGCCAAGGTCGGACAAGAACTGCAAGCCCGGGGTTTCAAAGTCAACACCGGCACTATCGTGGATGCCACCTTGATCAGCGCGCCCAGCTCCACCAAGAACGCAGACAAGGCACGGGACCCCGAGATGCACCAGACCCGTAAGGGTCAGCAGTGGTACTTCGGCATGAAGCTGCACATCGGCGTGGACAGCCAAACCGGGCTGGCACACAGTGCGGTCGTCACCGCTGCCAACATCCATGATAAACACCCCTTACCCGATCTGCTGCACGGCCAGGAGCGGCGCGTGTATGGCGACTCGGCCTACGCAAGCCAGAAGACCTTGATCCGGGGCAAAGCTCCCAAGGCCCACGACTTTACCAACCAACGTAGCCGTAGGGGCGGCGTGGTCGATGAGGGGATTCGCAGCAAAAACCGCAACAAGTCCAAGATCCGTGCCCGGGTGGAGCACGTCTTTGGCGTGGTGAAGAAGCTGTGGGGCTTTACCAAGGTGCGCTATCGGGGACTGGAGAAGAACGCGACGCAGGCATTCACGGCCCTGGCGCTGGCCAACATCTACCTGGGGCGCAAGGAGTTGCTGGCACAGGTGCGTCCGTAGGGGCGCAAAGTGGGCCCAAAGGCCCGCGAACCTAGCCCCAAG
>NZ_JANXMU010000014.1 GCF_025354435.1 Rhodoferax sp.
GCAAGGCCTGCGCGCTGCTGCGCCGGGCTTGCTGCTGCGCCGCGTTGCGCTCCAGCGCCAGCTGGCCCTGGGTGAAGGCCGCCTGGTCCCGGTTGATGGAGCCCAGGGCGGCCTCAAATTGGACGCTGGTGCAGCCCGATAGCAGCAGGAGCAAGGCGCTGGCCAGGGTCATACGCGGTGGAAAGGGCGGCCGTAAACGCCGCGGTAAACGCCACGGCAAAGGCCCTGACCGGGGTGGTGTGGTCACCGGTTCAAAAGAAAAATCTGGCATGCAAACCTCGTACGAAAGCAGGGATAGCTGCGCACAGCAAAGCGGTGCGTTCCTGGGGACGTGCTAAGGGCTGGCGGCAGCGGATGTCCGGCACGCGGGGGCGCGCCGGCCTTGCCTGGGCCCGTTAGAGGAGGTAGTGCCTGGGTGGACGGTCCAGCCCGGCCAGCGTGGGCGAGGGGACTTGTGCAACGGGTTCGGGAAAGTTCGCGCTGTTGCGCGCTGCGGCAAAGGCCGGTGTGCGCACCTTGCCAACCAGCACCCCGGCGCAACACGGGCTGCAGCTGTTGCATTTGGCCGGCTTGCCGTCAGCATGCGCGGCGTGGGTGTGCGCTTCGGCCGGGTCTGCATCGCTGCTGGCCTGGTGCTGCGCTTGTGCGTGGTGCGGATGCTGCGCGTGGTGCAGACTGTGGTCGTGGACCTGGCTGGCAGCGGGCAGGGCGGTGGGCACCGGACCGGCGTGGCAATTCAAGGCCGCGGCCGCCACCCCTTGCAAGGGCAGCAACAGCACCAGCAGACAGGCCACGATGAAACGCCAGGAGCACAAACGCATCAGCGGATTACAGCACAGGCCCGTGACGACGGTGTGGCAACGTGCACAGGGTTCAGGCCTCAGGCCTGGGGCGGCCAGTTGTGGGTCTCGCTCTGGCAGGATTGGCACCAGGCATACAGCGCCTCGTACAGCACCAGGCCATGCCGCAGCATCTGCTGGTCGTCGCGGTAGGTGTGCGACAGGCCCAGCGAGATGGCATACAGACCAGCGGACTGCGGTGTCAGGTCCAGACAGGCGGTGTCGGCCCCGCGCACGATCAGGGCCAGCTGGTCCAGCGCTGCATCCTGCAGCTGGTACTTTTTCAGAAAGGCATCAAAGCTGCACAGCGCACCCACGTGGCTGAGTTCCACACCCGGAATGTCGTAGGGAATGGCACCGGTCTCTGCGGCGCAGCGCACTACCTCGCTGGCCGCGACGTAGACAAATTGCGCCTCTGGGTCAATGAACTTCTGGATCAGCCAGGGGCAGGCAATGCGGTCTATCTTGGGCCGCTCACGGGTAATCCATTTCATGGCGATTGCTCCTGGGCAAAGGGTTGCACCGCCTGGCCCTGCGCCTGCCAGCCCGACATGCCGCCGTCCAGGCCATGCGCATCCACGCCCATGGCCAGCAGGGTGGCGGTCAGGCCGATGCTGATTTCGTGGCCGTGTGCGCAGTACAGCACCACCGGGAGGTCGGTGGCGATCTGGTCCTTCCAGTCCAGCCACAGCGCCGGGTTTTTCCATTGGGCGCCGGCGATCTGCACGCCTGAAGCGGCCACGGCCTGGCTGCGGCGCACGTCCAGCAAGACAAAGGGCTTGTGTGCGGCCTGCCACTGGGCCAGTTCAGCAGCAGACAGGGTGGTGACGATCGTGGTTTGCATGGTGAATTCCTGCGGTTGTGGGGAAGGTAAAAAGGGTTGTGCGCGGTGCCCTGCGAAGTGCTGGCTGGGGCGTGGGTTCAAGCGTGGGTCAGCGGGTACAGCAGCAGGCCCAAGAGTGCTGCACCGAGCACGATCACCGGCTCCTGCAGCTTCTTGTATTTCCACAGAATCGCCACCGTGGCCAGGGCCATCAGCGCCGTGGGCAGGTCGACGATGCTGCGCTTGGCAATCACCACCACCGAGCCGGTGATGGCGCCCACCGCCGCGGCGGTGACGCCATCGACAAAGGCGGCGATGGCGGGCAGCTTGCCGTATTTCTTGAAGTAGGGCGCCGGCAGGATGGTGAACAGATAGCAGGGCAGAAAGGTCGCCAGCGCGGCCACGCAGGCGCCGGGAAAGCCGGCCACCAGGTAGCCGATAAAACCGACCGTGATCACCACCGGCCCAGGCGTGATCATGGCCACGGCCACGGCATCGACAAACTGCTTTTCGTTCAGCCAGTGGTGCTCGGTGACCACGCCGCCGTACAGGAACGGCACGATGGCCAGGCCCGAGCCAAAGACAAAGGCGCCCGCCTTGGCAAAGAACAGGCCGATTTGCGTCAGCAGGTTCCAGTCCAGGCCGGCCAGCAGACCGCTGCTGGCGGCCAGGTCGCTGGGTGGCAAGGGCAACAGGGCGCCCATGCCACCGGCGCCCCAACTCTTGGGCGGCGCACGCCACAGCCAGGTGAGCACACCGGCGGCCAGGAACAGCCAGGCGATCTCGGACTCGGTGACGATGGTCACACCCGCCAGCACGGCAAAGATGGCCCATAGCAGCCGGTCTTGGCCCAGGCTCTTGACGCTGAGCTTGTGTGCGCTGATGGCGATGATGCCGATCACCGCCGCGCCCACGCCATAGAACACCGCCTGCATCCAGGACAGGCCGCCAAACTGGCTGTAGGCCCAGCCCAGTGCCACCACCATGAAAAAAGAGGGCAGCACAAAGGCAATGCCGGCCAGGGTGGCGCCACGGATGCGGTAGTGCACATAGCCCAGGTAGATGGCGGTTTGCGCCGCCATCGGGCCCGGCGCCAGCTGGGCCAGGGCCAGACCTTCCTTGTAGTCGGCCTCGGTGATCCAGGCGCGCCGCTCCACCAGGTCCCGGCGCATAAAACCCACCAGCGCCACCGGGCCACCAAAGCCCAGAGCGCCCAGACGCAGAAAGTAGACGACGAGCTGCCACAGGGTATAGGGGGGTGTCATGGCGCGCTTTCTTTGGAAAAGGATTGCAGCAGCCCGTCGAACACGCCGCAGGCTGCTTTGAAGAGCTGGTTGTCGTCGGTGATGGCCGCACGCATGCCGGCCAGCACACTTTCGATGCCGCTGGCCTCGCTTGGCTGCACGCCACCCACATCCAGAAAGTGCACCAGCTGGCCCAGGCGCAGCAGGGCAGGAGTCTCCAGGCCAAAGCTGGCCAGCAGCACCTCAAAGGTGACGCGGGCGCCCACGTGGCTGAAGGTCGCACCGTCGAAGTCATAGCCGATGGCGTCTTTGGGGCACTTCTGTCCAGGCGCAAGCCAGACAAAAGTGGCCTTGGTATCGATGTGGCGGCGCAGCAGCCAGGCACAGGCCAGGCGGTCCACCCAGGGGCGCGCGCGCGTGGCCCATGTGCGGTTTTGGTAGGCCCGGGCATCCAGGCGCGCCAGCGTGGCTTGCACGGCATGCGGCTCGTCGGGGAAGAGGGCGTGGGCAATGGCGAGCTCTAGCGCCTGCAGCGCGGCCTCGGTCTGCTTCTGTGCCTCACCGGCAAAGAAGTCGGTGGCGGCGATGCCGGCCAGGCTCTTGCGCAGCTTGCGCGCCTTTTTTTGCAGCTCGGCCGCGCTTGTCGGTGCCAGCTCCTTGGCCGCCAAACGGATCTCGTCCAGCAGCGCCGCGTAGTCGGGCGTGCGGTCAAACAGGGCGGCAAAGCCGGCCTCCAGCGGCTCCTCGGTGCGCAGCACGTGGGCACTGCCACCGGCAGCGCGCACATCAGTGGCCACGCCCTCCAGCGCCGCGCGGCAATCGGCCTGCTCCGGCATCAGGTAGACGCCGTCGCGCAGCACGGCGGCGCCCGAGGCCTTGAGCGTGCGCCAGGCACGCATGCGGGCGTTGGCGTTTTCGGTGGGCAGGCTGAGGATCAGGCATAACCAGGTATTCATGCAGCGTATGCTACACATATGTAGTAACAATTGCAAATATGTTGGGCATGCTGCATGCAAATACCCCGGCACCAGGGGCCGGACGCACCAGCCCATGAAACTAAAATACCCGCATGAGCCCCAACACACTTCCCGCCGGCGCCCTGTTTCTGGACGCCGAAGCCCTGTACAAAGAACTGTTGCGTGGCGTGCAGCAGCTGCGCTTGCCCGACAGCCAGCTGGTCGGTATCACCTCGGGTGGGGCCTGGCTGGTGGAGCGACTGCAGCGCGACTTGAACCTGCCGGGCAAGCCGGGTGTGATTTCCTCGGCCATGCACCGCGATGATTTCTCCCAGCGCGGCCTCTCCAACAGCGCGCAAACCCAATTGCCCTTTGATGTGAACGGTGCCCACATCGTCATCCTGGACGATGTGCTCTACACCGGGCGCACCCTGCGCGCCGTCATCAACGAGCTGTTCGACTATGGCCGCCCGGCCAGCGTGAAGCTGGCGGTGCTGGTGGACCGGGGCGGGCGCGAGCTGCCGGTGCAGGCCGACTTTGCCGCCGCCCGGGTGGCCCTGGCCGAGCAACAGTCCTTGTCGCTGGCGCGTGCCGAAGACGGCCAGTTCAGCTTCGAAGTGAAAGAAAAATAATGCTCTACAAGCGCAATCCCCAACTCAATAAAAACGGCGAACTCATCCACCTGCTCTCGGTGGAAGGCCTGCCCAAGAGCATCCTCACCCACATCCTGGACACCGCCACCAACTTCGTCTCGCTCAATGACCGCGAGGTGAAGAAGGTGCCGCTGTTGCGCGGCAAAAGCGTGTTCAACCTGTTCTTTGAGAACAGCACGCGCACCCGCACCACCTTCGAGATCGCCGCCACGCGTTTGTCCGCCGACGTGATCAACCTGGACATCGCGCGCTCCAGCGCGGCCAAGGGCGAGTCGCTGCTGGACACGATTGCCAACCTCTCGGCCATGGCCGCCGACATCTTTGTGGTGCGCCACAGCGAGTCCGGCGCACCCTACCTGATTGCCCAGCATGTGGCGCCGCATGTGCATGTGGTCAATGCCGGCGACGGGCGCCATGCGCACCCCACCCAAGGCCTGCTGGACATGTTCACCATCCGGCACTTCAAGAAGGATTTTGCCAACCTCACCGTGGCCATCGTCGGCGACGTGCTGCACTCGCGCGTGGCCCGCTCCGACATCCATGCCCTCACCACCCTGGGTTGTGCCGAGGTGCGCGTGGTGGGCCCCAAGACCCTGGTGCCCAGTGACATGGCGCAAATGGGTGTGCGCGTCTGCCACACGCTGGAAGAGGGCATCAAGGACTGCGACGTGGTCATCATGCTGCGCCTGCAAAACGAGCGTATGAGCGGCGCACTGCTGCCGTCCAGCCAGGAATTCTTCCGCAGCTTCGGCCTGACCCCCGAAAAACTCGCCCTGGCCAAACCCGACGCCATCGTCATGCACCCCGGCCCGATCAACCGCGGCGTAGAGATCGACTCCGCCGTGGTCGACGGTAAGCAAAGCGTGATCCTGCCGCAAGTGACCTTCGGCATCGCGGTCCGCATGGCCGTAATGGGCATCGTCGCGGGAAATGAAGCGTGACCGTGTTTGCTATTCAATCAATAGCTGCTAGCGCAGGTAATACCTACGCTAGAGCCCTATTTGGTATAAAAATATGAAGACCCTGATCCAACACGGCCGCATCATCGACCCGGCCAGCGGGCTGGACACCACCGGCTCCATCGCCATCGCGACCGGCCGCATCATCGCCATCGGCCGTGATCTGCCCGATTTCCAGCCCGACCGCGTGATTAATGCGTCTGGCTGCATCGTGCTGCCGGGCCTGGTCGATCTGTGTGCCCGCCTGCGCGAGCCCGGCTACGAGCACGAAGGCATGATGGAGTCCGAAATGGCCGCCGCCGCCGCCGGTGGCGTGACCAGCCTAGTCTGCCCGCCCGACACCGACCCGGTGCTGGACGAGCCCGGTCTGGTGCAGATGTTGAAGTTCCGCGCCAAAAAGAACCACCAGGCGCGCCTGTTCCCCCTAGGCGCGCTGACCCGGGGCCTGCAAGGTGAAGTGCTGACCGAGATGGTTGAGCTCACCGGTGCGGGTTGCATCGGCTTCGGCCAGGCCGAGGTGCCACTGGGCAATACGCAGGTGCTGCAACGCGCGCTGCAATACGCCGCCACGTTCGATTACCCCGTCTGGCTGCGGCCCCAAGAGCTGTACCTGGGCAAGGGCGTGGCTGCCAGCGGTGCGCTGGCCACCCGCATGGGCCTGGCCGGTGTGCCCGTGGCCGCAGAAACCATTGCGCTGCACACCATTTTCGAGCTGCTGAAGACCACCGGCGCACGCGTCCACCTGTGCCGTATCAGCAGTGCCGCGGGTATCGCCCTGGTGCGGCAGGCCAAAAAAGACGGTCTGCGCGTGACCTGCGATGTCAGCATCAACTCGCTGCACCTTACCGACACCGACATTGGCTACTTCGACAGCCGCGCCCGCCTGACCCCGCCGCTGCGCCAGCAACGCGACCGCGATGCCCTGCGCGCCGCCTTGGCCGACGGCACCATCGACGCGCTGGTGTCCGACCACACGCCCGTCGAGGCCGATGCCAAAGCCCTGCCGTTCGCCGAAGCCGAGCCGGGCGCGACCGGTCTGGAGTTGCTGCTCAGCCTGGCCTTGAAGTGGAGCGAAGACGACGGCGTCCCCCTGCACCGTGCCTTGGCCACCGTCACCAACGCTCCCGCCGCCGTGCTGGGTACCAGCCTGGGCACTTTGCAGGCCAGTGTGGGCCAGTTGGTGGTGGGCGGTGTGGCCGACATCTGCATGTACGACCCCGCCGCCCGCTGGACGGTGGCTGCCGACACCTTGCGCAGCCAAGGCAAGCACACCCCGTTCTCGGGCTACGAGCTGCCGGGCCGGGTGCGTTGCTCCGTAGTGGCTGGGCACGTGGCGTTCGAGGCCCCCGCGGCTTAACTATCAAATAGATAGCTGCTAGCGTATATTCTATATACGCTAGCAGCCTATTTCTTATAAATATCCATGCGTATCTTTCGCGTCTTGGCCAAGCTGCTGTACCTGTTGTGGCACATCGCCGTGGGCTGGTGGACCATCCGCCGCCACTTTCCCCAGATGGACGATGCTGCGCGTGGGCAACGGGTGCAAGCCTGGTCGCTGCAGGTGCTGCGGGTCTTCGGCATCAGGCTGCGGGTGCAGGGTACGCCCCCGGCCCAGGGCCCCTTGCTGCTGGTGGCCAACCACATCTCGTGGCTGGACATTGCCGTCATCCACGCGGCAGGCTACTGCCGGTTTGTGTCGAAATCGGATGTCAAACACTGGCCCATCGTGGGCACCCTGGCCACCGGCGCGGGCACGCTGTACATCGAACGCGAATCCCGCCGCGACGCGATGCGCGTGGTCCATCACATGACCGAGCGCCTGCGCGCAGGCGAGGTGGTGGCCGTGTTTCCCGAGGGCACGACGGGCGACGGCCGCAACATGCTGCCCTTCCACGCGAATTTGCTGCAAGCGGCGATATCGGCCGACGTGCCGGTGCTGCCGCTGGCCTTGCGCTTTGTGGATGTGCACACCGGCGCCTTGCACTTTGCCCCCAGTTTTGTGGGCGATGAAACCCTGCTGGGTTCGCTATGGCGCACGCTGGGGGCCAGCACGCTGGGTGCGGAAGTGCGCTTTGGCACGCCCGAACGCGCCGAGGGCCGCGACCGCCGCACCTGGGCGCACGACCTGCAGCGCACGGTGGAGCAGTTGCGCTCCAATCACTCTTAAATAAATAGCTGCAGGCGTATGTAGTGCATGCGTTAGCGGCCTATTTTATGGGTTTATTGGGAGTTTGCTGCGCTCTGCACCAGCGCGGCCATGGCATCCGTCTCTGCCATGCCTCTTGTTTGCAATCCGGCCACCACACCCAAGCGGTCTTCCAGCGTGCGGTTTTGGCTGACTTTCCATTTGCCCACCCAGCGCTGTACCGGGATTTCGATGCCGACAATGGCCCCCAGCATGGTGTCGATGTAGTCGGCGGGCGCGTCGGCCACTTGCCAGGGTTGGGCCTGTGGCGCTTCGTGCAGGGCGGTGAGCCGCGTCACCAGGGCCAGCAACTGTGTCCGGTCGTCGAATACCCGCGCGGTGCCGTGCGCATGCACCACTGCATAGTTCCAGGTCGGCACCACCTTGCCGTGGACCGGCTTGCCGGGGTACCAGGACGGCGATATATAGGCCTCGGGCCCCTGGAACACCACCACCGTTGCGGCGGCGGTCAGCGCCCGCCACACCGGGTTGGCCCGCGCCACATGGCCGACCAGCGTGCCGTGGGGCCCCCGGTCGGCATCCAGCAGGAACGGGATGTGGTTGACCAGCAGCTCGCCATCCGTCTGTGGCACCACCCAGGTGGACAGCGGGTGGGCCCGCACCAGTGCGTGCAGGGTGGCGGGGTCGGTTTCTTCGAAGTGTTTGGGCAGGTAGGTCATGGTGTTTTTCAGACGGGTTCGCACAGGACTTCGGTTTTGACCGAGTTGGCGATGTAGCACGCCTCGTGCGCGGCGTGGTGCAGTTGTTCTAGCGCCGCGCGGGTCGGCGCACGGCCATCTGCGAATTGCGCATGCGGGCGTAGCAGCACCTGGGTCATGGCCATGCGGCCATCGGCGTTGCGCGCCATCTGGCCCACGGCCGCATCGGCGTAGTGGTCTACCACCCAGCCCGCCTTGGCCGCCAAGTGCAAAAACCACAGCATGTGGCAGCTCGACAGCGAAGCCACAAACGCCTCTTCCGGGTCGACCGCGGTCGGGTCCGAGAACGGCAGCGGCACCGAATGCGGCGACGACGACGCGGGCATCGCAAAGCCGCCGTCGAACTGCCAGGCGTGGCGGCGGCTGTAGCGCTGGTCGGTAAAGGGCTCGGGCGGATCGGTGGCGCGCTGCCAGACGACGGTGGCGGTGAATTCGGCCATGCAGAGGGGCTCCAGGGGTGGGGTGACTGCCCCGCAGTTTATCGGGGCCATGCCGGTAGCCGCACAGTGCCACAGGCCGTTGCGTAAAGTAGCTGCTATTTGCTATATTAAATATAGCTATGTGTGTAGAGGGAATATACGGTAGAGGCCATTTTTCTTAAAAATTTTAACCACCACTCGCGGCTTAGGCGCGCAGGTTGATGTGCTGGCCAAGAGCTTGCCCCAGCCCGTTGGAGATAGCTTGCGGTGGCATGGAAACATTGAAGTGGTTATCGGGTGCCGCGACCGGCGTTGCAGACGGGCCGTCCGGACTGGACGCTTTGGCCGGTGCATTGGCGGAGGCCGTGGCGGATTTGGGTGTTACCGGTGCCAGGCTGCTGGACGAGACGGAGCTGACGGACATATGTGCCTTTCGCAGGTTCGGGCACAGGGCTGGCGGCGCGGTGGGCACGGCAACTTGTGCGCAAACCAGTTTAGCGGGTGCCTGTGCGACAGAACGCGGGCTTTACCAACAGGCTACAAGGAGCCATGGTCCCCTCGACAGGAATCGAACCTGTATTTAGCACTTAGGAGGCACTCGTTCTATCCGTTGAACTACAAGGGGACGGCGGATTGTAGGGCCTGCGCCGGGGTGGTTTTTTAGTCGTACTGCAAGGTGAAGATCAGGTCGATGGCGCTTTGCTCGCCGGTTTGGCCGCGCAGGGTGAAGCGCTTGCTCAGGTCGTAGAAGATGTACAGCGTGCCCAGCGTACCGGCCAGGCTGTGCTCGTAGGCCACATAGAAATTGCGCGACAGGCGCTTGCCGAAGGTGACGGCGGCGGCGCTGGTGGTGCCGTCGGACTTGTTGGCGCTGCCGCTGAACGACAGTTCATCCAGGCCCAAGGCCGAGGCCAGCCCGCCCGACAGGCCTTTGCCGTTGCCGCCCAACAGGGCCAGCGCGGCCTGTTGCAGCACGGCACCTTCGGCCCCGCCGTTGGCGGCGCTGCGGCCCAGCACCAGCCAGGCCAGCTTTTCGGCATCGGACAGGTCGGAGTCGGAGTACAGGCGGATGTTGGGCAACAGCGCGGTGCCGTTGATCTGCACGCCCACGCGCACGCTGAGGTTGGGCCGGATGGCCAGCACGTCGAGCGACGGGTTGTCGTAAGGGCCGTTGAAGCGCAGGATGCCTTCTTCGATGTCCAGCGCCTGGCCGTAGGCTTTGAAGCTGCCGCGCGTGGTGCGCAGCTCGCCGGTGACGCGCGGCCCGGCCAGGGTGGGGCCCGCGCGCAGGAGCAGCTTGCCGGTGAGACGTGTGTCCAGGCCCCGGCCCACCAGGTGGAAATCGTCACCCAGGTCGAGGGTGACGTTGACCTCGGGGGTATTGCTGGCCGCCACCGGGGCTGCGGTGGACGGTGTGGTGGTGCTGGACCGTTTGCGCACCAGCACATCGCTGCCCAGGGTGGGGGCAGACTCGTCGGGCAGGATGAACAAAGCCTGGTCGGCCTTGAGTGCGCCTTGTAGCGCCAGTTTGCCCTGCGCCAGGGTGGCTTGCAGGGTGCCGGAAACCGTCAGGCGGCGATCGGCCCGGGCGGAGATGCGCAGGGTTTTGGCCTGCGCCTGGATGTCCATTTGGATGCCTGCCGGGGCGGTGTTGCTCCAGCGCACATTGCCAGTGGCGCTGAGGCTGCCGCCGTCCCCACTGGGCGGTGCTGTGGTGGAGTTGGCGGCGGTGGGCGCACCGCGCAGGCTGAATTCGGTGATGTTCAGGCGCTGGCCGTCCAGGCTGGCACGCAGGCGGCCATCGCGTAGCTCAATGCCTTCGACCACCGAGCGCAGCGCCAGATCATCGGCCTGCAGCGTGCCGGTCCATAGCGGTGCCAGGCGGGTGCCGCCGAGGGTGGCATTGGCCGCCAGCGTGCCGCCCAGCCGCCAGCCGGGCGGGGCCAGCACCGACCAGATGCCGACCCGGGGCAGGGATGCGCGCACCGTGCCGTTGAGCGGTGCGTCGGTGGGCCAGAGCCAGCTGCCGTCGGTCTGGCGCACCTGGGTACTCAGCTCGGCCTCGGCCTGGCCCGCGCGTTCGCTGTCCCAGCGCAGGCTGGCGCTGAGCTTGTCACCGTCGGTGCGCAGGCCGATGCGGGCTGTACGGATGCCTGCGCTGATGGTGCTGGGTGTGCCGTTGGCTGCATCGTCGCCGTTCAGCAGTTGCAGATCGCCGCTCTTGCGGTACAGGTTGGCACTGACCTGCAGGGTTTGTGCGGCCTGCACGTTCCAGTCGCCGTCCAGCAGCAGATCGCCCTTGAGGCCGAGCTGGGCCAGTTGGCCGTTGCCTGCGGCCAAGGTTTCCAGCCAGCCCATGGGCAGGCCTTGCAGCGTGCCCTGGGTGCGCAGCAGGCTGCGGGAGCCGTCGTGCGACCAGGCCACTGGCTGCCAGGCAATGCGCACGCTGCCCGGGACCGGGCCTTTGACGCTGGCGCTGCCTGCAGCCGCATCTACCGAGGTGCGGGTGCCTTGGAGGGCCAGGGCCTGGTCAAGCTGCAGTGTCCAGGGGCCAGGGCGGGTGCTGTCTTGCATCTCCAGGGCCAGGCTGGCGATGCGGGCTTGCCAGTGGTTGGCCGTACCGAGCCCGCCGGTGGCATGGGTGGTGAGGCTGGCGCGCTGGGTGCCGGTGGCCAGCTCGCCTTGCAGGGTGACAACCAGCGCGCCCAGACTGCCGGATGCATCCAGCTGCAGTTTGCGCAGGCTGATGGGGTTGCCGGTGGCGGGGCGAATATCCAGCGTCGGCACGGCGAGTTGGGCTGTGAGCTGGAAAGGGGGCGTGCCCGCTTTGCCAGGAGCAAGGGCACTGGCCCAGCCGCCCGTCCAGCGCCCGGTCAGCTCGGCCTGGCCCAGGATATCGCCGGGCAGGCTGGCGGCCACACCGGGCAGGCGGGCCAGCCAACGGGTGGCTTGGCCCGCGTCGGGCACGTGCAGGGCAAAGTCGCCCGCGCCTTGCGACGCGCTGATCTGGCCTTGCACATCGGCCTGCGCGCCGGGCAGGCTCAGGTGTAACTGGCCTTTGGCGGCGCGGGTGGCGAGGGTCAGGTCGAGCTTGCCTTGCAGCAGCGCATCGTCGGTTTGCAGTTTCAGGGCCGACAGGTTCAGAGTGCCCGCGGCCCAGCGGCCCGTGGCCTGGGCGGTTTGGATGCGCAGACCTTGCAACGCAGCGATGGCGGGCGCTTTGGCCGAGGGTTGCAATGCGGCATCGAAGCGGATGGCGGCGGCGATGCTGCTGGCAGTGACCCGCCCGTCCAGCAAGGCGGGGGCCATGCGGGTGTGCAGGGCGGCGGGGTTGATGCGCAAGAGCTTGGCTTCGGCCGTCCAGTCGGTGGAGCCCGCGCCAGTCCAGCGGCCCTGAAGTTGCACATCGCCTTTGCCGAGCTGGGCGCTCAGCGACTCAATAACCCAGGCCCCTTGCTGGTACTGCAGCCGGGTGTTGGCGTGGTCCAGCGGCACCCGGTTTTTGTCCCACGGGCCGCTCAGGCGGTTGTCTAGGGTGGCTTCTGCGCGCCAGGCGGTACCAGTGGCCAAGGGATCAGGCCGGACATGGGCACTGCCGCTGAGCAGGGTGTGCGGTGCATCGGGCCACAGATCGGCCAGGTTGAGTTGCTGGAAGCTGGCCTCGGCCTGGTGCACCGGCTGTGCGGCCCAGGGGTGGATCTGCGCGGACAGCGTGGCTTGCAAGGCGGTGGAGGTGCTGGGTGTGACCCGGGCTTGAATTTGCAACAGCGCATCTTGCCCCGCCAGTGGTCCGCTGGCCGATGCGGTGGCCGCCACGGTAAGGGAGCGGGTGTTGCCGGGCAGGATGGTGTCCACGCTGCCTTGTACGTTGGCTTGCAGCGTGAGCGGGCTGCGGGCCAGCAGTGTGGCCTGGCCTGCGTACCGGCCCGACGCGACTTGGACACTGTTGACGGTGAGCTGGTGCTGGGTGCCGTCATAGCGGTAGTTCCCAGCCAATTGCGCTAGTTGTAGAGCCGGTGGGCCTTGCCAGCGTAGATCGGCAATCTCGAACGGCAGGTCCACCTGTAGCGGCAGCACGATCTCAGACGGCAGCACTGTGGGTTCGGTGGACGGGGTTTGCGCAATGCTGAGCTGGCCGATATGCAGCCGCCCCAGGCGCAGTTCATGCTGCAGCAGGCGGTCGAGTTGCCACTCCACGGCGATGTCCTGGGCTTCCACCTGCAGGCCGGGGCTGCGGTAGGCCAGACTGCCGATGTGGCCGCCCTGGCGGACCGAGCCTGTCACTTCGCTGGTTTCCAGCGTATGGCCTGCGGGCAGGTAGGCAGCGGCACGGGCCAGGGTGCTGGCCAGCGAGGTGTCGGTGCCCAGCCAGGCCCAGAGCGCGCCAGCCGCTATGGCCAGTGCGGCCAGTACCAGCAGGGGCGCACACAGCAACCACAGCAGGCGTTTGCCCGAGGGACTCCAGCGCCGCTGGGTAGCCGGGGGCTTTTCGGTGCTCAAAAGCTGAACCCTACGCTCATGTGCAGGCGTGCCTTGTGGGTGGCTACACCGTAGGCGATGTCCATTTGCACTGGCCCCACCGGGCTGCGCCAGCGCACGCCGCCGCCCACGCCGACCTTGGTTTCCAGGGCTTTCACGGTATTGGCCACGGCACCGGCATCGACAAACAGCGCCGTCTCCCAGGCGCTGGGTTTGCCGTTGATGACGATGGGCCGTTGCCATTCAAAGCTGCCCGATGCCATGTAGCGCCCGGCAGTCACCGACCCGCTGCGGCCCACCACGCCGATTTCCTGGTAACCGTAGCCGCGCACGGTGGTGTCGCCGCCGGTTAAAAACTGCTGGGTGCTGGGTACGTTGGCATCGGCTTTGGCCACCACGGCACCCGCTTCGGCCCGCAGCGCCAGACGGCCGGCCCGCATGAACAGGCCATCGCCGGGCAGCAGCTTGCCTAGCGGAAAGTAACCCAACCAGCGCGTCAGGGTGCGGGTGTAGGGCTGGCGGTCAGACCCCAGGGTAAAGCCGCCGCCCAGTTCCACCGCTACACCGTAACCCTGGGTAGGGGTGCGGATGTCGTCAAAGTCGCGGCGTGTCCAGGCGTAGTTGGCGCTGATGGCGCTGGACGCCACCGTGGGGTCGGTGCCGCTGGTGGTCAGCGCGTGGTCGTATTGCAGGTAAACGTTGCGGTCAATGTGGTCGTTGCCCTGGGTACGCCCGGCCCGCAGACGCTGGCTGTTGGTGACGGTGTCGCTTAGGTCCTGGTGCTGCACTTGGGCCGAAGTGACCCAGCGCCAGTTGCTGGCATCGGGCGGACCGGTGAGCTCGGTGCCCAGGGTTTGCGTGTCTTTGTCCAGGCTGAGCTTGGAGATGGCGCGCCACTGCAGCCAAGGCAGCTGGTGGTGGGTGTGCTCGGCCGACAGGCGCGGCCCGCTGTCGGTGCTAAAGCCCACGCCCAGTACCAGTTTTTGCAGTTTGGCCTCACGCAGCTGGGCTACCACGGGCGCGGCTTGCGGGTCGCCACTGGTGTCCAGAGTCAAAAATACCGAGTCGAAATAGCCGCTGTCGGCCAGCCGCTGCTGGGTTTGCAGCAGTTGCGCCTGGCTGTAGTCGGCCCCGGTGGGCAGCTGGGCCAGGCGGCTGACCAACTCGGCGTTGTAGCGCTGCAGGCCGCGCAGGTCCAGCGGGCCAAACCGGTAGGCAGGCCCCGATGCCAAGGTGACGCTGAGCTGGGCGGTTTGCGTGTCGGGGTCAATGTCAGCCAGGCTGTTGCTGATCTCGCCGGTGGGAAAGCGCTGCACCGTCAGGTTGCGCAGGGCCTGGGTCTTGGCATCGTCCCAGGCATCCTGGGTAAAGGGCGTGCCGGGCCCCAGCGGCCAGTCGGCGCGGATGGTAGTGCGCAGCGATGCGTCTGCTGCGTCATCGGCTATCGGGCCGGTGAAGTCAATCTGTACTGCGTTAATGCGCACAGGCTCACCGGGCTCGACGGTCAGGGTGATGTCGCGCGGGGCGCTGGTGCTTTGCGGGGTAAGCGTCAGCTTCAGTGTGACTTGGGCCGCAAAGTAACCCTGCGTGGCCAGTAGGTCGTGGGCATTGCGCTCGGCGGCTTGCATCAGCCGCGCCAATTCGGTGTTGTCCAGGTCAGTCAGGCTGCGGTAACGCTGCAATTCCAGGTGTTTTAGAAGCAGATCGCGGATTTTCTCGGGAGCTTCGACATGGAGGTCAAAAGCGAACGGCAGCGAAGGCGTAGCCATTGTGGATGGCTCAGAGGGCGCTTGCGCCCACAGCGTGCCGGGCAAGCACGCCAGCAAACACCACATCCATGCCTGCACCCTGAATCTGTGCATTGCTTATTTCGACAGCAGCCGCATGGTTTCTTCCAGACCTTTCAGGGTCAGGGGAAACATGCGCTGGCCCACCAGTTGCTGGACGATGCTGATGCTTTGTCGGTATTCCCACAGGCCTTGCGGCTCGGGGTTGATCCAGGCAAATTTAGGGAAGGCGTTGGTGAGCCGCTGCAGCCACACCGCACCGGCCTCCTCGCTGCTGTATTCCACGCTGCCACCGGGTTGCAAAATTTCATAGGGGCTCATGGTCGCGTCGCCGATGAACAGCAGCTTGTAGTCTTTGTTGTACTTGCGGATCACATCCCAGGTGGAGAACTTTTCGGTGTAGCGGCGGCGGTTGTGCTTCCACATGAAGTCGTAGACGCAGTTGTGGAAGTAGTAGAACTCCAGGTGCTTGAACTCGCTTTTGCTGGCGCTGAACAGCTCTTCCACCCGCTGTACATGCTCGTCCATGCTGCCGCCCACATCCATCAGCAGCAGTACTTTGACGTTATTGTGCCGCTCTGGCACCATTTTGATGTCGAGATAACCGGCGTTGGCGGCGGTAGAGCGGATGGTGTCGTCCAGGTCCAGTTCGTCGGCATGGCCTTCGCGGGCAAATTTGCGCAGGCGGCGCAGCGCCACCTTGATGTTGCGCGTGCCGAGTTCCTGGCTGTCGTCGTAGTCTTTAAAGGCCCGCTGGTCCCATACCTTCACGGCGCTTTTGTTGCGGCTTTTATCCTGGCCGATGCGGATGCCTTCGGGGTTGTAGCCATTGGCTCCAAAGGGGCTGGTGCCGCTGGTGCCAATCCACTTACTACCGCCTTCGTGGCGTTCTTTTTGCTCTTCAAAGCGTTTCTTCAGCGTTTCCATGAGCTTGTCCCAGCCCATTTTCTCGATCTTGGACTTTTCTTCGGGGCTGAGTTCAAGCTCCAGGTTTTTGCGCAGCCACTCCAGCGGAATATCTTGCGTGAAGTCGGTAATGGCTTCCACGCCTTTGAAGTAGGTGGCGAAAGCCTGGTCAAACTTGTCGTAGTGCTTTTCGTCTTTGACTAGCGTACAGCGGCTTAAATAGTAAAAGTCATCTATCTTGTAGCTATCTTCGCTGTTCGGGCCCACTACGCCAGCTTTGAGCGCTTCCAGCAGGCTCAGGTACTCCTTCACCGAAACCGGCAGCTTGGCGGAGCGCAGGGTGTAGAAGAAGTCGATCAGCATCGTTGGAGGATAGCTCTGGCGGCTAGCGGTGGTGGCGTTGCATGAACACCAGCTTTTCGAACAGGCTGACATCCTGCTCGTTTTTCAGCAGCGCGCCGACCAACGGCGGCACGGCCACCATGTTGTCCTGGCTGTGTAAGGCCTCGGCCGAAATATCTTCGGCCACCAGTAGCTTGAGCCAGTCCAGCAGCTCCGAGGTGGAGGGTTTTTTCTTCAGGCCGGGCAGGTTGCGGATCTCGTAGAACGTCTTCATCGCTGCTGCCAACAGCTCTTTTTTCAGGCCGGGGAAGTGCACGTCCACAATTTGCTGCATTGTGGTGGCGTCGGGGAATTTGATGTAGTGGAAGAAGCAGCGGCGCAAAAAAGCGTCGGGCAGTTCTTTTTCGTTGTTGGAAGTGATGAACACCAGCGGGCGGTTCTTGGCTTTGACCAGTTCGCGCGTTTCGTAGCAGTAAAACTCCATGCGGTCGATTTCGCGCAGCAAGTCGTTGGGAAACTCGATGTCGGCCTTGTCGATCTCGTCGATCAGCAGCGCTACGGGTTCGTCGGCGGTAAATGCCTGCCACAGCACGCCTTTGACAATGTAGTTATGGATATCTTTGACCCGGGCCGAGTCTTCAATCCCGGCCAATTGCGAATCGCGCAAGCGGCTGACCGCATCGTATTCATACAGGCCCTGTTGTGCCTTGGTGGTCGACTTGATGTGCCATTGCAACAGCGGCATGCCCAGGGCGGCAGCCACCTCTTCGGCCAGCATGGTTTTACCGGTACCGGGCTCGCCCTTGACCAGCAGCGGGCGCTTCAAGGTAGCCGCGGCATTGACGGCCAGCATCAGATCCTGGGTGGCGACGTAATTATTGGAGCCTTGGAACTTCATGGTGGTGGGTCAAGAGCAGGGAATGAATATGGGGCCGCATATAATCTGCGGTCGATGGCAAGCCTGCTAAACAGGGCTGAATGTAGGCTTGATTTTTCCCCAGATTGTGCGCGCAAAAATGAATAAATTATTGACCACGGTGTTAGCGTTTGCTACTGTTTCGCTAGCAGGCATTGCCAATATTGCCAGTGCCCAGGATGTCGTGGGGGATGCCAAAGCCGGACACGCCAAGGTGGATATGTGCCTGGGGTGCCACAGCATCATTGGCTACCAAGCCAGCTTCCCTGAAGTACATAAAGTGCCCAAAATATCTGGCCAAGGTGCAAAGTACATCATTTCTGCGCTCAACGCCTATAAAAAGGGCGACCGCAAGCACCCCACCATGCGCGGCATTTCCGACTCCCTGAGTGACCAGGATATGGCCGACGTAGCGGCTTACTACAGCGCCAGTGGCGTGGTGGCCGGTGCCACTCTGCCTGCCAAACCCACGGTTGAGCCCAGTGCCCAAGTGGCTGCGCTGTTGACCAAAGGCGCTTGCGTGTCCTGCCATGGCGACAACTTCTCCAAACCTATTGACCCGACCTATCCCAAGATTGCAGGCCAGCACGCTGATTACCTGTATGTGGCTTTGAAGTCGTACAAAACCGAAGGCAATCCTTTGGTCGGCCGCTCCAACGCCATCATGGGCGGTGTGGCCAAGCAGTTCTCAAATGCCGAACTCAAAGCGCTGGCCGGTTATGTGCATTCGCTGGACGGCGAGTTGAAGGTGGTGCCGCAGTCGCGCTTCCGTTAAACCCGTCTGCCCCAAGAAAAAGCCCGCTGCATGCGGGCTTTTTTACGTTGCTGGGGTCAGTCTTGGGTGGCCCGGCGCTGTACGCAGTCAATGTAAGCTGCGCCGTCTGGGGGGCGGCCTGCGCGCTGGCTTTCCCAAAGCATCTGTCCCAGGCAATCCATGGTCTCGTGGTGGGCATCGTGCAGTGAGTCGCGGCGGCGCGTCAGCAACTCGACCGACTGGCGGATACCGCGTGGCTGGTCGATCGAGCATTGCTCGCTGATCGACAAATGCATCGAAAGGTGTAGAAAGGGATTGGTTTTGCCAGCTTCTGCATCGTAATTGCGGGCTACGGCGGCTTCCACATCCAGCAAGTCGGCATGGTATTCGGGATGCTCGTCCAGCCACTGACTTGCTATGGTTTCAATAGCTTCCAACGCTTGTCCAGCCTTCGCCTTGGCATAAACAGAGCAGAAAAAACGGCGTACATCGGCTTGCGAGGGATTGAACATGGCCGTGAGCCTACCACGGCCAAACCACTGCTTTGCAGCCTCTACGCGCTGGTCCACCGTGCTTTCAGGCTCTTGTAGGAGACATATAGTGCTTGGCTGTTGCGAAATGCACGTTAACCCCATGTGTGAAGTTTCTGTGTAGTCGTTGTAGAGGTCTGTCGCGTTTGGAGTCTTTCATGGTGCTGGTTGGATTGCTTGTATTGACAGGTATTTAGCAGGGCAGTACAGACCATTGGATTTTTTGAAGATTCTCAAAGTAAGTCCAATAGAAACTTCATTGGAGTGCGAACTAATACCGCGCAAGGCCCATCCCTAGGGCCCGATGCACGTTAGCCGTGCAAAAGTGCCTTGCTCTATGGCTCACTATGGAATTAAATAGTTACATCTATTACAAAAGCCCGAATCGACTTTCGGAAACGACATGGACCAGACTGGGCGACTCTACAAAATTGACCAGCTTTTGCGGCAGCACAAGGTCATCAGCTTTGCCGCCTTGCAGGCTGAACTCAACGTATCGCGGGCCACCCTAAAACGCGATCTGGACGATTTGCGCACCCGCCTCAAGTTGCCTATCGAATGGAGCCGCGCAGCAGGAGGCTACCGACTAGCATCCACAGGCGAGCCGCCCACCAGCACCCACGAGCTCCCGGGCCTGTGGTTTTCGTCTACCGAAATCCATGCGCTGATGACGATGAAGCAATTACTGTCGCATCTGGACACGGGCGGTTTGATCATCAATCCAGTACCGGTGGCTGATCGGTTGAATGCACTTTTGACCAGCGAAGACATTGAGTTGCAAGAGCTGCGGCAGCGGGTGCGTATTGTCGGCTTGGTGCAGGAAACCCCCACGCCGCGCTATTTTGAACGGATTGGTTTGGCGCTGGTGCGGCGCAAGCGTCTGGTGTTGGTCTATGCCGATGCAAATGACACCCCCCTGGAATGGGAGATATCACCCCAGCGACTGGTGCATTTTCGCGGCAGTTGGCACCTGGAAGCTTGGTGCCACCCACAGGCCGAACTGCGCAGTTTTGCGGTGGATGCCATCACCGACGCGCGCGTCTTACCCAATAGCGCGATCGAAGTGGCCGACGACAAACTGGATGCCCAGTTTGGTCCGGAATACGGGGTGTTCGCCAATGGCCGCGTGCGCTGGGCCCGACTGCAGTTCAACCGCGAGAAGGCCAGCAGCGTAGCCAACGTGCAGTGGCACCCGCTGCAACAGGGCAAGCAGCAAAACGACGGCAGCTACCTGCTGCGCGTGCCGTACATGGACCCGCGCGAACTGATGGAGAAAATCCTCCAGTACGGTGCGCTGTGCCAGGTACTGGGCCCGGCCAGCTTGCGCCAGGCGGTGACCGACGAAGTGGCGCAGATGGCCACTATCTACCAATCGGCCGCGCCACTGGATGAAGACGGCGTGCTGGACGACACGGCGCTCGACTGAGCTTTTTCGCCTATTTCCCCCAGCCCTTGGGTCTTCGCTGCGCTTGCTGCGCGCGCTCTTGGGCCATTTGCTCTTCCAGCTGTTGGCGGCCTTCGGTAGCCACGGCAATGAGCTTGGCGCGGTCTTTGCGATGCGGGTACATCTGCTCAAACAAGGCAAAGTTGTGCTGGCGAAAGCGCATCGCCTGTTGGCGCGCTTCGTGGGGTGGGTAGCCCAAAATCTCCAGCACCGAGCGGGCGCTGCGCAGGCTCGATTCGAACAGTTCGCGCTCCACCCGCACCACGCCGCGGTCGCGCAGGGCGTTCCAGTGGGGCACGTCGCGGGCACGGGCCACGATCTGCAGGTTTGGAAAGTGCTCTTGCGCCAGATCCACAATTTTCAAACTTTGCGTCTTGTCGTCCACCGCCACCACCAGAATCTTGGCCGTGGCCGCACCCGACAGGCGTAGCAAGTCCAGCCGGGAGGCATCGCCGTAAAACACCCGGAAACCAAATTGGCGAATCGTCTCCACCATGTCGGCATCGTGGTCCAGCACGGTCGCGCTCAGGCCCTGGGCCAGCAGCATGCGGCCGACGATCTGGCCGTAGCGGCCAAAGCCCGCAATGATGATGGGCGCTTCCTGCTGCTCGGCGATCTCTTCCAGCTGGCTGCCGCCGCGCTGCGCCAGCCGGGGTAGCAGCAGTTTGTCGATGGCCAGCAGCAACAGCGGACTGACCAACATCGACACTGCCACCGAACCAATCAGCAGCGACGAGGTCTGGTTGGAAAAAATATGCGCCGCCGTCGCGGTCTGGAACACCACAAACGCAAATTCACCACCCTGTGCCAGCAGCACGGTAAACACCGGTCGCTCCTGAAACGGCACACCCATCCACTTGGCGATGGCGTAAATGACGACCAGCTTGGAGATTAAAAAGCCCGCCACGATCATTGCCATCAGCCCCGGCGATTGGCGTAGCACGCCAAAGTCCACACTCATGCCCACGGCGATGAAGAACAGGCCCAGCAGCAGGCCTTTGAAAGGCTCGATGTCGGTCTCCAGCTCGCGGCGGTATTCGCTTTCGGCCAGCAGCACCCCGGCCAAAAAGGCCCCCAGCGCCATCGACAGGCCCACCGATAGCATCAGCGAGGCGATACCCACCACCAGCAGTAAAGACGCGGCGGTGAAGATTTCAGGCGTTTTGGAGCGCGCAATCCAGCGGAACAGCGGCCGCAACAGCAAACGTCCGCCCAGCACAATGCCTGCAATAACTGCTATAGTTTTAAGAGCTTGTAGTGTAGGTGCTGTCTGCGCTAGAGCCTCATTTTGTTCAGAAATGCTGCCCAGCACGGGTAGCAGCGCCAAAATGGGAATGGCCGCCACGTCCTGGAACAAAAGAATGGAGAACCCCGCCTGCCCGCTGCGCGTGGGCAGCAGGTTGCGTTCGCTAAACACCTGCAGCGCAATCGCCGTGCTGGACAAGGCCAGGCCCAGCGCCGCCACCAGCGCAATCCGCCACGGCACGCCCGCGGCCATGGCCCCCAGAAAAATCACCACCGCACAGCCCAGCACCTGGGCCGTGCCCCAGCCAAAGATCGTGCGGCGCAGGCTCCACAGGCGCTTGGGCTCCAGTTCCAGGCCGATCAAAAACAGCATCAGCACCACGCCGAATTCGGCGAAATGCAGGATGTCTTGCACTTCGGTGACCAGGCCCAGGCCCCAGGGGCCGATGGCGATCCCCGCCGCTAGGTAGCCAATGATGGAGCCCAGGCCCAGGGCCTTGCTTAGCGGCACGGCAATAACGGCGGCGCTCAGATAAATGAAGCTGTTGATCAGCCAGGAGGGTGCGTGTTCCATGCGTTTTTACGGTGTGGTCCAGTGGGGATAGGTTTGCAGCCGTTGGCTGAACAGTGCGATGTGGTCCATCACCTCTTGTTTGCCCGCGCTGTGGGCACCGTGCAACACCAGCGGTGGCAAAAAGCGCATGCCGCACAGAGCGGCCGTCTGAGCGTAGGGCGGCAAGAACGCGTCGAACGGGTAGCGGTTGTAGCTGTCGGGGTGGTACGAATCTTCTTGTCCGCCAGTGGTCACTACCAGCCACAGGTCTTTGCCGCGCAAGGTGGTGCCGGGCGCGCCAGTGGGTGCGGCTTCCTCGGTTTCTGCCGACACCGCGCCAAAGGCCCAGCCGTAGGTCAGCACCTCGTCCATCCACAGTTTTTGCAGGGCAGGCATCGAATACCACTGGATGGGGTGCACCAGCACCAGCAGGTCGGCGGCTTCCATGCGGGCCTGCTCAGCGGCCACATCGATGGCGTAGTCGGGGTAGTTGGCGTACAGGTCCTGGATGTCGATCTGCGGACCGTCAGCGCTGGTGGGCAGGGCGCGGGCTGCCGTCAGCAGACGCTGGTTGACACGCGAGGCGCGCCAGTTGGGGTGGGCGGCGAGCAGGTAGATCTTCGGGGAAGTGGGGGGCGGCGGAGCCGAGGCGCTGGGATCGTGCATGCCGCTAACATAGCAAAGATTTAAGCGTTTCCCCCTATTAGGAGCTATTTATGCCCATCGTCGTTGTTGCCAGTCCCAAAGGCGGAGTCGGCAAGTCCACGCTGTCTACCCAGATTGCAGGCTATTACGCCTCGCTGGGGCATACCGTGTTGTTGGGCGATGCCGACCCGCAGCAGTCGTCCCACCTGTGGCTGAGCCTGCGCCCGGCAACAGTGGCACCCATCCAGGCCTGGGACGTGGGCGCAGACGACATCGCCAAGCCGCCCAAAGGTGGCAAGGCGGGCAATGTGGTGGTGCTGGACACGCCCGGCGGGCTGGACGGCAAGCGCTTCAAGGACGTGATGCGCCTGGCCGACAAGATCGTGGTGCCGCTGCAGCCCAGTGTGTTTGACATCTTTGCCACGCGCAAATTTCTGGACCGCCTGGCCGAGCACCGCCGCAACGACAAAATGCAGGTCGGACTGGTCGGCATGCGGGTGGACGAGCGCACCTTTGCCGCCGACCGCCTGCGCGAATACCTGGACGGGCTGGAGGTGCCGGTGATCACCAACCTGCGCGACACGCAAAACTACGTGCATCTGGCCGCAGGCGGACTCACTTTGTTTGACGTGGCCCCCAGCCGGGTCGAGAAAGATCTGGAGCAGTGGGCTCCGCTGGCGGCCTGGTTGGATGCCTGAGCGTGCACCGCTTTGACAGTTTCAATGCCCTGGCCCAGGCGGTGGGGCAGGAGATTGCCGTCAGCGACTGGAGCCTTGTCACCCAGCAGCAGGTAGACCAGTTTGCCGATGCCACGGGTGACCACCAGTGGATTCACATGGCTGGCGAACGGGCCAACGCCGGGCCGTTTGGTGGGCCGATTGCGCACGGCTTCCTCACGCTGGCACTGCTGCCGCGCATGTTTGAGACCTCGTTTTCCGTAGCCGAAGCGCGCATGGCCGTGAACTACGGCCTGAACAAGGTGCGCTTCATCACCCCCGTGCCGGTGGGCAGCCGGGTGCGGGCCCGCCTGAAGCTGCTGGACTGCACCCCGCTGGCCACGTCCGGCGTGCAGATCACGCTAGAGGCCACCGTGGAGTTGGAGGGCCACCCCAAGCCCGCCTGCGTAGCCGAATCGCTGCTCCGCTACACCTTGTAAAGGTGTGGCGGATTCAAGGTCAAAGTGCAACGCCCATCAGCGTGAGAGGGCTCAGGCATAGATTCCATCTGCACTGGCAGCTATTAAATTGGTAGTGCGGTTGGGCCTGCCTGCTAGGCAGGGCTTCCAGTGCATCCGCAGGATTTTCGGATGTGCAAAGCTACTGGCAGGCGCTGCACCCGTCTTGTGCCCTCGGGGTCTTTGATGCGTTCTATCAATTGCCGCATCGCGGCAGTGCCGATCGCTTCCAGCGGCTGCGCCGCCACGGTCAGAGGCGGAGTGAAAAGATCGGCCCAGTCAAAATCATCCATGCCACCAAACGCCATGTGCTGTGGGATCTGGATGTCGGCCTCCCGCAGCGCACGCATGGTGCCCAGAGTCATCAGGTTGTTGCTGGCCACAATGGCGGTAGGGCGCTGCGCCAATGCCAGCAACTGGTGTGTGGCCAGCCGCGCGGGTTCGATGCTGGACTCGCCACACACCACCAGGCTGGGGTCAAAGGGCAGGGCAGCAGCCTGCAAGGCCAGTCGGTAGCCCGCCAGGCGTTCGTCGGTGGTTGAATTCCAGGCCGCACCTGCGACAAAGCCGATACGGCGGTGCCCGTGCCCTATGAGGTGCTTTACCAGCAACTGGATAGCCTGCGCGTTTTCAACGCCCACCTGATCGAAAGCCGAGGGAAGCAAGTGGTCTACCAGCACGGTGGGGATGTGGTTGGCCTCCAGGTAGTGCAGTGAGCGCAGTTGGCCGTCGTTGGTGGGGGCCAGCACAATGCCGTCAACCCGCCGTTGGTGGAAGGCCTGTATCACGCGCAGTTCCTGTTCCGGGTCGTCGTGCGTGTCAGAAAACAGCATCATCAGCCCGGCCTTTTCGCACTCTGCATCCATGGCCCGCACGATGTCGGTGAAGTAGTGGTTGGAGAAGGTGGAGATGGCCACCCCAATCGTGCTGGTGGCCGAACGCGCCAAGGAGCGGGCCAGCGAGTTGGGGATGTAGCCCACTGATTGGATCGCCAGCCGGACGGCCTGCTCGGTTTCTGTATCGACCCGACGGGTCCCGTTGATGACGTGCGACACCGTGGATACCGACACGCGTGCGGCCCTTGCAACGTCATTCATGGTGGTCAAAACAATGTTCTCCTTCAGGGTGGGGTCCGCTGCATGCATCGTGGTGCGGAGCCTTGCGCGGTAAAGCCGTGGATTGTGGATGACGGCGGGGGCATACGCAAGCGCTTGCGCTGTGCTACCTAAAGAGCGAATTTGTATTTTTCGAACAGTAACTCGGGGGGCAAAGACCTAGGGAAAGTACCCGCTAAATCAGCCGCGCAAGCGCTTGCGCAAACGCTTGCTAACTTATTAAAATTGTTTTAACGCGGAAAAGGCGGTGCAAGTGCAGCGCCGATCCATGCGTAATTGCAGGCATTTTTTTAAACAGACTGAAGACATGGCATGAAGAAAACACTGACCGCTATCGCCCTGAGCGGCTTGGCTTTGCTAAGTGGCGGGGCGATGGCCGCCGACAAGCCGGTGATCGGGGCGCTGATGCGCAACCTGGACGACCAGTTCCTGGGCGACTACGCCGCTAATTTGAAAAAGATTGCCGCCGCCAAGGGGGCGGATCTGAAAGTGACGGACGCGCACGGCGACATGGCCACGCAGCTCGATCAGCTCAACACCTTGCTGAGCCAGGGCGTCAAGTATTTTGTGGTGGTGCCCGCCGTGACCGAAGGCAGCGACCAATTGGCCCAGGCCATTGCAGCCAAGGGTGGCGGTGCGGCTTTCTCCAACACCCAGCCGACGGTCAAGGCCCTCAAGACCAGCCCCAACTTCTTCCTGGCATCGTCGCCCGAGTCTATTGCCGGGCAGATCCAGGCAGACATCGTAGACGGCTATTTCAAGAAATTCCCCGCCAAGCTGGGCCCTGGAAAATCTATCAACCTGCTGATGCTGCTGGGCCAATTGGGCCATCCCGCGCAGATCTACCGGACTAAGGCCGTACTGGCTTCGCTGGAGCAAAAAGGCTACAAGGTGAACGTCCTGGCCAAGGACACCGCCAACTGGCAATCTGAAGAAGCCCAGCAAAAGATGGATGCCTGGCTGATTGCCTACCGCGGCAAGTTCAACCTGGTGCTGGCCAATAACGATTCGATGGCGCTGGGCGCGGTGGAGTCGCTGGTGACGGCCAAGTACGTGGACGACCCGAGCAACCCCACCAAGGATGTAGACGGCGACGGCACGGTCTTGAAGGTGCCGGTGATTGGTGTGGATGCCACCCAGGTGGCCTTGCGCTCCATGGCCGAGCACAAGCTGTACGCCACTGTGCTGCAGGACGCCGATGGGCAGTCGGCCACCGCATTTGAGCTGGCCTACACCCTGGCAACCAAGGGCAGCGTGAACGGAGCCACCATCAATGGCTACAAGCCGCTGACTGCACCGATCGAAGAAGCGCCTGCCAACGATGCAGCCCTGGTCAAGCAGGTGTACCTGGTGCCGTTCAAGGGCGTGACGCAAGACAACTACAAGACCTTCGTTAAAAAATGAACGCTGTCCTGGGCAACCAAACTGCGGTGGCCATGCCGTACGTGCTGGAAATGAAGGGCATGTCCAAGCGCTTCCCCGGTGTGGTGGCCCTGGATAACGTCACCCTGCGCCTGCGGCCGGGCAAGGTGCATGCGTTGATGGGCGAGAACGGTGCAGGCAAATCCACGTTGATGAAATGCCTGTTTGGCATCTACCACCCTGAGGAGGGCGAGGTGCTGTTCAACGGCACACCGCGCCGCTTTCAGAACCCCAAGGAGGCGCTCGACGCAAGGGTATCAATGATCCACCAGGAGCTGGCCAATGTGCCGGAGCGCTCGGTGCAAAGCAACCTCTGGCTGGGCCGTGAACCGATGCGCCGCATTGGGCCACTGCGCGTGCTGGACCACCGCAAGATGCACGACGATACCGCCGCATTGATGCAGCGGCTGGATATGGATATCGAACCCGAGGCGCGCATCGGCAGCCTGTCGATCTCGCACCAGCAGGCCTGCGAAATCGCCAAGGCCGTGGCTTGCGATGCTTCGGTGGTGGTGATGGACGAGCCCACTTCGTCGATCACCGAGAAGGAAACCGAGCATCTGTTCCGCGTCATCCGCAGCCTGACGGAGCGCGGTGTGGCCGTGGTCTACATCTCGCACAAGATGCACGAGATCTTTCAGATTGCCGACGAGGTGTCGGTGATGCGTGACGGCAAACTGGTGGGCACCTACGATGCCCACGCCATTGACGAAGCGCAGTTGGTCAACCTGATGGTGGGCCGGGCCTCTGACCAGCGCTTTCCGCCACTGGACAGTACACCCGGTGCGGTGCGTTTGCGCGTGCAGGGCCTGAGTTCACCCGCACCGCGCTCCTTCCAGGATGTGAGCTTGGAGCTGCGCCGGGGCGAGATTTTGGGCCTGGGCGGGTTGATCGGTGCGCAGCGCACCGAGTTCGTCGAAGCCTTGTTTGGCCTGCGCGCCGTGTCCAAAGGCACGGTCGAACTCGATGGCGAGCAGGTCAGCATCCGTTCCAGCCGCGATGCCATCCAATACCGCATGGGACTGGTCACCGAAGATCGGCGTGCGTCGGGCATCTTTCCACAGCTGTCGATCACGCAGAACACGGTGATTCCATCGCTGGGCCAGTACATCAACCGCCTGCGCATGGTGCGGCACGGCGATGTGGACCGGGATGCAGAGCGCTTGAACCGCCAGTTGCGGACCAAGACCGCGTCCATGCAGACCGCCATCGGCAGCCTGTCCGGCGGCAACCAGCAAAAGGTCCTGATCGCCCGCTGGCTGATGACCGAGCCCGACATCCTGATCATGGACGAGCCCACGCGTGGTATCGACGTAGGTGCCAAGTTTGAAATCTATTCCATCATGGTGGAGCTGGCGCGCCAGGGCAAATCCATCATCATGGTGTCGTCCGAAATGCCCGAGCTGATCGCCATGTCGCACCGCATCATGGTGCTGTGTGAAGGTCGCCACACCGGCACATTACCCCGTACCGATGCCACCCAGTTCGACATCATGCGGCTGGCTACCCAATACCTCTGAAAAACTTCCATGACCGAAACTACCACTCCTACCCCGCGCGCCGCGCAGCCCAGGCCGGGTATTGCCGCCTACCTTGCTGGCCGCACCAACCTCATCACCTTTGTGGTGCTGGCACTAGGCCTGGCTGCTTTGACCAACGGTGCCTCGCTATCGCTCGAATCCATCAAAACCCTGGCTCTGGCCGAGTCGGTGCGTGCGCTCGCCGCTTTGGGCGTGGGCATGATCATCTTGACCCGCGGTATCGATCTGTCGGTAGGTGCCGTGGTGTGCCTGGTGAGCAGCGTGGCCGGTTCGTTTGCGTAGAATTCAGACTACGGCGCAGCCCTGTACCCCGGCGTGGAATTTCCCTGGTGGCTGCCGCTGGTGGCCGGTGTGGCCACCGGCGCGGCCGTGGGCTTGCTCAATGGCGTGCTGGTCGCCCATGCGCGTATCCCCCCGTTCATCGCCACCCTGGGCACCATGTCGGTTGCCTATGGCTGCCAGTTGATTTACACCCGCGCCAATGTGGTCGGCAGCCTGAAAGATTCTTATAAAAGCATCGGCCAGGGGGCTTGGCTGGGCGGTGTGCCGAACCTGGCGGTGTTTGCAGCCATCGCCGCGCTGGTGGTGTGGTTCATGCTCAAGCACACGCGCCAGGGGGCCAACCTGTACGCCATCGGCGGCAATCCGATGGCGGCCAAGGTGTCGGGCATCAACGTGAAGAAAGAGTTGCTCTTGGTTTACCTGTACGGCGGCGTGCTGTACGGCATTGCCGGTGTGCTGCTGGCCAGCCGACTAGGCCTGGCCAATGCCCTGACCGGGCGCGGCATGGAGCTGGATGCGATTGCCGCCGTCACCATCGGCGGCGTGTCGCAAAGCGGCGGCATCGGCACCATGGGTGGCATGGTGCTGGGCGTGTTGACGCTGGGCATCATCAACTACGGTATGTCTTACCTGGGCGTGGACTCTTACTTCCAGCTGGTGATCAAGGGGATGATCATCATCGTGGCGGTGTACTTCGACATGAAAAAATATGCCCGTGGCGAGTAAGCCCGTACCCCCCGCAGGAGGCGATTGTGCTGGTGGGTATTGACCCCTGCATCACGCCCGAGCTGCTCTACACCCTGGCGCGCATGGGCCATGGTGACGAGATCGTGCTGGCCGATGCCTTCTATCCTGGCCACAGCAACAATTCGCTGGTGATCCGCTGCGACGGCAGCACGGTGCCCCAGTTGCTGGCGGGCATCTTGCCGCTACTGAGCTTGGATGAACACGTGGATGCACCCGTTGTGATGATGATGCCAGCACCCCAGGATTCGCTGGACCCCAGTGTGGAGCGCGACTTCCGCGCTGCCATCGACCGGTGCTGGCCCAGCACCCCGCCTATCGTGCGCATGGAGCGCTACGCCTTCATGGCCCGCTCGCGTGCCGCGTTCGCGGTCGTGATGACCGGTGAGACGCGCAAGTACGGCAATGTGCTGCTGAAGAAAGGCGTGCCGTCTTTGGGGGCGCGTGGGTTGTGATGCGGGGACGCGTAAATTTATAAAAAATAGGCTTCTAGCGCATATTCCACTTGCGCAAGTAGCTATTTAATTTATAGCATTCCAAATCCGCACTGCCGCCAGGCTTCAAACACCGTGACGGCCACGGCGTTGGACAAATTCAGGCTGCGCTGGCCAGGGCGCATCGGCAGCTTCAAACACCGCTCCGGGGCAAAGGCGGCGCGCACGTTCTCGGCCAGGCCCTTGGTTTCCGAGCCGAACACCAGCCAGTCGCCGGGCGCGAAGGCGGTGCCGTGCACGCTACCGGTGCCGCGGGTGGTCAGGGCAAACAGGCGCTGCGGGTCGGGCTGGGCGGTGGCCAGAAAACTCGGCCAGTCGGCGTGGCGGGTGAGGGTGGCGTACTCGTGGTAGTCCAGCCCCGCGCGGCGCATGTGCTTGTCGTCCATCGAGAAGCCCAGTGGCTCGACCAGGTGCAAATTGCAGCCGGTGTTGGCCGCTAGGCGGATGACGTTGCCGGTGTTCGGCGGGATTTCGGGTTCGACCAGGACAATGTTAAACATAAGGCCGCATTATCCGAGACTCTCCGAGAGACTAGCACCCTGCCCGTAACCGATGGAACACCATGCAAATTATTGACCTGCGCAGCGATACCGTGACCCGCCCCACCCCTGGCATGCAAGCCGCCATGGCCAGTGCGCCGCTGGGCGACGACGTGTTTGGCGACGACCCGACCGTGAACCTGCTGCAGGCCACGCTGGCCGAGCGCCTGGGTTTCGAGGCCGGGCTGTTCTGCCCCACCGGCACCCAAAGCAATTTGCTGGCGCTGATGACCCACTGCCAGCGTGGCGACGAATTTATCGTCGGCCAGGAGGCGCACTGCTACAAATGGGAGGCGGGTGGCGCGGCGGTGCTGGGCAGCGTGCAGTCCCAGCCGCTGGACCACGCCAGCGACGGCAGCCTGCCGCTGGAGCGCATTGCCGCGGCGATCAAACCCGATGACTTCCACCACGCCCGCACCCGCTTGCTGGCGCTGGAAAACACCATCGGCGGCAGGGTGCTGCCGCAAGACTACGTGCAGGCTGCTGTGGCGCTGGCCCATAGCCGGGGTTTGCAGTGCCACCTGGATGGCGCTCGATTTTTTAACGCCGTGGTGGCCTCCCAGCAGGCGGGCGAGGGCCTGGCGCAGGCCGAACACCGCCTGATTGCGGGTTTCGACTCGGTCAGCATCTGTTTGAGCAAGGGGCTGGGTGCGCCGGTCGGCTCGGTCTTGCTGGGTGGCAAAGACTTCATTACCCAGGCCCGCCGCTGGCGCAAGATGCTGGGCGGCGGCATGCGCCAGGCCGGGGTGCTGGCTGCGGCAGGCCTGTACGCGCTGGAGCACCACGTGGCGCGCCTGGCCGACGACCACGCCAACGCCCGGCTGCTGGCGGCTTTGTTGGCCGACGTGCCGGGCTTGCAGGTGGAAGTAGGCCCCACGAATATGGTGTTTTTGCAAATCGCCCCCGAGCGGGCCGAGGCATTGGTGGCGCATTTGCAGGCCCACCAGGTGCTGGCCATTGGCCTTTACAAGCTGCGGCTGGTGACGCATCTGGACGTGAGCCAAGCCGATGTGCGGCGTGTGGCCGAGGTGATCCGGGCGTTTTAATCCACCGGCGTGCGCGCCACCACCAGCCCGGTCACGTGCACGGCCCCGGCCTGTTTCAGTACCGCCGCTGCGGCAAACAGCGACGCGCCACTGGTCATCACGTCGTCCACCAGCACCACGCGCTGGCCGCGCAGGGCATTGGCCCGCAGCGGCTCCAGAGCGAACGCACCCTGCACATTGCGCATGCGCTCAGCCCGGTTCAACGTGGGCTGGGGCGCGGTGTGGCGGGTGCGCAGCAGCAGTTGGGCCTGGGTTTTCTGCGGAGCCAGGTGGCGGGCCAACTCCAGCGCCTGGTTGAAGCCGCGCTCGCGCAGCCGCTGAGGCGATAAAGGCATGGGCAGCACGCTGTCGCATTGCTCCAGGGCGGGTTCCACCCAGGGGCTGTGGCGCAGCAAATCTGCCAGGGTGCCTGCCCAGCCCACTTGCTGGTTGAATTTGAATTGGGCAATGCACAGCGACCACGGGTAGGCATAGGCCACCGCCGCCAGGCAGGCATCCAGCGCGGGCGGATGCAGGATGCAGGCGCCGCACCGCGCTACGCCGTCGGGTACCGGAAGGGCACAGGTACGGCAGCGCGGCACTGGTTGGGCAAAGCGCGCCACGCAGGCCCCGCACACCGGCTGGCTGGGCCAGGCGCGGCAGACCGCGCACTGGCTGGGGAGCAGGGTTGTCACCCGGTGCAAAAGCGCGCGAAACATCGCCTCAATATACTCGTGCTCTACCCTATGACGACCCAACTCCCCCCCACTATCGACCCCGCTGCCGCTGCCCGCTGGGCCCAGCTGCGCACGGCCCAATCCCCCTGGCTGCACGAAGAAGTCGCCCGGCGCATGGAAGACCGCTTGCAGTGGATCAAGCTGCAACCCGAGGCCTGGGCCCACTGGGAGCCCACACGCGGCGGCCTGCAGGCCCACGCCAAGCTGACCGAACGGTATCCAAATTCAGCCTGTTTTGTGGTGGAAGCGCATATAGAACAAGCGCAAGCAGCTATTCAATCTGTAGCTAAGCCATGGTGGAAGCCCAGCGGCTGGCGGGCTCCCGCGCAGCAGATCGGCTTGCCGCCGGACGGCAGCGTGCAGATGCTGTGGGCCAATATGGTGTTGCACTCGGCCGCCGACCCGCAGGCGCTGATCGCCCAATGGCACCGTGCGCTGGCGGTGGACGGCTTTGTGATGTTTTCCTGCCTCGGGCCAGACACGGTGCAAGAGCTGCGCGGTGTCTACAGCGCCCTGGGCTGGCCGCTGCCCGGCCACCAGTTCACCGACATGCACGACTGGGGCGACATGCTGGTGCACGCCGGGTTTGCCGAGCCGGTGATGGACATGGAGCGCATCCGCTTGACCTACGAGAGCCCGGCGCGCCTGCTGCAAGAGCTGCGCGAGGTGGGGCGCAACCTGCATCCGCAGCGTTTTACCGGCCTGCGCGGGCGGCAATGGCGCGACCGGCTGGAGCGCGAACTGGCTTTGCAATTGGCCGATGCGGCTGAAAATGGCCGTTTGCCGCTAACCTTTGAGCTGATTTACGGCCACGCCCTGAAGCCCAAGCCGAAGCTGCGGGTGAGTGCCCACAGCGCGGTTTCACTGCGCGACATGCGCGACATGTTGCAGCAGGACAAGACACATGGGGTTTGACAGGTGGGTTTCAAGGCCCCTACCGGGCTTGGCCCTGGAAAGCAAGGCTACAATTCACATGAAGAAAAATGAATTCGGGTATCTCCCCACGCATCTAGGCAGACCCATCGACGGCACGTCCGCCATGGCATCTGCCTCATTTTTGTGAGTGCCAAAAGTGCCGAACTTGGTATTTCGCTTCGCCACAGTTTCGGGCCAGAACATTCACTGGTTCCTGAAGCGCAACTGTTCTGTGACACCGGCCCAGTTGGGCTGGATGTACGCATCGATCTGTGTGGTGTCTATGGGCATTGCGACGTTTTTCTGGGTGCAGGGCGCCAAGCTGGTGCTGCCGTTTGCCTGGCTGGAATTGGCGGCGGTGGGGGCGGCATTTTTGGTGTACTCCCGGCACGCGACCGATGGCGAAAGAATTTCGCTGCAAGGCACGCAGCTGGTGGTCGAGTTGGAGAACGCCGGTCGGCTGGAGCGGGCAGAGTTTCGCCGTGAATGGGTCCGTATCGAGCCCAAAACGGGTGATCGGTCCTTGATCGAGGTGTCTGGCCAGGGGCGTTCGGTGGAAGTGGGGCGGTATGTGAGCCCAGAGCTACGGTCGGCTCTGGCACGGGAAATCCGGATGGCGTTGCGCAGCGCATGAGACAGGCCCTCTGGGGTAGATGGCTGGCGCAGCAAGATTGGTTCAATTGAGGTGTTGAATAAGTGAAAACGATGAAGATGATTCCTAACAAGTTGGCTTCACTGCTCCCCACGCTGGGCGTTTGGGCGGGCGCATGGCTCAGCACTGCTGCTTACGCGGTCAATGATCTGCCCGGCGGGCCTGCGGTATTGCAGACCAATCTGCCACCGGCCGTGACCAATATTGCAAGAGAGCAGCAGTGGCTGCACTGGTTCATGTTGATCGTGTGCACCGTGATCTTCCTAGCGGTGTTTGGTGTGATGTTTTATTCCATCTGGAAGCACCGCAAGTCCAAGGGCTACAAGGCCGCCAACTTCCACGAGTCGGTGACGGTGGAAATCATCTGGACTATTGTTCCGTTTGTCATCGTGATCCTGATGGCTTTGCCTGCCACCAAGGTGGTGGTCGCCATGAAGGACACCACTAACGCCGATCTGACCATTAAAGCCACCGGCATGCAGTGGAAATGGGGCTACGACTACATCAAGGGCGAAGGCGAAGGCATCGGCTTTGTGTCTACGCTTGATAGCACCCAGCGCGCCATGTCCAACAACGGCGGCCCCAAGGCCGGCGAAGTGGTCGATGACTACCTGCTCAAGGTAGACAATGCATTGGTCGTACCAGTGAATAAAAAGGTCCGCATCATCACCACTGCTGACGATGTGATCCACGCCTTCATGGTGCCTGCCTTCGGTATCAAGCAGGATGCGATCCCCGGTTTTGTGCGCGACACCTGGTTCCGCGCCGAAAAAATCGGCAGCTACTACGGTCAGTGTGCCGAACTGTGCGGCAAAGAGCATGCCTACATGCCTATCCACGTGAAAGTGGTGTCGGCCGAAGACTATTCCGCCTGGGTCGATGGCGAGAGAAAGAAAATGGCTGCCAAAGCCGATGATCCTTCCAAAATCTGGACGCTGGACGACATCATGAAGCGTGGCGAGAAGGTATATGCGTCCAACTGCGCCGCCTGCCACCAGGCCAACGGTAAGGGCGGTGGCCCGATCAAGCCGCTGGACGGTTCGCCCAAGGTGCTGGATGCCGACAAGAATGTGCAAATCCATGTGCTGCTGAATGGCCAAAACGGTGCCATGCCAGCCTGGAAGCAGCTCAGTGATACCGACATTGCTGCCGTCATTAGCTACACCAAGAACAACTGGTCCAACAAGACTGGCCAACTGGTACAGCCTGCCGACATCCTGGCCCAGCGCGGCAAATAAGCTGCACTCGTTAACGTACAAGATCCCCAAGGAAAGCCAAGATGAGTGCAGTTCTCCATCCCCACGACCACGCACATGACGAACACGGTCATGACGACCACCACCACGCCCCCACCGGCTGGCGGCGCTGGGTGTTTGCCACCAACCACAAAGACATTGGTACGCTGTACCTGCTGTTCAGCTTCACGATGTTGGTGATTGGCGGCATTCTGGCGCTGATCATTCGCGCCGAACTGTTCCAGCCCGGTCTGCAGTTTGTGAACCCTGAGCTGTTTAACCAGCTCACCACCATGCACGGCCTGATCATGGTGTTCGGTGCCATCATGCCGGCCTTCGTGGGTTTTGCGAACTGGATGATTCCGCTGCAAATCGGCGCTTCCGACATGGCTTTTGCCCGCATGAATAACTTCAGTTTCTGGCTGATGATTCCAGCGGCAGCCACTCTGGTCAGCTCGTTTTTCATGCCCGGCGGCGCACCTGCTGCAGGCTGGACGCTGTACGCACCGCTGACGCTGCAAATGGGCCCCTCGATGGACGCGGGTATTTTCGCGCTGCACATTCTGGGCGCTTCGTCGATCATGGGTTCGATCAACATCATCGTCACCATCCTGAACATGCGCGCTCCTGGCATGACGCTGATGAAGATGCCGATGTTTTGCTGGACCTGGCTGATTACCGCATACCTGCTGATCGCCGTGATGCCTGTGTTGGCCGGTGCCATCACCATGACGCTGACCGACCGCCACTTTGGCACCAGCTTCTTCAATCCGGCCGCCGGCGGTGACCCGGTGATGTACCAGCACATTTTCTGGTTCTTCGGCCATCCCGAGGTGTACATCATGATCTTGCCGGCCTTCGGCATCATCAGCCACATCGTGCCCGCGTTTGCCCGCAAGAAGCTGTTTGGTTACGCCTCCATGGTGTACGCCACCTCGTCGATTGCGATTTTGAGCTTTATTGTGTGGGCGCACCACATGTTCACCACCGGTATGCCGGTGACGGGCCAGCTGTTTTTCATGTATGCCACGATGCTGATCGCTGTGCCGACCGCAGTGAAGATCTTCAACTGGATCGCCACCATGTGGCAGGGCTCCATGACCTTCGAAACCCCGATGCTGTTCGCGGTAGGCTTCATTTTCGTGTTCACCATGGGCGGCTTCACCGGTTTGATTTTGGCTGTGGCACCGATTGACATCCAACTGCAAGACACCTACTACGTGGTAGCGCATTTCCACTACGTGTTGGTGGCGGGTTCGCTCTACGCCATGTTTGCCGGTTTCTATTATTGGTGCCCCAAGTGGACCGGTGTGATGTACAACGAACGCCGCGGCAAGATCCATTTCTGGTGGTCGCTGATTTCGTTCAACGTTACCTTCTTCCCGATGCACTTCCTGGGCCTGGCCGGTATGCCACGCCGCTATGCCGACTACCCCATGCAGTTTGCCGACTTCAATGCAGTGGCCTCGGTGGGCGCGTTCTTCTTCGGCTTTGCGCAGATCTACTTCTTCTTCTTCATCGTGTTGCCTGCGATGATGGGCAAGGGTGAAAAAGCCTCTGCCAAGCCTTGGGAAGCTGCAGAAGGTCTGGAGTGGGAAGTGCCTTCGCCTGCACCGTTTCACACCTTTGAGACACCTCCCAAGCTGGACATCACCGCAACCCGCGTGATAGGTTGAGCATGTTGACACCCCAGCAAAAGAAAAACAACTTGCGCACCGGGTTGATCCTGGCGTCCATTGCCGTGGTGTTTTTCCTCGGCTTCTTCGCCAAGATGTATCTGCAAAGCCACCATTAAGCTTGCATGACTGTTCGCCACGAAAATTTCAAAATGGTCGGCAAGCTGGCCGTTATCACCGTAGCCATGTTTGCGTTTGGCTATGCGCTGGTGCCGCTGTACAAGGCCATTTGCGAGATGACGGGCATCAACATCTTGTCGATCGCCGAGCGCCAGGTGCCCGGCGTCGGTTCGGCGGGTAAAAATGTCAGTTTGCCTGCCAATACGCAGGTGGATCTGAGCCGAACCATCACCGTCGAATTCGATGCCAACGCGCGCGGTCCGTGGGAATTCAAGCCCGCCAAGCGCTCGCTGCAAGTGCACCCCGGTGAGCTGGCTACGGTGATGTACGAATTCCAGAATACGCAAAATCGCCGTATGGCGGCGCAGGCGATTCCCAGCTATGCGCCCCGCCAGGCGGCAGCGCATTTCAACAAGCTGGAATGCTTTTGCTTTAACCAGTACACGCTGGATCCGGGTGAAAAGAAAGAATGGCCGGTGGCCTTCGTGATCGATCCCAAGCTGTCGAAAGACGTGACGACGATCACCTTGTCGTACACCTTCTTCGAGGTGGGCGGTAAAACACCGCCTGCGCCTACTTCCACCGTCGATGCAGGTCGCCATGTGGAAACCGGGCAGGGGTCATGAGTGCACCTGGTAAAGCCAGTTTGCTGCAGACCGTCAAGGCGGTTGCGTGGTCGTTTGTGGGTATCCGCAAGCAAAGTGGGTACGAGGATGATCTGGCCAAAATCAGCCCCTTGCATGTGATCGCAGTGGGTTTGGTGGCGGTGTTGTTGATCGTGGTAGGTTTGGTTATTTTGGTGAATTGGGTGGTGGCAAAATAAATTTGCCCTGTACGTCTTACAAGAATTGAGAGAGCAAGGAGCTGACATGAGTTCAACCGCACACGCTGCAACACCGTACTACTTTGTACCTGGTCCGTCGCGCCATCCGGCCCTGGCCGCATTGGGTCTGTTCTTTGTCATTCTGGGTGCGGGCCAGTGGGTCAACGGCGAGGAATGGGGTAAGTATTCGCTGGCCTGCGGTATGCTGTTCTGGTGGGGTGTGCTGTTCCAGTGGTTCCGCGATGCCATCAACGAGAGCGAAGGCGGCCTGTACAGCTACAAGATCGATCTGTCATACCGCTGGAGCATGAGCTGGTTTATCTTCTCCGAGGTGATGTTCTTCGGCGCATTCTTCACCGCCCTTTGGTGGGCGCGCGGCCATTCGGTACCGGCTTTGGGCAGCCTGGACAACGCCTTGCTCTGGCCTGACTTTAAAGCTGTGTGGCCCAGCATTGCCGCTGGCGTGACGGCATCGCCTGCCAACATCATTGAACCGTTCCAGACCATGACTCCGTTTTGGCTGCCGACCATCAATACCGGTTTGCTGCTGTCATCGGGTGTCACCCTGACCATTGCCCACCACGCACTCGTCAAGGGCGAGCGCGGCAAAACCATTGCCTTCATGTGGGCCACCGTGTTGCTGGGTACGGTATTCCTGTTTGTACAGGGCTACGAATATGCCCACGCCTACAGCGAAATGAACCTCAAGCTCACCTCGGGTGTCTACGGCTCTACCTTCTTTATGCTGACCGGTTTCCATGGCTTCCACGTGTTCGTGGGCATGTTGATGCTGCTATTCATCACCTTACGCTTGATGAAGGGCCACTTCACCCCGGCCAAGCACTTCGGCTTTGAAGGTGCGGCTTGGTACTGGCACTTTGTGGATGTGGTGTGGCTCGGCCTCTACGTCATCGTCTATTGGACCTGATGGACTTGCTTTCGCCAAACCAAAAAAAGCGCCACTCGGCGCTTTTTTGTTGGTGTGGTTTATTGGCCTGCCGAAATACCCGTCGGGTGTAGATACCCCAACTTCCAGCCCACCAGGATGCAGATGAACAGCACTATCGAGAATCCGATGCGAAATGCCAGCGCTTTGGCCATGCGCCCGGATTTGGCCGCCTGCTCGTCCTCGGTTTTTCCGCCCCCCTTGAGCATGAAGTACAGGGCGGCGCCCAGGCTGGCGAAGATGGCCGCAAAAGCGACAAGGGCGAGATAAGTCATGCCCGGTATTATCCTGTGAGCCCGAAGCTGCGTTTTGCCTTGTTGACCGCAGGGGCTTTGATCGGCCTGGCGGCCACCTTTTCGCTGGGGCGATGGCAGTTGTCGCGTGCGGCCCAAAAAGAGGCTTTGTACGCGGCGATCCAGTCGCAGCATACGCGCCCACCGGTGGGGGTGGCAGACCTGGCAGGTCCCGCCAAAGCCGATGACCTGCTGCACCGCCAGGTGCGCCTGCGTGGCCAGTGGGTACCCCAAAATACCGTGTTTCTGGACAACCGCCAGATGCACGATCTGACCGGTTTTTACGTCGTCACACCCTTGAAGCTGGCGGGCAGCAATACCGCTATCCTGGTGCAGCGCGGCTGGGTGGCGCGTAATTTTCTGGACCGCACCGCCTTGCCGTTGGTGGACAGTCCGGCGGGCGAGGTCGAAGTGCAGGGGCGGATGGCCCCGCCGCCGTCCAAGCTTTATGCCTTCAAAGGGGCCGAGGTGGGGCCCATCCGGCAAAATCTTGACTTGGCAGACTTCAGCTCCGAGACCGGGCTGACCCTGCTACCGCTGTCGGTGCTGCAGTCTGGCCCCGCCGAGGGCCGCATGCAGCGCGACTGGCCGCCTGCCAATCTGGGTGTTGAAAAACACTATGGCTACGCATTCCAATGGTTTGGGCTCTGCGCCCTGATCGCAATCCTTTATGTCTGGTTCCAAATTGTCCGACGCTTCATCTTTCCGATCCAACAACGGCCGTCCTGACGACCATCCGCTGGGGCTCACCGTCCACAGCCTGCCCACGCCCCAAGAGGCGGTGGCGGGTGCGGCCCGCCGCACAGTGATGGGCCGCTGGAAGATGCTGGCCGTGATGCTGACCTGCGCTGCACCGGTGATTGCCTCGTACTTCACCTACTACGTGGTCCGCCCGCAAGGCCGGGGTAATTTTGGCGAACTCATCGATCCGCAACGCCCGCTGCCCGACCAGGCCGTCATGTCGATCGACGGTAAACCCGGTAATCTGCGCGCCTTGAAGGGCCAGTGGCTGCTGGTCAGCGCGGCGGGTGGGGCCTGCGATGCAATCTGCCAAAAGCATTTGTACCTGCAACGCCAATTGCGCGAAACCTTGGGCAAGGAAAAAGACCGCGTCGATTGGGTCTGGCTGGTCACCGACGATGCGCCCATCTCCGAAGCCCTGCGCCCTGCGCTCAAGGGTGCCACCGTGCTGCGCGTAGGCGAGCTGCAACTGTCCCAATGGCTGTCGCCCGCCGTCGGACATCTGCTGCAAGAGCATTTGTACGTGGTGGACCCGATGGGCAACTGGATGATGCGCTTCCCCGCCGGGCTGGACCTGGAAGGAGCCTCCAAAGCCAAGCGCGACATGGACCGCCTGCTGCGCGCCTCCGCCTCCTGGGACGAAGCAGGCCGCTAAATGGAAACCCAAGCCTTGTACGACCTGTCGCCCGCCGTCCGCGTGATGCTGACCGGCTTGGTTGTTGCGTGCGTCCCCTTGCTGTGGCTGTGGCTGCGCAATAGAAATGCCTCTCCGGCTAGGCGCTTGCAGGCACTCATGGTGCTGACCCTGTTCCTGACCTTCGATCTGGTGCTGTTCGGTGCCTTCACCCGCCTGACCGATTCCGGCCTGGGCTGCCCCGACTGGCCGGGCTGCTACGGCAACGCCAGCCCGCTGGGGGCTATCGCCGAGATCACCCAGGCGCAAACCGCCATGCCTACCGGCCCCGTTACCCATGGCAAAGCCTGGGTCGAGATGGTCCACCGCTACCTGGCCACCTCGGTGGGCGTGCTGATTTTGACCTTGGCCATTGCCAGTTGGTGGGCGCGCAGAAAAGATGCCTCCATCAACCCCTGGTGGCCCACCTTCACTCTGGTCTGGGTGTGCGTGCAGGGCGCTTTTGGTGCGCTGACCGTCACCATGAAGCTGTTTCCCGCCATCGTCACCCTGCATCTGGTTGGCGGCCTGGTTTTACTGGCCCTGCTGTGCGCGCAAGCCGTGGGCTTCACTCGCCCGCGCTCTGTGCCCGTGGCCCGCGTAGGGCTGGGCCTGGCCTGCGTGCTGCTGGCGGCGCAGATCGTGCTGGGCGGCTGGGTCAGTACTAACTATGCGGTGCTGGCCTGCAATACCTTCCCGCTGTGCCAGGGTAGCTGGTGGCCCGTAATGGACTTTCAGCACGCGTTTGAAATCTGGCGGCCCCTGGGGCGGATGCAGGACGGCAGCTACCTGAGCTTTGCAGGGCTGACTGCCATCCACTACGCCCACCGCCTGATGGCCTACCTGGTGCTGCTGGTGCTGGCGCTGGTGGCCTGGCGGCTGCAGCGCAGCCCGGCCACCCGTCGCCAAGGCCGCTGGCTGGCCGGGCTGACCTTGCTACAGTTCGCCACCGGCCTGAGCAATGTGGTGCTGGGTTGGCCGCTGCTGGCCGCCGTGGGCCATACCGGTGGTGCCGCCGCGCTGGTGGTGGTGCTGACTTGGACCGTCTGCGCCCAGCGCACGTCCCGGGTGGCCACAATGGCTGTTTCCCCTACTAGATCGAGATTGTCTGCATGAGTGTTGTTGAATCTACCGCTCCGTCCGTGACCAGCCTGCCGTCGCGTTTGCGGCAGTTCAACGCGCTGACCAAGCCGCGCGTGATCCAGCTCATCGTGTTCTGCGCGCTGATCGGTATGGTGCTGGCCGTGCCCGGTGTGCCCACCTGGATGGAGGTCCGCCGCGGGCTGATCGCCTGCCTGGGCATCTGGCTAGTGGCCGGCGCCGCTGCTGCCTTGAACTGTCTGGTGGAAAAGGGCATCGACTCGCGCATGAAGCGCACTTCCTGGCGGCCCACGGCCCGCAACGAGTTGCAAGACTGGCAAACCCTGCTTTTTTCGGCTGTGCTGTGCTTGGCCGGTTCGGTGTTGCTGTACGTGTGGATCAACCCGTTGACTATGTGGCTGACCTTTGCCACCTTTGTGGGCTACGCCGTGGTTTACACCATGATTTTGAAGCCGCTGACTCCGCAAAATATCGTCATCGGCGGGGCTTCGGGTGCCATGCCACCGGTGCTGGGTTGGGCCGCCATGACCGACAACGTCGGCCCCGAGGCGCTGATCCTGTTTTTGATCATCTTCCTGTGGACCCCGCCGCACTTCTGGGCGCTGGCCCTGTACCGGGTGGAGGACTACCGCAAGTCCGGCCTGCCTATGCTGCCGGTGACGCACGGCAACGAATTCACCCGTTTGCAGGTGTTTTTGTACACCCTGGTGCTGTTCGCGGGTTGCCTGATGCCCTTCATCTACGGCATGAGCTCCTGGCTGTACCTGGCCGTGGCCATGGTGCTGAGCCTCGGTTTTTGCGGCTACGGTTTTGCGCTGTGGCGCAACTATTCGGATGCCTTGGCGCGCAAAACCTTCCGCTTCTCCCTTATTCACCTCAGCGTGCTGTTCGCCGCGCTCTTGGTGGACCATTACCTGTTTTGACCATGCACAAACGAAATGCTCTTAAATTAATAGCTGCTAGCGTAGGTACTATATGCGCTAGCAGCCTATTTGTTGCTTGTTCTGAACCTCCGGCCAAGTTTGTGGCGGTGGACCTGACCGGGGCCGACTACGCCAAAGACTTCCAGCTCACCGACCACAACGGCCAGCCGCGCAGCCTGAAAGACTTTGCGGGCAAGATGGTGGTGGTGTTCTTTGGCTACACCCAGTGCCCGGACGTGTGCCCCACCTCGATGGCCGAGCTGGCCGAGGTCAAAAAATCCTTGGGCGCAGATGGCGACAAGCTGCAAGGCATCTTCGTCACCGTTGACCCGGCCCGCGACACGCCCGAGGTGCTGAAGGCCTACATGGCCAACTTCGACCCGACCTTCCTGGCCCTGATCCCCACGCCCACGCAACTGGCCGCACTGGCCAAAGACTACAAGGTGTATTACAAAAAGGTGGACGGCCCCACGCCCACCAGCTACACCATGGACCACTCTGCGGGCAGCTACGTGTACGACACGCAGGGCCGCTTGCGCCTGTACGCCCGCTACGGCGGCGGGGCGGCGGCACTGGCCGGAGATTTGAAGCTGCTGCTCAAACAGACGGCGTAAAAAAAGGACCGAGAGGTCCTTTTTTTCAGAGTGCCGATGCAACGATCAAGCGTATTCGGCCAGCGACTTTTTCATCTTCTTCATGGCGGCGGTTTCGATCTGGCGAATCCGCTCGGCGCTGACACCGTAGACCGCAGCCAGATCGTGCAGCGTCATGCCGCCGGAGCCGTCATCGGCCACTTTCAGCCAGCGCTCTTCCACAATCCGGCGGCTGCGCTCGTCCAGGCCTTCCAGGGCGCTTTGGATGCCGTCGCCCGCCAGGTAGTCGCGGTCGCGGGCTTCCAGCAGGGCGGTGGGCTCCTGGTGGGTGTCGGCCAGGTAGGCGATCGGGCCATAGCTGTCTTCGCCGTCGTCGCTCGGACCTGGGTCCAGCATCACGTCGCCGCCCGACAGGCGGGTTTCCATCTCGATCACGTCTTCGCGCTTGACCTTGAGCTGGGTCGCCATCGACTCGATTTCAGACTCGCTCAGGGTTTCGCGGTGGGTGGCACCGTCCATGGCCGCCGAGTCGGACTTGAAACCTTGCTTCATCGACCGCAGGTTAAAGAACAGCTTGCGCTGCGCCTTAGTGGTGGCCACCTTGACCATACGGCAGTTTTTCAGGATGTACTCGTGCATCTCGGCCTTGATCCAATGCAGCGCGTAGCTGACCAGACGTACGCCTTGGTCGGGGTCGAAGCGCTTCACGGCCTTCATCAGGCCAACGTTGCCTTCCTGGATCAGGTCGCCGTGCGGCAGGCCGTAGCCCAGGTACTGGCGGGCCACGGACACAACCAAGCGCAGGTGGGACATCACCAGCTTTCCGGCGGCATCGACGTCGTGATCGTTTTTAAGTTGGCGGGCAAACTGCTGCTCTTGCTCGAGGGTGAGCATGGGCATGCGGTTGACTGCCGAAATATATGCGTCGAGGTTGCCTAGCGGCGGCACCATCGCCCAGGGATTGGGGGCGGCCAGCGCGGAGGACATCGTTCCAGTTTGAAGGTTCATACCAGATTCCTTTTCTCTAAGTCCGAATATTAGCACTCTATGGCTTCGAGTGCTAAGCGTGTTTTATTGCACTTGCAATACGGGTAATTACTAGGAGTGGCGATGGGGCGCGAAGTTCCATGGTGGGTTGTACAGTGCCTCTACCCCTCCACCTTACAGAATGCCCCCATGCCCATCCAAGCCCGCCTGCACCGCGCTCAAGGCGCACTCACCACCCTCACCAATGGCCGCCACGCCTGGCACGCCGATGTGGACAAAACTCTGGGCTCCGACGACCTGGCCCCCGACCCGCACGACCTGCTGGATTCGGCCCTGGCCGCCTGCACCGTGCTGACGCTGGAGCTGTACATCCGCCGCCGCAAGCTGGCCGTGACCGACCTGCGGGTGGACATTAGCCACGAGGAAGGCAAAACCGAAGACGGCCAGGTGCGCTACCAGCTCCAGCGCAGCCTGCATATTGAAGGCGACATCACGCCCGAAGACCGTGCCAAGCTGTTGGAGATCGCCAACAAATGCCCGATCCACCGCGTACTGGAAGGCGACATCAGTGTCGCCACCACGCTGGTGGACTGATACTGCAGTTTCTATAGCTACTAGCGTAGGTGGAGTATGCGCTAGAGGCCAATTTAATGCGAAAAAATAGCCTCGTCCAGCACCTCTACCCAGTGCCGTACCGGCGTGGCTGTACCGCTTTGCAGGTGCTGGATGCAGCCAATGTTGGCCGAGACGATCACTTGCGCGCCCAGCGGTTCCAGGTTTTGTAGCTTGCGGTCGCGCAACTGGTACGCCAGCGTAGGCTGCAGCACCGAGTAGGTACCCGCCGAGCCGCAGCACAAATGGCTTTCTGATCCCGCTATTTGTACCTTGAAGCCCAGCGCGCCCAGGTGCGTCTCCACCCCGCCGCGCAGCTGTTGGCCGTGTTGCAGCGTACAGGGCGGGTGGAAGGCGAGTTGGGTGATGTCACCGACCCTCACCTTGTCGCGCAGGGCCTCCACCAAATCGGGCAGCAGTTCGCTCAGGTCGCGGGTCAGCTCGCTGATTAAGGTGGCTTTGTGGGCGTAGGCCGGGTCGGCGGCCAGGGCGTGGGCGTAGTCTTTGACCATCACACCACAGCCGCTGGCGTTCATCACGATGGCCTCGGGTTTATGGGCTTGTAGCAGCGGCCACCAGGCGTCGATGTTGCGGCGCATGTCATCCAGGCCGCCGGCGTGGTCGCCCAGGTGGCTGCGCAGCGCGCCGCAGCAACCGGCCTTCTCGGCCACCAGGGTCTGGATACCCGCTGCGTCCAGCACGCGGGCGGTGGCGCTGTTGATATTGGGCATCATGGCCGGTTGCACACAGCCGGTCAGCATCAGCACCTTGCGGGCGTGCTCGCGGGTGGGCCAGGGCTTGGCGGCGGTGGCAGCCGGTACTTTTTTCTTCAGCACCGGGGGCAGTAGCGGGCGCAGGATCTGGCCAGCCTTCATCGCCGGAGCGAACAGCGGAGAGGTCAGGCCTTCCTTGAGCAGCCAACGGGCGGCCTTTTCCAGGGTAGGGCGTTCCACCCTCGCATCAACGATGCGCCGCCCGATGTCTACCAGCGCGCCATACTCCACGCCGCTGGGGCAGGTGGATTCACAGTTGCGGCAGGTCAGGCAGCGGTCCAGGTGCTGCTGGGTGCTGCGGGTCACCTCGGCCCCTTCCAGCACCTGTTTCATCAGGTAGATGCGGCCTCGGGGCCCGTCCAGCTCGTCGCCCAGCAGCTGGTAGGTGGGGCAGGTGGCGGTGCAGAAGCCGCAGTGCACGCATTTGCGCAGGATGGCCTCGGCGGCTTGGCCGTCGGCGGTGTTCTTGAATTCGGCCGATAAATTGGTTTGCATTTTTATAGCCCGGGGTACATACGGCCAGGGTTGAAGATCCCCCGGGGATCGAAGGCGGTTTTCAGGCCTTTGTGGATGCGCTGCAACGGGGCCGACAGCGGTGTGAAGACCTCGGTGCGCGGCGCAGCGCCACGGAACAAGGTGGCATGGCCACCGGCTCGGACCGCCGCGGCGCGGACCTGTTTGACGGTGGCCTGGCCGCGTAACCAGCGCTGGGCCCCGCCCCATTCGATGCACTGCACCCCCGGCAGGTCCAGCGGCGGGGTGGTGGCGGGTACCGAGAGGCGCCACAGGTGTTCGCCCTTGGCCAGGTGGTTGCTGTCGAGGTGGAAGAAGGCGTGCTGGTGGTCGCGCACGCTGTCCCACCAGCTGGTGGCTATTTCCGGCTCCACCACCGTGCCGCCTAGCTTGGCGCAGGCCGCGGTCACGGCCGCCTGCGCACCCGCCAGCCGCAGGTGCAACTGGCCGTGGTGCCAGGCGCTGGCGTTGATGGGCAGCGGCTGGCCGGCCCAGGCGTTGAGTTGTTTCAAAGCGGCGGCTTCGTCCATGGCAAACACCCGCGTGGCGGTGGCCGTGGCGATAGGAAGCACCTTGAGCGATACCTCGCAGATCACGCCCAGCACGCCCAGCGACCCTGCCATGACGCGCGACACGTCGTACCCGGCCACGTTCTTGATGACTTGGCCGCCAAAGCTCAGCACCTCGCCTTGGCCGTTCAGTACCGTGGTGCCCAGTACGTAGTCGCGCACGCAGCCCACGCTGGCGCGCGATGGGCCGGACAGGCCCGCGGCGACCATGCCGCCGACCGTGCCGTCTGGGCCGAAACGTGGCGGCTCAAAGGGCAGGCACTGGCCTTTCTCGGCCAGGCGGGCCTCCAGCTCGGCCAGTCGGGTGCCTGCCCGCACGGTGACCACCAGTTCGCTGGGCTCATAGCTGCTGATGCCGGTCAGCGGGCGCATGTCCAGCACCTCGCCGTGGGGAATCTCGCCGTAGAAATGCTTGGTGTTGCCGCCCTGGATGTCCAGGGGCTTGTGGGCGCTACGGACCTGGTCGATCAGGCGCTGTAAAACAGGGTCTTGGGTGATCATCAGAATCTTGGCAAATGGGGGAAGGGCAGCAGGCCGCGCAGCACGGTGAGCTTGCCGTATTCGGCGCAGCGCTGGAGGCTGGGGATGACCTTGCCGGGGTTCAGCAGTTCCACCGGGTCGAAGGCGCGCTTGACGGCAAACATTTGCTCCCGCTCGGGCGCGCTGAACTGCACACACATGGAGTTGAGCTTTTCCACGCCCACGCCGTGCTCGCCAGTCACCGTGCCGCCCAGGCGCACGCTGGTTTCCAGAATGTCCGCGCCAAACAGCTCGCAGCGGTGCATCTGGTCGGGGTCGTTGGCATCGAACAAGATGAGCGGGTGCAGGTTGCCATCACCCGCGTGGAACACATTGGCGCAGGCCAGGCCGTACTGGGTTTCCATGGCCTCGATGGCGCGCAGAATTTCGGCCAGCTTTTTGCGCGGAATGGTGGAGTCCATGCACATGTAGTCGGGGCTGATGCGGCCCGAGGCCGGAAAGGCGTTTTTGCGGCCGCTCCAGAACTTCAGGCGCTGGGCTTCGTCGCGGCTGATGGCGATGCCGGATGCCCCGTTGGCCTCCAGCACGCTGCGCATGTGGGCAATTTCTTCTTCCACCTCTTCCAGGGTGCCGTCGCTCTCGCACAGCAGGATGGCGGCGGCATTCAGGTCGTAACCGGCATGCACAAAGTCTTCTACGGCGGCGGTCATGCGCTTGTCCATCAGCTCCAGCCCGGCGGGGATGATGCCCGCGGCGATGACGCTGGCCACGGCGTTGCCCGCAGCCTCCACGGTGTCAAAGCTGGCCATGATGCAGCGGGCGATTTGCGGCTTGGGGATGAGCTTGACGGTGACCTCGGTGGTCACGGCCAGCATGCCCTCGCTGCCGATGATGAGGGGCAGCAGGTCCAGGCCGGGCACGTCCAGCGCTTCCGAGCCGAATTCCACCACCTCGCCTTCCACGGTGAAGCCGCGCACCCGCAGCACGTTATGCAGGGTGAGGCCGTACTTCAGGCAGTGCACGCCGCCGGAGTTTTCGGCCACGTTGCCGCCTATCGTGCAGGCGATCTGGCTGCTCGGGTCGGGGGCGTAGTACAGGCCGTGGGGCGCCGCAGCTTCGCTGATGGCCAGGTTGCGCACGCCGCACTGCACGGTGGCGGTGCAGGCCAGCGGGTCTACCTGCAGGATGCGGTTGAACTTGGCCAGTGACAGCGTCACACCCAGGGTGTGCGGCATGGCTCCGCCCGACAGGCCCGTACCCGCACCCCGGGCCACGATGGGCACGCCCATTCGGTGGCAGATCTGCAGCACCGCGGCCACCTGGGCCTCGGTTTCGGGCAGCACCACCACCAGCGGCTGGGCGCGGTAGGCGGTCAGGCCGTCGCATTCGTAAGGCGTGGTGTCTTCTGTGCGTGACAGGATGGCGTGGCGGGGCAGGGCGGCGGCCAGGGCGCTGGCGACCTCGGCACGGCGGCTGAGCACCTGCGGGCGGTCTTCAAGGGGGGAGGTGTTCATGGTGTGTGGGGTCGGCAGGTCTTTGACTATAAGCAGCCAGGGCCGGTGCTGGGGCTGAAATTTCTGGTGGCCGGCGTTGCAGAAATCTGTGGGCGTGGGTGGCCTGTTTCATGCTTCATATTGGCATCCATCCATTCACCCGAGAGCCGCCTATGTTGCCCGTCCTGCCAGACCCCGTAGAAGAACGCCTGCCCGCCGCGCAGCTCACCGCCCTGGGCCTGCAGCACGTGCTGGTGATGTACGCCGGTGCCGTGGCCGTGCCGCTCATCGTAGGCCGCGCGCTCAAGCTCAGCCCGGAGCAGGTGGGCATGCTGATTTCGGCCGATCTGTTTTGCTGCGGTCTGGTCACGTTGATCCAGGCGCTGGGGACTACGCAGTGGTTTGGCATCAAGCTGCCGGTGATGATGGGCGTGACCTTTGCGTCGGTAGCCCCCATGGTTGCCATGGCCAACAGCCACCCCGGCTTGGAGGGCGCGGGTCTGGTGTTTGGCTCCATCATCGGCGCGGGCGTGGTGTCTATTTTGATTGCGCCGCTGGTGAGCCGCCTGCTGCGGTTTTTTCCGCCGGTGGTCACCGGCACCATCATCGCGGTCATTGGCATCAGCCTGATGCGTGTGGGCATCAACTGGATTTTTGGCAACCCGTTTGGCCCCACCGCGCCCAGCGTGGTCAACCCCGACCACGCCCAGTGGCTGGCCAATGCCGCCGCCGTGGCCACCGCGCCCGGCTCGCCCCTGCCGCCGGTGCCTGCTGGCTTGGCTATTGCGCCCAGCGTGCCCAACCCCAAGTACGCCGACCTCACCGGCGTGGGCATTGCCGCGCTGGTGCTGGTGACCATTTTGCTGATCGCCAAGTATGCCAAGGGTTTTTTTGCCAATATCTCGGTGCTGCTCGGGATCGTGGCGGGCGGGGTGGTGGCCAGCGCGCTGGGGCTGATGACGTTTGAAAAAGTCGGCAAGGCCGCGTGGTTCGACTTGGTGCTGCCGTTCGAGATTGCGCTGCCCATCTTTGACCCGGTGCTGATCCTGACCATGTCGCTGGTGATGGTGGTGGTGATGATCGAGTCCACCGGCATGTTTCTGGCGCTGGGCGACATGACAGGGCGCAAGGTGGACCAGGCGGCGCTGACCCGGGGCCTGCGCACCGACGGCCTGGGCACGTTGATCGGCGGCATCTTCAATACCTTCCCTTACACCAGCTTTTCGCAGAATGTGGGCCTGGTGGCGGTGACCGGGGTGAAGAGCCGGTTTGTCTGTGTGGCCGGGGGCTTGCTGCTGATTTTGCTGGGCCTGCTGCCCAAGATGGCGGCGCTGGTCGAATCCCTGCCCACCGTGGTGCTGGGCGGCGCGGGGCTGGTGATGTTTGGCATGGTGGCCGCCACCGGTATCCGCATCCTGGGCGGGGTGGACTTCAAAACCAACCGCTTCAACGCGCTGATCGTGGCCATTTCCATCGGCATCGGCATGGTGCCGCTGATTGCGCCCAACTTCAAACAGTGGATGCCGCACAGCCTGCACCCCTTGATCGAGTCTGGCATTCTGCTGGCATCCATCGCGGCGGTGGCGCTGAACCTGTATTTCAACGGGGCCAAGGGCGGGGCCGATGAGGCCATTGCCGCCGCCAAAATGGCGGATGCCCACTAGTTGACGTTGTCACTTCAGAAAAGTAACGACTGAGCTCCCTCGTGCTGACATAACGCATGCCATCCAGAAACACCGCAGAACTGGCTTTGCCCGGCTGCTTGTCGTATCTGTTTTTCAAACAGATACGAGGGGGGAGGCGAAAGATGCGTAGCACTGCAGCCTAGGGTGTGAAAATTTACTCCTAAAAAAATAGCGTCTAGCGTATGTTTAATATACGCTAGACGCTATTTTTACATCTAGTTTTTTGGTTTAAAAATATAGCAATCAGCTACCGGGCGAGGTGCCTGCATGCGGGTTGGCCTGTACTGGGGCTGCGGTGGTGGCACCGGGGTGGCCCCACCAGTCTTTGGGGTCGGTGAAGGTAACCCGGCAGCCGGTGCAGCGGTACACGCCGGTCGGCAGGAGCGCGCCGCTGGCATCGCGGCCAATCACGGGCTGGTAGCTGGTGGCACCGCATTGGCTGCATTTGTAAATCGTTTTGTAATGCGTCATGGTGCGGGTAATGTAAATGCATACAGGCTGACTCTGTGCCCCAAGGCTGTAAAGCCCCGGGTCATGCGGGGAGCACCGGCACAAACGGTGCAAATTTGCTGCGCTTGAGGCTAAAAAATGCCTTCACATTGCGCACATTGGCGTCAACGGTAAACAAGCGCTGCGCCAGCGCCAAGTAGCCCGGCATGTCGTGCGCAAACACCACCAAGCAGAAATCAGGCCCGGGCGACACGCGGTAGCACTGCTGCACGGCTTCATCGGCAGCCACCCGCAGCTCGAAAGCGGCCAAGCGTTCCTCGTCCTGCCGGTCCAGCGTGATCTCAACGATGGCCGTGAGGCCGTGGCCCTGCTGCACCGCCAGTTTGTCGGCACTCAAAATAGCCACCTGCCGCTCGATCAGCCCCGCTTCCACCAGCCGCTTGACCCGGCGCAGGCAGGTAGGTGCGGATACATGCACCAGCTCGGCCAGGGCGAGGTTGCTCAGCGACGCATCTATCTGCAGCTGGTGCAGCAGGCGCAGGTCGGTATTGTCTAGATTTATTTGTTCCATAAATTTAATATAAATGAAATTTAATTTCTTGTATTTGTATTCGAGAAATTAAACTACAAATAACGTGAAATATTGAAACCTTTGGATTGAGGCTAGAGCTTAACATCCGCTCACTCAACAACCTCGGAGTTTTCTATGTGTGGCATCGTTGGCGCAGTCTCTACCCGCAATATCGTCCCTATCCTGGTCCAGGGCCTGCAACGGCTAGAGTACCGGGGCTATGACTCCTGCGGCGTGGCCATCCAGGACAACGGCCAGACCACCCAAAACACCGGTGCCCTGCGCCGCGCCCGCAGCACCTCGCGCGTGGCCGAGCTGATGACCCAGGTGGCCGAGGACCATATCGAAGGCGGCACCGGCATCGCCCACACCCGCTGGGCCACCCACGGCGCACCCGCGGTGCACAACGCCCATCCCCATTTCAGCCACGGCCCCGGCAAAGATTCAGCCGACCGTCCCGGCCGCATCGCCCTGGTGCACAACGGCATCATCGAAAACCACGACGAACTCCGCGCCGCCCTGCAAGCCAAGGGCTACGTGTTCACCAGCCAGACCGACACCGAAGTCATCGCCCACCTGGTCGATAGCCTGTACAACGGCGACCTGTTTGAAGCCGTCAAGGCCACCGTGCTGCAACTACGCGGCGGCTACGCGATTGCCGTGTTCAGTAAAGACGAGCCGCACCGCATCATCGGTGCCCGTGCCGGTTCACCCCTGATCCTGGGCGTGGGCCAGGGCGAGATCTTTTTGGCCAGCGATGCCATGGCGTTGGCCGGCGTGACCGACCAGATCGTCTACCTGGAAGAGGGTGACGTGGTGGACGTGCAACTAGGCAAATACTGGATCGTGGACAAGGCCCACAAGCCTGTCATTCGCAGCGTCAAAACCGTGCACGCCCACAGCGGCGCGGCTGAACTGGGCCCGTACCGCCACTACATGCAGAAAGAAATTTTCGAGCAGCCCCGCGCCATCGGCGACACGCTGGAAGGCGTGACATCCATCGTGCCAGGCCTATTCGACGGCCCCAACGGTGGCGATGCCGCCAAGGTGTTTGCCGACATCGACTCGGTGCTCATCCTGGCCTGCGGCACCAGCTACTACAGCGGCTGCACTGCCAAATACTGGCTGGAATCCATCGCCAAAGTCCCCACCCAGGTAGAGATTGCCAGCGAATACCGCTACCGCGACTCAGTGCCCAACCCCAAGACGCTGGTGGTCACCATCACCCAGTCTGGCGAAACCGCCGACACCCTGGCGGCACTGCGCCACGCCCAAGGCTTGGGCATGCAGCACACGCTGACGGTCTGCAACGTCTCCACCTCGGCCATGGTGCGCGAATGCGAGTTGGCTTACATCACCCGCGCCGGGGTCGAGATCGGCGTGGCTTCTACCAAGGCCTTCACCACCCAGTTGGCAGGCTTGTTTTTGTTGACCCTTGCATTGGCCAAAACCAAGAGCCGCCTGAGCGCCGACGAAGAAGCCGGGCACCTCAAAGCCATGCGCCACCTGCCCGCCGCCCTGCAAGCCGTGCTGGCTCTGGAGCCCCAGCTCATCGCTTGGGCCGAAGACTTCGCGCCGAAAGAGAATGCACTGTTCCTGGGCCGTGGCCTGCACTACCCCATCGCCTTGGAAGGCGCGCTCAAGCTCAAGGAAATTACCTACATCCACGCCGAAGCCTACGCCGCAGGTGAGCTCAAACACGGCCCGCTGGCCCTGGTGACCAGTGAGATGCCGGTGGTGGCCGTGGCCCCGAACGACACGCTGATCGAAAAGCTGAAAAGCAATCTGCAAGAAGTCCGCGCCCGCGGCGGCGTGCTCTACGTGCTGGCCGATGCCGACTCCCACATCGTCAGCGGCGAAGGCCTGCACGTGATCCGCATGCCCGAGCACTACGGCGCGCTGTCACCCCTGCTGCACGTGGTGCCGCTGCAATTGCTGGCGTACCACACGGCATGTGCGCGAGGCACGGATGTGGACAAGCCGCGCAATTTGGCGAAGAGTGTGACCGTCGAATGACGGGCACGTGTGCGGCTGACTGGAGCAAATAAAGTCCGTCGGGAATTTGTAATCCAAAAAAGGGGCCGGTGATCCCTTTTTTAGCATGGCAATTTGGTTCTATGTGCGTAACCAGTCGCTTCGCAGTTGCTACTGCCGGCTATGCAGCGGTTGCTGCGGGTGGCTCTTGGTACACATTTACCAGTTACTCTGCATAAAGCAGTCATTCGATCGATCCGGGCAATGTCGGCCTGACTCATTCAACATGACCTCCACAAAAGCCGGGGCAATTCACATCGATCGCGACGGACTTTATTTGTTGCAGTCATTGTGGTCACAGACAAGTCCAGTCTGATGCCCCAGCGCGGATTCGATCAGATAGCCAGTTACGCGTTCTAACCCCAGGCAGTTGAGCGATTGTCTGCCCTGTGGGTCGTCTGCCAAGCTGGGGAGCTGTCTTTGTTGACCGCTATGGGCGCGACTGTATTTTTTGCAGTCCTTGGGTGGACAGCACGTTATCTACACCCAGCGCAATACCACCGAGTACACCGGCTTCCCTGCCAACGCGAGAATTTTCAATGGTCAATCGGCGGGTTGCCAAAGGCGGTGCACGTCTATAGACGGCAGCGCGTACGCCTGACAGTAAATCGTCACTCATATGCGCCAGTTTTCCGCCCAGCACGATGCAAGATGGGTTGAACATATTCACCAAGGTCGCGACGACCTCACCAATTTGAGCGGCTGCTTCTCGAACCAGTCGTATCGCCAGGGTGTCGCCTGCCGCGACGAGGGCTGAGAGCTCGATTTCTTCACTGGGTTCGAGCCCTCGTGCTTGGCGGATCTGCCCAACAATAGAAGGTACTGAAGCAATAGCTTCAATGCATCCCACATTGCCGCAAGCGCACGTCACATTGCCACCATTTTCTGCCCGGATATGGCCAATGTCTCCGGCATCTCCATCGGCACCCCGGTGTAGCGCTCCATCCTTGGTGATGATGCCGCATCCGATGCCGCTGGCAACCTTGACGAAAAGCAGGGGTGATGCCGAAGCCAATCTGGAACGTGCTTCTCCGAGTGCCATGAGATTGACATCGTTGTCGACCAGCACGGTGATCCCCATCTTTTTCCGCAGCCATGCCGCAATCGGAAAACCATCCCAACCCGGCATGATCGGGGGACGGACGGACACGCCATTTTCAAAATCGACGGGACTGGCGACTCCTACAACCAGTGTTCGGACTCGGATGGATTGCAACAGGTTTTCTCGCATCAATGTATCGAAATGGCTGACGACTTTGTCCAGCAGGACTTCCGGTGCCACCTTGAAGTCTGGGGTGAAAGCATCTTCTGCCAACTTGTTGCGTGTCAGATCGGCAATCACCAGCCTGACGTGCGTGATGCCAATATCCGCGACCAGAACAATGCCGGCGCGGGCATTCAACGTGAGTCCCACCGAGGGTCTTCCTCGACCTGCATAGCGAGCCCGTAGTTCGCTGAACAAACCAAGGTCCAACAAGGGTTGCACATGGTCAGAAACCGTCGACCGTGCCATACCTGTTAGCCGCGCTATATCTGCTCTACCTATACCGGGTTGCACCGAGATCAGTTTGGCGAGTTCGCTCTGTACCTCGAGTTTTCCCAATTTAAAAGTAACCGCGGGCGCAACGGTTGCAGCTTCAGCATCGAGGATATGGGTAATTTGCATTGGAAGCGGCAACCGGGTCGTGGAACACTAAATGTACTCCAATGCGCTATTTAATCTGTATTTAACGTAGGTGAAAACTCTTTGTGGTCGATAGTTTTCATATTTATAACAAAAATCGAATTAAATAATACCAAATATGCCATATTGATGGCGGACTTAGACTCGCGGCAAATTAACAAGACCATCGGGGTCACAGGAGACTAAGCATGGCCTGGACGTCTGTGGCAGTAACTCCAACCTCCACTGATAAAGGATTTTCACCACCTTAAAAACCATCGCTCTTCACTATTTCGTCACATGGAAAAGCAACAAAAAAACGGCGTATGACGCGTCACAGGAGTCAACATGAAACTAAAAAAAATCGCAATTACTCTGGCAAGTGCCACTACTTTGTCCTTGGGCTTGCTCTCGGCCGCACAAGCCGCTGACTACGCCATCGTGCTGAAAACACTGGCTAGCCCGTACTGGGTCTCCATGAAGGACGGCGTGATGGCCGAAGCCAAGAAGCGTGGCGTAGAAGTGGACGTTTTTGCCGCCGCCAGTGAGGACGACATCACCGGCCAGCAGCGAATGATGGAAGACGTGGTCAATAAAAACTACAAGGCCGTGGGCGTGGCGCCTATTTCCCCGGTCTAGGCAATGCTGAACAAGGCCATTCAAAATGGCTCTTCCGGGGTACTGATAACAAGAATGCGCCGAATCCGGCCAAAACGAGTCGTTTTCTAACCCCTTGGGGCTAGGTTCGCGGGCCTTTGGGCCCACTTTGCGCCCCTACGGACGCACCTGTGCCAGCAACTCCTTGCGCCCCAGGTAGATGTTGGCCAGCGCCAGGGCCGTGAATGCCTGCGTCG
>NZ_JANXMU010000031.1 GCF_025354435.1 Rhodoferax sp.
GTCTAGCCACAGCCCCACATCGTCGGGAAATTCTGCGTTGAGCTGTGCCATGGCTGCCGCTGCGGGCTCAATACGATCGGCAAAACGCAGGGCCGACACTTCGGTACGGCGTGCGGCTGCACTGCGCTGGGTGGCATCCAGTCGCTGCTGCACGATCTGCTCCATTCCGGGAAAGTTCTCTGCTTCTAACTCGGCGTACATCAGACCGGTTTGGGTGCCGCCATTGCCGGGGTCGGCCGCTAGCGCGCGTTGGTACAGGGCACGGGCCTGCTCGGGTTGGCGCAGAGACATCTGGGCATCGGCAGCGGCATTGAGCGCATAAGCGGGCAGGGGATCGCCCTCGGCCTCCAGGACATTAAATTCGTTCAGTGCCTGCGAGGAGGCCCCACGCGCTTGCAAGCCCACGATGTGGTCTAGTCGCAGCCTGCGGGCGATCGCCATTTGGTTGGCCGCGACGGCCTCGCGGGTCAGCGTGCTGTTTTCGGCGAGCGCTGCATCCATCGGTGCATAGCGGGCCGGGCTGAAGTCGGTGTCCAGCACGGCTATTGCGGCACGGATGTGCGCGCCGCTCCGGGCCTGCTCGGCAGACCAATCGCGGGTGGGTGCTGCCGGTGGTGCAGGCGGTGCCACCGCCACGGCAAACACCGGGAATTGCTGGGCTTGCAAAGCTATGACCAGGCCTTGGGCGGCATCGGTATCTTGGGCGTGCCTTGCCAGCAGGCACCGGTAGGCGGCTTCCGCCCGCTGGGGTTGGCCGCCGTTGAGGGCCGATTTACCGATGGCCGACACCACGTAATCGGGCACCTTGGCGGTGAAGTTCAGCGCTTGGCTGGCGGCCAGTGCATCCGCGTGCCGGTTGGACCAGCTCAACACGGCGATCCAGTCGTAACGGTAGACGGGGTTGTTGGGGTTCTGCTGTACCAGCCGTTCCAGCATGGGTAAGGCGGCATCGAATCGTCCGGCGCGGGCATTGGTAATGGCCTGCTGGTGGGCATTGGCGGGTGCCGATGCCGCCTGCGTGCCACATGCAAGTGACGCAATCGCCAAAGCTAAAAATAGCTTTATTTTTGGAGTTTTTGTTTCCATAAGATCTCATTTCAGGCCGCTGGAGCGACTCACGATAGCCGTGAAAGTGTGCAGGGTATTAGGGTTACGTTGTATTTTTTTGCTTCGTACGTTACAAAATATATTTAACGTAAGAAAAAAATGCGCCCGTCGCACAGAGCGATCGGGCGCACTGCGATGGATTTAAGCGGCTGTGCTGGACCCGGTGCGGCGGGTTTTTCGTGAGCCCCAAAGCCCCAGCAGGCCCAAGCCCATCAAGGCGATGCTGCTGGGTTCGGGCACCTTGTTGTAGAGCACGGTGTCGTCGATCACCGACCAAGCGGAAGCACCGGGGCCACGCCAGCCGAGGTCGATCACACCCGCTTCTTCGCGGTTGAAATAGCTCAGGTCGATACCGTAGTAGCCCACGCCCAGGTTGACACCGGTGCTGCCGTTCTCGTTGGCCAGCGAATACATGTCGCGGCCCGGGCTACCCACGACCGAGTTGTGGGCCATCGCCAGGCTGGTGTTGTTGGCGCCCAGCAGGTTGAATAGGAAACCATCGTCGGCAAATACGCCAAAGTCGTACACGCCTGCCGTGGCCACGTAGATGTAGCCGGTGAAGATTGCCGCGTAGTTTTGCTCCCCGGCGCAGGCCGTGGTGTTGGCGGTGGCGAGGCTGCAGCCATTGGCTCCGCCAACGATGGGGGCCAGCGCGCGGTCATAGTCGGGGCCCCAGGGGTTGCCGTAGCCGCCGCTACTGACGGTGTTGTTGTAAATATTGTTGGAGTAGCTGATGGCGCCCACGGTGCTGGCCGTTGCGGTGACGTAGGGGTTGTTGCCTGCGGCTATGGCCGCAATGTCAGTGGCGGCCCAGATGCCGGAGCCCCAGCTGAAGTTTTTGATTGCATCGGTCTGGCCATAGCGGCTGGAGCCGGGATCTGTTTCGGTATAGCTGTAGTCGCTGAAATGGGCGCTGTTGTCAACTTTGTACCAGGTGCCTGCCAGACCTGCACCAGTGCCGGTGGGCGCGGAGCCTATGTTCAGGGGGTCTAGAGTAGGAATGGCGTGGGCGGCGCTGGAGAAAACCAGTCCCGCACCCACGCAGACTGCGGTCAGGCTGAGCTTTTTAAAAGTAAGTGTGTTCATGGCATTGGATCCCTTATGTAGATAAATTTTGTATGCAATGAATTATCTTTTATTTGAAAAAATGCAATGTGCTGTACTTCACGACGGGTGTTGTTTTGTAGGCAGTCCATGGCGTGTTCGTGATCAAGTGCCCAATAACCCCAGGTTTCAGGCGCTGGCATGCCCTCCCTACAATGGTTCGCCTTACCCCCCAGAGCACTGCACTTATGACCCAGGGAACCATCCGCATCCGCGGAGCGCGCCAGCACAATCTCAAGAATTTGGACCTGGATATCCGCACCGGCGAGCTCACGGTGGTGACCGGCCCCAGCGGGTCTGGCAAGTCCAGCTTGGTGTTTGACACCCTGTTTGCCGAAGGGCAGCGCCGCTACGTGGAGACCTTCTCGGCCTACGCACGCCAGTTCCTGGACCGCATGGACAAACCCGCCGTGGACAAGGTCGAAGGCGTGCCCCCGGCGATTGCCATCGACCAGACCAACCCGGTGCGCTCCAGCCGCTCCACGGTCGGCACCATGACCGAGCTGAACGACCACTTGAAGCTGCTGTACGCCCGCGCCGGGTCGTTGTTTGACAGCAAAACCGCCTTGCCCGTGCGGCACGACACGCCCGAGAGCATCTACGCCGAGCTGTGCGAACGCGCGGCTGCGGCGCAGGACCCGCGGCTCGTTCTGACTTTCCCCGTCGAGCTGCCCGGCAACATCAGCGCCGAAGAAGTAGCGCAATGGCTGTCGGCTAGCGGCTTCACCCGGGTGCAGGCCGAGCGTGAGGTGGCGGTGGAGACCCCTGCCACGCCCGCCAAATCCAGCAAGAAAGCCGTGCTCGCCCCCACCACCCGCAAGGTGTTGGACGTGGTGGCCGACCGCTTTCGCATCGCGGGTACCGAAAAATCCCGTGCGCTGGAAGCCATCGAAGTTGCGCTGAAACGGGGAGGAGGGCGTGTCAATGTTTACGTGCTGTCGGCGGATGAAGCCGTGGAGCCGTTGCTGTGGAAGTTCTCCACCGGTCTGCACTGTGCCGAGAGCGATGTGCGCTACACCGACCCGATTCCGTCGATGTTCTCCTTCAACTCACCGGTGGGTGCCTGCGAAACCTGCAAGGGCTTTGGCCGCGTGATTGGTGTGGACTACGGCCTGGTCATCCCTAACGACAAGCTGACGCTGCGCGCCGGGGCCATCAAGCCGATGCAGACCCCTGCCTGGCAGGAATGCCAGGACGACCTGATGCGCCATGCCGAGGCCGCTGGCATCCCGCGCGACACGCCGTACTACAAGCTCACCCCCGAGCACCAGCACTGGGTCGTCAACGGCTCTCCCAACTGGAACGGCAAGTGGAACCAGCACTGGTTTGGCGTGAAGCGCTTCTTTGAGTACCTGGAGACCAAGTCTTACAAGATGCACATCCGGGTGCTGCTGTCCAAGTACCGCAGCTACACCACCTGCCCGGCCTGCGAGGGCGCGCGCCTCAAGACCGAAAGCCTGCTGTGGCGGCTCGGCAGCGTGGACGATGCCAACACGGTGCTGGAGCCCGCCAAGCGCCACCTGCCCCAGGGCGTATCTTGGAGCCGCACCCAGCTGCAAGCCTTGCCCGGCCTGTGTCTGCACGACCTGATGCTTTTGCCCATCGACCGGCTGCGCCGCTTCTTTGATTTGCAAGCCGACCGCATCCTGGGCGGCCGTGCGGAGCGGGGTGGCAAAGGCGGTGGCGACGAGCAGGCGCTCAAGCTGCTGCTGGACGAAATCACCACCCGCCTCAAGTACCTGTGCGACGTGGGCATTGGCTACCTGACGCTGGACCGGCAAAGCCGCACCCTCAGCGGCGGCGAGGTGCAGCGCATCAACCTCACCACCGCGCTGGGCACCTCGCTGGTCAACACTCTGTTTGTGCTGGACGAGCCCAGTATCGGCCTGCACCCGCGCGACATGCACCGCATCATCGAGGCCATGCAGCGCCTGCGCGACGCGGGCAACACCCTGGTGGTGGTGGAGCACGACCCGGCGGTGATGTTGGCGGCAGACCGCATGATCGACATGGGCCCTGGCCCCGGCGAGCGCGGTGGGCAGATCGTCTTTGACGGCACCACCGACGACCTGCGCCGCGCCGACACCCTGACCGGTGCCTACCTGGGTGGCCGCAAGACCATCGGCATGGGCTTCAAAAAACTGGTGACCGACAGCACGCCCCGCCTGGTGCTGGAAGGCGCGCGCGAGCACAACCTGCAAAACGTGTCGGTCGAATTCCCCTTGCAGCGCCTGGTGTGCATCACGGGTGTCAGCGGTTCCGGCAAGTCCACGCTGATCCAGGACGTGCTGGCCCCGGCCCTGCTGCGCCACTTTGGCAAAGCCACGGATACCCCCGGCCTGCATGACCGCCTGCTGGGTGCCGACTTTTTGAGCGACGTGGTGTTTGTCGACCAGTCTCCCATTGGCAAAACCGCCCGCTCCAACCCCGCCAGCTACGTGGGGGCCTGGGATGCCATCCGCGAGATCTTTGCCAACGCACCCGCATCGCGCCAGCGTGGCTACACCGCCAGCAAGTTCAGCTTCAACAGCGGCGATGGCCGTTGCCCTACTTGCGGCGGCTCGGGCTTTGAGCATGTGGAAATGCAGTTCTTGAGCGACGTGTACCTGCGCTGCCCGGACTGCGACGGCAAACGCTACCGTCCCGAAGTGCTAGAGGTGACCATCGAACGCCGCGCCGTGCAAGATGCCCGGCTGGTGGCCTTGAACGTGGCCGATGTGCTGAACCTGACGGTCAGCGAGGCTGCTATTATTTTTGAAGGTGACCGTGATGTGTTACGGGCGCTGCAGCCGATTGTGGATGTAGGCCTGGAATACGTGAAGTTGGGCCAGCCCGTGCCCACGCTGTCCGGCGGCGAAGCCCAGCGCCTCAAGCTTGCGGGCTTTTTGGCCGAGGCCGCCAAAAGTAGCAACCGCCAGCCGCTGGCCAAAAAAGGTACGCTGTTTCTGTTCGACGAGCCCACCACCGGCCTCCACTTTGACGACATTGCCAAGCTGATGCGGGCACTGCGCAAGCTGCTGGACGCAGGCCATTCCATGGTGGTGATCGAGCACAACCTCGACGTGATCCGCGCCAGCGATTGGCTGATCGACATGGGCCCCGAAGGCGGCTATGGCGGCGGCCTGGTCGTGGCCGAGGGCAAGCCCGAGGACGTGCGCCACCACCCCACGTCGCACACCGGTGCGGCCCTGCGCGAGTACGAATCGACCCTGGGGTTGGGCGTGCAACTGGCCCGCGAAATGTCGCCCGCCTGGGCCAACAAGGTGGCCAAGCTGGTGCCGCCCAACGCCATCCAGATCGTCAACGCCAAAGAGCACAACCTCAAGTCGCTCAGCGTGGACATTCCGCGCGGCCAGTTCAATGTGGTGACCGGTGTGAGCGGCTCCGGCAAGTCCACGCTGGCCTTCGACATTCTGTTCAACGAGGGCCAGCGCCGCTACCTGGAGTCGCTCAACGCTTACGCCCGCAGCATCGTGCAGCCCGCAGGTCGGCCCGAGGTGGACGCGGTCTACGGCATCCCGCCGACAGTGGCCATCGAGCAGCGCCTGAGCCGGGGCGGGCGCAAGTCCACCGTGGGCACCACCACCGAGGTCTGGCACTTTCTGCGCCTGCTGTATGTCAAGCTGGGCACGCAGCACTGCATCCACGACGGCACCGCGGTACAGCCGCAAACGCCGGACAGCATTGCTGCGCAGTTACTCAAAACCTTCCGCGGCCAGCACATCGGCCTGATGGCCCCGCTGGTGCTGAACCGCAAGGGCGTGTACACCGAGCTGGCCGACTGGGCCCGGCCCCGCAACTACACCCATCTGCGGGTGGATGGCGACTTTTTGCCGACCACCAACTTCCCGCGCATCGACCGCTTCAAGGAGCACACCGTCGAGCTGCCGGTGCTGAGCCTGGATGTGCACCCCGGCAGCGAAGCCCGCCTGCGCGAGGGCCTGATGACCGCGCTGGAGCACGGCAAGGGCGTGGTGCACGTGCTGACCCACATCGACGGGCTCAAGGCCGCGATGGACGCGGGCGAGCCCACCGCCCATATCGGCAAGGTGATGGTGTTTTCCACCAAGCGCGCCTGCCCGGTGTGCAGCACCAGCTATGCCGAGCTGGACCCGCGCCTGTTCAGCTACAACAGCAAGCACGGCTGGTGTCCCGACTGCGTGGGCACGGGCGTGAAGCTCACCCGCGACCAGCGGGCCGTGTTCGACGACTCGGTGCGCGGCGACGACGCCGGGGGCCGCGAGCAAACCTTTGCCGAGCCCGAGGTGGAGGACCTGCACGACGTGGCCTGCCCGACCTGCCAGGGCACCCGCCTGAACGCCACCGCCCGCGCCGTGCGCTTTGCCGGGGTGGGCATTACCGACCTGGCCCGCCTCAGCGTGAGCGATATCCGCGTGTGGGTGCAAGCCCTGCAGGTGGCCGGGCAGATGAGCCAGCGCGAGGCCGACATTGCCCGCGACCTGGTGCCCGAGATCCAGAGTCGCCTGGAGTTTCTGGAAGAGGTGGGCCTGGGCTATTTGACCCTGGACCGGGGCGCGCCCACCCTGAGCGGTGGCGAAGCCCAGCGCATCCGCCTGGCCGCACAGCTGGGCAGCAATCTGCAAGGCGTGTGCTACATCCTGGACGAGCCCACCATTGGCCTGCACGCCCGGGACAACCACATCCTGCTCAACGCCCTGCACACCCTCAGCAGCAAGGGCAATACCCTGGTGGTGGTGGAGCACGACGAAGACACTATCCGCCGCGCCGACCACATCATCGACATCGGCCCAAGCGCGGGCAAGCGCGGCGGGCGGCTGGTGGCGCAGGGCAGCGTGGCCGACATTTCGGGCGCGGCAGAGTCCGTCACCGGCCGCTACCTGCTGCACGCCATGCGCCACCCGCTGCAGGCACGGCGCGCCGTGGACGCGTTTGACGCAGCAGCGGTGGCGCTGCCAGTGGCCGATCTGCCCTACGTGGCCCCCACGGCCAAGAGCAAAGCGGCGGCCAAAAAGAAGGCGGCGGCAGAGCCCGAAGCCGTGGTGGTGGCCGAGCCTTTGCAATGGCTGGTCGTCACCGGTGCCACCCTGCACAACCTGCAAAACGTCACCGCCTATGTGCCCTTGAAACGCCTGGTGGCCGTCACCGGGGTCAGCGGCTCTGGCAAGTCCACGCTGGCGCGCGACGTGCTGCTGGCCAACGTGCAAACGGCGGTCATCCAGCGCAGCACCAAGGCCGGGCGCGAGAGTTGGGCCGCAGGCCAACACGCGCCCTGGCTGGGCTGTGCCGACGTGGCCGGTTTCGCCGCCATCGACCGCGTGCTGGAAGTGGACCAAACCCCCATCGGCAAGACCCCGCGCAGCTGCCCCGCCACCTACATCGGCTTCTGGGACACCATCCGCAAGCTGTTTGCCGAGACGCTGGAAGCCCGGGCCCGCGGCTACGGCCCGGCGCGCTTCTCGTTCAACACCGGCGAAGGCCGCTGCCCGAGTTGTGAAGGCCAGGGTTTGCGCACCATCGCCATGAGCTTCATGCCCGATGTGAAGGTGAAGTGCGAAACCTGCCATGGCGCACGCTTCAACCCCGAGACGCTGACCGTCACCTGGCGCGGCAAAAGTATCGGCGACGTGCTGCAAATGGAGGTGGACGAAGCCGTCGATTTCTTTGCCGTGATGCCCGTCATCGCCTACCCGCTGCAACTGCTGAAAGACGTGGGCTTGGGCTACCTGACCATCGGCCAGCCGTCCCCCACACTCAGCGGTGGTGAGGCCCAGCGCATCAAGCTGGTGACCGAACTGGCCAAGGTGCGCGACGACATCACCAAACGCGGCCAAAAAGCCCCGCACACCCTGTACGTGCTGGACGAGCCCACTGTTGGCCTGCACATGGCCGACGTGGAAAAACTCATCCGCGTGCTGCACCGCCTGGTCGATGGCGGCCACAGCGTAGTGGTCATCGAGCACGACCTGGACGTGATCGCCGAAGCCGACTGGGTCATCGACCTGGGGCCGGACGGCGGCAACGGCGGGGGCCGCATCGTGGCGGCGGCTGCGCCGGAGGCGGTGGTGGCCTTGGGTACGGCGACGGGTGTGGCGTTGCAGCCGGTGCTGGCGCGGTGAATGTTGATGCTATTTAAAGAATAGCTGCTGGTGTAGGTGCTACCTGCGCTAGCGGCCTATTTTCTTTAAATTTATGTATCGACCACGGGCAACTGGCTGGATGCCTTGATCTCCCGCAGCGCCAGGCTGGAATGGATCAGGCTCACGCCTGGCATGCTGCGCAGCACGGTTTCCACGAAATCGCTATAGGCATCCAGGCTGGGGGCGACTACCTGCAGCAGGTAGTCGGCCTGGCCGGTGACCTTGTGGCAGCTCAGCACCTCGGGGCGCTGCTGGATGGCTTCTTCGAAGTGCTGCACCGATGCGCCGGTGACCACGCCGAAGGTCAGCTGCACAAAGGCCAGGATGTCCAGCCCGAGCTTGCGGCGGTCCAGGTTGGCCTGGTAGCCGGTGATGAAGCCCGTGTCTTCCAGCCGCTTCAGCCTGCGCCAGCAGGGCGTGACGCTGAGCGCGACTTGTTCCGCCAACTGTGGGGTGGACAATGTGCCGTCTTTTTGCAAGAGCCGCAAAATAGTGCGGTCTGTGCTGTCTAGTGTGTATGTTGAGGTGATCGTACCCATGGGTGGCCTTGAAATGCGGTTTTCATTGCGCATGGTAGTCCTGGGCTGGGCGATAAAGCAAAGCTATTTCAGCGGCCAGGCGGCATACTTTGGGCTCCACCGCATGGAAAGAATGTCCGCATGATCACCGTCTACAACCACCACCACGCTCTGCACCAGGGCAAGCTGGAAATGTTCCGGGGCCAACTGGTCCCTTGCTTCGAGGTGCCCACCCGGGCTGACGATGTGTTGCAGGAGCTGCAGCGCCGCCAACTGGGTGAAGTGCTGGCCCCGCAAGACTGCGGGCGGGGCCCCATCGAGCGCATCCACAGTCCGCGCTACCTGGACTTTCTGGCCGGGGCCTGGTCCGAGTGGGTGGCGCTGGACCCGGCCAATGCCGAGCGCGATGCGCTGCCCTCGGTGTGGCCGGTGCGCAGCTTTCGCAGCGACGTGCTGCCTGCCAATTTTTCGGCGCGTATGGGGTTGTTTTCGTACGACGCGGGCACACCGCTGACCTCGGGCACCTGGGCTGCGGCCTACGCTGGGGCCTGCTGTGCAGTGACTGCCGCGCAGAGGGTCAGCGGCGGTGCGCGCAGTGCGTTTTCGCTGAGCCGCCCGCCGGGCCACCATGCCGGAGCCGACTTTTTTGGTGGCTATTGCTTTTTGAACAACGCGGCCATTGCCGCCCAGGCGCTGCGCGACGCGGGGGCCGAGCGGGTAGCGGTGCTGGATATCGACTACCACCACGGCAACGGCACCCAGGCCATCTTTTACGAGCGGGCCGACGTGTTTTTTGCTAGCGTGCATGGCGACCCGCACACCGAATACCCGTTTTACCTGGGCTACGCCGACGAGACAGGGCAGGGCGCGGGGCTGGGGTGCAACCTGAACCTGCCGCTGCCGCGAGGCACGGGCTTTGCGCGCTGGCGCGAGGCGCTGGCCCTGGCCTTGCAGCGGATTGCGCAGAGTGGAGCGCAGGCGCTGGTGGTGTCGCTGGGGCTGGATACTTTCGAGGGTGACCCGATTTCGGGCTTTCAGCTGCGCAGCGAAGATTATTTCCGGGTAGGCGAAGACCTAGCGGTGGCAGGCCTGCCCACGGTGTTTGTGTTTGAGGGGGGCTACGCGGTGGACGCGCTGGGCACGAACACGGTGAATGTGCTGGAGGGTTATGCCTAGAGGGCATGAGGCTGTGGGCTTTTATACACCTTATTTCACGCTTGGACTGTTAAAGTGATTGGCTTAGTGGTTTCCACTATTGCACTCTTTTCAGGTTACTTTTATGCGCCAACTCTCCCCCGCAGGCCAGCAGGCCGTCAACGACATTGCCCAGCGCCAAGGTTTCAGCACCAACGCGGTGGAATCCATGCTGGAGTCGGTCATTAACGGCAACGGCAGCATGGCCCAGTTCAGCCACCCAGAGTTTGGCGGCGGCGGGCAGTGGATGTCGGGCGGCATGACCATGATTGGCGACATGTTCAACGGCTATCTCAAAGGCCGGGTCGACAACCTGTGCAGCGAGCTGGCGCGCCTGATCAGCAACCAGCCCGACCTGCTGCGCAGTGGCAGCTTCCAGAGCCAAAGCCAGAACGGCAGCACCCAATACAACGGTTCGAATAATTCCAATGGTGCGGGCAATGGCAACAGCCTGTTTGCCCCTGCACCACCCGACTGGTGGGGCCCGGACCTGCGTTTCCCCAATAGCACCGGCGGCCAGAACGACATGCGCTACGCCTACTTTGCCCAGGCCCGCCGCCTGGCGATCGACGTGGGCGGCCAGGTCACCGTGTACGACACGCTGGACCACAGCATCGGTGGCGTGTCGCAGCAAAGTGGCGGCTACGGCCCCCAGTTCAGCAGCCAGTACGGCTATGTGAACCTGTCGCAATTGCCGGTGGTCAGCATCAACGGCATGGCCCCGATGGCGCCGGCTCCGATGCTCGCCCCCGCGCCCATGCAAGCCCCGGCGTTCAATAGCAACAACGACAGCAGCTATAGCAACAATACCGGCAACAACAGCGGTTCCGCCAATGCGGGTGACGTGTTTGCCAGCATCGAAAAACTGGCCAGTCTGCAGGCCAAGGGCATCCTGACTTCGCAAGAGTTCGCCACCAAAAAGGCCGAGCTGCTGAGCCGCCTGTAAGTCAGTCGCAGCCCCACAAAAAGCCCTCGCCGGCCGTGCACAACGGTCGGCGGGGGCTTTTTTGTGGGCGTTGGACAGCTCTGCGGCGCATGGCTGCTGCAGACCGCCATTTTGGAAAGCAAACCTTGTTGCTATTTAATATGTAGCTACTTGCGTAGGTTGAGTATGCGCGAAGGCTTATTTTTATACCTAAATAAGAGCCTGCACTGGCCGAGGCTGCGGTGGCACAAGGGCCGGGGTTTGCGCCAGTCTGGTGCGGCTTACCGGTATCCAGTCGCCCAATTCAGATACTTTTATCTAGGAAATAAGGGTTTTTACTAGACTTCTATCGCATCAAAGTACAAGAACTAGCCCTTTGGGTATTGTTGTTTGCGCAGGCGTACTCCTACGATAGCGGCACCGATCAAGTGCATCGCATGTGCTTGCGGAATTCGTCTAAAACCTCAGGAGACACTCCATGAAATTGAAATACTGCGCTGCCCTTGTCGCCGCGATGTTCGCTTCTGCCAGCGCATTTGCCGCCACCGAACTGGTCATTGCCACCGTGAACAACGGCCACATGATCACGATGCAAAAGCTGACCAAGCACTTCGAAGCCGCGAACCCCGACATCAAGGTCAAGTGGGTCACGATGGAAGAAGCCGTGCTGCGCCAGCGCGTCACCACCGACATCGCTACCAAGGGTGGCCAGTTTGACGTGATGACCATCGGCCTGTACGAAGCCCCGATCTGGTCCAAAAAAGGCTGGTTGGCTCCTATCGTGACCGATGCCGCCTATGACATCGACGACATGCTGCCCGCCATCCGCAACGGCCTGTCCATGGAAGGCAAGCTGTACGCTGCCCCGTTCTACGGCGAAAGCTCGATGACCATGTACCGTGCCGACCTGGTCAAGGCCGCTGGCCTGACCATGCCTGCCAACCCCACCTGGGCTGAAATGGCCAACATAGTGGCCAAGATCAACGATCCAGCCAAGGGCGTGTACGGTCTGTGCCTGCGCGGCAAGCCAGGCTGGGGCGACAACATGGCTTTCCTGAGCACCATGGTCAACACCTACGGCGGTCAGTGGTTTGACATGGCCTGGAAGCCACAAATCGACACCAAGCCTTGGCACGATGCCATCAACCAGTACGTCGATCTGATGAAGAAGTACGGCCCTCCCGGCGCTTCGGCCAACAGCTTCAACGAAAACCTGGCTTTGATGAACGAAGGCAAGTGCGGCGTGTGGATCGATGCCACCATTGCAGCCTCGTTCGTGAGCGATCCCAAGCAGTCCAAAGTGGCTGACAAGATGGCCTTCACCCAGGCTCCCCAGGCTGTGACCCCCAAGGGTTCCAACTGGCTGTGGTCGTGGAACTTGGCCGTGCCTGCATCGAGCAAGAAGCCTGCTGAAGCACAGAAGTTCATCACCTGGGCTACGTCCAAAGAGTACGTGAACCTGGTGGCCAAAGAAGAAGGCTGGAACGCTGTGCCTACCGGTACGCGCAAGTCCACCTACGCCAACCCCGAGTTCCAAAAAGTGGCCAAGTTCGCCACCGAAGAGCTCAAGGCCATCAACAGCGCCAACCCCAACGACAGCACTTTGCCCAAGTCGCCGTATGTGGGCGTGCAGTACGCTGCGATTCCTGAGTTCCAGGCCATCGGTATCGCTGTAGGCCAGCAAATGAGCGCGGCTTTGTCGGGCAAGGTCACGGTCGATGCGGCTTTGAAGACTGCGCAAACCGCTGCTGAGCGTGAAATGACTAAGGGCGGTTACTACAAGAAGTAAAGCGCTGACCGGGCGTGTGCAGGGCAGCGGCTCCAGCTGCTGCCCCCACTGCCCCATGGACCGGCTTGCGCTGTGTACGCCTAGCGGGGTTGTTGGCTGATGTTTTTCAGGCCCGGCAACTTCGTCCCGCTGGACCGCAGGTAACCCGAAAAATGGGCTTCAACCCTGGCTTTCCCTTTGGGATAGCCGAGGCTGCGGGCTCGCTCTTGAAAGCTACACCATGAGTCGATTCCTTCCCCGTGCACTGATGGCACCCAGCATCGTCACACTCTTTCTGTGGATGATTGTTCCACTGGTGATGACGCTGTATTTCTCCGTCATCCATTACAACCTGATGCAGCCGGGCGAAACCGGCTTCGTTGGCTTAGAAAACTTTAGATATTTCATGACCGACCCAGACTTCTGGCCGTCGGTAGCGCACACCCTGCAATTGCTGGGTTCGGTTGTCGTGATCACGGTGGTGCTGGGCGTAGGCCTGGCGGTGCTGGTGAACGAGCCGTTCCCGGGCCAGGGTATCGTGCGCGTGTTGCTGATCTCGCCCTTCTTCGTCATGCCCACAGTCAACGCACTGCTGTGGAAGCACATGATGATGAACCCGATTTACGGGGTGATGGCGCACGTTTGGCAGTTCTTTGGTCTCACGCCCATCGATTGGATGACCGACTTCCCGCTGCTGTCGGTGATCATCATGCTGTCGTGGCAATGGCTGCCGTTTGCCTGCCTGATCTTCATCACCTCGCTGCAGTCGCTGGACCGCGAGCAGATGGATGCCGCCGGTATGGACGGTGCCACCGGCCTGGACAAGTTCTACTACCTCGTGCTGCCCCACATGGGCCGCTCCATTGCGGTGGTGGTGATGATCGAAATGATCTTTTTGCTAAGTGTGTTTGCCGAAATCTTCACCACCACCGGTGGCGGCCCCGGCAACGACAGCACCAACCTGGCCTTCTTGATCTTCAAGCAGGCGCTGATGAACTTTGACGTGGGTGTGGCCTCGGCCGGTGCTTTGTTTGCGGTCATTTTGGCCAACATCGCCTCGGTCTTTCTGGTCAAGCTCGTCGGTAAGAACCTGGACTGAACGGGAGCACCATCATGATGAAAAAAGTACCATTTCCGCTGTGGCGCACCGTGTTTGCCTGGGGCATCGCGCTGTTCTTGTTCTTCCCGCTGTTTTGGGTCGGCATCACCGCGTTCAAGACCGAAGGCCAGGCCATCGCCGGGCACCTGTTCTTCTCGCCTACGCTGTCCAGTTTTGCCGAAGTGCAAGAGCGCAGCAACTACCTGCTGTTTGCCCGCAACTCGCTGATCACCAGTCTGGGTTCGACCATTCTGGGCATTCTGATTGCGGTGCCTGCCGCCTACTCGATGGCCTTCTTCCCCACCAAGAAGACCCGCGACATCCTGCTGTGGATGCTATCGACCAAGATGATGCCCGCCGTGGGTGCCCTGGTGCCGGTGTACGTGATGGCGCAGACCGTCGGCATGCTGGACTCGCTGACCGCGCTGGTCATCGTGTTCACCTTGTCCAACCTGCCGATCATGGTCTGGATGCTGTTCAGCGCCTTCAAGGAAGTCCCCAAGGACATTCTGGAAGCTGTGCGCCTGGACGGTGCCACCGTGTGGGAAGAGTTCCGCTGGGTGATCTTGCCGCTGACCATGGGCGGTATTGCGTCCACCGGCTTGCTGTGCCTGGTGCTGTCGTGGAACGAAGCCTTCTGGGCCTTGAACCTGACCTCGGCCAACGCCGGCACGCTGGCCTCGCTGATCGCCTCGTACTCCAGCCCTGAAGGCTTGTTCTGGGCCAAGCTGTCGGCGGCCTCGCTGATGGCCATCGGACCCATCATTGTGTTTGGCTGGTTCAGCCAGAAACAACTGGTGCAAGGTCTTACTTTTGGTGCTGTCAAGTAACTGTTCCACCGTCCGGGGCGTGTGCCCCGGGCTGTAACCCCATTCAAGGATTCCATCATGTCATTTCTGCAACTCCGTGGTGTTGAAAAATTCTTTGGCGAGCACCGCGCCATCAAGGGTATCGACCTCGATATCAATAAAAACGAATTCATCGTCTTCGTCGGCCCGTCCGGCTGCGGCAAGTCCACCCTGCTGCGCATGATCGCCGGGCTGGAAACCACCGATGGCGGCACCCTCCACGTCGATGGCAAGGACATCACCCACCTGCCATCCAGCCAGCGCGAGCTGGCCATGGTGTTCCAGAGCTACGCCCTGTACCCGCACATGACGGTGTTCGACAACATGTCCTTCGCCCTGAAGCTGGCCAAGGTGGCCCCGGACGAGATCAAGAAAAAGGTCGAAGCCGCTGCCGACAAGCTCAACCTCACCGCCTACCTCAAGCGCACCCCCAAAGAGCTCTCCGGCGGCCAGCGCCAGCGCGTCGCCATTGGCCGCGCCATCGTCCGGGCCCCGAAGATTTTCTTGTTCGACGAACCCCTGTCCAACCTGGATGCGGCTTTGCGGGGCCAGACCCGGGTCGAAATCCACAAGCTGCACCGCGCCCTGGGTGTCACCACCATCTACGTGACCCACGACCAGGTGGAAGCCATGACCCTGGCCGACCGCGTGGTGGTGCTGCGTGACGGAGCCATCGAGCAGGTCGGCGCACCGCTGGAGCTATACGACAAGCCCGCCAACCAGTTTGTGGCGCAGTTCATCGGCATGCCGTCGATGAACATCGTCAAGGCCGCCCAGTTGTCGCAGTTTGGCGCGCTGGCAGGCCAGGCCGCAGGCCGGGTGCCCCAGGACGGCCTGATCGGCGTGCGCCCCGAAGGCGTGCGGGTGTTGCCGGTGGGCAGCGCGGGCGTACCCGGCAAGGTGGAACTGATCGAAGCCCTGGGGGCCGACACCCTGATCCACGTGGACGTGATGGGCACGCAGATGATCTCGCGCCAGGCCGAGCGCACCAGCCTGCAGATTGGCGACCCGGTGACGCTGGAGTTCGACCTGAACACCTTGCATTGTTTTGACAGCGCGGGCCGTACGGTCGCACTGTCGTAAGGAGTTGCCCAGAATGTCTGCTACCAATTACGTCATGCTGCACCTGGGCGTGGGCTCGTTCCACCGCGCCCACCAGGCCGTCTACATGCACAAGCTGCGCGCTAGCGGCGATCCGGGTTCCTTGCAATGGTCGCTGGCCGGGGGTAACACCCGCCCCGACATCCCCGAAACCATGGCGGCCCTGGCCGCCCAGGGCGGTGCCTATACGCTGGAGACCGTTACCCCCACCGACGAGCGCAGCTACGAGCGCATCGAGTCCATCCGCCAGATCGTGCCCTACGAACCCAGCCTCGCCGGGTTGATTCGGGTGGGGGCCGATGCCAGCACCCGTATCATCTCCTTCACCGTCACCGAAGCCGGTTACTACCTGGATGCCAACGACCAGCTCGATCTGAGCTCCCCCGACCTGGCCGCCGACCTGGCCCGTGCCAAAAACGGCCAACCCGGCAGCTGCATCTACGCTGCACTCACCGCCATCCTGCGCGCCCGCATGGCCAGCGGCGGTGGCAAGGTCACGCTGCTGAACTGCGACAACCTGCGCCACAACGGTGACCGCGTGCGCAAGGGTCTGCTGTCCTTCATCCAACTGGTGGGCGACACGGCCTTGCACGCCTGGGTGCTGGCCAACACCACCTGCCCCAATGCCATGGTGGACCGCATCACGCCGCGCCCCGCGCCCGAGCTGCGGGGCCGCGTGCTGGCCGCCACCGGCTGGGACGACGGTGCCGCCATCATGGGTGAATCCTTCATCCAGTGGGTGATCGAAGACAACTTCTGCAACGGCCGCCCCGCCTGGGAATCCGTGGGCGTGCAAATGGTGGAGTCGGTGGCGGCGTTTGAAGAAGCCAAGATCCGCTTGCTCAACGCCACCCACAGCTGCATTGCCTGGGCCGGTACGCTGGCGGGCTACACCTACATCCACGAAGGCACGCACGATGCGCGCATCCGCAAAATGGCCTATGACTACGTCACCACCGACGTGATCCCCTGCCTGGATACGCCCGAGCACCCCTGCCCGCTGGACCTGCCGACCTACCGCGATGTGGTGTTGGACCGTTTTGGCAACGCCGCCATTCTGGATACCAACCAGCGCGTGGCTGCCGACGGCTTCTCCAAGATGCCCGGCTTCATCGCCCCCACGGTGCGCGAGTGCCTGGCCCAGGGCCGCAGCATCGACGCGGTGGCCGTGCTGCCTGCGCTGTTCCTGGCGTTTCTGCAGCGCTGGCACCGGGGCGAGCTGTCTTACGTTTACCAAGACCAGGCGATGGACTCCGCCGTGGCGCATGCCATGTGCGATGCCGCCGACCCGGTGGTGGCGCTGGCGGGCAATGTGCCGTTCTGGGCCGAGCTGGCGGGCGATCCACGCCTGGTGGCAGCGCTGCAAAAAGCCAGCGCCCAGGTTCAGCAGTTCATGTTGAAAGTTTGAGCTTGCTGAGCACCACCATCCATGCCTGAGCGGGGATGGTGGTACTGTCACAGGTTCACAAGGAGATCACCATGGCCAGCGTTCGACAACGGGACCGCGAACCAGAGCTGGAACACGACCTGGGCCGCCATTTGACACTGGGCTACGAGCCGTTGGAGATGCCCGGCAGCCTGCGCTATTTAGAGCACGGTATTCCCACGCCGCTGGTGCGCTGGCACCAGCACGAAGAATGTGAATTGCACCTCATCGTCGAGACCCGGGGCAAGCTGTTTGTGGGCGACTACATCGGCCACTTTGAGCCCGGCAATCTGGTGCTGACCGGCCCGCGCTTGCCGCACAACTGGATCAGCAGTGACGGCTCGGACGAGGTCGTCCACCTGCGCGACATGGTGCTGCAGTTTTCAGAAACGCCGCTGCGCCAGGCCGGGGCCGAAGTGGGCGAGCTGCACAGCGTGCTGCCCCTGCTGGAGCGCGCCCGCCACGGCATTGAATTCTTCGACATGAGCGAGGTCGCTCGCGATGCCTTGGTGCGCATCAAAAACAGCCACGGTATGGCCCGGTATGGCGAATTTCTGATGCTGCTGGACCGTCTGGCCCGCTGCACCGACTACCGGCTGCTGTCCACCGTGCAGATGCAAAGCTTTGACGACGATGCCTCGCTGGCGCAAATCAGCGGCATCGTCAGCTACCTCACCGAGCACAGCGCCGAGCAGTTCACCATGGGTGAAGTGTCCGAACGCGTCGGCATGACCGAAAGCCAGTTCTCCCGCTACTTCCGACGTGCCACCGGCAACACCTTTACCGACTTTGTGAACCGCCTACGCATCAACCGTGCCTGCCAGTTGCTGATGGAGACCGACCGTTACATCAACAACGTCTGCTACGACGTGGGCTTCAACAACGTCGCCAATTTCAACCGCCGTTTCATGCAAATCAAAGGCATGACCCCCAAAGACTTCCGCCGCCAGGCCGAAGCAAGATTTGGCAACAAGAACTGAAAAGAACCCCTCATGTATTTAGGACTCGACCTCGGCACTTCCGAACTCAAAGCCCTGCTGCTGGCCGACGACCACCGGGTGGTGGCGGTGGCGCATGCGCAGCTCAGCGTGCAGCAGCCCCAGCCCCTGTGGTCGGAGCAAGACCCGCACAGCTGGTGGCGCGCGCTGGAATCGGTGATGGACCAGCTGGCGGCCAGCCACCGGGCCGATCTGTCTGCCGTGCGGGCCATCGGCCTGTCGGGTCAGATGCACGGTGCGGTGCTGCTGGACGCGCAAGACAAGGTGCTGCGTCCGGCCATTCTGTGGAACGACGGCCGCAGCGGTGCAGCCTGCGTGGCCCTGACCGCAGCCGTGCCCGAGGTGGCCGACATCATTGGCAACCTGGCCATGCCCGGCTTTACCGCGCCCAAACTGTGGTGGCTGCGCGAGCATGAACCCGAGATATTCAAGCAAACCGCCCGCGTGCTGTTGCCCAAAGACTATTTGCGCCTGCTGCTGACCGGTGAGGCCGTGACCGACTGCTCCGATGCCTCTGGCACCCTGTGGCTGGACGTGGGCGCACGCGCCTGGTCGCCCAAGCTGCTGGCCGCCTGTGGCCTGGACGTGTCGCACATGCCCCGCGTGGTCGAGGGCAGCGCCGTCTCCGCCGGTTTGTCGTCCCACATCGCCATCCGCTGGGGCCTGCGGGTCGGTCTGCCGGTGGCCGGTGGTGGGGGCGACAACGCCGCCAGCGCCGTGGGCATGGGCGTCGTGTCGCCGGGCCAGGGCTTTGTGTCGCTGGGGACCTCTGGCGTGGTGTTTCTGGCCACCGACTCGTTTCGGCCCAACCCGGCCCAGGCGGTGCACGCGTTTTGCCACGCACTGCCGAACCGTTGGCACCAGATGTCGGTGATGCTGTCCGCTGCCAGTGCGGTGAGCTGGGCCACCAAGCTGCTGCGTTATGACAACGAAGCCGCGCTGCTGGCCGCCGCCGCCCAGGTGTCGCCCACCGCCCGCGCCAATGCGCCGCTGTTTTTGCCCTATCTGTCGGGCGAGCGCTCGCCGCACAACAACCCGAACGCCCAGGGCGTGCTGTTTGGCCTGACCCACAGCCATGACGCTGCCGCGATGGCCTACGCCGTGGTGGAGGGCGTGAACTTCGGCCTGTGCGACGGTTGGCGCACCCTGGCCACCGACCAGCCCATCGGCGCGCTGTCGGTGGTGGGCGGCGGTGCCCGCAGTGCCTGGTGGTCGCAAGAGCTGGCCAACACCTTGGGCGTGCCGCTGGTGACGCAAGAGGGCGGTGCCACCGGTGGTGCGCTGGGTGCGGCGCGCCTAGCTTGGCTGGCCGATGGTGGTGTGGAAGCGGACGTATGCCTGAGCCCGCCCGTGGCCCAGCGCTTCGAACCCGTGGCGCAGGTGGCTGCCGAGGTGGCCCGTTACCAGCGCTTCGGGGCGCTGTACCAAACCCTGCGCAGCAGTTTCCTTACCTGATGTTTTTTAAGCTTTTTAAGCCTCTAGCGTATATTCCACCTGCGCGAGTAGCTATTTAATCAATAGCATTAGATGGCTAGGCCACAATCGCCTATGCCCCATCCATCCCCCGCCGACTGGCAGGTGCTCCACGTCCACCCCGCCGCTCCGGCCAAACCGATCGTGGGCGCGCCGTGCAACGGCTGCGGCGTTTGCTGCCTGTCGGCTCCGTGTCCGCTGGGCATCGTGTTGTCGGGTCGCCGCAGCGGTGCGTGTGCGGCTTTGCGTTGGAATGGTGTGCAGGCCCGCTATCTGTGCGGTGCCATTGCGCAACCTGCCGAGGTGCTAGGCCCGCGTTGGCGCTGGGCGGCTCCGCTGTTGGGCCGTTGGGCGCGGCGCTGGGTGGCCGCGGGAATCGGCTGCGATTCGACGCTGGAGGTAGAGCGTCAGGCCTGATGCTTCTGTTTGAACACCAGATGCCGGGCCGTCAGGTAGTTGGACAGCAGGCCTGCGCAGCTACCCAAGGCCACGCCTAGCGCGGCCTTGCCGGGCAGGTCGATCCAGTGCAGAGTGGCCACATAGGCCGAGTAGTTCAGTACCGCCCCCCCCAGCATCGACACCATGTAGCGCAGGTACTGTTGCACAGCCGAAGCCGTGTCCGTTACTCCGGCCTGGAAGGTAAAGCGCCGGTTCAGCCACCAGGTGGCGGTGGCCGCAGCGATGAACGACAGCACCCGCGCCCCATACCAGCCCAAAGCCCAGGCCGAGGCATACAGCACCGCCAGGTCCACGCCCAGGCCGATAATGCCGACCATGCAGAAGCGTAGAAACTGCGGCGATGGTTTCATTCCGCGTTTAGCCTGCGTTCTGCAGCGCCAGGCCCGCGTGTTCGCGCAGCGGGTGGAAATGGATCTTCGGGAAACGCTCTTGCGCCAGCCGCACATCGTAGGGCGAGGTGCACAGGTAGGCCAGGGTTTCGGCCGCATCGTGGGCCATGCGCATCGGGTAGGCATCGGTGAAGGCGCGCAGCTCGGCCGGGGTGTCGGCGGTGATCCAGCGCGCACCGGTGTACTGGCAGCCTTCCAGCCGCACGTCGGCATCGTATTCTGACTTCAGGCGGTGCTGTACCACTTCAAACTGCAACTGGCCCACGGCACCCAGCAGCATCGGCCCGCCAACGCTGGGACGGAACACCTGGATGGCACCTTCTTCGCCCAGCTGGGCCAGGCCCTGCTGCAACTGCTTGGTGCGCAACGGGTTCTTCAAAATCACCGTCATGAACAGCTCGGGCGCGAAGAAGGGCAGGCCGGTGAATTGCAGGCTGGCACCGTCGGTGATGGTGTCGCCCAGCTGCACGCCGCCATGGGTGGTAAAACCGATGATGTCGCCCGCATAGGCCTCGTCCACCGCCTCGCGACGCTGGCTCAGAAAGGTCACCACGCTGGTCGGGCGCAGCTCTTTGGCGGTGCGCTGCACGCGCAGCTTCATGCCGGGCGTGTACTTGCCCGAGGCCATGCGCACAAAGGCAATGCGGTCGCGGTGCGCCGGGTCCATATTGGCCTGCACCTTGAACACCACACCGGCAAAAGCCTTGTCGTCGGGCTGGATCTCTTTCACCACCGGCTGGCGATTCACCATCGTGGTGCTGGTGCGGGGCTGCGGCGGTGGGGCCAGATCGACCAGCGCGTCCAGCACTTCCATCACTCCGAAGTTGTTCACGCCGGAGCCGAAGAACACCGGGGTTTGCTTGCCGGCTAAAAAGGCCTCCAGGTCCCAGGCGGGGGAGGCCCCGGCGGCCAATTCCATGCTTTGCTCGGCCCCTTCAAATTCGGCACCAAAGCGCTTCAGCAGCTCGGCGCGGTTGTCCAGGGCGATGGTCTCGAACTCTTGCGGCAGGCGTTCCTTGCCAGAGTCGAACACCGTCATGCTCTGGGTGCGCAGGTTCATGATGCCGCCAAAGCTCTTGCCCTGGCCTACGGGCCAGGTCATGGGTACGCAGGGCATGCCGAGTTCGCGCTCGATCTCGTCCAGTATGTCCAGCGGCTCGCGCACTTCGCGGTCCATCTTGTTGACGAAGGTGATGATGGGCGTGTCACGCTGGCGGCAGACCTCGATCAGGCGGCGGGTTTGCGCCTCCACACCATTGGCCGCGTCGATCACCATCAGGGCCGAATCCACTGCGGTCAGCACGCGGTAGGTGTCTTCCGAGAAGTCTTTGTGGCCGGGCGTGTCCAGCAAGTTGATCACGTGGTCGCGGTACAGCATCTGCATGACCGACGAGGCCACCGAGATGCCGCGCTGCTTTTCAATCTCCATCCAGTCGCTGGTGGCATGGCGGGTGGCCTTGCGCGCCTTCACCGATCCTGCAATCTGGATCGCGCCCGAGAACAGCAGCAGCTTTTCGGTCAGCGTGGTTTTACCCGCATCCGGGTGGGAAATGATCGCAAACGTGCGGCGGCGGCGGGTTTCGGAGGCGTAAGACAAGGTGGTTTCCAGAGCAAAACGGGGCGCTGCCGGGTGGGCAGGCAACCCGCGATTTTAACCAGGGCGGCCAGAATCGGCTGGGGGCCGTCGGCACGCTCCACTAGCTGGCACGTAGTTTGCATCTTGTCTTGGATACAAGATGGGATGTTTCAACATGGTGCAAACCGAATCGCCACACAGCGGTACCGCCGCCGCAGCCTGGTTGTCGCGTGCTGACTCGTCCATCGCGGGCGCTGTGCAGGGCCCCTTGGCTGGCCTGCGTTTCGCGGCCAAGGACAACATCGACGTGCTGGGCCTGCCCACCACTGCTGCTTGCCCTGCCTTTGCCTATGCGCCCACGGCGCATGCCAGCGTGGTGCAAAAGCTGCTGCAAGCCGGTGCGTCGCTGCTGGGCAAAACCAATCTGGACCAGTTTGCCTGCGGCCTGAACGGCACGCGCTCACCCTATGGCGCGGTGCCCAATGCGTTCAACGCCGCCTACGTGTCGGGCGGCTCCAGCTCGGGTTCGGCCTATGTGGTGGCCACCGGGCAGGTGGACTTTGCGCTGGGCACCGACACCGCCGGGTCGGGCCGCGTACCTGCCGGGCTGAACAATATCGTCGGCATCAAGCCGTCCAAGGGCCTGGTCAGCACGCGGGGGCTGGTGCCTGCCGCGCAAAGTGTGGACTGCGTGTCCATCTTCGCCCGCAGCGTGGGCACCGCCGCCCAGGTGCTGCAGGCGGCCATGGGCTACGACCCGCTGGACCCGTTTTCGCGCCCACTGGCTCTGGCCAGCAGCCCCTTGCCCGCACGTTTCAACTTTGGAGTGCCCGACACCCTGGTCTTTTATGGCGACACGGCGGCCGAAGCGGCCTTCCAGCAGGCGATACACAAGCTCTGTGCGCTGGGCGGCACACCCGTCACCATTGCCTACGCCCCGCTGGCCGCCGCCGCCGCACTGTTGTACGACAGCGCGCTGGTGGCCGAGCGCTATGCCGCAGTGCGCGGCTTCTTTGATGCGCACGAGGCCGAGGTCATCGAGCCGGTGCGCAGCATTCTGGCCAGCGGGCGGGCCTACAGCGCCGCCGATCTGGTCGATGCCCAGGTGCGCTTGCGGGCCTACGGCCAGCAGGCTGCGGCCATGTGGGAAGGCATCGATGTGCTGCTGGTGCCCACCGCGCCCACGCACTACACGATTGCACAAATGCAGGCCGATCCGGTGGTATTGAACCGCAACCTGGGCGCGTACACCAACTTCGTCAACCTGCTGGACTACGCCGCCATCTCGGTGCCCAGCAGCCTGCGCGCCGACGGCCTGCCGTTTGGCATCACGCTGATCGGCCCCTGCGGCAGCGACTGGCAACTGGCCGAGCTGGGCCAGCGCTACCACCACGCCAGCGGCATGCTGCAGGGTGCGCTGGACCTGCCCTTGCCTGCGCTACAAGCGCTGCCCGGCATCCAAGCCCAGGCGGTGGTGCGGGTGGCAGTGGTCGGTGCGCACCTATCCGGCATGCCTTTGAATAGCCAGTTGACCGAGCGCCAGGCGCGCCTGGTCGTCAGCACCACGACCGCGCCGGACTACCAGCTGTTTGCCCTGCCCGGCACAGTGCCACCCAAGCCAGGTCTGCTGCGTGTCGCGCCCGGCCAGGGCACAGGCATTGCCGTGGAGATCTGGGAGATGCCGGTGGCCCATTACGGCTCTTTCGTGGCGCTGGTTCCGGCCCCGCTGGGCATAGGTACCCTGGCGTTGGCCGATGGCAGCAGCGTGCAGGGCTTTATCTGCGAGCCACAGGCGCTGGCAGGGGCGCGGGACATCAGCCACTGGGGCGGATGGCGCGCGTATGTCCAAGGAGAGTTGCTGAAATGACCGAGCAGGAACTGGAAACCTACGTGGATGCGGCGGCCGCCGCCATCGGCTTGCAATTGGGCGAATCGCGCCTCGGTGTGCTGCGCTACTTTGCGCTGGCCTCGGGCTTTGCCGACTTGGTGAATGCCGCTCCGCTGACCGTGCATGACGAATCGCCCATGGCCTTCATCCCCGTAACGCCCCGGAGCAAGCCATGACGACCAACGCCGACTGGTGGCTGCAGGACGCATCCCGCATGGCCCGCGCCGTCACGGCCCGCGAAGTGACGGCCACGCAACTGGTGCAGGCCTGCCTGGATCGCATCGCCGCCACCGACGGCCGCGTCAACGCCTTCACTGACGTGGTGCAGGCCCGTGCCCTGCAGCGTGCGGCGCAGATCGACGCGGGCCTGGCCGATGGCAGCCAGGCCGCACTACCCTTGCTGGGCGTGCCTTTCGCCGCCAAAAACCTGTTCGACATCGCCGGGCTGCGCACGCTGGCGGGCTCCAAGATCGAGCGCGACAGCCCGCCCGCCACGGCCGACGGCCTGCTGGTACAGCGCATGGAAGCCGCAGGGGCCATCTTGGTCGGCGCGCTGAACATGGACGAATACGCCTACGGCTTCACCACCGAGAACACCCACGAGGGTGCCTGCCACAACCCGCACGACCTGGCCCGCACGGCGGGAGGCTCCTCGGGGTGGCTCGGGTGCGGCGGTGGCGGCGGGGCAGGTGCCGCTGGCGCTGGGCTCGGACACCAATGGCTCCATCCGCGTGCCCTCGTCGCTGTGCGGCGTGTTCGGCCTCAAACCCACGTTTGGGCGCTTGCCGCGTACCGGCAGTTTCCCGTTTGTCACCAGCCTGGACCACCTGGGGCCGTTTGCCCGCAGCGTGGGCGATCTGGCCCTGGCCTATGACGCGATGCAGGGTTATGAGGAAAATAGCCCATTCGTGGATGCAGGCTGTGCACAACGTGCTATCGAAAATGTAGTGACCGAGCTGCACCTGGGCATTGCCGGTTTGCGCATCGGCATGCTGGGCGGCTACTTCTTTGATAACGCCTTGCCCGCAGCCCGGGCCGCCGTGGCCACCGTGGCACAGGCGCTGGGTGCCATCGACACGGTGGAGTTACCCTGGGTCGAGGCGGGCCGCGCTGCTGCGTTTTTGATCACCAATTCCGAAGGCGCGGCCTTGCACCTAGACAACTTGCGCAGCCGCCCGCAAGACTTTGAACCCCTGTCGCGCGACCGCTTTCTGGCTGGTGCCTTGATCCCTGCCGCCTGGGTAGCCCGCGCCCAGCGGGTGCGCCGACGCTACGCCCAAGCCGCCGCCCAGGTGTTTGAAAAATACGACCTGCTGCTCACCCCCGCCACGCCCTGTGCCGCCACGCTCTTAGGAACCGAGCGGTTGGATCTGAACGGCCGCGACCTGCCGCTGCGCCCCAACATCGGCGTGCTGACCCAGCCCATCTCCTGCATCGGCCTGCCGGTGTGCGCCGTGCCGGTGTGGGGTATGGACCCGCAATTGCCGCATTTGCCCATCGGCGTACAGGTGATTGCCGCACCCTGGCGCGAAGACCTGGTGCTGCGCGCCGCCGCCGTGCTCGAGGCAGCAGGTGTCTGCCGTGCGCCCGTTGCAAATCTTTGAAGGACGCCCATGGACTACCCCATCAACCTGCCCGAAGTCCTGGCCGAAGTGCAGGCCGTTTTCAACCGCTACGAAGATGCCCTGGTGCACAACCGCGTCGAGGTGCTGGACGAGCTGTTTTGGAACAGCCCGCACACCTTGCGTTACGGCGCCACCGAGAACCTCTACGGTTTCGATGCCATCCAGGCCTTCCGCGCAGGCCGTCCGGCCCAGGGTTTGCAGCGCCAGTTGCTGAAAACCGTGCTCACTACCTACGGACAGGACTTTGCGACGGCCAATGTCGAGTTCCGGCGCGAAGGCAGTGCCACCACCGGCCGCCAAAGCCAGACCTGGCTGCGCACGGTACAGGGCTGGCGGGTGGTGGCCGCGCATGTGAGCTTGCTGTGACGCGCCGGGTACGCCGATGAGCGCGCAAGTGCAATACATCGATGTGCACCGGGTGCTGTGCAGCGGCCCTGGCGACCTGGGGGGCGTGCAGGCCTTGGTCGACAGCGGTGCGCTACGCCCGGCCGATATCGTAGCGGTGATGGGCAAGACCGAAGGCAATGGCTGCGTCAACGATTTCACGCGTGACTTTGCGGTCACCCGCTGGTGCGATTTTCTCAGTCCGCACCTTGGGTGTTCGCCCAGCGAAGTAGGGCAGCGGGTGGCACTGGTGATGTCGGGCGGCACCGAAGGGGTGCTGTCGCCCCATTTCACGGTGTTTTCGCGCCGCTGGGTGACCGCCGAGCCGCAAAAGCTTGGCAAGCGCCTGGTGGTGGGCGTGGCGCATACCCGCGACTTTTTACCTGAAGAGATAGGCCGTAGCGCCCAGATTGAGTGCACGGCCGTGGCCGTGCGGGAAGCCATGCACGACGCAAGTATCGCCGATGCCGCCGACGTGCATTTTGTGCAGATCAAGTGCCCGTTGCTGACCTCCACCAAAGTGCATGCCGCGCTGCAACGCGGCGCTAGGCCGGTGACGCACGACAGCTACGAGTCCATGGCCTATTCCCGTGGGGCCTCTGCACTGGGTGTGGCGCTGGCCCTGGGCGAAATACCGCCTCCTGTGGATGCGGCGGCGCTGCTGTCGGACTGGTCGCTGTATTCGGCACGGGCCTCTGCGTCGGCGGGCATCGAGCTGGAAGCCAATGTGGTGATCGTGCTGGGCGAAGCCGAGGGGGCGGCATCGCCGTACCGTATCGCCCATACCGTGATGCGCGACGCGGTGGATGCGGCCAGCGTACGCCGGATGCTACACGCGGCCCTGGAGCTGGGCGGCGATGGTGTATCGGTGCTGCCCGGTCTGGTCAACCTGCTGGCCAAAGCTGAAGCCAGCCCCGATGGCCAGGTGCGTGGGGCGCGGCACACCATGCTGAACGACTCTGACATCAATGCCACACGCCACGCACGGGCTGCCGTGGGCGCGGTGCTGGCCTCGGTGGTGGGCGATACCGCCCTGTATGTGTCTGGCGGGGCCGAGCACCAGGGCCCGGCCGGTGGCGGGCCGGTCGCGGCCATTGTGCGGGTGGGCCCGCTGGGCGATGCCGGGCTGCCCGCACTGTGAATGCCATGGATGCCCAATTTATTCAGCAGCAGGCACACATTTTGCATCCATTCTTGTATCCAAGAAAGATTCCGTTTTACGCACCGTTTTGATCCAGCCTCCCTTTTCACACTTCCCCCCGAAAGGACTGCCATGACCACCTTCAACCGCCGCGACTCCCTGAAAACCATCGCCGCTCTGGGCGCTGCCAGCACGCTGGGTGGCCTGGGCAACCTGGCCCGGGCACAGACACCGCTGACCATCGGCGTGATCTACGTCGGCCCGCGTGACGACTACGGCTACAACCAGTCGCAGGCGGCGGCGGCGGCCGAGGCCAAGAAAATGCCCGGCATCAAGGTGGTGGAGGAAGAGAACGTGCCCGAAACCTCGGCCGTGCAGAAAACCATGACCGGCATGATTGCCCAAGACGGTGCCAAGCTGCTGTTTCCTACCTCGTACGGTTACTTTGACCCGCACATCCTGGCGCTGGCGCCCAAGTACCCCGATGTGCGCTTTTCGCACTGCGGCGGTATGTGGACCGAGGGCAAGCACCCTAAGAACGTGGGCAGCTTCTTTGGCTACATCGACGAATGCCAGTTCTTGAACGGTGTCATCGCTTGCCACATGAGCAAGAGCGGCAAGATCGCCTTCGTGGCGGCCAAGCCGATTCCGCAGGTACTGCGCAATATCAACGCCTTCACCCTGGGCGCGCGCTCGGTCAAGCCCGGCATTACCTGCAGCGTGATTTTCACCGGCGACTGGTCCATGGCCGTCAAGGAAGCCGAGGCCACTAACAGCCTGGCCGACCAGGGCTGCGACGTGTTCACCATGCACGTGGACGGCCCCAAGGTGATTGTGGAAACCGCTGCCAAGCGCGGCAAGATGGTGTGCGGCTACCACGCCAGCCAGGCCAAGCTGGCCCCCAACGCCTACCTCACCGGTGCCGAGTGGAACTGGTTCACCGCCTACAAAACCGCCATCGACGCGGCCCAGTCGGGCAAGCCGCACCCCAACTTCCTGCGCGGCGGCCTGAAAGACGGCTACGTGAAAACCTCGCCCTACGGTGCCATGGTGACCGATGCCGCCAAGAAGCAGGCCGACGGCATCAAGGCCCAGATGGTGGGCGACAAGTTCGACATCTTCAAAGGCCCGCTGAAGGACAACAAGGGCAAAGAGGTCATCGCCGCAGGCAAGGTCTTGAAGCAGACCGACCCGGTGCTGGAAAGCATGAACTACCTGGTCGAAGGCGTACAAGGCAGTTTCTAAGCCACCGCCATGAAAGACATCTTGCTGCCGACATCGGCCATTGCGCTGGCACTGCTGCTGTTCGGCGCGTTCGTCTGGTTTGCTGGGGTCAGCCCGTTGGACATGTGGTTGACCCTGTTCAAGGGCGCGTTCGGCGACTGGTTTTCGTGGCAAAACACGCTGCAGCGCTCGGCACCGCTGATGCTGACGGCCCTATGCGTGGCGCTGCCGGCGCGCGCCGGGCTAGTCATCATCGGCGGGGAGGGCGCTTTGGTGCTGGGCGGGTTGGCCGCTGCCGCCGCAGGCACCTTGCTGCCCCTACCCGCCAATCTGCTGGGCACCGCGCTGGTGTGCGCTGCGGGCGCGCTGGCCGGGGCGCTGTGGATCATGCTGGCGGGCTGGCTGCGACAGGCGCGCGGCATCAACGAGACCATCAGTAGCCTGCTGCTGGCCTACATCGCCATCGGCATCTTCAAGCACCTGGTGGAAGGCCTGCTGCGCGATCCGGCCAGCCTGAATAAGCCCGCCACCCATTCCCTGCCCGAGGGCATGCTGATTACTGGCATTGCGGGTTCGGACGTGCACTGGGGGCTGGTGCTGGGCGTGCTGGCCTGCGTCGCCCTGGGGCTGTGGCTGCGCTGGACGGTATCGGGCTTCTCGATCCGCGTGGTGGGCGGCAACCCGCTCGCAGCGCAACTGGTGGGCCTGCCCGCTACGCAACTGATTCTGACCGCCTGCGCCCTGGGCGGTGCCGGTGCCGGGCTGGCCGGTGCTGTGGAGGTAGCGGCGGTGCACACCAATGCCAATGCTTCGCTGATCTCGGGCTACGGCTACGCGGGCATTTTGGTGTCCTTCATCGCCCGGCACAACCCGGTGGCCATCGTGCCGGTCGCCATTTTGTTCGGTGGCTTTGGTGCTGCAGGCAGCCTGCTGCAGCGCCGCCTGGGCCTGCCGGACGCGTCGGTGATGGTGTTGCAAGGCATTGCCTTTGTGCTGATCCTGGCCAGCGAAGCGCTGCGCGACGTGGACTGGAAAACGGTGTTTGCCAAGATGCGTAAACCGGTGGAGGTGGCATGACTGCAGACCAATGGGTAGCGCTTTTCGCCGGAATTATTGGCGGGGCCTTGCGGGTGGGCACGCCGTTCCTGTTCGTGAGTCTGGGCGAATGCCTCACCGAAAAGTCCGGCCGCATCAACCTCGGGCTGGAAGGCGTGCTGGTGCTGTCGGCCATGACGGCCTTTGGCGGGGCCTACCTGACCGGCTCGCCCTGGCTGGGCGTGCTGGCCGGGGCCATGGCGGGGGCGCTGCTGGCCACCTTGCACGGCGTGCTGTGCTCGCTGCCACGGGTCAACGACGTGGCCACAGGCATTGCGCTGATGCTGCTGGGCACGGGGCTGGCCTTCTACCTGGGCAAGCCCTTGATCCAGCCGCAGGCACCGCAGATTCCGGCCATCGCGCTGGGTGGCTGGAGTGACTCCACCGTGGTGCAGGCGGCCTTGCAAATCAACGCACTGCTGCCCATCGGCATCGCCTTGGCCGTGGCATTGTGGTGGGCGTTTGCGCGCACCCGCTGGGGCCTGCTGGTGCGGCTGGCGGGCGACTCGGCCAATGCCACGCGGGCGCTGGGCTATTCCGTATCCGGCATCCGCATCGCGGCCACGGCGGCGGGCGGCTTCATGGCGGGCCTGGGCGGTGCGTCGCTCACTTTGTTCTACCCCGGTAGCTGGAACGAAGGCATCTCCAGCGGCCAGGGCCTGATCGCCGTGGCGCTGGTGATCTTCGCGCGCTGGAGCCCGCTGCGCTGCGTAGGCGCGGCCCTGCTGTTCGGCGGTGCCGGGGCGATTGGCCCGGCCATGCAGTCGGTGGGCATTGGCTGGGGCTACCACCTGTTCAACACCGTGCCCTATGTGCTGACCCTGGTGATTCTGGTGCTGACCTGCAAGCCCGGCAGCGTGGCCGTGGGCAGCCCGGGCGAACTGTCCTCTACACGCTAGGAGAATGCCGTGAGCGGTTTTGGTGGCTTGAATAAATCAAAAAATGGCGTGGTCATTGGCTTGGTGCAGTTGCAACTGCCGGTGGTCACCACCCCGGTCGAGCTGGCCGCGCAAACCCGGCACATCTGTGACTTGGTGGCCAAGGCGCGCCGCAACCAGGGCAGCATGGACCTGGTGGTGTTCCCCGAGTACGCGCTGCATGGCCTGAGCATGGACACCAACCCCGCCATCATGTGTTCGCTGGACGGGCCCGAGGTGGCCGCCTTCAAAAAAGCCTGTGTGGACAACCGCATCTGGGGCTGCTTCTCCATCATGGAGCAGCACCCAGGCGGTAATCCGTACAACAGCGGCCTCATCATCGACGATACCGGCCGCATCCGGCTGTACTACCGCAAGCTGCACCCCTGGGTGCCGGTAGAGCCTTGGGAGCCTGGCAACCTGGGCATACCAGTGTGCGACGGACCCAACGGCAGCCGCCTGGCCCTCATCATTTGCCACGACGGCATGTTCCCCGAAATGGCGCGCGAGGCGGCGTACAAGGGGGCTGACATCATCCTGCGTACGGCGGGCTACACCGCACCCATCCGCCATGCCTGGAAGATCACCAACCAGGCCAACGCCTTCTGCAACCTGGCCTACACCGCCAGTGTCTGCATGTGTGGCAGCGACGGCACTTTCGACTCCATGGGCGAGGGCATGTTCTGCCACTTCGACGGCACGGTGATGGTGCAGGGCAGTGGCCGCCCCGATGAAATCATCACCGCCGAACTGCGGCCCGACCTAGTGCGCGAGGCCCGCAGTGGCTGGGGCGTAGAAAACAATATGTACCAGCTCTACCACCGCGGCTACGTGGCCGTCAAAGGTGGGGCGCAGGACTTTCCCTACACCTACATGCAGGACATGGCGACCGGCCAGTACAAGCTGCCCTGGGAGGTGGCGGTCACCGATGGCACACCTTGCGGCTTCGATGCGCCCACGCGGGCCTACAAGGGCCCGGAAGCCAATCCTTACCCCAGCCCTTCCACCACCCGGTTGGCAGAATGACCATGCAAACCTCCCCCCGCTTCGTCCAGGCCAACCCCTACGCCTGGCCCTACAACGGCGCGCTGCGGCCCCACAACACGGCCCTCATCGTCATCGACATGCAGACCGACTTTTGCGGGGTCGGCGGGTACGTGGACGTGATGGGCTACGACATCGGCCTGACCCGCGCACCCATCGCCCCAATCGCCGCCGTGCTGGCCCGGCTGCGGCCCTTGGGCTTTCACATCATCCATACCCGCGAAGGGCACCGGCCCGACCTGGCCGACCTGCCCGCCAACAAGCGCTGGCGCTCGCGCCAGATTGGCGCGGACGGTGTCGGCATCGGCGACCCCGGCCCCTGCGGGCGCATCCTGGTGCGCGGTGAACCCGGCTGGGAGATCATCCCCGAGCTGGCCCCGCTGCCCGGCGAGGTGGTGATCGACAAGCCCGGCAAGGGCTCGTTCTACGCCACCGACCTGGACATGGTGCTGCGCCTGCGCGGCGTGCAGAACCTGATTTTCGCGGGCATTACCACCGACGTATGCGTGCACACCACCATGCGCGATGCCAACGACCGGGGCTACGAGTGCCTGCTGCTGTCCGACTGCACCGCCGCCACCGACCCGGCCAACCACCAGGCGGCGCTGAACATGGTGACCATGCAGGGCGGCGTGTTCGGTGCGCACGCCACGTCCGCCGCGCTGCTGGCCGTTGTCTAACCCAAGGAACTCCATGGCCTCCGACACCACTCCCATTGGCGCGCTTCCGGCGGGCACCGGCGCGCTGACGCTGGACACCTATTTGCTGACCAAACGCTTCGGCAGCTTCACCGCCATGGACAGCGTGACGATGCGCGTCGAACCTGGCTCGGTGCACGCCCTGCTAGGTGAAAACGGTGCGGGCAAAAGCACTCTGGTGAAATGCGTGGCGGGCTTCCAGCGCGCGGAAGAGGGCAGCATCCTGATCGACGGGCGCGAGCAGGACATTGCCAACCCCATCGTGGCGCGCAGCCTGGGCATCGGTATGGTCTACCAGCACTTCACCCTGGCACCGGGCATGACGGTGGCCGAGAACCTGCTGCTGGCCGGTGGCACCCTGCCCGCGGTGATCGACTGGACCGCCAAGCGCGCCGAGCTCAAAGCCTTTTTGGCCACTACGCCCTTCAGCCTGGACCTGGATGCCCGCCCCGCCGAGCTGGCGGCAGGCGAGAAGCAAAAGCTGGAACTGCTGAAACAGCTCTACCTGAAGCCCCGCCTTTTGATCCTGGACGAGCCCACCTCGGTGCTCACCCCGCAAGAGGCCGACGAGGTGCTGGGCCATGTGCGCGCCTTCGCCCAAAGCGGCCAGTGCAGCGTGCTCATCATTACCCACAAGTTCCGCGAGGTGCTGGCCTATGCCGATGGTGTGACGGTGCTGCGCCGCGGCAAGGCGGTGCACCACGACCGGGTGGCTGGGGCTGCGCCGCAGGAACTCACGCGCACCCTGGCCCAGGCCATGATGGGTGAAAGTTCTGAGTCAAATAGTGCTCTGGCGCAGGATATGCCTACACGACGTGCTACACAAAGTGCAGCAAATGAAGGTCCTGTCGCTCTGCAGGTGGACGACCTGAAAGCCCAGGGCGACCGCGGCACCCTGGCCTTGCACGGTCTGAGTCTACAGGTGCGCAAGGGCGAGATCCTGGGCGTGGCCGGTGTCTCGGGTAATGGCCAGCGCGAGCTGGTGGAGGCGCTGGTGGGCCAGCGCGCGCGCCTGAGCGGCCGGGTGCAGGTAATGGGCGAGCCCTATGCCGCCCGCCGCGCCGACAACCGCCGCCTCAAGGTGCGCAGCCTGCCCGAAGAACCCTTGCGCAATGCCTGCGTGGGAGATTTGTCGGTGGCCGAAAACATGGCGCTGCGCGACTTCGACCAGGCACCGCTGAACGTGGGCGGCCTGCTGCGCTTTTCCACCTGGCGCAGCCGGGCGCGTGAATGGATCCAGGAATATGGCGTAAAGACGCAGGGCGAGGGCGCGCCCATCCGCAGCCTGTCGGGCGGCAACGTGCAGCGCGCCGTGCTGGCCCGCGAGCTGGCGGGCGAGATCAATGTGCTGATTGCGGCCAACCCGGTGTTCGGCCTGGACTTTGCCGCCGTGGCCGAAATCCACAGCCGCATCCTGGGTGTGCGCGACCGTGGCGGCGCAGTGCTGCTGATCAGCGAAGACCTGGACGAACTGCTGGAGCTGGCCGACCGCATCGTGGTCATGAGCGAAGGCCGCATTGTGTTTGAAACCCCTGCCGCCACCGCCGAGCGCCACATCCTAGGTGCCCACATGGGTGGTGGCCACGACGACCACAAGGAGGCTGCATGAACATCCCCGCCCTGCCGTTCGACTACCCGCTGGACCTGCCCCACGCCGCCCTGGTCATCATCGACATGCAGCGCGACTTCATCGAGCCCGGCGGCTTTGGCGCCACCCTGGGCAACAACGTGGCCCTGCTGGAGGCGATCGTGCCCGCCTGCCAGGCCATGCTGGCGGCCTGGCGCACGGCAGGAGGCCTGGTGGTGCACACCCGCGAGGCGCACCGGCCCGACCTGTCCGACTGCCCCCCGGCCAAGCGGAACCGGGGTAACCCGGCGCTGCGCATTGGCGACCTGGGCGCGATGGGCGCGATGGGCCGCATTCTGGTAGCGGGGGAGCCGGGCAACCAGATCATCCAGGCGCTGGCCCCGGTGGCGGGCGAGATCGTCATCAACAAACCCGGCAAGGGCGCGTTTTACGCCACCGGCCTGCACGAGATGCTGCAACAGCGCGGTATCCAGCAGCTGCTGTTCATGGGTGTGACCACCGAAGTCTGCGTGCAGACCAGCATGCGCGAGGCCAACGACCGTGGCTATGACGGCCCGCTGCTGGAAGACTGCACCGAGAGCTACTTCCCCCAGTTCAAGGCCGCCACCTTGGAGATGGTGCGCGCGCAGGGCGGCATCGTCGGCTGGACGGCGCCCAGCACCGCGGTCGTACGGGCATTGGCCGCCCTGTGAAAGCCGGTGTGCTGCAACTGCTAAAGTTTGCCCCGTGCAATCTTTGACTCCCACCCCCACCCCCCCTGCAGAACCCACCGCATACCGCTCGCGCGCCGACGAGGTCTATGCCCAGCTCAAGCGCGACGTGGGTGAATTCACCCTGGTCCCCGGCGACCGCTTTACCGAAAACGAGATCAGCGAACGCCTGGGCGTGTCGCGCACTCCCGTGCGGCAGGCGCTGATCCGGCTGCAGCAAGAGGGCTATGTGGAGGTGCTGTTTCGCAGCGGCTGGCGGGTGCTGCCGTTCAACTTCGAGCAGTTTGAGCAGCTCTACGACCTGCGCATGGTGCTGGAAACCACCGCCGCCCACCGCCTGTGCGAAGGCGGCGCGGGGGCAGGGGCAGCGCACATCCAGATCGACCACGCGCTGCTGGAGGAACTGGTGGCCATCTGGCTGGTGCCGGTGGCCCAGCGCAGCACCGACGGCATCGCCGTGGCCCGCTGGGACGAAGAATTCCACTGCGCCCTGGTGCGCGCCGCAGGCAACACCGAGATGGCCCGTGTGCACAGCGATGTGACTGAGCGCATCCGCATCATCCGGCGGCTCGATTTCACCAAGCAGGCGCGCATCACCGCCACGTATGAGGAGCACGCCAAGATCCTCAAGGCCATCCGCAGCCACCGCGGCGACCAGGCCGCCATGCTGCTGCGCGCCCACATCCAGAGCAGCCAGGCCGAGGTGCGCAAGATCACCTTGCACCAGGTGCATGTGGCCAGGCAGGCGGCGGCGGGCTAGATTTAGTATGTAAACAAGGCACTAGCCAGCAAACGAAAAATAAAGATAAAAGGTCAGACTTGCATAGCATTCCACTTGAACTTGCATCTCCTCGTAACGAGGCTGACTTCGAACGTATGTGCGCCCATGTCTATGGGGTCGTTTTCAATGACCGCACGCCCAAAATAAATGGTCGTAGGGGGCAAGCTCAAGGGGGTATCGACGTTTTCGTCAAGGACTCCGCGATCGGTCGGGTCGGGATTCAGTGTAAGAAGTACACCACCAAGCCAGTTACTTGGCAGAACGTGCTGGACGAGGTTGAGAAAGCCGACAAGTTTTCTACGCCCATCAAGAAAATGATACTGGCAACCACCGCACCGAATGATGCGGTGCTACTGAAGCAAGTTCAGGAGCTTTCGGACCGGCGAGAGGCGGCTGGGTGCTTTCCAGTGGAAATTGAGTTCTGGGACGACATATGCCTGCGGATAGAGCAGTATCCCGTATTGCAGGACAGCTATGCTCCTTCTGCACCAGGTGCCGCCTATCATCGGCAAGATGAACCGCCCCGTGTTTTGAGGAGGCTCAAATCTCTGAGAGGATTGAGCCATGAAGTCGAACAAGTTTTCCCCTGAGGTGCGTAAGCGCGCAGTGCGCATGGTGCAGGAGCACCGAGGCGAGTACCCGTCACTGTG
>NZ_JANXMU010000068.1 GCF_025354435.1 Rhodoferax sp.
GGGCGCAAAGTGGGCCCAAAGGCCCGCGAACCTAGCCCCAAGGGGTTAGAAAACGACTCGTTTTGGCCGGATTCGGCGCATTCTTGTTATCAGTACCCCGGAAGAGCCATTTTGAATGGCCTTGTTCAGCATTGCCTTAAATAACGACTAGGAGACACCCCATGACAAATTGGACCGAAGTTTGCGCACTGGACGATATCGACGACGAAGACGTGATGCGCTTTGACCACAACAACCACACCTACGCCGTGTACCGCTACAAGGACAAGGTCTACGCGACCGACGGCCTGTGCACCCACGAGCACGTGCACCTGGCCGACGGCCTGGTCATGGAACACGTGGTGGAGTGCCCCAAGCACAACGGCCGCTTCGACATCCGCGATGGGCGGGCGCTGGGGGCACCGGTGTGCGTCAATCTGAAAACCTACCCGGCCAAGGTCGAAGGCGGGCAGGTGCTGGTGCAGCTGGGCGCATGATGGCCCTGCACAAAACCCTGATTGCGGCTGCACTGACCACCTTGCTGGTCAGCCCGTTTGCCCACGCCGAGAAAATCGGCGTGACTATGGCCGACTCGAACCCCTGGCTGACGCTGGTGGCCAACGGCATGAAAGCCCAGGCCGCCAAAACCAAGGGCGTGACCCTGCTGGTGGAAGACGCACAGAGCGACATTGGCCGCCAGCTCAGCCAGATCCAGAACTTCACCGCCCAAAAGGTCGATGCCATCATCATCGTCACCGTGGATTCGTTGGCCACGCAAAAGATGACCAAGCTGGTCACCGAAGCGGGCATTCCCCTGGTTTACGTCAACCACCCGCCTGGCGAAACCAAGTTCCCGCCCAAGGTGACCTTTGTGGGCTCCAACGAGGTGGATTCGGGCACGCTGCAAACCCGCGAAGTCTGCCGTCTGCTGGGCGGCAAGGGCAAGATTCTGCTGATCGACGGCGACCTGGCCAACGAATCCGCCCTGCAGCGCAGCATCGACGTCAAAGACGTGATCTCCAAGCCACCCTGTACCGGCATGAAGATCGTGGACAAGCGCACCGCCAACTGGAGCCGCACCGAAGCCGCCGACCTGATGAAAAACTGGCTGTCGGCCGGTACGCAGTTTGATGCCGTGATCTCCAACAACGACGAGATGGCCATTGGTGCCATCCTGGCGCTCAAGGCCTCGGGCCACATGAAGAAAGACACCATCGTCGCCGGCGTCGATGCCACCCGAGATGCCCTGGCCAGCATGAAGGCCGGTGAGCTCAAGGTCACCGTGTTCCAGGACGCATATGGCCAGGGCGGTGGCGGCGTGGACGCGGCTGTGAAGATGGCCCGCGGCCAAAAAGTGCCCGCTGCGGTGTGGATTCCGTTCGAGCTGGTCACCCCGTCCAACGTGGACAAATACCTGTCGAAGAACTGAACCCGTCCACCGGTAGACACCCCATGAAAATCGCGCTCGACCCCTACATGATCCGCCACCTGTCGCTGCCCGAGCTGTGCCGCGCCACGGCCGAGCTGGGCTACGACCAGATCGAACTGTCGCCGCGCGCGGATTTTCTGGACTGGTGGGTCATGCCCCGCGCCACCAAAGACCGCATGGCCGCCTTCAAAGCCGCCATGCGCAGCCACGGCGTGGGCCTGGCCAGCCTGCAGCCCATGTACCGCTGGGCCAGCCCGTTTGAAGACGAGCGCCAGTGGGCCGTGCGCTGCTGGAAGAAAGCCATCGAAGTGTCCGTGGAAATGGGCTGTACCCTGATGGTCAGCGAGTTCGGGCGCGGCGCATCTACCGAGCGCTCGGTGGGCGAGCGCCCCGGCGCCAATCCCAAGGAAATGTGCGAGGCCGCCTGGTTTCGCTCCATGGACGAGCTGCTGCCCATCCTGGAGCGCGAGGGCATTACCCTGTCGGTCGAGCCACATCCCGAAGACTGGATCGAGCAGCTGCAGCCCGCCATCGATATCGTTCAAAACATCGGCTCGAAAGCGTTGCGCCTGTCCTATATCGCGCCACACACCTTCTACTACGGCGACGACATGGCCGCCATGCTGCGTGAAGCCGCGCCGCTGCTGGCCCATGTGCGCGTGGCCGACACCTTCAACCACAAGAAAAGCAGCCAGCTGCGCTACATCGTCAACCCCCCCGGCTCCACCCAGGTCCGCGTGCACCAGCATCTGGACATAGGGCAGGGCGAGATCGACTGGAACCTGTTCTTCCAGACTCTGGGCGAGGTGGGCTTCGACGGCGTGATGTCGAGCTGCGTGTTCGCCTGGGAAGAGCGGGCGGAGGATTCCAGCCGGTTTATGCGCAGCGAGATGCAGCGCTATATCGACCAGTACTGCAAGCCACAGGGTTGAGAATTATCAAATTGATAGCTGCCAGTGCAGGTGGAATATGCGCTAGAGGGCCATTTTGTGTAAATTTCTCTGACGCTACAAAAGCCTTTTTGTCCAACAGTGGCCCCTTCAGATTCAGTGCATAAATGGATATGGACGCCGGAGTCTCTCTATTTATCGGAATGAGTGGACTGCCTACACTTCGCCATGGGATGTGAAGACTGCAGGTGGCCGTCTCACAATTCGGTCCTCTGCTAATGATGTGAGCCTTCAACTCAAGTTCGACCCTGGACCGGGAGTAATTGTTGAGAAGCTGGATATGTGGTGCTATGGCTATCGTTTTATCGGCGATAAAGACAGCCTTAGGTTTGTCGCGCCCAATGGAGGCGGGACGACTTTGACGAATTGCCTCATGGATAACTGCCAAGTAGGGATTCAACTCGGCTAAAGACTAATTGGTTCAATTGGCTTGAGTTCCAGTCGCTGCCGCCCTTTTTTGGGCCGCTTAGGACAGGATCGGCACGGGGAGCGACCATGCCCCTAAACCCCCAAACCTGGATGCTATTGAATAAGTAGATTCTCGCGCCCATGAAATAAGCGCTAGATCCATATTTCACACACTCTCGGGCGTATGGATATCCATGGGCACCACGATCTGCTGCGCCGATGACACCGGCCCGGCCATCGCATGCACCAAGCGCTCGGCCAGCAAAGGCAGGGGATGCGACAGGACCGCCTGCAAATAGCCGCCCACCAGGGCCTCGCGGGTGGTGGGGGTGAGGTCGTGGGCCACGGCCACCAGGGGCACGCCCGGCTGGCGGTCCACGTGGTCGCGCAGTGCTTGCAGCACCCCGTCAATCCCCCCGCCGCCCACGTACACGCCCACCAAATCGGGGTAGCGCTGCAGCAGGTCGCGCGTGGCTTCCTGGGCGTAGTGGTCGCTCTCCAGCGTCACCACCGGCTCCAGCACTTCAAAGCCGGGGGCGTGCTCGCGCACATACGAGCGAAAACTCATCTCGCACAGCTCCTGGCACTGGTAACGGTGGCTGCCCACAAAGATGCCGATCTGCCCCGGCTGCGCGGCCTGCCGGATGATGAAGCCCGCCGCCGTGCGGCCCACGCGCCGGTTGTCCAGCCCGGCGTAGCCTGCGCGCTCGGGTGCGTCCAGGTCGGACACCAGGGCAAACACCGGCTTGCCCTGCGCCCGCAGCTGGGCGATAGCGGCGTGGATGTGGGGGTGGTCGGCGGCCACCAGCGCCAGCGCGTCGCAGGACTGGGCCAATTGCGTCAGTTGCGCACATACCGCCTGGGGGGCCAGGTCGTCCAGAAACCGCACCACGGCGCGGCCCTGCATCTGCGTGCTGGCCTGGGTGGCGGTGGTCAGTGCGTCGGCCAGGCCGCTGTAGAAAGCCGAGCTGCGCTGCTGCAGCAAAAAGCCCAGCGTGCGCTTGGGCCGCACCTCTTGCAGGCGCGCCCGGATGACCCCCACCGGGTGGTAGCCCAGCGTTTGCGCGGCTGCGTGGATGCGGTCGGCGGTGTCGCTGCGCACCGGCACGCGGGCATTCAGCACGCGGTCTACCGTGGACGGGCTGACCCCGGCGGCGCGGGCTACATCGGCCATGGTGGCGCGGAAGGAGGGCGGTATTTGTGAGGATGCGGGCATGTTTGACACATCTGTCATGGAGCATGCCAGTTTATGCCATGAAATGCCGAATGACCATCAAATTGAAGGGCACCACACCTACCATGAAGGCACTAAACCACCCACCCGGAGACCTTGTATGTCCAACCCCTACGCCCTGCGCGGCGACGCTGAAACGGCCATCGACGCCACACCCTGGTTCAGCCCCAGCATCGACCGCAAGCTGCTCAAGCAATTGATGCAGCGCAACGACCGCCACAGCCTGTGGAACTACGGCCTGTGGCTGGCGCTGCTGCTAGCCAGCGGCACGGCAGGGGTGCTGGCCTGGGGCACGTGGTGGTGTCTGCCTGCGTTCGCGATGTACGGCATCTTGTACGCGTCTAGCGACCACCGGGCGCACGAGCTGTCGCACGGCACGCCGTTCAAGACGCGCTGGCTCAACGAGGCGTTTTACCAACTCGCAGGCTTCATGACGCTGCACGAGGGCTACTACTGGCGCTGGAGCCACACCCGCCATCACACCCACACGCTGATGGTGGGCCGCGATGCCGAAATCGCCGTGCACCAGCCGGTGCGCCTGGGCGGCCTGCTGCTGGACCTGTTCTTCATCAAGTCTGGCGCGGCGCAGATTGCCAACATCGTGCGCCATGCCTGCGGACAGATCACGCCGGACGGCCTGCATTTCATCCCCGAGGCCGAGCGGCCCAAGGTGGTCCGCGCATCCCGCGTCTATGTCGCCATCTTTCTGGCACTGCTGCTGGCCTGTGGGCTGATGCACAGCGCGTTGCCTTTGATGCTGGTGGTGGGGCCGCGCTTTTACGGAGGCGCGCTGACGCAAGTGTTCAACCTGACCCAGCATGCGGGCCTGGACGAGAACGTGCACGACCACCGCGCCAGCACCCGCACCTTCCACACCAACCCGGTGTTCCGTTTTCTGTACGCCAACATGAACTACCACCTGGAGCACCATACGTTCCCCATGGTGCCCTACCACGCGCTGCCCCAGTTGCACGAAGCCATCCGCAGCCAATGCCCTGCGCCTGCCACCAGCCTGTTGGCGGCCTGGCGCGACATCCTGCCCGCGCTGCTGCGCCAGCGCCGGGCTGCGGTTGCCGCCGTGGTATCCATCTAACAACACCAGGAGACTTCCCATGACCGCTTGGACCGACGTTTGCGCACTGGACGATATCGACGACGAAGACGTGGTGCGCTTTGACCACCACCAGCACACCTATGCCGTGTACCGCTACAACGGCAAGGTCTATGCCACCGACGGCCTGTGCACCCACGAAAAAGTGCACCTGGCCGACGGCCTGGTCATGGAACACGTAGTGGAGTGCCCCAAGCACAATGGCCGCTTCGACATCCGCGATGGCCGTGCGCTGGGCGCACCGGTGTGCATCAACCTGAAAACCTACCCGGCCAAGGTCGAAGGCGGACAGGTGCTGGTGCAGTTGGGCGCGTGACCACGGCCCATGTGGACGCATGAATAGCGGAAGCCCATGAAAATCGCGCTCGGCCCCTGCATGATCCGGCACCTGTCGCTGCCCGAGCTCTGCCGCGCCACGGCCGAGCTGGGCTACGACCAGATAGAACTGTCGCCGCGCGCGGATTTTCTGGACTGGTGGGTCATGCCCCGCGCCACCAAAGACCGCATGGCCGCCATGCTGCGTGAAGCCTCGCCGCTGCTGGCCCATGTGCGCGTGGCCGACACCTTCAACCACAAGAAAAGTAGCCAGCTGCGCTACATCGTCAACCCCCCGGCTCCACCCAGGTCCGTGTGCACCAGCATCTGGACATCGGCCAGGGCGAGATCGACTGGAACCTGTTTTTCTAGACTCTGGGCGAGGTGGGTTTTGACGGCGTGATGTCGAGCTGCGTGTTCGCGTGGGAAGAGCGGGCGGAGGATTCCAGCCGGTTCATGCGAGGGGAGATGCAGCGGTATGTAGATCGGTATTTCCCGCAGCGGCGCTGAATGCGGGGATGGGGTTGGAAATTATCAAATTGATAGCGGCTAGCGCAGGTGGAATATACGCTAAAGGGCTGTTTAATTTAAATTTTCTGCTGGCATAGGCCGCATCATCTCCATAGCCTAGGTCTGCCAAATCCGGGCAGAACGGGCTTTGCTAAGCAGTTGATCGGATGCATTAAAGTGGGTCGGGCGCAGCAAAGGGAAACCCTCCGCCAACCCCAGAGAATGGCCGCTTTCGGCCTGACGCAGTCCCTCGAAATAGTTGGTTGGCGGACCGCTTCAGACTGATCTCAGCAGTTCAACTTGGAATAATTTCCGCCACTAGGTGCACCTATGTTGGTGGCACTTTTTGGGTTGCGAAATCAATGACGGCAGCATCACTCAGACCACTTGCGCTGCCTTGGATCTTGTTGCTGTCTCGGTTCGCAACGTAGAGGTTTTTGTCATCGCGGCTGGGATAAAGACCATGTGCCCCCACCCCTGTTGCGATAAATACAGTTTGTCGGCAAGCAACGAAGTCCAGCACATGCACTCCATCGGCAGAGATGCGTATGTCCTGTGGCATGCCGTGTTTGGTTTTAGGTGTTTCCAGATGGTTGAAATTTGCACTTAGGTTGATAGTTTCAACGGCCTGCCAAGCGGCTAAGTCATCTGTTCTCACTTCAGCGTTATGGGTCACCCACAGAGTTTTCAAGTCCCATTTTGTGGAACCTGTACCGGCCACCGCGGTAAAGATAAAAAGCTAGCGTAATGTCAATCGCATCAAAAATCCATATTTACCGGTTCGGCGACTAGGTTATATCTGAAGTATCCATTTGTCAGATAGATTGCAACGACTCAGAATTCCGTCATGCCTTTCAAAAAAGACGCGATGGAAAAAACGATGCATACCCCTACAGCAGCACACCCGACTCTTACGCCCGCCTCCAAGACCAAATGGGGCACAGCTGCAATGCAGCGCTTCCACCAGTTGCGTTCCTGCCTCGCGTTGACGGGTGCCCTGGCATGCCCGTCCATCCAGTTGGGCAAGCTCGGCTGGTTGCAATTCAACGGTATCAGCGCGCTGACCCTGGCAATCGTGCTGGGCGTGGTGGTCGGCAACACTGTCTATCCACGCATTGGCGCGATGGCCGATGTGGGCCTGACATTCTCCAAAGCTAACCTGCTGCGCCTGGGCACCATCTTTATGGCCTGTGCCAGACCTTCTAGGACATCGGCAACGTGGGCTGGACCGGTGTGACGATCAATGCATCCGTGCCGTGCTAAATGGAAGCAATGCCCTGGATCGCCACCGGATTCTCATAAATTTTTATAGCAAATGGAGATAGCCCATGAAATCAGAACGCGACACCACCCTCTCTGCGCAGCACACCGCCCAGCGCGCTTCGTCCCGCCGACGCTTTGTCCAGGGCGCTGGTTTTCTGGCTCTGGGCGCGTCACCGCTCGGCGTGCTTGCGGCCTTCCGGGATACCGGTGAGGGCGTAACCTTCGCGGACGGACCGCGGCCGCTAGTGACCTACCCTCAGAAGCGTCCACTGATTCGCGTGACGACCCGGCCACCGCACCTGGAGACCCCTTTCGCGGTCTTCAATGAAGGCCCGATCACCGCCAACGACGCTTTCTTCGTGCGCTATCACCTAGCCAACATTCCGCTGTCGGTTGACCCGGCCACCTACCGCCTCACTGTCAAGGGGAAGGTCAAAACGCCATTGAGTCTTTCTCTGGCCGACTTGAAGGCCTTGGCCGAGCCCGTGGAAATTGTTGCCGTCAACCAGTGTTCCGGAAACAGCCGCGGGTACTCGTCCCCGCGCGTATTCGGGGCGCAGCTCGCCAATGGCGCTATGGGCAATGCACGATGGGTCGGTGTGCCGCTGCGCAAAGTACTCGAGAAGGCGGGCGTCGCAGCGGGTGCTCGGCAGGTGACTTTCAATGGCCTCGATACACCGGTACTGCCGGCAACCTCTGACTTCCGCAAAGCCCTGGACATCGAACATGCGCTGCAGAGCGAACCGATGCTTGCGTGGAGCATGAACGGCAAAGATTTACCCTTCCTCAATGGTTATCCGGTCAAGCTCATCGTGCCGGGCTACTTCGGCACATATTGGGTCAAGCACCTTTCCGAGATCGAGGTCATCGACCATATTTTCGACGGGCATGACGCGTTGTTCATGACGAGCGCCTACCGCGTGCCCGACAACGATTGCCAATGCGTTGCACCAGGGTCCGCTGCGGCGAAGACGCGGCCAATCTCTACGCTGCCTGTGCGCAGCTTCATCACAAGCGTCCAGGCTGGCGACGTTCTTCCGTCCGCGCGTCGGATCGAGCTCAAGGGCATCGCGTTCGATGCCGGTGCCGGGATCAAGACGGTGGAGGTTTCCACCGACGGCGGTCACAGCTGGACGGCGGCAACGCTTGGCGAGGATCTCGGGCGCTTCTCGTTTCGTGAATGGCGCGCACCGGTGAGCTTCGCCAGGAAGGGACGCGCTGTGCTCATGGTCCGGGCAACCAATCAAGAGGGTGAAGGCCAGCCCACAACAGCCGACTGGAATCCTGCCGGCTACCGCCGCCACGTGATCGAGTCCACGCCAGTCAACATCGCCTGAGGACGCAGCATGAAACTCACCATTTTTTTGGCCCGCGTCATTGTTGTCACGTGCGCCTTCGGCGCGTTCATGGCTTTCCCTGCAATGCCTGCGCCGTCAGGCATCAAGCTGCAGCCCGACACGTCGAAACTGCGACTCTCGAAGCTTCCAGGTTATGCCATCGCGATGCAAAAGTGCGCCATGTGCCATTCTGCCGACTACGTTAAATACCAGCCGCCCGGCATGACACAGACGCAATGGACCGCCGAGGTGGCCAAGATGCAGTACACCTACGGCGCACCGATCAGCGATGACGAGGTCAAGCAGATTGGTGCTTACTTGGCAGTCTCCTACGGATCTGCCAAAGCCAACGATGCCAGCGTGATTGCTGTATCGACACTACCGCCAACACCGTCGACGGCCACGAGTGCTGCCGCCACGCCGCCCGCTACTGGCGCCAATATCAATGTGCAGGCACTCCTTCAGAGCAACGCCTGCCTGAGTTGCCACGGGTTGACCCAGAAGATCGTAGGACCGGGCTATCACGAGATAGCCGAAAAGTACAAGGCTGATCCGCAGGCGCAGTCGAATGTGGAGGCCGGCATCCGCGGCGGCAGCACTGGCAAATGGGGCAGTGCCGCGATGCCTCCTTTCGTAGCGCTGAAACCCGCAGAGGTCAAGGCACTCGCAAAATTCGTTTTGAAGCAATAAGCCCAGCCCATCGCCAAGGACACAGTCCTGGCGACAACAAGAAAACCCGACGAAATTACAAAAAGGACATCCACGAATTGCCGCTCTTTCCTTGTGCAGCTTGCCATTGCTGCATCCGCACTGTCCATCTTGGACGCCCAAACCATTCCACGGCTGGTGTTCGCTCGCGGTGTGTAAACCGAAAATCTGCCGCTGCGCTCGGCCGGGCGATGAGGTCGTCGGTCTGGACAGTCTCCGCAACGACTAGGCCACCTACGCCATGCGCTTCGAAGAGGTGCTAGCGGAAAATTTCTACCGCGAGACGGTGACCGGTT
>NZ_JANXMU010000071.1 GCF_025354435.1 Rhodoferax sp.
GGGCGCAAAGTGGGCCCAAAGGCCCGCGAACCTAGCCCCAAGGGGTTAGAAAACGACTCGTTTTGGCCGGATTCGGCGCATTCTTGTTATCAGTACCCCGGAAGAGCCATTTTGAATGGCCTTGTTCAGCATTGCCCTAAGGCCCGCACCATGAACCACCACATTGCGCTCCAGTTTGAAGACGGTGTCACCCGCTTCATCGATGCGTCTGCTACAGAAACCGTAGCTGATGCCGCTTATCGCCAGGGCATGAACATCCCTTTGGACTGCCGTGACGGGGCCTGCGGCACCTGCAAGTGTTTTGCCGAATCCGGCCAGTACACCCTGGGCGAATACATCGACGATGCCATGACCGAAGACGAAGCCCGGCAGGGCTACGTGCTCACCTGCCAGATGCGGGCAAAAAGCGACTGCGTGGTGCGGGTGCCCGCGTCGTCCAGCGTGTGCCGCACCCAGCAAGCCCGCTACGAGGCCGCCATCACCCAGGTACGCCAAGTATCGCCGAGCACGATTTCGCTGTCGATCCAGAGCGAGACCCTGAACAAGCTGGCTTTCCTGCCGGGCCAGTACGTCAACCTGCAAGTTCCGGGCAGCACCCAGACGCGTGCGTACTCGTTCAGCTCGCTGGTGCGCGACGGCACGGTGTCCTTTCTGGTGCGCAACGTGCCCGGCGGCCTGATGAGCAGCTACCTCACAGGCCAGGCCAAACCCGGCGACACCCTGACCCTGGCCGGGCCGCTGGGCAGCTTTTACCTGCGCGATATCCAGCGACCCCTGCTGCTGCTGGCGGGCGGCACCGGTCTGGCCCCGTTCACCGCGATGCTGGAAAAAATTGCCCAGCAAGGCAGCGCCCACCCGCTGCACCTGGTGTACGGCGTCACCCACGATGCCGACCTGGTGGAGATGGACACGCTGCAAGCCCTGGCCGAGCGCATCCCGAACTTCAGCTTCTCTGCCTGCGTGGCCAGCGCCGACAGCCACTACCCCCACAAGGGCTACGTGACGCAGCACATCGCGCCCGCGCACCTGAACGACGGCAATGTGGACATCTACCTGTGCGGCCCTCCGCCCATGGTGGAAGCCGTGGGCCAGTTCATCCGCGACAAGAACCTGAAGCCCGCCAACTTCTACTACGAAAAATTCTCGGCCAGCGCCTGAGCGCCTGCCCCCGCCTACGGCCCGATCCATACGGGCATTTTTGGAGTGACACCATGAACCCACGATTTCACACCCAGGTCGCCGTCATCACCGGCGCGGCCCAGGGCATTGGCCGCAGCGTGGCCCTGCGCATGGCGGCCGAAGGTGCCAGCCTGGTGCTGGTTGACCGCTCAGAACTGATCTTTGAACTGCGCGACGAACTGGCCCGCAGCGCCAACGCCACACCGGTGCTGGCACTGACCGCCGACATGGAGAAAAGCGCCGATTGCCAGCGCACCATGGATGCCGCCGTGGAGCGGTTTGGCCGCATCGACGTGCTGGTCAACAACGTGGGCGGCACCATCTGGGCCAAGCCTTTTGAGCACTACCAAGTGGAGGAGATCGAGGCAGAAGTGCGCCGCTCGCTGTTCCCCACCCTGTGGTGCTGCCATGCCGCCTTGCCCACCATGCTTAAGCAGGGCAAGGGTGCCATCGTCAATGTCTCGTCGATTGCAACGCGCAGCCTCAACCGCGTGCCCTACGGCGCAGCCAAGGGCGGCGTAAATGCCTTGACCGCCTGCCTGGCATTGGAAACCGGTGAGCGGGGCGTGCGGGTCAACGCGGTGGCCACAGGCGGCACCGAGGCCCCGCCACGCCGCATCCCGCGCAACACCGCAGAGCAGACCGCTCAGGAAAAAGTCTGGTACCAGCAAATCATCGACCAGACCACCTCGTCCAGCCTGATGAAACGCTACGGAACCATTGACGAGCAGGTCAACGCCATTGTGTTCCTGGCCTCCCATGAGGCCTCCTACATCACCGGCATCACCATGCCGGTGGGTGGCGGCGACCTCGGCTGAGGCAATTTTTTGCAAGCATTTCAACAATATCCACAAAGAGACAAACCATGCGACACATCAATGTACACAAGCTGTCCGACGAAGCCACATTCAATGGCTTCCACGGCAAGGTTCTTCTATGGTGCGCCCTGATCATCATCTTTGACGGCTATGACCTGGCGGTGGCGGGCATTGCACTGCCGTCCATCATGAAGGAGATGGGTGTCACCGCCCAGAACGCGGGCTTCATGGTCAGCTCGGCCCTGTTTGGCATGATGTTCGGAGCCATCTTCCTCGGCACTATCGCCGACAAGATCGGCCGCCGCAAGGCCATCGCCATCTGCATCTTTTTGTTCAGCGTGTTCACCGCAGCCGCAGGCTTTACCCACGACCCGGTTGCCTTCACTGCCATGCGCTTCCTGGCCGGTCTGGGCATCGGCGGTGTCATGCCCAACGTGGTGGCGCAGATGACCGAATACTCGCCCAAGAAGATCCGCGCCACCATGGTCACGCTGATGTTCAGCGGCTATGCCGTGGGCGGCATGCTGGCCGCCTTGCTGGGCAAGGGCCTAATCGAAGCCTACGGCTGGGCATCCGTCTTTCTGGCCGCCGGTTTGCCGGTGCTCCTGATTCCGTTCATCCTGAAGCCGCTACCCGAATCCATGCCCTTCCTGATCCAACAAAACCGCCTGGACGAGTTGAAGAAAATCGTCTCGCAACTCTCCCCGAGTTACCGGCCCGATGCCAATGACCGCTTCGCGCTGCCATCCACAGACCGGGCAGAAGGCGCGCCCATCGGCAAGCTCTTCCAGGATGGCCGGGGCTTCAGCACGGTGATGTTCTGGATCACCTTTTTCATGTGCCTATTCATGGTGTATGCCCTCAGTTCGTGGTTGACCAAGCTGATGGCCGGTGCGGGCTACAGCCTGGGTTCCGCACTGACCTTTGTGCTGGTGCTCAACTTTGGAGCGATGGTTGGCGCAGTGGGCGGCGGCTGGCTGGCCGACCGCTTCCACATCAAATATGTGCTGGTGGGCATGTACGCGCTGGCCGCCGTGTCGATCACGCTGCTGGGCTACAAGGTATCGACAGAAATGCTGTTTGTGCTGGTCGGGCTGGCCGGTGCATCGACCATCGGCACGCAAATCGTCACCTATGCCTATGCGGGCCAGTTCTACCCGATGGCCGTGCGCTCGACCGGCATCGGCTGGGCATCGGGCGTGGGCCGCAGTGGGGCCATCCTGGCACCCATTGTGATCGGCACGCTGGTGGGCATGGCGCTGCCACTGCAGCAGAACTTCATGGCGATTGCCATTCCCGCCGTGATCGCCATGCTGGCCGCATCGATGATCAACCACCGCCGATCGGCCTCGGCCAGCCATGAAAACCTGGGCCTGGCAGTGCCTGCGGCTTCGGCTGTCGCGGGCAAGTAAGCGCCCCGGTTCCGGCGCAGCTTCGCTATGTACAAAGACTTTTCCCTGTCGGCGATAACGGCGGGATTCCTGGCGGTGCTGATTTCCTATTCCGGCCCGCTGGTGATCTTTTTTCAGGCGGCCCAGAATGCCCACGTATCCCCGGACATGATGGCTTCTTGGGTCTGGGCGATCTCCATCGGTGCCGGGGTCTCAGGCATTGTGCTGAGCTGGTGGCTCAAGGTGCCGGTGGTGACCGCCTGGTCGGCCCCGGGCACGGCCTTGTTGGTGACGCTGTTTCCGCACATTTCGCTGGAACAAGCCGTAGGGGCCTACCTGGTGGCGGCGGTGGTCATTCTGGGCATCGGTACCTCGGGCTACTTTGACAAGCTGATGCACGCCATCCTCAAGGGCATTGCCAGCGCCATGATGGCGGGCATCTTGTTCCAGTTTGGGGTGGGCACATTCCAGGCGGTTAAAACCATGCCCGCCATCACCTTCGGCATGATCGCTGTCTACTTGCTGTTCCGGCGCTTGCTGCCCCGATACTGTCTGGTGGTCTTGCTCATCGCCAGTCTGGCCATGGCGGTCGCCTTCAAAGGCGTGAGCCTGGCCGGGGTGGGTTTGCACCTGGCCAGCCCAGTGTTCATCCGACCGGAATGGACCTGGGGTGCCACCCTCAGCCTGGCGCTGCCCCTGGTACTGGTCAGCGTGACGGGGCAGTTCCTGCCGGGCATGGCGATTTTGCGCAGCGCGGGCTACAGCACACCGGCCCGGCCCATCATCATGGTGACCAGCCTGGCATCCATAGGAGCGGCCTTTTTTGGCGGCATCACGGTGGTGATTGCGGCCATCACCGCCGCACTCTGCACCGGCAAAGATGCGCACGAAGATGCCCGCAAGCGCTATGTGGCCGGTATCGCCAACGGCGTTTTCTATCTGGTAGGTGGCTGCTTTGCAGGCACCATCATTTTGTTTTTTGCGGCCCTGCCCAAAGAGCTGATCGCGGTGCTGGCCGGGCTGGCCTTGGTCGGGGCTATATCGGGCAGCCTGGCCGGAGCCATGCAGGAGGCCGACCACCGCGAGGCATCGGTCATCACCTTTTTGGCCACTGCATCGGGCATGGGCTTCTGGGGCCTGGGGTCGGCGTTTTGGGGCGTGGTGTTGGGGGCGGTCGCCTACCTGCTGTTGCACAAGCGCTGGTCCGCCCCAGCGCAGTCTGTTTAGCGGGCCCGGCTGGAGCGCAACAGCATGGAAATCGTACTGGCCGCCTCGCGCAGAGCGGGCAGCATGGTCTGCTGCATGGCCTCGGCGCTGCTGCGGTTGGCCTGGCCTGAAATGTTCAGCGCCGCCACGGTCACACCAGCCCGGTTGAACACCGGGGCCGCCATGGAAATCAGGCCCTCCTCCAGCTCCTGGTCCACCAGGCACCAGCCCTGGGCATGCACCTGCTGCACCTGCCGCAGCAGCTCGGCCGGGTCGGTCAGGGTGTGGCGGGTGCGGGCCTGCAGATCGGTAGCGCGCAAATGATCCACCACCTCGGCATCCGACAAACCCGCCAGCAGCACCCGGCCCAGCGAGGTGCAGTAAGCCGGCAGGCGCGAGCCCACGCCCAGGTTCAGCGACATGATTTTGTGGGTGTGCACGCGCAGCACATAAACGATGTCGCTGCGGTCCAGCACGGCGGCGGAGCACGACTCCTTGACCTGGTCGGCTAGGCGCTCCATCACCGGCTCGGCCAGGTTCCAGATCGGCAAGGACGACAGATAGGCAAAGCCCAGCTCCAGGATGCGCGGCGTGAGGTGGAAATACTTGCCGTCGCCGTCCACATAGCCCAGGGTTTGCAGGGTCAGCAGGATGCGGCGCGCACCGGCGCGGGTCAGGCCCGTGCTGGCCGCCACCTCGCTCAGGGTTTGCTGCTGCGCCTGGGCGTTGAACGAGCGGATCACCTCCAGCCCGCGGGCGAAGGACTGCACGTAGCTGTCGCCGGGCTCGGGAGCGCTCTCCGAGCGGACTGCGGAATTTGCCATAGTCAGTGAAATCTTTTAAAATTCATTATACGAACATTTGTTCTTATTGAGAACAACGGGATGCCGCACCCTTTGCGGAAAACATTGCAGGAGTGAGTGTGTGATCAACAAAATTGCGGCCTCGGTTGCCGAGGCATTGTCAGGTATCCAGGACGGGGCCACCGTGCTGATCGGTGGCTTCGGCACCGCCGGTATCCCCAACGAACTCATAGACGGTTTGATAGACCAAGGGGCCCGCGACCTGACCGTGGTCAACAACAACGCGGGCAATGGCGAGACCGGGCTGGCCGCGCTGCTCAAGGCCGGACGGGTGCGCAAGATCATCTGCAGCTTTCCGCGCCAGGCCGACAGCCAGGTGTTTGACGGCCTGTACCGCAGCGGCCAACTCGAACTGGAACTGGTGCCCCAGGGCAACCTGGCCGAGCGCCTACGCGCCGCCGGGGCCGGCGTGGGTGCATTCTTTACCCCTACCGGCTTTGGCACGGAGCTGGCCAAGCATGCCGACGGCAGCCCCAAGGAGACCCGGACCATCAACGGCAAGCCGTACGTGCTGGAGTACCCGATCTACGGCGACGTGGCCTTGATCAAGGCCGAGAGCGGTGACCGCTGGGGCAACCTGGTCTACCGCAAGGCAGCCCGCAACTTTGGCCCGGTGATGGCCACCGCCGCCAAGTGCACCGTAGCCACCGTGCACTCCATCGTGGAACTGGGCACGCTGGACCCCGAGGCCATCGTCACGCCCGGCATCTTTGTTTCCAAGATCGTCCAGATCCACCACGTGGCCACCCAAGCCGGTGGCTTCAAACACGCCGCATAGGCCGGAGATACAGCATGAGCAGCTACCAAAAACGCAGCAAAGACGAACTCGCCCAGCGTGTGGCCCAAGACATCCACGACGGGGCCTACGTCAACCTCGGCATCGGCCAACCCACCCTGGTGGCCAACCACATCCCGGCCCATAGGGAAGTGGTGCTGCACAGCGAAAACGGCATCCTCGGCATGGGCCCGGCCCCCGCTGCGGGGGAGGAAGACTACGACCTGATCAACGCGGGCAAGCAACCGGTGACCTTGCTGGACGGCGGCGCGTTCTTCCACCACGCCGACAGCTTCGCCATGATGCGCGGCGGCCACCTGGACATCTGCGTGCTGGGCGCGTTCCAGGTCTCTGCCACCGGCGACCTGGCCAACTGGAGCACCGGCGAGCCCGGCTCCATCCCCGCCGTGGGCGGTGCCATGGACCTGGCCATCGGTGCCAAACAGACCTGGGTGATGATGGATTTGCTGACCAAAAAGGGCGAAAGCAAGGTGGTCGAGGCCTGCAGCTACCCCCTTACCGGCATCGCCTGCGTCAAGCGCATCTACTCCGACCTGGCCACCCTGGCGTGCACGCCGCAAGGCCTGCAGCTGATCGACAAGGTCGATGGGCTGGAACACGCCGAACTCGAGCGTCTGGTGGGCCTGCCCATCCAGGCCTGACCGCCACCGTTGCCCCCACCCCTACCGAGAACCCCATGAACCAAGCATTTATCTGCGATGCCATCCGCACCCCCTTTGGCCGCTACGGCGGTGCCCTGAGCAGCGTGCGCGCCGATGACCTCGGTGCCATTCCCCTGCGGGCGCTGATGGCCCGCAACCCCAAGGTTGACTGGGCGGCAGTCACCGATGTCATCTACGGCTGCGCCAACCAGGCCGGTGAAGACAACCGCAACGTGGCCCGCATGAGCGCGCTGCTGGCGGGCCTGCCGCTGGCGGTGCCCGGCTCTACCGTGAACCGCCTGTGCGGCTCGGGTTTGGATGCTTTAGGCACTGCAGCGCGCGCCATCAAAGCTGGAGAAGCTACATTAATGATAGCAGGCGGTGTGGAAAGCATGAGCCGTGCCCCCTTCGTCATGCCCAAGGCCGAGTCCGCCTTCAGCCGCAGCAACGCGGTGCACGACACCACCATCGGCTGGCGCTTTATCAACCGGCTGATGAAAGAGCAGTACGGCGTGGACTCCATGCCCGAAACGGCAGAGAACGTGGCTACCGACTTCCGCATCAGCCGCGAAGACCAGGACACCATGGCCTTGCACAGCCAGTTGCGTGCCGTGGCCGCGCAAAAAGCCGGGCACCTGGCGCGCGAGATCACCGCCGTCACCATCCCGCAAAAAAAAGGCGACGCCACCGTGGTGGACACCGACGAGCACCCGCGTGCCACCAGCATGGAGACCCTGGCCAAGCTCAAGCCCGTGGTGCGTCCCGGCGGCACAGTCACGGCAGGCAATGTCTCGGGGGTGAACGATGGCGCCTGCGCCCTGTTGCTGGCCGATGCAGCCAGCGCTGCTAAATACGGCCTGACTCCGCGTGCCCGCGTGGTGGGTATGGCGACGGCCGGTGTGGCCCCGCGTGTCATGGGCATCGGCCCGGCACCTGCCACCGAAAAAGTGCTGGCCCTCACCGGCCTGACGCTGGCACAGCTCGACGTGATCGAGCTAAACGAGGCCTTTGCTGCGCAAGGCCTGGCGGTGCTTCGCCAATTGGGCCTGCAAGACGATGACGAACGGGTGAATGCCTGGGGGGGCGCCATTGCGTTGGGCCACCCTTTGGGCGCCAGCGGCGCGCGCCTGGCCACCACCGCCATCAATCGCCTGCACGCTACCGGTGGCCGCTATGCGCTGTGCACCATGTGCATCGGCGTGGGCCAGGGCATTGCCCTTGTATTGGAAAGAATGTGATGGCTGGATGCATCCGGCCGCCCATTCCCACAATGGATCGGCGATGCCAGGCCCAGTCAGATGGTGGATGGCGAGATGGATAAACCTTGGAGCACTTTAAGTGCGCGTTGGTAGAGATAGCCGGGAACGTGTACGTCGTCGCTTCAGCGCCGTTTTGGCGGCCGAAGATGGAGAAGGCATTGGGGGCTACTCCATGTAGAGCCATGAAGAACCCGACCGAGTAACGCCCGATACCAATTCGGGTGGTACCGCAAACCCACAAGCCATATCGCAGAAAATGAAAAAGTCGTTGTAAATCATAGATTTACAACGACTTTTTACTTACGTGGCGGAGTGGACGGGACTCGAACCCGCGACCCCCGGCGTGACAGGCCGGTATTCTAACCAACTGAACTACCACTCCTGGTAGATAGCTTTCGGCACATGACTCTTGCGAGTAACATACCCAAGCGCTACAACTTGGCGACCCTACGGGGATTCGAACCCCGGTACCTACCGTGAAAGGGTAGTGTCCTAGGCCTCTAGACGATAGGGTCAAAACCTTGGAACAACGTTATCAAAAATAACTTCCACACTTGAAAGAAGTGGTGGAGGTAAGCAGGATCGAACTGCTGACCTCTTGCATGCCATGCAAGCGCTCTCCCAGCTGAGCTATACCCCCCAACTTTGTCTCCAACTCTGCTTTGCCTTGTAAGCTCTGCTTTGTTGTTAACCTTCCAAGCCTTGAATTATAGCGCGCAAATTACGATGTTTGCAAGCGTTGCAAAACTTTTTCGCGAGAACTTAAAAAAAGCACCGCATCCAGCGATGGCGTCTGGGCCGTTCCCATAACCAGCACGCGCACCGGCATGGCCAGTTGGGGCATCTTCAGGCCCTGCGCCGCCAGCACCTCCTTGATGGCCGCCGCAATGCTAGGCTTGTCCCAGGCGCAGCTAGCGAGCTTCTCGCGCAGCAAAGCCAGCGCGGGCCGGATGGCCGGTGTGACGTGCTGGGCCAGCTCTTCGGCTTTGGGTGTTACATCGGCGTAAAAGGTAGCGGCCCATTCGGCCAGCACCACGGTGGTATCGCAGCGGTCTTTGAACAGGCCGCAGATGGCGGGCAGGCGCTCGTCGCTGGCGATGCACTTGGCCTGTAGGTGCACGGCTACCAGCGCCGCCAGTGCGTCGTCGGCCATAGCCTTCAGATGCTGGGCGTTGACCCAGCGCAGCTTGGCTTCGTCGAACTGCGCGGCACTCTTGCCCAGGTGGTCCAGGTTGAACCACTGCAGGAATTGTTCGCGGCTGAAGATTTCGTCGTCACCATGGCTCCAGCCCAGGCGGGCCAGGTAATTGACCATGGCATCGGGCAAGTAACCTTCTAACGCGTACTGCGTCACCGGTTTGGCACCGTTGCGCTTGCTCATCTTCTCGCCCAGCTCGTTGAGCACGGTGGGCAAATGGGCGTACACCGGCGGCTCTTTGCCCAGGGCGCGGAAGATATTGATCTGGCGCGGCGTGTTGTTGACGTGGTCGTCGCCCCGGATGACGTGGGTGATGTCCATGTCCAGGTCGTCCACCACCACGCAGAAGTTGTAGGTGGGCGTGCCGTCGGGGCGGGCAATCACCAGGTCGTCCAGCTCGTCGTTGCTGATCTCGATACGGCCCTTGACCTTATCGTCCCACACCACCAAGCCGCCCTGCGGGTTCTTGAAGCGCAGCACGGGCTGCACGCCTGCGGGAATGGGTGGCAGGGTTTTACCGTCTGCAGGTCGCCAGGTGCCGTCGTAACGGGGCTTTTCCTTGGCCTCCATTTGCGCGTCGCGCAGGGCATCCAACTTGGCCACTGACATATAGCAGGGGTACACGTGCCCGGCGGCCACCATATCGGCCAGCACGGCCTTGTAACGCTCCATGCGTTGCATTTGGTAGAACGGGCCTTCGTCATAGTCCAGGCCCAACCACTGCATGCCTTCGATAATCACGTCCACCGCGACCTGGGTGGAGCGCTCCACGTCGGTGTCTTCGATGCGCAAGATGAAATCGCCGCCGGTGGCACGCGCAAAGGCCCAGGGGTACAGGGCGGAACGGATGTTGCCCAGGTGGATAAAGCCGGTGGGCGACGGGGCGAAACGGGTACGGGTCTTCATAACACTCTTAAAAATTAGGCGGGTTCGGCATTGGGCAGGGCCAGACGGGAGTTTTCGCCACCCGACTCTTGCTCTACTGGGCGGTTGTCGCGCATGCGCTGTATGTCGTCGGTAGTGATGTCGCCGGTGACGTACACGCCGTCAAAGCAAGAGGCATCGAAGCCGCTGATGGGCATATTGGGCGAACCGGCAGAGGTGTCGGTGGCGGCCCAGATGGCGCGCTTCATGCCGTCCACATCCTGGTAAATCAGCGCATCGCAGCCGATCAGCTCGCGGATCTGCTCCACGGTGCGGCCATGCGCTACCAGCTCGTCCTTGGTCGGCATGTCGATGCCGTAGACGTTGGGGAAGCGCACCGGTGGCGCGGCGCTTGCCATGTAGACCTTGCGGGCACCGGCGTCGCGGGCCATCTGCACGATTTCTTTCGAGGTGGTGCCACGCACGATGGAGTCGTCTACCAGCAGCACGTTGCGGCCCTTGAATTCGCTGGCAATCGCGTTGAGCTTCTGGCGCACCGACTTTTTGCGGACTTCGTGGCCGGGCATGATGAAGGTGCGGCCCACGTAGCGGTTTTTCACAAAACCTTCGCGGTACGGCAGGCCCAGCAACTGCGCCAGCTGCATGGCGCTGGGGCGGCTGGACTCGGGAATCGGGATCACCACGTCGATGTCTTGCGGCGGCACGGTGGAAATCACCCGCTTGGCCAGGGTCTCACCCAGGTTCAAACGCGCCTGGTAGACCGAGATGCCATCCATCACCGAATCGGGTCGGGCCAGGTAGACGTATTCAAAGATGCAGGGGTTCAGCGTGGGCGCATCGGCGCACTGCTGGGCGTGCACATTGCCTTCCAGGTCGATGAACACGGCTTCACCGGGGGCCAGATTTCGCTCCAGGGTATGCATGGTGCCTTCCAGGGCCACCGATTCGCTGGCGAACATCACCGAGCCGGGCGCGCGGCCCATGCACATGGGGCGGATGCCATACGGGTCGCGGAACGCCAGCAGGCCGTGGCCCGCGATAGAGGCGATCACGGCGTACGAGCCGCGCACCCGGCGGTGCACATTGCGCACGGCGGCAAACACGTCCATCGGCGACAGCGGCAAACCACGGGTGGATTTTTCGATCTCGTGCGCCAGCACGTTGAGCAGCACTTCGGAGTCGCTCTCGGTGTTGATGTGGCGGTGGTCGGTATTGAACAGCTCGGCCTTCAGCGCGTGGGCATTGGTCAGGTTGCCGTTGTGCACCAGCACGATGCCAAAGGGCGCGTTCACGTAGAAGGGCTGCGCCTCTTCTTCGCTGTAGGCATTGCCCGCCGTGGGATAGCGCACCTGGCCCAAGCCACAATTGCCCGGCAGGCCGCGCATGTCGCGGGTACGGAACGCATCGCGCACCATGCCCTTGGCCTTGTGCATGAAGAACTTGCGGTCCAGCTGGGTGGCGATACCCGCCGCATCCTGGCCCCGGTGCTGCAACAGCAGCAAGGCGTCATAGATCAACTGGTTCACAGGGGCGTTGCTAACAACTCCAACGATTCCACACATGGTTTATTCCCTAGCGAGTGACTTGCGTCATGGTAAAAATTTAGAAAAAGCCTCCGGCAACACGGGCCGGGCGGTGTGCAGCACTTCGGTGACCACACCGGCGCTGCGCGACTCTTGCCACCATGCACCTTGGTGCATGCCTGTCAGGTGGACGACGACACCGCCGATCAACACCAAAATGACACCGCGCAGCAGGCCAAACACAGCCCCCAGCACGCGGTCCACTGATCGCAGGCCTACAGCCTGCACCAGCGTTTTGATCAAACGGGCGACCAGTCCGGCGGCAAACGCGGCCGCCACAAATACCAGCACAAATCCGGCGGCAAACCGCAGCGTGCCAGAGGCGGTGCCCATGGGCAGCTTGGCGGCCACGTCGGCGGCAAACCACTGCGCCGCCACAAAAGCCGCAATCCAGCCCAGCACCGACAATACTTCGTACACCAGCCCCCGGAACGCGCCCAACAAAAGGGACATGAACAAAATGGCCAGCACAGCCCAGTCCAGCAGGGCCACGGAAGCCAGCACCTACAAAGACAAGATCGAGGCGGGCAAAGCCAGGCCCTTGATCTTGTTGGCGGCCTTTTCGGCCTCGGCCTTGCCAGTGAACGGACCCACCCGTACCCGGGTCCGTGGGCCATCTTTGGTATCTACGACCTGGGTGTAGGTTTTCAAGCCCGCGTGCTCCAGTTTCAGACGGGCTTCGCGGGCCTTGTCGGCATCTGCAAAAGCCCCCACCTGGACAATGAAACGGCCATCGCCTGCGTCGGCAACGGCTTTGCCATCCAACAGCGCGCGGGCCTTGGCCGCGTCGTCATCGGGCTTGTGGACGGGCTTAGGTTCCGCTTTGGGTTCAGGCTTGGATTCGGGTTTAGGTTCTGGCTTGGGCTCAGGTTTGGCGGGCTTTTCGGCCTTGGCCACGGGCCGGGAAGCCACCACTTCTTCTTTGGCATCCAGGCTGGACTCGGCCGACACCTTGGGTTCTTTGGCGTCCTTGACCTCTTTGGCGGGGGCGGCCACGGGCTCTTCGGTTTCGACTGGTTTCTCGACCTTGACGACGTTGAGCGGCTTGACCTTGGCTTTGTCGGGGATATCGATCGGGATATCGGACGCTACGGGGCGTGGCTGGGTGTCGAACAACAACGGGAAGCCGACCACGCCGACCAGCACCAGCAGCGCCGCGCCAATCAGGCGGTGCCGGGCGCGGCGGCGCATGCCGTCGATGGTTTCAGCGGGACCTGCCGACTGTTCGTCGCCTTTGGAGCCGCTGGGGCGAAACTTGAAAAATGCCATGCTGAGGAGAGTCAGGAACCCATGTGTTTGGCAGTCAGCCGGGGAATACCGCCTTGGAGGACGCCGCCGACCGTGTAAAACGAGCCAAAGACCACAATTCTATCAGCGGGGTCTGCGGCAGCGATGGCCGCCTGCAACGCCTGCATGGGGTCGGCGTGAACCGTGCTGGCTGCATTTTTACGGGTATTTTGGGCCAGCCACTGGGTTTGCAAGTGCGCCGCCGTGGCCGCACGGGGGGTGGGCATGTCGGTGAAATACCAGCGGTCGATCAGCGGGCCGATGCGCGCCAGCATGGGCAGCAAGTCTTTATCGGCCATGGCCCCGAAAACCGCATGGGTGGTGGGATAAAAGCCCATGGCATCCAGGTTCGCCGCCAGCGCCGCCACCGCGTGCGGGTTGTGCGCCACGTCCAGCACCAAGGTGGGCTGGCCGGGCACGATCTGGAAGCGGCCCGGCAGTTCGACCATGGACAAACCGGTGCGCACCGCCTGGGCGGTGATGGGCAACTGTTCGCGCAGCGCGGTCAGCGCCGCCAGCACGCCCGAGGCGTTCACGAGCTGGTTGGCCCCGCGCAGCCCCGGGTAGCCCAGGCCCGCGTACCGGCGCCCGCGCCCGGCCCAGCCCCACTGCTGCTTGTCGCCCGAGAAGTTGAAGTCTTCGCCAAAGCGCCACAGGTCGGCACCGATAGATTTGGCGTGGTCCAGCACGCTTTGCGGCGGCATGGGGTCGCTGACCACCACCGGCTTGCCCGCGCGCATGATGCCGGCCTTCTCGAAGCCAATGGCTTCGCGGGTGGTGCCCAAAAATTCCATGTGGTCCAGGTCGATGCTGGTGATGATGGCGCAGTCAGTATCGATGATGTTGACGGCATCCAGCCGCCCGCCCAGGCCCACTTCCAGAATCGCCACATCCAGCTGGGACTGCGCCATCAGCGCCAAAATCGCCAGGGTCGAAAATTCAAAATAGCTTAAGGAAATATCGCCTCTTGCGCTCTCCACCTCTGCAAAGTGCGCTACAAAATCCGCAGCACCTGCAATCTCGCCGCCAATCCGGCAGCGCTCTTCAAAATGCACTAGGTGCGGCGAGGTGTAGACCCCCGTGCGGTAGCCCGATTGCAGCAGGATGGCTTCCAGCATGGCGCAGGTCGAGCCCTTGCCGTTGGTGCCCGCTACGGTGATGACCGGGCAGGCAAGCGCCAAGCCCATGCGTTGGGCCACGGTGCGGACCCGGTCCAGGCCGAGTTCGATGATGGTGGGGTGGAGCCGCTCGCAGTGCGCCAGCCAGTCGTTCAAAGTGTCCATAGCCCCTATTGTCGCAAACGATAATCGGCCCATGATTACCCTCTACGGCATCCCCAATTGCGACACGGTCAAAAAGGCCCGCGCCTGGCTCGACACCCACGCCCTGCCCTACAGCTTCCACGACTTCAAAAAAGCCGGTGTACCCGCTGACCGGCTGGCCACCTGGACCCAGATTTTGGGCTGGGAGAAAGTGCTGAACCGCCAGGGCACCACTTGGCGCAAGCTGGACGCGGCCACCCAGGCCAGCGTGACCGATGCGGCCAGCGCCCAGGCGGTAATGCTGGCGCATGCCAGCACAGTCAAGCGCCCGGTGGTGGAATGGGGGGGTGATGTCCTTACAGTGGGCTTTAGCCCGGATGCCTGGGCCGACAAGATTCCCGGTTAATCCCTAGACTGGGCGGTCTTTCACTAACCCACCCAGTCACCCCATGATCAAACACCTGATAGCCGGCCTGGCCCTGTGCAGCGCCAGCGCCCTTGTTTTCGCGCAAGCCACCGCCACCACCGTGCGTTTGCGCGGCACCATCGAGAAGGTGGAGCCAGGCAGCATCACCCTCAAGGAGCGCAGCGGCGAGGTGGTGCAACTGGTGATGACCTCTGCCACGCCGGTGTCCGAGGTATTGCCGATCGCCCTGTCCGAAATCAAAGCCAGTAGTTTCATCGGCACCGCCGCCATGCCGCAGGCCGATGGCAGCCAACTGGCGCTGGAAGTACTGGTGTTTCCCGAGGCCGCACGCGGCGCGGGCGAGGGCCATTACCCATGGGACCTGCAGCCGCAAAGCACCATGACCAACGCCACCGTGGCCGATCTGGTGACCGCAGGCGATGGCCGCACGCTGACGCTGAAGTACAAAGACGGCGAAAAGAAGCTGCTGGTGCCCGCCAACGTGCCGGTGGTGACCTTCCAGCCCGCCGATGCCAGCCTGCTGGTACCCGGTGCCAAGGTGCTGGTGAACGCCCAGGTGGTAGACGGCAAGCCTACCGCGCAGCGCATTCTGGCGGGCCGCAACGGCTTCACGCCGCCCATGTAAGCCAACCATGTCAGCACAATTGCAGCGCTTAAAATCCGGGAACGCGTAGCTGCCGAATTTAGATAAAAAGTGCCTCTAGCGCATGTTATATCTAGGCAAGAAGCTACACAAACAGTAGCAAACTCTCTTTGTATCCATGATCACCACCCACATCCCCAGCGTCACCGTCACCACCCAAGCCAGCGTCTACTTCGACGGCAAGTGCATCAGCCACGGCATCACCTTTGCCGACGGCACGAAGAAAAGCGTCGGCGTGATCCTGCCCGCCACGCTGACCTTCAACACCGGTGCGCCAGAGATCATGGAAGGCGTGGGCGGCGAATGCGAATACATGCTGGCCGGTACGGACGTGTGGGTGAAGTCCGGCGAAGGCGAAACCTTCAATGTGGCGGGCAACACCAGCTTCCAAATTCGTGTAACCGCCCCGTACCACTACATCTGCCACTTTGGCTAAAGCAGCCGCCCGCGCCCGCTAGTTCTTCTGGAACAGCGGGTGCAGGTTGTTGTATTTACCGTCAAACACCTCGGGGCCCACGTCGATCTGCAACGTGATGCCGATCGGACGTTGGTCGAAGATGGGCGCGAAATGCGCCCGGGTACAGGCCAGCAAGGCCTCGCCCGCGCGCTGCTGGGTGGCCTCGCTGCGGCCCTTGCCCATGCGCAGATTCAGGTACACAAACGCGTAGTCCTCCTTGCCATCGGCCACCGCGTAGTGTGCCGCCGGGTAGGCCAGCACGCGCGTGCCGCCGGTGGGAAAGAGCTGTTTACCCGCGTCGTCCAGTACCCCCAGCATGGTGTCGGCCAAGCTGCGGCAGAGTTGGCCGATGTCGCTGCCGCCCTGGGCGGCGGGTGCGTCGAGTTGACCGGTGTAGAGGATGACGAGGTGCGGCATAGGAAATAAGAAGTTAAACAACAACCGGCTCGGGCTCCAGGCGGATGCCGAAGCGCTCGTACACGCTGGTCTGGATGGCTTTGGCCAGGGTCATCACCTCGCCGCCGGTGGCCGGGTGCTCGGCCCCGCCGCGGTTCACCAGCACCAGCGCCTGCTTGTCGTACACGGCGGCGTTGCCGACCGACTTGCCCTTCCAGCCACACGCGTCGATCAACCAGCCTGCGGCCAGCTTCACCGTGCCGTTGGCCAGCTGGTAATACACCACGCGGGGCTCGCGGGCGATGATGTCGGCGCACTGCTCGGCGCTGACGGTGGGGTTCTTGAAGAAGCTGCCCGCGTTGCCCAGCACCTGCGGGTCGGGCAGCTTGGCGCGGCGGATCTCGCAAATCCAGTCGAAGATCTGGCGCGCGCTGGGCGCGGTGATGCCGGTAGCGGCCATTTTCTTTTCCAGATCGAGGTAGCCCAGCACGGGTTTCCAGGCCTTGGACAGATGGAAACGCACGCGGGTGATCAGCGCCCGGCCCTCCAGCCCCATACCGCCCTGGTGCTTGAAGACCGAATCGCGGTAGCCAAAGGCGCACTGGGCGGCGTTCAGGGTAAAGCTGTCGCCGGTCAATAAATCCACCGCGTCCAGCGCCTCGAAGCGGTCTTGCAGCTCCACGCCGTAGGCTCCGATGTTTTGCACCGGCGTGGCCCCCACGGTGCCGGGGATGAGGGCCAGGTTTTCCAGCCCCCAGTAGCCCTGGTCCATCGTCCAGGCCACGAAGTCGTGCCAGTTCTCCCCGGCTCCGGCCTCGACCACCCAGGCTTTATCGGTCTCGGACACCAGGCGCTTGCCAAGCACTTCGACCTTGAGCACCAGGGGTTTCACATCGCCGGTGATGACGATGTTGCTGCCACCGCCCAGCACAAACTTGGGCTGCGGATGCAGCGTGGCATCGGAGCGCAGCGCCTGCAGATCGGCCTCGCTGCGGATGCGCACCAGCGTGTGGGCGCGGGCATGGATGCCAAAGCTGTTATAGCCGCGCAAGGGAACATTTTTCTCGATTAACATGCCTAGATTGTCCCACCGGGCGGCGGGCCATCTGCCAATACAGCCCTCGCCCACACCATATTTCCGAGAAAACCATGCCTTCATTCGATACCGTTTGCGAACCCGACATGCCCGAAGTGCGCAATGCCGTGGACAACACCACCAAAGAAATCACCACCCGCTTCGACTTCAAGGGCACCTCGGCCAGCATTGCGCTGAAAGACAAGGAAATCACCCTGATCGGCGACGCCGAATTCCAGCTCGACCAGATCATGGACGTGCTGACCAACAAGCTCACCAAGCGCAATGTGGACGTGAAGTTCCTCGATAAGGGCGACGTGCAGAAGATGGGCGGCGACAAGGTCAAAGTGGTCATCACGGTGCGCAGCGGCATCGAGACCGAAGTGTCGAAAAAAATCACCCGCGCCATCAAGGACAGCAAGCTCAAGGTCACCGCCGCCATTCAAGGCGATTCGGTGCGCATTACCGGTGCCAAGCGCGACGATCTGCAATCGGCCATGGCGCTGATCCGCAAAGAGATCACCGACCTGCCTCTGAGCTTCAACAACCAAAGAGACTGATGCACACCCTGCGCCGCCTCGGCCTGACCGTGCTCTGCGCGGCCGTGGTGGCGGGCGCGCAAGCCCAAACCGTGGCACTGAGCGGCATGATGGGCGGCAAGGCCCTGCTGCTGGTCGATGGCCGTGCGCCTAAAAGCGTAGCGCCGGGCGAAACCTATTTGGGGGTAAAGCTGGTGTCGGCTGCCAACGAAGAAGCGGTGGTGGAGATTGCGGGCAAGCGCGCCACGCTGCACATGGGCGAGTCGCCGGTCAGCGTCAAAGGCAAAGGGGCGGGCAACAAGATCGTGCTCACGGCCGACAGCCAGGGCCACTTCATCGGCCCCGGCAAGATCAATGGCCAGGCCATGCAGTTTGTGGTGGACACCGGTGCCACGGCGGTCAGCCTGAGCGTGAACGAGGCCGAGCGCATAGGCATCAATTACAAAACTGGCCAGCAGGTCAACATGAGCACGGCCAATGGCAACTCGGTCGGCTGGCGGGTACGGCTGGCCTCGGTGCGCATTGGCGATGTGGAGCTGCCGGGCGTAGAGGCGGTGATCACCCCGGCATCCATGCCCTACGTGTTGCTGGGCAACAGCTTTTTGACCCAGTTCCAGATGACCCGCATCAACGACCAGATGGTGTTGGAACGGCGCTACTAGCGCGCCCCACAGTTGGCAAACTACGTTCTCTGATAAATTCCGCCTGCAGACGATACAAGCAAGACTGCCCCACCCCGATCCATGTCCACCACCCAACTGCCCCACCCGCAGGATGCCGACTACGAAGACCTGCTCAGCCTGTGGGCCGATCTGGAGTCGGGCCTGGCCATGGTGCTGGCCAATCCGCGCAACATCCCCGACTTTGAATCCAAGATCCGGCAGTACGACCGCTGGATGCAAGACCTGCTGCAACAAGACACCGACACCGCGCTGTATTTGCTGTTCCAGTTGGCCACCAATGCGTCGGTCGGCTACAGCGCCCTGCACGCCCTGGTGTGCGCCGTGCTGTGCCACATCACCGCCCAGGAGCTGCGGCTGGTAGACAGCGAGCGCGACAGCCTGGTGTGTGCCGCCATGACCATGAACATCGGCATGACCCAGTTGCAAGACACCCTGGCCGTGCAAACCAGCCAACCCAGCGACACCCAGCAGGCGCAGATCCGTACCCATGCCGCCACCAGCCGCGAGGTGCTGGTGGACGTAGGCATCACCGACACCGACTGGCTGGACGTGGTGGCCACCCACCACAGCGCACACGACCCACGCAGCGACATCCAAAGCCTGGGCCTGGTGCCCCGGCTGGCCCACACCCTGCGGGTGGTGGACCGCTATGCCGCCATGGTCAGCCCGCGCAAATCGCGCACCGGGCGCAGCGTAACGGATTCGGTGCGCAGCATCATGGCCAGCGCCCTGGGCGCGCACGACCCGGTAGGTTTTGCGCTGGTGCGCGCCATTGGTCTGTGCCCACCCGGCACCTATGTGCGCATGGACAGTGGCGAAACCGCCGTGGTGTTGCGCCGCAGCGCCAAAGCCAACCACCCGCTGGTGGCCATGCTGTTGAACCGCAAGGGCGAAGCGTTTGCGCCACCCCGCCTGCACCGCACCGCCACCAGCAGCCCGTTGATCCAGGCCGCGCTGACCCAGGACGCGGTGAAGGTCCGCGTGAACCACCAGAGCCTGCTGCGCCAGGGCATCTACGCAGACCGGGCCGCAGCCCGCTAGTTCAAGCCGGTTTTTTGCCTTTGCCCAGGCGAGACTCTTTGCCGCCCAGCAAACGCACGATGTTTTCGCGGTGCCGGTAGAACAGCAGCGCACCCATCACGCAGATAGAGATGAGCACCGGCGTTTCGCTGTACCAGGCTCCACCGCTGCCCAGCACATAGACCACAGGGGCCAGGGCCGTGGCCACCAGCGAAGCCAGTGACGAAAATCGGAAGATGAAGGCTACCAGCAGCCAGGTCAGCATGGCCACCAGGCCCAGCAGCGGGTGGATGCCCAGCAGCACACCCAGCGCGGTGGCCACGCCCTTGCCGCCCACAAACTTGAAGAAGACCGGGTACAGATGGCCCAGAAACGCTGCCAGCGCGACCAAGGCAATGGTGCCGTCTTCCATGCCGTAGGGTGCGCCGTACCAGCCCACCAGCGCCACCGGCAGCCAACCCTTCACGCCGTCCAGCAGCAAGGTGGCGATGGCGGCGGGCTTGCTGCCCGAGCGCAGCACGTTGGTAGCCCCGGGGTTTTTGCTGCCAAAGGTGCGCGGATCGCTCAGACCCATCACCCGGCTGACGATGACGGCAAACGACAAAGAGCCCAGCAGGTAGGCGGCCAGGGTGGCCAAAACAGGGTAGATGGTCGGGTAAATCGTGGTCAAAATGTGTCTCCAAACTGGAGCGCATTTTGCCTGTTCGTCACAGGGGTATGGCGCAGTCCACCGGCTTTGCATTCAATAGCTGCACGCACACCTGCGGGTCCAGCCCCACCAGGTAGCCGCGCCGCCCGCCGTTGATGGCGATGCGGGGAAGTTCCAAAATGGCGGCCTCGATGTACACCGGCATGGTTTTACGGGTGGCGAACGGCGAGGTGCCGCCGACCAGGTAGCCGCTGTGCCGGTTCGCCACCTCGGGTTTGCAGGGCGTGACGGATTTGCAGCCGATCTGCCGCGCCAGGTTCTTCAGCGACACCGCGCGGTTGCCGTGCATCAGCACGAGCAGCGGCTTGGCGTGCTCGTCCTCCATCACCAGGGTTTTGACGACTGTGAACGGGTCCAACCCCAGCACCTCGGCACTGTGCTGGGCCCCGCCGTGCTCTACGTAGGCGTAGGGGTGCTCAGTGAAAGCCACGCCCTGCGCTTTGAGAAACTGGGTGGCGGGGGTCTCGGAAATATGCGCAGCTTTGGCCATACTCAAAAATTTATATAAAAAGTGCCTCTAGCGCATGTACCACCTACGCTAGTAGCTATTTAAATTATAACAACCTAAAAACACCTCCGATGCACATTAACACTCCGGGCTTATCCCAGAGAACCCGCGGGACCGGCTTCGCCGGACCGCTGGGTTCGCCCCCTGCAAGGGGGTTGGCGGAAACACGAAGTGTGAGCCTGGGGGTGAGCCTAATCACTGGGCTGGATCGCGCAGTTCCCAGCGGATTTTGTCGATGGCGGCCAGCAGGTCGGCGGGCAGGGTCTTGCCCCAGGCATCCAGGCACTCGTCCAGTTGCGCCAGGGACGTGACCCCGATGATGGTGCTGGCCACCTGCCATTTGGAATTACAAAACGCCAGCGCCATTTGCGTGGGGGTCATGCCGTTGGCGCGGGCCAGGGCGTTGTAGCGGCGCGCGGCTTCCAGCGCCTCGGGGCGGCCCCAGCGCTGTTTGCGCATCGACTCAAACATGGCCATGCGGCCCTGCGGTGCGTCCGGGCCGGTGGTGCCCGAGGCATCGTACTTGCCCGTCAACAGGCCAAAGCCCAGCGGCGAATAGGCCAACAGCGACACGCCCAGGCGGTGCATGGTTTCGTCCAGGCCGTTTTCCAGGGTGCGGTTGATCAGGCAGTAGGGGTTTTGCACGGTGGCCACGCGCGGCAGGCCGTGCTGCTCGGCCAAGCGCACAAACTCGTGCACGCCGTACGGGGTTTCATTCGACAGGCCGATGTTGCGCACCTTGCCCTGCTTGACCAGGGAGGCTAGGGCCTCCAGTTGCTCGTGGATGGAGGACACCGGCAGGTCTTTGTCCGGGTCGAAGTAGACGCCGCCAAACGCGGGCACGTGGCGCACCGGCCAGTGGATCTGGTAGAGGTCGATTACGTCGGTGTGCAGGCGGTGCAGGCTGCCATGGCAGGCGTCGATGATCTCGGCGCGGGTCAGGTCGGCGCTGCCGTTGCGGATCCAGCCCATACCGCGCGCCGGGCCCGCCACCTTGGTGGCCAACACCACTTTGTGCCGTGCACCGGGGTTTTTCATGAACCAGTGGCCCAGGATGGTTTCGGTGGCACCGTAGGTTTCGGCCCGGGCGGGCACGGAATATATCTCGGCCGTGTCCACAAAGTTCACGCCGCGCTCCAGCGAGCGGTCGAGGATGGCGTGGGCATGGGCTTCATCCACCTGCTCGCCAAAGGTCATGGTGCCCAGGCAAACGGCGGTGACTTGCAGGTCGCTTTGACCGAGTTGGATTTTTTTCATGGGGTCGGAGGTAGTCAGAAGGGGGTTTTTTCCATCCTACAACATGGCTGTGGCTAATATTGCGCCATGTACGCCATCCAACGCCCCTCGCGCAGCGAGTTCATCCCTATCCGCACCATCCGCTACCACGTCCGCCAATGGGGCCAGCCCCGCCCCGGCCAGCCGCCCCTGGTGCTGCTGCACGGCTGGATGGACGTGGCCGCCAGCTACCAGTTCATGGTGGATGCCCTGGCGCAAGACCGCCACATCCTGGCCCCCGACTGGCGCGGCTTTGGCCAGACCGGCAGCGGCGGGGCCGACAGCTTCTGGTTTCCCGACTACCTGGCCGACCTGGACTTTCTGCTGGACCACTACGCACCCGGCCAGGCCGTGGACCTGGTGGGCCACAGCATGGGCGGCCACGTGGCCATGCTGTATGCGGGTGTGCGCCCCGAGCGCATCCGCCGCTTGGTGAACCTGGAGGGCTTTGGCATGCCCGCCACCAAGGCCGCCCAGGCACCGGGCCGCTTCGCCCAATGGATGGACGGCCTGCACAGCCTGCACCAGGGCGAGATGGGCCTGAAAACCTACCCCGACCTGCGCGGCGTGGCCCGCCGCCTGATGAAGACCAACCCCCGCCTGCCCCAGGACAAGGCCGACTGGCTGGCCCAGCACTGGTCGGCCCCTACCATCCAGAACGACGGCACCCGGCCCTGGCAGATTCTGGGCGACCCGGCCCACAAGCTGCGCAACCCCCAGCTGTTCCGCGTGGACGAGGCTGTGGCCGTGTACCAGCGCATCACCGCGCCCACGCTGTCGGTCGAAGCCTCGGACGACAGCCTGGCCCGCTGGGGCCTGGGCTACACGCTGGCCGAATACCACGAGCGCCTGCAGTCGGTGCCCCAGGCCACGGTGGCGGTGGTCCAGGACGCGGGCCACATGCTGCACCACGACCAGCCCGCAGCATTGGCCCGGTTGGTAGAGGATTTTTTAGCCGAATAATGCAAGCTTTTTAGGCCTCTAGCGCATGTTCCACCTTGACATATAGCTATTAATTAAATAGCAATTGATTGCATAGCGCCTGGCGGTGATCTGTGTCAGTATGTAAGCACCTTGGCTACACGGGCGCTGCAAAGCGGTTAAGTATGAAACTGAGTCTCAAACTTCCCCTGGCGTTTGCCGCCGCCATGGTGCTGGTGCTGTGTGCCGCGCTGTTTGGCATCTACCAGCTGAACCAGTCGCTCAACACCTACCAGACCACGGTGCAGTCCAGCCACGCCAACGAACGCGCCATTTCCCACCTGCTCAATGACTTCAAGGTGCAGGTGCAGGAATGGAAAAACGTCTTGCTGCGCGGCAAAAACTCCGAGGCACTGGCGCGCTACTGGAAGTCGTTTGAAACCCAGGAGAGCAGCATTGCCAAAGCCGCCAGCACCTTGCAACAGGCCCTGCCGTCGGGCGAAGCGCGCAATCTGGTCGAGCGCTTTGCGCAGGCCCACCAAACCATGGGTGCAGCCTACCGCAAGGGGCTGGAAGCCTTCAAAGCCGCCGACTTCGACCCCACCGTGGGCGACAAGGCCGTGCAAGGCATGGACCGCGAACCCGCCAAGCTGCTGGACGATGCCGAAAAAACCATCGCCGCTGACAGCAGTGCCGTGGCCGACCTGGCCGCCCAGACCGGCCAACGCGCCACCCGCATCAGCCTGGCCGTCATGCTGCTAGTCTGCCTGGCCGTGATGCTGGCGAGCTGGCGCTTCAGCCGCACCATCACCACCCGCATCGGCCATGCGCTGGGCGTGCCCCGGTCGGTGGCCAGCGGCGACCTGACCGCCGCCCAGGCCGTGGTGGGTAAAAACGAGCTGGCCGACCTGCTCAACGCCCTCAATAGCATGCAAACCAGCCTGTCCAAGGTGGTCGGCAGCGTACGCGCCAGCGCCGAAAGCGTCTCCAGCGCCAGCCACCAGATCGCCGCAGGCAACCACGATCTGAGCGCCCGCACCGAAGCCCAGGCCTCGGCCCTGGAAGAAACCGCCGCCAGCATGGAAGAACTGGGCGCCACCATCCAACAAAACACCGACGGTGCCCAGCACGCCAACCAGCTGGCGCTGCAGGCCTCTAGCGTGGCCGTACGCGGCTCCGAGGTGTTTACCCGCGCGGCCGACACCATGACCGGCATTGCCCAGGCCTCTAGCAAGATCGCCGACATCGTGGGCGTGATCGACGGCATTGCCTTCCAGACCAACATCCTGGCGCTGAACGCCGCCGTAGAAGCCGCCCGCGCCGGGGAGCAGGGCCGGGGCTTTGCGGTGGTGGCCAGCGAGGTGCGCCTGCTGGCCCAGCGCAGCGCCGATGCCGCCCGCGAAATCAAAGGCCTGATCCAGACCAGCGTGCAGCGCATGGCCCAGGGCACGGCGCTGGTGGATGAGAGCGGGGCCGCCATGCAGGAAGTGGTGGCCTCCATCCGCCGCGTCACCGACATCATGGGCGACATCAGCGCCGCCAGCCGCGAGCAGACCCTGGGGGTGCAGCAAATCAGCGAAGCAATCACCCAGATCGACCAGACCACCCAGCAAAACGCCGCCCTGGTCGAGCAAAGCGCGGCTGCCGCCGACAGCCTGAAGCACCAGGCGGCCGAACTGGTGCACACCGTGTCGGTATTCCGGCTGGGCGGAACACGGCTTTTGGCCTGAAGCGCACAGCCGCAAAACGGCACTGCGTGGCATGAGAAAATAATCGGTTAGCCCCCGGCACCCACTTCAGGAAGAATCTCATGGACGCAGAACGTATCAACACCATTGGCAACCAACTCAGCACCCTGAGCGTGCGGACGGAAGATTTACGGAGGTATCTTTGACGTCGATGCCAAAGCCGAACGCCTGCGCACCGTCAATGCCTCGCTAGAAGACCCCAGCGTCTGGAACGACCCGAAAAAAGCCCAGGAACTAGGCAAGGAAAAAAAGTCGCTCGACGCCGTGGTGCTGATGCTGGAAAAGCTCACCCGTGAGCTGGCCGACAACACCGAACTGTTCGAAATGTCGAAGGAAGAAGGCGACGACGACGGCCTGCTGACCATCGAAACGGACACCGCCGGTCTGGCCGTCGAGGTCGAAACCCTCGAATTCCGCCGCATGTTCAACAACCCGGCCGACCCCCTGCCCTGCTTCCTGGACATCCAGGCCGGTGCCGGTGGTACGGAAGCCTGCGACTGGGCCAGCATGCTGCTGCGCCAGTACCTGCGCTACGCCGAGCGCAAGGGCTTCACCGCCACGGTGGAAGACATCACCGACGGCGACACCGCCGGCATCAAGGGCGCGACCATCAAGATCGAGGGCGAATACGCCTTCGGCCTGCTGCGCACCGAGACCGGCGTGCACCGCCTGGTGCGCAAGAGCCCGTTCGACTCGTCGGGCGGCCGCCACACCAGCTTTGCCAGCGTGTTTGTCTACCCCGAGATCGACGACTCGATCCAGATCGACATCAACCCCAGCGATGTGCGCACCGACACCTTCCGCGCCAGCGGCGCAGGCGGCCAGCACATCAACAAGACCGATTCGGCCGTGCGCCTGACCCACTTGCCCACCGGCATCGTGGTGCAGTGCCAGGATGGCCGCAGCCAGCACAGCAACCGCGACGTCGCCTGGAAGCGCCTGCGCAGCCGCCTGTACGACTTCGAACTGCGCAAACAGCAAGAAGCCCAGCAAAAGCTGGAAGACACCAAGACCGACGTAGGCTGGGGCCACCAGATCCGCAGCTATGTGCTGGACAACAGCCGCATCAAGGATTTGCGCACCAACGTCGAAGTCTCGGCCACGCAGAAGGTGCTGGACGGGGATTTGGACATCTTTATTGAAGCCTCTTTGAAGCAAGGCGTGTAATGCAAGCTCTTCTCTCGCAGCCAGTGAAGGCCATCCTCTTCGACATGGACGGCACCATGATTGACTCCATGCCGCACCACACGTCCACCTGGCTGGACTTTGCCCAGAAGCATGGCCTGGAAATGGACATTGCCGAGCTGATGCGCCGCACCACGGGCCGCACCGGCCTGGAATGCGTGCGCCTGATCCTTGACCAGCCGGAGATGGACGAGGCACACGCCTGGGCGCTGGTGCACGAGAAAGAGCAGCTCTACCGCGATATCTTTGGGCCGATCTTCCAAGAGGTCAAAGGCTTCACCGCCTTTTACGCCGCCACCCGGGCGCGGGGCCTGAAGGTGGGCGTGGGCACGGCGGGCGATATCCACAATGTGGAATTCGCACTGGGCCATTTGCAAATGAACCCACCGCCGGATGCGATTGCGCGCGGCGACGAGGGCTTGAGTGGCAAGCCCACACCCGCTATCTTTTTAGCAGCTGCACAGCGCGTGGGTATTGCGCCAGAGCACTGTATCGTGTTCGAAGATGCACCCTTTGGCATAGAAGCTGCACGCCGGGCCGGGATGCGGGCCGTAGCCATCTGCACCAGCAACACGCCCGAGGAGCTGGCCGGGCCGCACGTCATCGCCACTGTGCACAATTACGAAGAACTTTTGCAATCGAATTTTTTGGAGACCCTCCATGTACCGTGAAGGACAGGCGACAGCCATCCACCGGGCCGACTACACCGCGCCTGCTTTCTTGATCGACACGGTGGAGCTGTGCTTTGACCTGGACCCTGCCAAAACCCGCGTGCTCAACAAGATGTGCATGCGCCGCAACCCCGACGTGCCCGCCCAGGCGCTGCGCCTAGACGGCGAAGAGCTGAACCTGGCGCGCGTGCTGGTCAACGGCCAAGGGGCTTCCTTCAAGATCGAAGGCAGCCAGCTGGTGCTGGAGAACCTGCCCAGCGTGGACGACGGCGCGTTTGACCTGGAGATTTTCACCACCTGCGCGCCCATCAAGAACACCAAGCTGATGGGCCTGTTTGTCAGCAACGACACCTTCTTCACCCAGTGCGAGGCCGAGGGCTTTCGCCGCATCACCTACTTCCTGGACCGCCCGGACGTGATGTCCACCTACACCGTGGTGCTGCGCGCCGACCAGGCCAAGTACCCGGTGCTGCTGAGCAACGGCAACCTGGTAGACCACGGCCTGCTCGACGATGGCCGCCATTTCGCCAAGTGGGAAGACCCGTTCCGCAAGCCCTGCTACCTGTTTGCACTGGTGGCTGGCCAGCTGGTGAGCCGCGAGCAGCGCATCACCGCGCGCAACGGCAAAGACCACCTGCTGCAGGTCTTTGTGCGCCCTGGCGACCTGGACAAGACCGAACACGCCATGCATTCGCTGATGGCTTCCATCGCCTGGGACGAAGCCCGCTTCAACCTGCCGCTGGACCTGGAGCGCTTCATGATCGTCGCCACCAGCGACTTCAACATGGGCGCAATGGAAAACAAGGGCCTGAACATCTTCAACACCAAGTACGTGCTGGCGAATCAGGCCACCGCCACGGACACCGATTTCGCCAATATCGAGTCGGTGGTGGGCCACGAGTACTTCCACAACTGGAGCGGCAACCGCGTCACCTGCCGCGACTGGTTCCAGCTGAGCCTGAAAGAAGGCCTGACCGTCTTCCGCGACCAGGAGTTCAGCCTGGACCTGTGCCGCGACCCGTCGGCCAAAGCCGTCAAGCGCATCGAAGACGTGCGCGTGCTGCGCACCGCCCAGTTCCCCGAAGATGCGGGCCCCATGGCCCACCCGGTGCGGCCCGACAGCTACATCGAGATCAACAACTTCTACACCGTCACCATCTACGAAAAGGGTGCCGAGGTGGTTCGCATGATGCAAACCCTGGTGGGCCGCGACGGCTTTGCCAAGGGCATGACCTTGTACTTTGAGCGCTTCGACGGCCAGGCCGTGACCTGCGACGATTTCGCCCAGGCGATTGCCGATGCCAATCCACAGTCCGACCTAGCGCGCCTGCTGCCCCAGTTCAAACGCTGGTACAACCAGGCCGGTACGCCGCGCGTGCAGGCCTCAGGCATGTATGACGCAGCCTCGCGCAGCTACACGCTGACCCTGGCGCAAAGCTGCGCGCCCACGCTGGGGCAGGCCGCCAAGGAGCCGTTCGTGATCCCTATCGGCCTGGGCCTGCTGGCGCAAGACGGCACCGAGCTCGCCCTGCACAGCGCCGACGGCTCCACACTCACCGCGCCCTACACCTTCGTGATGTCGGAGGCCGAAGAAACGCTGACCTTCGTCAACCTGGATGCCGAGCCCGTGCCCAGCATCTTGCGCGGCTTCTCGGCCCCGGTGGTGCTGGCGTTTGACTACACCGACACCCAGCTGCTGACCCTGCTGGCGCATGACACCGATGCCTTCAACCGCTGGGAAGCCGGGCAGCGCCTGGCCGTGCGGTCCGCTATTTCTTTAATAGCTGCCCACGCTGATCCAATCAGCGCAAACCCTCTAAACGATGCCTATATCGAGGCCATGCGCAGCGTCTTGCGCCACCCCGATCTGGATGCTGCCTTCAAGGAACTGGTGCTGACCCTGCCGTCGGAAACCTACCTGGCCGAGCAGTTGGATGTGGTCGATCCGCAGCGCATCCACGCAGTGCGCGAAGCCATGCGCAGCCAGCTCGCGCAGGCGCTGGCAGAAGACTGGGCTTGGGTCTACGCCACCTACAGCGATACCGGGGCCTACTCGCCCGACCCGCTGTCCAGCGGCCGCCGCGCCCTGACCGGCATGGCCCTGAGCCAGCTCTGCCTGGCGGCGCAAGCCAGTGGCGACACGGTCTGGCCCGGTAAATCGCTGCAGCGCTTCAAGGATGCGGGCAATATGACCGACCGCTTCAACGCGCTCAGCGCCCTGGTCTCCAGCGGCCACCCGCTGGCGGCGCAGGCCCTGCCCCGCTTCCACGCCTTGTTTAAGAACGAGCCGCTGGTGCTGGACAAATGGTTTGCCCTGCAAGCCGGTGCCACCGACCGCAACGGTGACATCCTGCCCGCCGTGCGCCAGTTGCTCAAGCACCCCGATTTCAGCCTGCGCAACCCGAACCGCGCCCGCAGCGTGGTGTTTAGCTACTGCAGCGCCAACCCGGGTGCCTTCCACCGCAAGGATGCGGCGGGCTATGTGTTCTGGAGTGAGCGCGTCATCGAGCTGGACGGCATCAACCCCCAGGTGGCCGCCCGCCTGGCACGCGCCCTAGACCGCTGGAAAAATCTGGCCGAACCCTACCGCACCGCCGCCCGCGAAGCGCTGGGCCGCGTGGCCGCCAAAACCGACCTCAGCAACGACGTGCGCGAGGTGGTTTCCCGTGCACTGGCAGACTAACAAGAAGGAATAATCCCCATGTCGCAACACATCTCTCTCACCCGCTACCTGGTCGAACAGCAACGCGTAGACGGCTTGATCCCGTCGCAGCTGCGCCTGCTGATCGAAGTCGTGGCCCGCGCCTGCAAAGGCATCAGCCACGCCGTCAACAAGGGCGCGCTCGGTGGCGTGCTGGGCTCGGCCGAATCGGAAAACGTGCAGGGCGAAATCCAGAAAAAGCTGGACATCATCGCCAACGAAGTGCTCATCGAAGCCAACGAATGGGGCGGCCACCTGGCGGCCATGGCCTCGGAAGAAATGGAAGAAATCTACGCCGTGCCTAACGGCTACCCGCAGGGCGAATACCTGCTGCTGTTCGACCCCCTGGACGGCTCGAGCAACATCGACGTGAACGTCAGCATCGGCACCATCTTCAGCGTGCTGAAAAAGCCCAAGGGCGATGCCGCCGTGGTCGAGCAAGACTTCTACCAGCCCGGCAAGAACCAGGTCGCCGCAGGCTACTGCCTTTACGGCCCGCAAACCACGCTGGTGCTGACGGTGGGCAACGGCGTTGCCATGTTCACCCTGGACCGCGAGCAGGGCTCGTTCTTCCTCACGCAAGAAAACGTCCAGATCCCGGTGGACACGCAAGAATTTGCCATCAACATGAGCAATATGCGCCACTGGGACACACCGGTGAAGCGCTACATCGACGACTGTCTGCAAGGCACGGAAGGCCCGCGCGGCAAAGACTTCAACATGCGCTGGATCGCCAGCATGGTCACCGACGTGCACCGCATCCTCACCCGCGGCGGCATCTTCCTCTACCCCTGGGACAAGCGCGAACCCGGCAAACCCGGCAAGCTGCGCCTGATGTACGAAGCCAACCCCATGGGCTGGCTGGTCGAACAGGCCGGTGGTGCCGCCAGCACCGGCACCCAGCGCATCCTCGACATCGTCCCGCAAAAGCTCCATGAGCGCGTGAGCGTGGTGCTGGGGTCCAAAAATGAAGTCGCCCAGGCAGTGGCCTATTTCGACAAGCTATAATTGAAGGCTTATGTGCCGGTGTAGCTCAGTTGGTAGAGCAGCTCATTCGTAATGAGAAGGTCGGATGTTCGATTCATCTCTCCGGCACCATCCAAAAGTCCCGCAGCCCGCGTCAATGCTGGGTTTGCGGGACACCTAGGGTCTTCTGTGTGGTAATTTCCGTGGTAACTCCACGGCATACCGCCCATGTTCAAGGCTTTTGGCCCCCTCCTAGTGACAATAAAGAACACGTACCAGCGCGGTGATTCCATCTATTACCAGCGGGCCATTCCACGGGCCTTGCGGGGCCGCTATACGTCCAGCCTGATAAAAATCAACCTCGGCCCCGTGGACATTCCCACAGCCGCCCGGCGGGTTGCAGCCCTGAACAAGGAGTTCGAGGCGGAATGGTCTGGCTTGCTGGCTGCGCCTGAGTCCTCCCCGCAGGCCCTCAGGGTCCACGCTGCAGCCCTCCTACAGACCTTCGGGGTCATTCCAGGCACAGCGGATGCAGCGGCATCAATTGAGGCGGAACACTTCCTGGGGGCACTGGAAGACAAAGCCCACGCCCATGCTATCGCTCTGGGCTTGGACGATGCGGCATACCAAGAATTAACGCCTGCGGAAGTCTTGCCACCTTTGGAGCTTGCGGCCCTCAAGCTGTTGCATGCCCATACATTGCCGCCTATCTTGTCTGAGGCGTTGGAGTTGCATCTACGCATCCACAAAAAGCGGGATGATCTCAAATTCACCACTTACCAGCGCAGGGCATGGGCGGCTCTCTTGGCGGTGACCGGGGACAAGGCTGTAAAAGACCTCTCCCGCGACGATGTGCGCAGCTACATTGAAAAGGCATTGGCAGGAGGGAGCAAAACAACCACCGTGCGCCGATTGATGGGCGCTATGCGTGCGGTGCTCACCACGTGGCGAATTGAGAAAGACCCACAGCAAGCAAACCCGTTCGAGAACATCGCCATCGCAGGTGAAGGCGACGACAGAGAAGAACGCAACCCGTATTCCGCTGCGGACCTGTCCAAGCTCTACGCTGAGTGCGTCAAGAAAGACGATTCCGCCCGCTGGTTGATAGCCCTTTGCGCTGACACCGGGGCGCGACTTGCGGAACTCACGGGCATGGCCCTGGCGGATATTCACATTGACACGCCCACACCGTACATCGACATCAAGCCGCACCCGTGGCGCAGCCTCAAGAACAAAGCCTCCGCCCGCAAAGTGCCCCTCGTGGGTGCGGCTCTGTGGGGCGCACAACGCGTAGTTGCCACCGTAGCACCGGGTCAGCGGTTCGCCTTTCCGCAGTACACAACCGCCACAGAGTGCAACGCCACTTCCGCATCGGCCACGCTCGTTAGCTGGATACGGCGCAGGGGCATAGACCATGTTATCCACGAACTGCGCCACACGATGGCCGATAGGCTGCGGGATGTGAGCTGCTCCAAGGAAATCCGCTATGCCATCGACGGCCACGCTGCGCAGGATGTGGGCGACACCTACGGCAACGGGCACGGCCTCAAGGCGCTTGCGGGGTGGCTGGATAAGGTCGCACTACCCCCGCCGTGAGGACTCCAGGGGGTTCGGCGTGCCGTTTTCAAAAACCCGACGAAAAGCGTCAAAAAGTCCAATGCTGACAACAACTTAAGCCCTCTCCTGTTCACTGCACCTGTTCATTTTGAACAGTAGCCCAGTCGGCCCCCTCAAGTTGCCCCTGTGGCGCGCCGACTGCGGCCCTGTTGTGCCCCGAACTGGGGCCTTGAGACTCACGCCATCAGAACGCGCTTACCTCGGCCTCCATGCCCAGGCGCTCCGCCTCCTGCAAGACCTCCCGCAGGTGCTCCGCAACCTTGTGCCGTTGCTGCGGGGACAAGCCGGGGAGTGCCAGCAAGGCCATCTTTGCTGCCTGCACCGCCTCGGCGCACTGCTCATCCGCCAGCGTGACAAGCTCAGCCGGGGGCTGTTCTGCATTCACATTTCCGCCTTCATCCCCGCCCATCCGCTCGGCGATGCTTGCGAAGTCCGCCATCATCCAGGTTCTGATTGTGGTGTGGCCTTTTCCAATGAGCGGGGCAATCTCCCGATAACTCATCAGCCGCCCACGGGGGAGCTTGCACTTGCCCGCCTTCACGAACGCCCGGAATACCTCCCGGTACTCCTTCGGCTTCAGTTGCACGCCGTGGCCCATGTTGGCCTGCGCGGCCTCCCATCGGACCTCCCGCTCTGACAGGTCCGCCACCAGGGCCAAGACCTCCCGCCCGTTCAGCTCATCGACCGTTTGCAGTGCCCCGGCTTCCATGCGATGCCACCCATCGACCAAGAACAGAGCGCCCGTGGGGGTCCGTCCAATCTTGATAGGGGGCGGCAGACTCCCGGCCCGCGTCTGGTCCTGGTAGCGCTTGATTGCCCCCTCGTTAAGTCTGTGCCGAACCTGCAGCCCGTGGACCTGCTGAATGGCCGCAAAGGGAATCCACTCCTCGGCCCATTCGGGGGCCTTGAGGGCCACGGGCTGGGGGGCTTTGCCGGGCTTCATCGTGTGCCCGCCTTCTTGGAAGCGGCCCGGCTGGTGGCTTTCGGTTTCTTGTGAGGCTTGCGGTTCCTGCTCATGATCTTCCACGCACTGCGCTGCCCATCTCGCTCCTCAAGGGTATCTTCGCGGGTGCGCTCATACTTTGCCGCCAAGCCCTGCGCGGCCACCTCGGCCAGCACCTGCGCCTGTGCCTGCGCCTCCTCGGGAGAGGTCGCCTGCAGTAGCCTCTCCTCCCCTCGGACATACACGCCATCACGCTGGATGGCTGGGAGCACATGCCCCGTAACCCACTTGCGGAACTCAACGGCGGCAGGCTTGCGGCTTTGCAGGGCCATTGCATATAGCCCTGACTGGTTCACGGTGACAAACGTCTGCACACCTCCGGGGGTGGACAATTGTGTAGAACCCTTTTCCTCGGGGCTCAGCGCAAGCAGGGAGCGGTAGGCATTGGACAAGCCCAGCGCCGCGCAGGCATCTTTGACCACAAACCAATGTTGCCCATCGGGGCCTATGGATGTGCGCAGGGCGTGTGCCTGTCCTTCACGGATGAAGTGCAGGGCCGGGACGGCTGAGGATTCAGCGAGAGATAAAGAGAGCTGGAACATTGTTTTGTGCTTCACTGCGGATTGACCGCTCAGGGGTTGAATGGGTTTGGTGTTCGCGGATGATCTGGCTGACCACCTGCGAAATGCTCAGACGGTCTCCGTGGCGGGCCTCTTGGCCGCGCTGGGTGTCCTTGATGTAGTCAAAGACCGAGACCGGGAGGGCCAGATTGCGGAAGACCGCCTTTTCTGGGTGGGGGCTCGTGGCGGCGCTCATGCTTTGAATGCCGTGATACCCGTGGAATCCAACTTCCATAGCGGGTCATTCTGAATGTCGTAGTTCGCCCGCATCGCCGCCCGTTGTGCCTCATCGGTGGCATTGAGCGCAGCCTCTCGGATGCCCCGGGAGTCGGCGATAAGCATCCGCACGAGGGCATCAACGGGGGCTGTTTCGCCAGATTCAAAGGCCCCGCGTAGCTCAAGGCCGTGCGAGATACAGAGCACGCCCCATATTTCCTCCTGGTAGTCCACCAGCTCCTGCAAGGTTTCCGGTGTGATGGATGCGCGAAGTGCTTTAACTTGGCGGGGGTCTAACCACACGTCCGGCATTGCGGGGGCTTGAGGTGCGGGCGTGGCTGTGGCTTTGGTGGTTTTCATTGATTCAATCTTTCGGGGTTGGTAAGTGCTGCGGAAGTGCAGCGGAGACGGGTGATAAAACGGCAGAAACCGCCGGGCGAAATACCCGGCTTTTGGCTCTTTGTTTTAGCGATGGTGTGGGTTTAGCAAGGAAAACGGCCCCAGCCCTTATCTGGCTTTAATTTCACAGCAGTTTTTCATAGCACTGAAAACGATTTAACCGGCACATAGCTACACCAGCATCAAAAGTCCAATAAGTCGGCTCACGCAGCCTCTGGATAGCCTTCCTGAGCCCCTGCAAATATCCTTCCGTGTTGGGTGGGCTGCACTGCGCACTGGCGGTTTCTTCTGTTCTAGCTAGGGTCGGGGGCATGGAGGGGGAAACATCCAGAAAACCTACGCAAGCCTTTGATTCATATGGCGATAGCACCGCGTGCACGGCCTCTGCCAGCCCCCAGAAACACCAAAGGACCGATACGGCCCCTTGCTTGGCCCTTCACGGGGCCGGTGATTGCCCCGCTGGGCGCTGTGGTCAGCCAGCACGCCGCGCCTCACGGAAGAATGCGAACTCCCCCCGCCCGACGTGCAGGTAATAGCACCTGTCGCTACCTGAATTCACCGCCCATGCATCGGTGTGCGCCATATGCTGGGGATGAACCTGAAAATGAACGCCCCATACATCCGGCGTGAACCGGGAAACGATGGCCGCTGCGCCCTCCCCAAGTACATCCAGGACATGCACCGTGCGGCCTAGGAGGCGGTCCCATGCCCGCTGTGCAATGGTGGTGGGGGCTGGTGTGATGGGGTCGGTAGCGCTGTGCATTCTGTGGTGTCCCTTGAGGTGAATTGCAGGGCACCGAATGCGCCCTGTGCGGCGGACTATACCACTCAAAAATCATAGCTACATAGCAAGCACCCATATATGGAATCGTCTCATTTGTGGAATGATTACCGAAGTGAGATGATTCCAAAAATGGATTAAACCGGGGCGGGCTATTCACCGCTGCATCGGTGCGCAAAAAACAGGTGCAGACAGCCCCGCGCCCTCAATCCTTCAAGGCCGCATAAACCGTGGTCCGTGAGACGCCCAGTTTCACCGCCGCCTGCGCCTTGGGCATTCCTCCCACCACCAGCGCCCGCAGCTCCACCACCTGCGCAGGGCTCAGCGAAGCCTTGCGGCCCGTGTAAACGCCCCTGGTCTTGGCACTGGCGATGCCCTCACGCTGGCGTTCCAGGATCAGGGAGCGCTCAAACTGCCCCACGGCCCCTAGCAGTTGCAGCAGCAGCGTATTCATAGGCGAATCATCCCCGGTGAACGTCATATTCTGGGTGACGAAATTGACCGCCACGCCTTTGGCCGTGAGTCCCTTCACGATACCCTCAAGGTCACCCAAAGACCGGGCCAAGCGGTCCATGCTGTGAACTAGCACCGTATCACCTGCACGGACGAACTCAAGCATGGCCTGCAACTGTGGCCGCTGGGTGTCCTTCCCGCTGGCCTTGTCGGTGAAGGTCTTATTGGTGTGGATGCCATCCAGTTGGCGGGCGGTGTTCTGGTCAACACTGCTAACGCGGACATAGCCTACAGTTTGGCCCTTGGGGGCTGCTGGCGCTGTGCTGGGGGTGCTGGTGCTCATGGTCAATCTGTCCGTATGGTTGGTTGTGTACAGATAGATTCTAAGACCCAATACGTAAAGTGTCAATCAATTTATAAAACCACCCCAGACGAACACAATCCACGGGCATTACGCCTGTGCAGTTAGGGTGTACTCCAGATGGATTCCCCGCAAGCGGTGCAAAATCAACGGATGAACCAATTCACAGGGGCACAACAGATTGAGGACCTCACGGCAGACGCTCTCCAATTTATCGCAGAGCTGAACCGCTTTGCAGAGAGTGTCCTAGGAGGGCCGCAAATTGGACTAACTGACAGGGACCAGTTTCTTCTAGCTCACCGCTGGAGAATGCTGCGGTTTTCTCAAGGCATTGAAAGCACGGCAGCCGGCGGACTCATAGACCCCGCTGGGGCCTTGCTGCGCGTCCTCATAGAGCTTTGGTATGTGCTCGTAGCGATTGCAGATAACCCGGACAAATTAAGCGACCTCTTTAGTCAGGGCCAAGCCGAAGGCCGCAACGCTCTTGAAGGACTCAAACAATTAGGGCCGGATGAACGCGATGATCTGCTGACTGATGACTTTCTTGATGCCGAGATGGCTAACCTGAATGCAGGAACTAAGTTCGTGGCACACAACTGGGCGGGGCTGGCGAAATCAAAAGGCAACTACGTCACCATCTATCGTTTATTGTGCAGACATTCGCACGGCGGTTCAGCAGGCACTTGCGACTACTTCGATGGGCTCAACACTGACTCACCACGCCTGCGCCCTAATATTCCAAGGCGGTTGGCACCTGAATATTGTCTAACCGCAGCCTCATTGATGTTCGATGCGCTCACCGTGCTTCCATTGCAAACGATGACCGACGACAGGAAAACGAAACTATTGAGAATGCAAACGACCTTGAACACTTTTAGGGTGCGCGCAGACAAGCGAGACTAAGGCACGATGGACAGAAACGCTTGCCCGGCCTCTATACACAGGGCATCAATGAGAACCGAGGGGGGGGGGGGCACGGGGGGAAGACCGCAGAACGAACATATACATAGACCCCAGACATTTTTGTGAAGAAAATACGGGAGTGGTAGACTGCGTGGTAACTTCAACCCAGCCACACAGCAAGTCCGTTTAAAATCAACATCTTGCGCTTGGATGTATGGTGCATAAAAGCATCTCTCCGGCACCACATACAAAAAAAGCCCGCTGCTGTCAAAAGTAGTGGGCTTTTTCATGCCTGAAAGCATGTCAAGGAGGCTTTTCTCTGACAAGGCTATAATCACAGACTTTACTGAATTTTGCGACCTCTTCCAAGGTCTTGCAAGACAAGGTAAATTACTTTTACCGCCACCTTCATGGATGGCGAGGTGCGGCATTTGCCGTTAATTGGCTGGGATAGCTTGTCTGCTGCCCCGGCTCTGATTGGAGTGTCCTCATGGCACGCGTATGCGAAGTAACGGGCAAAGGCCCGATGACGGGGAACAATGTCTCCCACGCCAACAACAAAACCAAACGTCGGTTCCTGCCGAACCTGCAATACCGCCGCTTCTGGGTCGAAACAGAAAACCGTTGGATTCGCTTGCGCATCTCCAACGCCGGTCTGCGTTTGATCGACAAAAACGGTATCGACTCTGTGCTCGCCGATTTGCGCGCACGTGGCCAAGCATAAGGAGCTGAATCATGGCAACCAAAGGCGGACGCGAAAAAATCAAGCTGGAATCTACAGCGGGTACGGGGCACTTCTACACCACGACCAAAAACAAGAAAACCATGCCCGAGAAAATGTTGATCAGCAAGTTTGATCCCAAAGCTCGTAAGCATGTGGACTACAAAGAAATCAAGCTGAAGTAATTCAGACTGGTCTTTGTGTCCAACAAAAACCCGCCCTAATCCGGCGGGTTTTTTATTGCCAGCCGATTGCCGATGTCGGGGGCAGGGAAAACCCATACCGCCTAAAATCAACCCGTGACCTCCATACTCAACGCCGATCTCCATTGCCACTCGGTCGTATCCGACGGCACACTCACCCCCGAACAACTCGCAGCCCGCGCCAGCGCCAACGGCGTCGAGCTATGGGCCTTGACCGACCACGACGAGGTGGGCGGCCAGCAGCGTGCCGCTGCGGCCGCCAAAGCACACGGCATGAAATACCTGACCGGAGCCGAGATTTCAGTGACGTTTGCCAATGAAACCGTGCACATCGTCGGCCTGGGCTTTGATGCCAACAACCCGCCGATGCGCCAAGGCCTGGAAGCCACCCGCGGGGGCCGGGGACAGCGTGCGATGGAAATGGCAGCAGGCTTGGCAGCGGTTGGCATTCCCAACGCCTACGAGGGCGCACTCAAGTTTGTAGGCAACCCCGAGCTGATCTCGCGCACTCATTTCGCCCGCTTTCTGGTCGAATCCGGTGCCTGTACCGACACTTACGAGGTGTTTCGCAAATACCTCACCGAAGGCAAGCCCGGCTACGTGCCGCACCGCTGGGCAGCGCTCAAGGATGCCGTGGGCTGGATCACCCAAACCGGCGGCATCGCCGTGATCGCCCACCCCGGCCGCTATAAATTTACCGCCAACGAAGAGTACGCCCTGTTCAGCGAATTCAAGGCGCACGGCGGGCGCGGTGTAGAGGTGGTCACCGGCAGCCACACGGTGGCCGAATACACCGAATACGCCGACGTAGCGCGTGAATTTGGCCTGGCCGCCTCGCGCGGCAGCGACTTCCACAGCCCCCTTGAGAGCCACACCGATCTGGGCACCCTGCCCTACCTGCCAAAAGACCTCACACCGGTGTGGGAGCTGCTGGCGGACCGCATCCAGTGAACCGCCCCCGCTCTGCGCTAGCCGGCATTGCGCTGGTGACGGTGGCGGTAGCGTGCTTTGCCGTGCTGGACACCACCACCAAATGGACCACCGTCAGCGTGCCCCTGCTAATGGCTCTGTGGTTCCGCTACGCCTTCCAGGCGGTGGTAACTACGGTCACCATGCTGCCGGTACGCGGGAAGGCTTTACTGCGCACCGCGCATCCCAAATTCCAGTGCCTGCGTGGCGTACTGCTGCTGTTGACCAGCCTGTTTGCATTTTTCAGCCTCAAGTTCATGCCAGTGGGGGAATTCACCGCGATTGTGATGATCACGCCACTGGTCATCACCCTGGTGGCGGCCGTGCTGGGCGAACGCGTGTCGGGCTTGCGCTGGCTGCTGGTAGCAGGCGGCTTTATGGGCACGCTGGTCATCATCAGGCCCGGCGGCGACACCTTTGCCTGGGCCATGCTGCTGCCTCTGGCCGTGGTGGCCTGCAACGCCTGGTTCCAGGTGCTGACCAGTCGGCTCGCCCGCACCGAAGACCCCTTGACCATGCATTTCTACACCGGCTGGATTGGTACCGTGGTGGCCTCGCTGGCTGTGCCCTTCGTTTGGGAAACCATCACCGACTGGCATTTGTGGATGGGCATGGTGGTCATGGGGGTGATGGCCAGCGTCGGCCATTTGCTGCTGATCCTGGCCTATGCCCGCACCCCGGCGGCCACGCTGATGCCATTTTTGTACGGGCAGATTGGCTTTGCCATGCTGGGCGGCTGGCTGGTGTTCGACCACGTGCCTGACCTGTGGGCCACACTGGGCATCATCCTGGTGGCCATTTGCGGTGCTGCCGGAGCCTGGCTGACCGTGCGGGAAAGCCGCATTACCGTGCAACCCACCGAATCTTAAAATCACAACGATATGGCCCAGCACTTCGAAATCCACCCCGACAACCCGCAGGTCCGCCTGCTCAAACAAACCGTGGCTCTGCTAGGCCAGGGCAAGCTGGTGGCGGTGCCTACCGACTCCAGCTACGCCCTGGTGTGCCACCTGGATGACAAGGCCGCCGCCGACCTGCTGCGCCGCACCCGGGGCGTGGACGACAAGCACCACCTGACCCTGCTGTGCCGCGACCTCAGCGAGCTGGCCAACTACGCGCGGGTAGACAACAAGCAGTACCGCCTGCTCAAGGCCGCCACGCCCGGCCCCTACACCTTCATTCTGGAAGCCAGCAAGGAAGTGCCGCGCCGCCTGAGCCACCCGTCGCGCAAGACCATCGGCCTGCGCGTGCCCGACCACAAGACCCTGCAAGCCCTGCTGGAACTGCACGGCGGCCCGCTGCTGGCCACCACGCTGATTCCGCCGGGCGAGACCGAGCCACTGAACGACGCACACGCCATCCGCGATATGTTCGAGCACCAGATTGCCGCCGTGCTGGATGCCGGGGCCTGCCCGCTGGAGCCCACCACCGTGATCGACCTGACCGAGATGGGCAACGGCGGCGACCCGGTGCTGGTGCGCCAAGGCCGGGGCGACTTGGCCTCAATAGGCCTTTAAACTTTTTACCGAGACACCTCCCCCGTGGATATTGCCAACCTGATCCAGACCGTCATGGTCTATGCCCTGCCCGTGCTGTTTGCCATCACGGTGCACGAAGCCGCACACGGCTATGTGGCCCATTACTTTGGCGACAACACCGCCGCGCGAATGGGCCGCATCACGCTTAACCCGATGAAGCACATCGACCCTGTCGGCACCATCCTGATGCCGCTGATCCTTTACTTCGCCACCTCGGGCACCTTTTTGTTTGGCTATGCCAAGCCGGTGCCGGTCAACTTTGGCAACCTGCGCAACCCCAAACGCGACATGGTGTGGGTGGCCCTGGCGGGTCCAGGTGCCAACCTGATCCAGGCCTTTTTGTGGGGCGTGCTGATGTATGTGCTGGTGGCTACCGGCACCACCGAGCCGTTCTTCCTGAAGATGTGCAAGGCTGGCATGCTGGTCAACGTGGTAATGTTTGCTTTCAACCTGTTCCCGCTGCCGCCGCTGGACGGGGGCCGCATTCTGGTGGGGCTGCTGCCCTACCGCCAGGCCGTGCTGGTGTCGCGGGTGGAGCCCTGGGGCTTTTTCATCGTCATGGCCCTGGTGATTTCCGGCATCGTCAGCACGCTATGGATGCAACCGGTGATGGGCCTGACCTTTGGCCTGCTGGACATCTTGCTGAGCCCGTTGAACTTTTTGATCCGCTGATTTTTATGACCACCTCCCGTGCGACTTCCCGCGTCCTCACCGGCATCACCACCTCCGGCACCCCCCATTTGGGCAACTACGTGGGCTCCATCCGCCCCTCGGTGCGCGCCAGCCTGGCTCCCGGGGTCGAGAGCTTCTACTTCCTGGCCGACTACCACGCGCTGATCAAGATCGACGACCCGGCGCGCATCCAGCGCTCCACGCTGGAGATTGCCGCCAGCTGGCTGGCCGCCGGGCTGGACCCGAGCCGCGTGGCCTTCTACCGCCAGTCCGACATCCCTGAAATCCCCGAGCTCACCTGGCTGCTGACCTGCATGACGGCCAAGGGCCTGCTCAACCGCGCCCATGCCTACAAGGCCTCGGTGGACAAGAACGTTGCCGCCCAGGCCGACCCGGATGCCGAGATCAACGCCGGGCTGTTTATGTACCCGGTGCTGATGGCCGCCGACATTGTGATGTTCAACGCCCACAAAGTACCGGTGGGCCGCGACCAGATCCAGCACATCGAGATGGCGCGCGACATCGCCCAGCGCTTCAACCACAGCTACGGCGATCACTTCGTACTGCCCGAGGCGCTGATCGAAGAGTCCGTGGCCACCCTGCCCGGCCTGGATGGCCGCAAGATGAGCAAGAGCTACGACAACACAATTCCGCTGTTCGCACCCAAGGCCGAGCTGCGCAAGCTGATTGCGGGCATCGTCACCGACTCGCGCGCCCCCGGTGAACCCAAGGACACCGAGGGCTCGGCCCTGTTCCAGATCTACCAAGCCTTTGCCAGCGAAGAGGAAACCGCCCAGTTGCGCCAAGCCTATGCCGACGGCATTGCCTGGGGCGATGCCAAACAAACCCTGTTTGAGCGCATCGACTGCGAAGTCGCACCCATGCGCGAGGCCTACCAGCGCTACATGGACAACCCCGGTGAGGTGGAAACCATTCTGCGCGCCGGAGCCCTCAAGGCCCGCCAGACCGCCACCCCGTTCATCGCCAAGCTGCGCCACGCCGTCGGCCTGCGCGACCTGAACGCCCAGGCCACGCAAAAATCGACCAAGGCCGCCAAGGCCGCACTGCCCAGCTTCAAGCAGTACCGCGAAGCGGACGGCAAATTCCATTTCAAGCTGGTCGATGCCCACGGGCGCTTGCTATTGCTGAGCGCCGGTTTCGATGCCCCCAAGGATGCGGGCACGGCGGTCCGCCAGTTGCAGACCGAAGGCATTGCCGCCTTGGGCACGCTGCAGCCGGCCGACGGCGTCACCTTGGACGAGGTAACCCAGGCCCTGGAAGCACTGCAGGCGGCTTAAAACGTCCCCGGATACGCCCCACCATCGGCCAACACGTTCTGGCCGGTGATGTAGCCCGCATGCGTGCTGCACAAAAACGCGCAGATGGCCCCAAATTCCTCCGGCGTGCCAAAGCGCTGGGCCGGAATGTCCTGGCGACGCACATCGGCCAGTGCCTCCACGCTTTGGCCGGACTTAGTGGCCGCGCCCTGCATATTGCCGCGCAGGCGGTCGGTGTCGAACGAGCCCGGCAGCAGATTGTTGATAGTCACGCCCTGCGCCGCCAGCGGGCTGCGCGCCACACCGGCCACAAATCCCGTCAGGCCGCTGCGCGCACCGTTGCTCAGGCCCAGCACGTCGATGGGCGACTTCACCGCGCTGCTGGTGATGTTGACGATGCGCCCAAAGCCCCGCGCCGCCATGCCGTCCACCGTGGCCTTGATCAGTTCGATGGGGGTCAGCATGTTGGCATCCACCGCCTTGATCCAGGTGTCGCGGTCCCAACTGCGGAAGTCGCCCGTGGGCGGACCGCCCGCGTTGGTGACCACAATGTCAAAGTCAGAGCGGATGGCGAACACGGCGGCCCGGCCTTCTGGCGTGGTGATATCTGCAGCACAAAATAGCACGCTAGCGTAGGTGCTACCTGCACTATCAGCTATTAATTGCATAGCAGCTGCCTCCAGTACCTCCGCACCGCGCGCCACGATGAGCACGTTCACCCCCTCGCGCACCAGCGCCTGCGCGCAACCCAGCCCCAGGCCCTTGCTGGCCCCGCACACCAAGGCCCAGCGGCCTGCGATTCCTAAGTCCATGATTTTTCCTTTGCGTATGTGAAGATTCAGCGCCCGCTGCGGGTAAATACATAAATTCCGGCCACCACCAGCACCGTGCCTGCGGCCACCCAGCCGGTAAACGGCTCACCCAAGATCACCACGCCCATCAGAATGGTGGACAGCGGCCCCACCATGCCCACCTGCGCGGCCAGGCCAGCGCCCAGGCGTTCGATGGCCATCATCACCATCAGCACCGGGGCGGCGGTGCAGGCCGTGGCGTTCAGCACCGACAGCCAGATAACTTCGGGTGCCACGATGGCCGCCGACATCGGCCGCACCAGCACAAACTGCAGCAGGCAGCACAGACAAGCCACAGTGGTCGCCAGGCCCACCAGCCGGATGGAGCCCAGGCGCTGCACCATCTGGCCGCTGTAGACCAGGTAGATGGCGTAGCTGATGGCGCTGCCAAACACCAGCACGGCACCCAGGCTCGCGTTCGCGCCCTGGATGTTGATCTCGTGGCCAAACACCAGCACCACACCGGCGTAGCACACGGCCATGCCCAGGGCCTGGATGCGGGTGATGGGCTTGCGGTACAGCACCCAGCCCATGGCAACGACGATGGTAGGGTTCAGGTACAGGATGAGCCGCTCCAGCGAGGCGCTGATGTAGCCCAGCCCGGCAAAGTCCAGAAAGCTGGCCAGGTAATAGCCGGTAAAGCCCAGGCCCAGCACGCCCCACCAGTCCTTGCGCGTCAGCGGCGGTTTGCCGCGGCTGGACCACCAGGCCATGGTGGCAAAGATGGGCAGCGCAAACAGCATGCGGTACATGATGAGCGTGACGGCATCGACCCCGTAGCGGTAGGCGAGCTTGACGATGATGGCTTTGCCGCTGAAGGCAATCGAACCCACGAGGGCCAGCAGAAGGCCGGATGCTCTATTTTTTGTAGCCACTGGTGCAGATGGAATAAGCGCTGGAGCCTTATTTTATGTTGAAGGCTAAAAAACCTGCAGTCCACCGCGATACGCCGCAGCAATGGCCCGCACCGCGCGGCCCATGCAGCCCTGGTGGCGCACCCACATGGCGTGGAGCCCATGGTGCACGCACGGCGCCTAGTTGTATGATGCAACCTTTTTAGGCCGCCCCCACATGCCTGGCATAGCCCCTTCCCTGGTCGATTCGGTGCGCAGCGCTTCGCGCAAGATGGTGCGCGAACTCGGCTTCATGCAATCGACACTGGCAGCCACAGATTACCCACCGTCGGCGGTCCACGCGATTCTGGAAATCGGCCGACAGCAGTCGCTGACGGCTGCCCAGTTGGCCGACATCCTGAACCTCGACAAATCCAGCGTCAGCCGCATGGTGCGCAAGCTGGTAGAGGCAGATGAGGTGCAAGAAAGTGCCAGCGGGGCCGACGGCCGCGCCAAGACGCTCACCCTGACCCCGCAAGGCCAACGCACATGGGCGGCGGTAGAGGCTTTTGGCAGGCAGCAGGTGGCCGCCGCCCTGGCCCCATTGGCCAAAGCGCAACACAGCGTGGTGCGCGATGGGCTGGTCGCCTACGCCCAGGCGCTGGAAGCCCTGCGCCTGGGCCCGGTGGCCAGCACTGCGGAGCAGACCCGCATTGCACGCGGATACCAGCCCGGCGTGATTGGACGGGTGGCGCAGATGCATGCCGACTACTACGCCCACAACTTCGGTTTCGGCCAGTTCTTTGAGAGCCAGGTCGCCACCGGCATGGCCGAATTCACCGCCCGGTTGGACTGCCCTCACAACGCGCTGTGGACCGCCGTGCAGGCCGGTCGCACCGTCGGATCGATTGCCATTGACGGCGAAGACCTGGGTGGCGAGATCGCCCACCTGCGCTGGTTCATCGTGGACGACAGCCAGCGGGGGTCGGGTGTGGGCCGCGCGCTATTGCAGCAGGCCCTGGCGTTTTGCGACCAACAGGGGCGGGCGGCGGTCCACCTGTGGACATTCCAGGGGCTGGATGCCGCCCGCCGCCTGTATGAAAGCGAGGGCTTTGTGCTGGCGCAAGAGCAGCCTGGCAGCCAATGGGGCACGGAACTGGTCGAACAGCGCTTCGTCCGGCTACGGGAAGCGGCACCGACCGTGTAACGGCCTTATTCCAGCGGCGGCGTGGTGGACAGCACTTCGTCCAGCGTGGTCAGGCCCTCGGCCACGCGCAGCGCTCCGGCTAGGCGCAGCGGGCGCATGCCGTCGGCCACCGCTTGGCGGCGCAGCGCGTCGATGCTGGGGCTCTGGTTGACTAGGCCCTTGAAAGCTTCGGACACGGTGAGCAACTCGTACACGCCCATGCGGCCTAAAAAGCCGGTCATGCGGCAGTCCACGCAGCCCACCGGCTTGTAGGGCGTGTAGCCGGCGTTGATCTTCCAGGGCTTGATGGCGGTGGCCAGGGTGTCGCGGGCCAGGGCCTCGTCGGGGGCGCGACAGGACTTGCACAAGGTGCGCACCAGGCGCTGGGCCAACACGCCCAGCACGGTGGCGTTCAGCAGGTAGGCGGGCACGCCCAGCTCCATCAGCCGCGTGAGGGCCGAGGGCGCGTCGTTGGTGTGCAAGGTAGAGAACACCAGGTGGCCGGTGAGCGCCGCCTGGATAGCCATTTCCGCCGTGGCCAGGTCGCGGATTTCGCCCACCATGATGATGTCCGGGTCTTGCCGCATCAGGGCGCGCAGGCCTTCGGTGAAGCCAAAGTCGAGCTGCGGCTGCACCTGGGTCTGGTTGAAGCTGGGTTCGATCATTTCGATCGGGTCTTCCACCGTGCTGACGTTCACCTCTTCGGTGGCCACGCGTTTCAGGGTGGAATACAGCGTGGTGGTCTTGCCCGAGCCGGTGGGGCCGGTCACCAAAATAATGCCGTGCGGGCGCTTGACCAGCGCCTCCCAGCGCTGTGCGTCGTGCGGGGTGAAGCCCAGGGCGTCCAGGTCTTTCACGGCGGTATCGGGGTCAAAAATCCGCATCACCATCTTCTCGCCAAAGGCCGTGGGCAGGGTGGACAGGCGCATTTCCACCTCGTCGCCGCGCGGATTGCGGGTTTTGATGCGGCCGTCCAGCGGGCGGCGCTTTTCCACCACGTCCATGCGGCCCAGCAGCTTGATGCGGGCCACCATGGCGTTCATCACGGTCATGGGCATTTGGTAGACCGGGTGCAGCACGCCGTCGATGCGGAAGCGGATCACACCCTGCTCGCGGCGTGGCTCCAAGTGGATGTCGCTGGCGCGCTGGTTGAAGGCGTACTGCCACAGCCAGTCCACCACCTGCACGACGCCCTGGTCGTTGGCATCGAGTTGCTTGGCGGTTTTGCCCAGCTCCACCAGTTGCTCGAAGCTGCCCGCGCCGATATTGCCACCGGCTTTTTGCACCGCCTTGACCGACTTGGCCAGGGCGTAGAACTCTGCCGTGAACTTGTGGATTTCCAGCGGGCTGGCCACCACCCGGCGCACAGTGCGGCGCGACTGGCGCTCTACCTCGGACACCCAATCGGTGATGAACGGCTCGCTGGTCGCCACCACCACCTCTGCCGTGGTGACCTGTACCGGCAGCACCTTGTGGCGCTCAGCGTACACCGCGCTCATGGTGTCGGCCACCTTGCCCACTTCCACCTTGAGCGGGTCAATGCGCAAATACTGCAGCCCGGCGCGTCCGGCCAGCCACTGGGTCAGCAGCTCCATGTCCAGCGGCTTGCCATCGCGGGCGCGCAGCATGGCCACGCTGGCCAGCCGCACCAGGGCGGGCTGGGCGCTTTCGGCCTGCGAGCAGCGGGCGATGGTGCGCTGCTGCTCGCTGGGGGCGATCACGCCGTCTTCAGCCAACCAGCCGACCAGCAGACGCCAGGTGACGGGGCCTTGGTAGGCTGGGTGGAGGGTGGTTTTCATGGTGGGTTCAGGCCACAACGGGTTTAAATACTTTCAGCCACTTGGCGGCAGGCAGGCCCCAGCGGGTCTGGATCACATCGGCGCGTTCCACCAGCGCCTCGCGTGTGGGCCGGGTGGGGTTGCGCTGGGCCAGCACCACGGTGTTGCCCTCGCGCGTGGGTTTGAAGGCCCACACCGCATCGGCCCCAAAGGCAGCGGTGATCTTCTCCACACTAGCCGGGTAGCTGCTGGATTCGCCAAAAAGATTGACGGTCATGCAGCCTTCTTCGGTGAGCAACTTGCGGCAGTCGGCGTAGAAGTCGGCGCTGTCCAGCACGGGGGCGGCGGCATCTTCGTCGTACAGGTCCACCTGCAGTGCGTCTACCGTGCCCGCCCAGTCGGTGTTCTGGATTTTCAGGGCCGCGTCGCCCAGCACGATGTGCAGGCGCTCGTCATCCGGCGGCAGCTTGAACCAGAAGCGGCAGGCCGAAACGACCTGCGGGTTCAGCTCCACCGCCGTGGTGTTCATGCGCAGCTTCTTGCGGCAAAACTTGGTCAGCGCCGCTGCGCCCAGGCCGAGCTGCATGGCGTGGCGCTTGGCCACGCTGCTGGGCGGCACAAACAGCAGCCAGGCCATCATGCGCTGCACGTATTCCAGCTCGATCTCGTACGGGGTGTCCAGCAGCATCGAGCCCTGGACCCACTCGGTGCCCAGGTGCAGGGTGCGCACGTCGCCGTAGTCGCAAAAGTTGACTTCAGGCAGGGCGGAGGTTGCGCTTGCAACAGATTTACGGGCCATTAATTTCAATCAGTCCAAATTGTTCAAATACATCCCGCCACGCGGCCAGCTTGCGCTCAAAGCTCCAGCTGGCATTGGCGGGGCTGGTGGATGGCAGGCGCACGGTAGGCAGGCCCAGATTTTCCAGCCGGGCGGTGTGGCGAAAACTCTCGGCCCCATTGTGCGCGACGGCCCGCAGCTGCGGGCAGCGCTGGCGCAGGGCCGCGAAGTCATTCACCTCGGCATTGCGGATCTGGCTGTCCAAGCTGCCCTGGCGCTCGCAACTGGCGTACACGTCCCACAGGCCCACGCCGTGCGACAGCATCCATTCGCTACGTTTTTCATAGCTACTAGTGTAGATAGCATCTGCGCCAGAGGCATAAATAGCTTGCAAAATCCGCCAAAACTGGTTTTGCTTATGACCGTAGTACTGCTGCGCCGCCAGCGAGGCTGCCCCCGGAAAACTGCCCAGCACCAGCAGCCGGGTATTGGCCGACACGAGCGGCGGCAAACCAAACAGCCGGGTGAGCGGGGTGAGCGGGATCATGGCAACAAGGCCCGCAAACGCGGCAAGGCGGCCAGCGCGTTGGCGGTGGTGGCAGCTTCAATCGCGTCCACCGGCAGCCCACGCAGCCCGGCCAGCACTGCGCCAATGCGCGGCAACTCCAGCGGTGAGTTGATGCCCTGCGGCTGGCCCGCCGCGCGCTGGGCGGTGGTGGTGTACAGCCACTGGGGCGGAATATCAGGTGCGTCGGTTTCCAGCACCAGGGAATCGAGCGGCAGGCTGGCAGCCAGGCGGCGCAACTGGTTCGCGGCCTCGAAAGTCATGGCACCGCCAAAGCCGAGCTTGAGCCCGATGGCTATGCAAGCTTGCGCCTGCTGCGGGCTGCCGTTGAAAGCATGGGCAATGCCCAGCCAGCGCCCGCCCGGCCCGGCCACGGCGCGCAGGTGTTTCAGCACATGGTCGGCGCTGCGGCGTACGTGCAAGATCACCGGCAGGCCGTGCTTTTTGGCCAGCTTGAGTTGGGCGCGGTAAAAGAATTGTTGGCGTGCCAGCAGGGTGGGCTCTTGCAGCGCGGGCACAAAGTAGTCCAGCCCGATCTCGCCCACGGCTACCAGGCGCGGGTCGTCGCGGTGGGTGGTCAGGGCGGTATCCAGCAGGTCCAGGTCGCCATCTTGGGCGCGGGCCACAAACAGCGGGTGGATGCCCAGCGCGTAGGCATCGCCCGTTTGGTGGGCCAGCCGGCGCACGGTGTCAAAGTTGGCGGCCAGCACGCCCTGCAAAACACATAACGCTACATTTTTAATAGCTGCTTGCGCACGTAGATCATGCGCTAGCGCATGATTTTCTTTAAATTCTGGGGCATCCAGATGGCAGTGCGTGTCGATCCACATAGGGGGCCGACTTTACCCCTCAGCGCCCGGGTCGGGTGTCTTCAAACTCCGACCGCTCTAGTAGATCGGGCACGGTGGTGGCATCGAAGTCTTGGTGGCCAGGCAGAAATAGGGTGGCGTTGTCCAAGTCTTTGGCGGTGATGCCCAACTGCAGTGCCGTCACGAACTTGCGCCAGGCCAGGTCCGGCTCGGCCAGCTTGAAACCGTAATAGTGGTATTCGCCATGCGCCTCACCTCGTACCGCCATCACCTGCATGGTCGATACCTCGTCACTGCCCAGTTGGATTTGCACGCTGGCCCAGACATTCAGCGGCACCTCGCCTTTGGCGTGGGCCTGGAAGCCGTCGTCGGACAGCTCGACCAGTTGCAGCGCCATGGCCTGGTCGTCCACGGTCAGCACGCCACGGCATTTGAGCGAGTAGCGCTGGTGCTGGCGGATGTCTTGTTGCGAGTCGCTAAACCCGACCACGGAGGGCAGCACCGCCTGGTAATGGGGCATGTCGTAAATGGCGGCCAGCAGCAGTTTTTCGCGGTTGGACAGGTGGGCAAACACCTGGGTTCGCTGGTTGAAAAAGTAGTCCAGCATGGCGGGGGTCATCACCGGGTCGTTGGTGGTGAAATACCTGCGGGTGGGCAAGATAATATTTTTAAGCTTGGTTTTGACAAAATAAAAATACAGGTTTTTGCGCTTTGGCTTGCCCCCGTATATTTTCTTGAACAGCTTGGGGGCCTGCAACAAATTCAGCGTCGCCCCAATGGCCGGTGCACCATTGGCAAAGTCGTAGTTTTGCACCGCGTGCTTTTGCAGCCGCTTGAAGAACAGCAGCGACTCGTACATCTCGATCCGGTCGGGGTTCACCGCGATCACCAGGTGGTAGGTGTCGAAGAAGGTGGTGCTGTACTGGTACATGAACTTCATCAGCGGGAACAGGATGGAGCCACCGCTTTTGCGGAACCGGGGGTGCACCGCCAGGGCCGAGATTTCGGCGATCTTGCCTTTTTCGGCGTGGATCTCGCTCAGGTCAAAAATCGCCTGCAGCGGAAAACCAAAGCTGCTCTGGCGGATCAGCGAAATGGTGCCCACCACCTCACCGTCAAACTTGGCGCACAGCGTGGTGGTGGTCGGCAGGGCGTGGTACACCGTGGCGCGCAGCCCGGACGGGTCGGGCTGCATGAAGCCGCTGCCTACATAGGCATCGTGCAATAGCTTGAAACAGGCTTCCAGTTCCTCTTGGGTGTCGGCGATTTTCAGCACCAGCCGCGCATCGGGATTGGGGTCGCAATCGACAAAAGAGCGGTAAATGGAAAAGCGAAGTGGCCGGGGTAAAAAGGCAAAGGCCTTGCGCAGGCCATGGCGGACGAATTTGCGGGTATTGGATGCGCGCGAATGCTTCATAAATGCGTTTTTAGTTATTATTAATATGTTAGGTATTTTTTCAAATCTGACCTTGCCCCTGGAATCCGTATCCCATAACCGAGCTCATGAGTTGGCTTGCTTGGGCTGATTCGCAAGCCAGTTCTGCTCGAACTGCACCGGGCTGACATAGTCCAGCGTCGAATGCAGTCGAGTCCGGTTATACCAA
>NZ_JANXMU010000023.1 GCF_025354435.1 Rhodoferax sp.
GACATTGCCGACTACATCGTCGGCTTCTACAACAGTGTGCGGCTGCACTCCACACTGGGCAACTTGCCACCCAATGCCTTCGAGCAGAAATCGGCAATCAATCAACCTATCGATGTGTCCGAAATAACTTGACCAGGACAACACCCGTCCATGCGGAGCAAGCCAAACTGATGGTGCTCCTTGGACACTCGTGGCTTAAAGAGCACGCGCCCGATCAACTTCGCAATACGTATCCAGCGTGCATAAACTGAAATCACCATTCGCGTAGTTCAGCTTCAAACTCTTTTCGCTCTTTTTTGCTCAATTTCCAATAGGAGATGTTGGCACCAATTAAGAAAACGAAGAAGGCCAAGGCCAGTAGGCACCATAAGATTAAATTCATTCAGAGAATGTAACCGCACTGAAACTAAATGTTACATAACAGTTAAAAAGCAGCCTCCGCTCTTACCGGTTATCCAAATTCCCATCCCCAGCCGATAGAGGCGAGATGTCAGCTACCGGCGCGATGAGCGACGGCCTCATGGCATCCAACCACCACAATTTTCGCTAGCACCCATCGAGGCGGATGCAGGCATGCTGCCGATCACGTTGGACTGGGGCGCGACGGCACGCGCGTTTCGCAGCCCGGTGGCGGGCAAGGTGCACAGGCCGCCACCGGCTACGCAAACACCTGCGCCACCAGCCACACATTCGCCACGCTGACCACGCCAAACACGCCCCAGGCGCACAGCTTCAGCACCGGGCCGTTGGCGTACGCGCCCATCAGCGGGCGGCTGCTGGTGAAGCGCACCAGCGGCCAGATGGCAAAGGGCAGCTGGAAGCTGAGCACCACCTGGCTCAGCACCAGCAGCTTGCCAATGCCCGCGTCGCCCAGCCACCACACGCCGAGGAAGGCGGGCACCAGGGCCAGGGCACGGGTCAGCAGGCGGCGCTGCCAGCAGGGGATTTTCAGGTCCAAGAATCCTTCCATCACGATCTGGCCCGCGATGGTGCCGGTGAAGGTGGAGCTTTGGCCCGAGGCCAGCAACGCGATGGCAAACAGGCTGGCGGCCAATGCGCTGCCCACCACGGGTTCGATCAGGTGGTAGGCATCGGCAATATCGCTGACCTCGCGGTGGCCACTGGTGTTGAAGGCGCTGGCGGCCAGAACCAGGATGGCGGCGTTGACCAGCAAGGCCAGCGACAGCGACACCAGCGCGTCCAGCGTGCACCAGCGCACGGCCTCGCGCCGCCCGGCCTCGGTGGGCGCGATGCGGCGGGTTTGCACGATGGAGGTGTGCAGGTAGAGGTTGTGCGGCATTACCGTGGCACCGACGATGCCGATGGCCAGGTACAGCGCGCCGGGCTGTTGCAGGCGCTGCAGGCTGGGCACGAAGCCGATGGCCACGTCCGCCCACACCGGCTGCGACAGCGCCAGTTCGGCCACAAAACAGCCTGCGATGGTGGCCACCAGGCCCAGCACAATCGCCTCCACCCGCCGAAAGCCCGCGCCCTGCAGGCCCAGCACCAGCACGGTGTCAAACGCGGTGATGGCAATGCCCACCGGCACCGACACGCCCAGCAGCAGGTGCAGGGCCAGCGCGCTGCCCAGTACCTCGGCCAGATCGCAGGCGACGATGGCCAGCTCGGCCCCCAGCCAGAGAAAGCGGTTCACCGCAGGCGAATACTGTTCACGGCACAGGCGGGCCAGGTCTTTTTGCGCCACGATGCCCAGCCGCACGCACAGGGTCTGCAGCAGCATCGCCGCCAGGCTGGCCAGCAGCACCACAAACAGCAGGCCGTAGCCAAAGCGCGAACCGGCTTCGATGTCGGTGGCCCAGTTGCCGGGGTCCATGTAGCCCACCGACACCAGCAGGCCCGGTCCGGCGTAGCGCAGCAGTTTTTTGTGGAACGGCAGGCCAGGGGCGACGGCCACGCTGCCTTTGACTTCGGACGGGCAAAACGGCGCGGTGGCGGTGCGGGGGAGTGCAAACATGCGCCAAAGTATAGAAGCGCGCTGCGCGGTAGCCGATATGCAATTGCTATGCTTGTCATAGCTACTTGTGTAGGTAGTATCTACGCTAAAGGCACTTTTTATATAAATTCTGTGTCGGCAGCAAGCCTGGCGCCGGGCGGCAGCGGCATTGGTGTTTTCCCTGTGCCATCGGCAGGCCATTCCGGCTTCCAATCTGTCTGCCTCAAAGCGCTTTGAATGGCGGTTTCCCCTACACTCGCTGCAACTTCCATTCAGCCCGATTTACCCACCCACTGGCCGCACCATGCTTTCCGTCGCACACCAAACCCAACTCGCCCACCAGCACGTCGCCGCCGCCCTCAAAGCCCGCCCAGAGGCCAAGGCCGCCCGCAAGGCCTGGAAGGCGTTCGAAGCCCGGCTGAACACGCACTTCCCGCAGCTGGTGAAAGAGCTGGCCCCGTTGTACGGCGCGCGACCTGACTTTCTGGACTTTCTGGTGGACCTGTTGTCCAAGGCCTTCGATGCCTGGAACGCCCGCCCTGTGGATTTGCAGGCGCTGGACCTGCAGCGCGAGAAAAACCCGCGCTGGTTCCAGTCGCAAAAAATGCTGGGTGGCGTGTGCTACGTGGACCTGTACGCGGGCAACCTCAAAGGCCTGCAAAAGCAGATTCCCTACTTCAAGGAGCTGGGCCTGACGTATTTGCACCTGATGCCGCTGTTCAAATGCCCGGACGGCAACAGCGACGGCGGCTACGCGGTCAGCAGCTACCGCGAGGTGAACCCAGCCCTGGGCAAGATGGAGGACCTGCAAAACCTGGCCGCCGCGCTGCGTGCCGAGGGCATCAGCCTGGTGCTGGACTTCATCTTCAACCACACCTCGGACGAGCACGCCTGGGCCACCGGTGCGGTGGCAGGCGACCCACAGTACGCCGACTTTTACTACCTGTTCCCCGACCGCACCCTGCCCGACGCGTACGACAAAACCGTGCGCGAGATCTTCCCCGACCAGCACCCCGGCGCGTTCTCACAGTTGCCCGATGGCCGCTGGGTCTGGACCACCTTCAACAGCTTCCAATGGGACTTGAACTACAGCAACCCCGCGGTGTTTACCGCCATGGCGGGCGAGATGCTGGCGATTGCCAACCTGGGCACCGAGATTTTGCGCATGGACGCGGTGGCCTTTGTGTGGAAGCGTTTGGGCACGGTATGCGAAAACCTGCCCGAGGCGCACACCGTGATCCGCGCCTTCAGCGCCCTGGTGCGCATTGCCGCGCCGAGCATGCTGTTCAAGAGCGAGGCCATCGTGCACCCGGACGATGTGGTCAAGTACATCTCGCCCGAGGAATGCCAGCTGTCGTACAACCCGCTGCAAATGGCCTTGCTGTGGAACAGCCTGGCCACGCGCGAGGTGAATTTGCTGCAACAGGCGCTGGAGCAGCGCCACAACCTCGACCCCGACACCAGTTGGGTGAATTACGTGCGCAGCCACGACGACATCGGCTGGACCTTTGCCGACGAAGACGCCATCCAGCTCGGCATCCACGGCTTTGCGCACCGGCAGTTTCTGAACCGTTTCTATGTGAACCGCTTTGAAGGCAGCTTTGCGCGCGGCGTGCCGTTCCAGGACAACCCCTCTACCGGCGACTGCCGCATCAGCGGCACCTGCGCGTCCCTGGCCGGGGTGGAGCAGGGCGACCCGCTGGCCGCTGCGCGCATCCTGCTGCTGCACAGCGTGGCCCTGAGCACCGGCGGCATGCCGTTGATCTACCTGGGCGACGAGGTCGGCACGCCCAACGACCCCAGTTACCTGAACGACCCCACCAAAGCCGAAGACAGCCGCTGGGTGCACCGCCCGGCCCGCGTGGCCAGCCTGTACGCCCAGCGCCACAAGAAAACCACCGTGCCGGGCCAGATCTACCAGGGCCTGCGCCGCATGGTGGAGGTGCGTGCGTCGCTGGAAGAATTTGCAGGGGGCCAGCTCACCGGCTTTCGCGCAGGCAACCCCAGCGTGCTGGGCTATCTGCGTGGCACCCCAGGCGCGCATGTGCTGGTACTGGCCAGCTTCAGCGAGCAGCCGCAAGACTGTCCCGCAGAAGTGTTCAGCGCCCAGCCTGCTTCTGCAGTGGACTTGTTGACGGGGCAGACCCGCGCCTTGCTGAACGGATTGACGCTAGGCCCGTACGAACGGCTGTGGTTGGATTGTGGAGCGGCATAGCGCGGTTAAATCCACCCGCGCAGCCTCCGCAAAACAGCCAGTTCTAGCCAATAGGTAAGTCCACTCGCCAGCGCCACGCAAAGTACCAGCACCAAAGCGGCGCGGTTATCAAAACCCGGTGCTTATCGCTTAAACAGCACCGCTTGAACCACATTGCGATAGACCCGGTACAGCGCGTAGAAAATACCGCCCAGCCACATAGTGACTGGAGAAGCCATGCACAGCAGCTGCACCCACAAAGGCCAAGACCATCCGCAAAACACCGCCATTGCCACACCGCCCATCAATGGGCTGGCAATTGCCCGCAGAAATGAAGGCCCAATGTCGGCATGCGAGTTTTTATGGCCAGTCATTGGTTGAGGTGAAACACCATTCCGCCAATGAATAAAGGGCCATACACCAGCAGCTTGGCATCCATCGATAGAACACGATCTCTACCAACAGCATCAAAAAAATCGCTATATTGGGAAAACTGATGAGCGATGGCAGTGGGGTGGCGTTCAACAGGTATCCATAAATACAAACCTTAACACCCGACTGAGCTGTGTTACTGATTAATCGTAAATTGAGCCCGGACAATGGTTCTGGTAGTGCACAAACACCACCGATAGCACGGTCAAATTACACAGTACGTCGACTGCTGGAAATTAGTTACTTGCATTAAAATGCGTCTTGAACAGTATTGCTTCTAAAATACATTATTTATTAAATATATTATTATAAAATAAAATTATTACATTTTCAACACTTGGAGCCCGGAGTCGGCTTGGAAATCATTTATTTCAGTATGCTTTTCTGCGTACAACGGCACAGCGATTAGGCGTTTCATTTTATTGCCCGACGTGGACGGGAGATGTACTATTTGATCTGAACGATGGGCATGAAAGGTCGACCAGCTGCACCAAAGCAAGTTATGAATACCATGAGCCTTACGAGAAACCTGGTTTTAATAATTCCGCGTTAAATATCAAAGATAAAACGGATATTCAAGGGTACTTTCAATCACATAAATATCTGAATCTTAAAGTCGTACAGAATTGGTATTTATTCAAAGAAGAAAAAATATCCAGGGTGCGAAAAAAATATGCGCACATTGATTTTTCCAACAGCGTAGGGGTTCACATACGTCTTGGAGATTTCACCACAGATTATTCAAACTTATATTATGTGGCACGTTCAAAGTACTATAAAAAAGCACTAGAATTTATACCCAGAAATAACAATGTTATTGTTTTTTCTGATGACATTGCTGCCGCTAAAATTATTTTTGAAAATATGAATGTAATGGCAACTTATATTGAAAATAATGAGGCCCATGAAGATCTCTACCTTCAAACCCAATGCCGAGATTTTATATGTGCGCCATCCAGCTTCAGCTGGTGGGGTGGTTGGCTTAATACTTCCCCGATAAAGTGGTAATAGTCCCGAAAGAAGGCCCGTTCCGACCGGGAGCGCCCATCAGCAATACCGAATTTTGGCCTAATAATTGGCAAAAAGTGCAAGCCCTAAACCCTTTGTACGACAGTTATTCTGTGCATATGAAAAGAAGATTTATACAAAAAGGCATTAAAAAAGTAATACGCACTATCCAAAGTATTGTGTAATACGTAGTATCTGCATGTCTCGGACCAAAATTTAATACTAACGTTACATTATTTTAAAAAATAAATTTAATAGTGCTAAGCGAGTCGAGGCCGCGGGCATTTTTTCGGTAGCATCTTTGGTTGTAAGAATTGCTTTTTTCCACAGTGCACCTATTGTTTCAATAGAAAATAAACTGCCTACGTCGGTACGTGCACGAAGCCCTAACGCAGCACGGTATTCCTCGTCCTGCAGCGACTGCAGTGCCAGTACAATACTATTTTCTTCATTGATAAATACTAAATTTTGTTTATGCACACCTACCTCAAGATAGGATGGAATGCGCGATGCAATAATGGGCATACCTAAAGCCATCATCATTGCCAAGCGGTTACTGGATTTGGTAACAAACATTTTTCCTTCTGGAATGGGAATCAGCGCAATATCCGCCTCCAAAATATCAGAAAACACAGTTGCTTCAGACCATTGTTTGGTAGCAAAGGCGCCTTTGGAAACCAATGTAAACGTAAATTTATTACGGATAAAGTCATGCTCTTGGAGCGTTTTTACCAGTTGGGTTAAATACTTTTTATAGCCTTGGTGACCCACCCAAACAACTTGGATTTTTTCGCCGGACACATAGCTTTTTTTGTATACATCCGCAGACACTTCTACCGAATCAGGAATGATGTTTCTGCGCTGAACCGCCAATGAGTTTGCCAGTGTTTCAGTTGGAAAAATGGTGGAGTCAAAATACGCGTCATATAGACCAGGTACATTGTCGCAGCGTACACAAATAGAGATTCCACCCCCCATCTTGAATATTCTTGCAAGCTGAAACATCGCCCACTCTGGATTTTCAAAAACGACGTGGGTGAATTTTTCACGTTTTAATTTCCGAGCTATTTGTATAAATTTTTTCTCGAAAACGTACCGGATACGCTGCGAATTTTTAGCAACCACGGCGCTGGCGACGCCATTACGCAGCAGATACTCATGGATCAAATATCCTTGCAGACGCGTGGCCACATTGTCGCGGTCGATAGCAAGAACCCAGCCTACTTTAGGTTTAGCCTGTATATCCATCTGATTTCAAGTTATGTGAAGCGTGATTTAAGTTTCAACCATAGCGGTGTCAGTTCTTCTTGTAAAGGATGTTTAACCCAAAACACCCCCACCACAAATCCCAGTGCCCCAGTAACTATGCCAACACACAAGGGCATAAAAATAACCTCAGGGTAGGGGCCATACGCCCACAGCGCAGCAAGTGGCCCCATGCCCGCCAGCAGGGCAACCAAAGCACTATTAGCAAAACTTGCCAGCAGTTGTTTCAAGGGAATGCCAATATGCTTAACCACTTGGCGTAACGAAAAAATAGAACTTATCGCAGCCGCCACGATAATCGATAAACCAAGTTGTGTAAAACCTTGAGAAGCACCTAAAGCTACAAAAAATATGGTCTGGCAGGCATTAAAAATAGTGAGCCTGGCGATAATGGATACCGCTCCCGAAGATAAAAAAGCAATGTTGCACAAAGAGGCCGGCACACCAAACGCCGTGGCCACGGCCAGCAACCGGGTCATATCTACCGACTGGTCCCACTGGGAACCGTACAACACACGTATAACGGGCTGCGCCAAACAAATAACGCCCACACAAAATGTCCAGCCAAGGGCGGTGATATAGGCCGTGGCCTTGATAAAAGGGCCAGAAAATTCGCCTTGTTCACGGGCCTGCTTTGAAAACCAAGGCAAACACACCGAACTCACCGCATCTACCACCATACGATTGAACATCTGAACCAAGCCACTCGAGCGCGAATAAAACCCAGCTGCAGTCAAACTCTGCAATTTCCCAATGAGCAGCTCGGGCGCATTGGCGGCAAGAACGCCAAAGATAGAACCACTCATCAGTTTGGAGCCAAAAGACAGCACTGTCTTTATTTCTCGCACGCCGGGAAGCCATGGAAATGACGCAGGCCTGAAGTAAATCGCCAGAAGCGCATTCGCCACGGCCGCCATCAGCGATCCCAAAGCTAAACTGATCGGGCCAAAACCCAGCCACGCAAGCCAAATCGACACAATAGCCCCACACAAAGAAGACAAAAAGCGCATAAGCGCAAGACTCTCGAAGCGCATTTCCCGCATGAGCCACGCATAGGTGAGGGAGCCAAAGGGATTCACCACGTAATTAACAGCGATTACCAGCATGATGTCGCGCATCCGGGGCTCTTTATAAAATAAAGCAACTGGATAACTAGCCAATAGCACGACAAGCGCTAAACCCACACCCAAACCCAGCTGTACCGCCCATACAGCGCGAATTCGATCGGTCGTCAGGTTTTTTTCTTGGATGAGGTAAGTCCCCGCTCCCATATCCCGCACGGTAGCGACAAACATCAGCAAAACTATAGTCACGGAATACACGCCAATTTCTGCGGGCGATAACATCCGGGCTATTACCATGGAGGAGATGATGGAAATCACCAAACCTGCATAACGGTCTAAAAAGGAAAAAACAAGCGATCGACGGGTAGACATGGGTGCGCGCCAATCCATGGGACCAGCAAATGGTGTGAAAATTCTATTTGATGGTTAAATCAGTAATAGAAAATATTAAGCTAATTTTTAATTAATGTCTGTATTGCCGATTGCAATACGTCCAAGTTACCAAAGTAAATGGCGGGTAAAGCCTAAATAACGCAACCCACCGATTTTTAATAAACTCTGCAAATGGTTGCGCCATGCTTCTTTACGCAAACCTTTTTGCAGGGCTGTGTCGGCGGCATCATGGTATGCGGCACCCATTTTTTTATAAATCAAGCGCGCAACTGAACGCGGTGGAGACATCGCCAACATACGGTTAAACAGGGGAATGTAAGATTTAAAATGTGCGTCTGATTGAGATAATGAACCGGCTGTGAGGTTATAACGAAAAACCGGTTCATCCAGTATCAAAATATTTTTCTGATCAATCGATAGCCTGAATGCCAGCCAAGTCCATTCTGCATAGGGATGGATATTTTCGAAATACTCCAAGCCTATAGCCGCAGACCGGTATAGTGCACTCCCACTGTGTAGCCAATTAAAATGCATCAACCATTTCATGGGGTTGGCAGGTACCTCTTTTAAAGAGCTGTAACCTATGGAATCAATCCCCTCTACACTGTGGCGGTAGTAATTTCCAGCCAAAAAATCGGCGTTAGGGTGGGCTTGTATAGCCTGGACTTTTTTATCCGTGGCGTCTGGCAGATATTCATCATCATCGTCTAGCGTCGAGAAAAATTCTGTGTGAACCAGTTCGCGTCCGCGCAGTAATGCAGCGGGCAAAGAAGGTGTTGCACAATATTCAAAATGAACATCAGGTTGCAGCTTTAACCATGCACAAACCTTTTCATCGAATTTATTGCCATTTACAACTACAATAATTTGGACAAATTGGCGAGAGGAGGTGCGAATAGACGCCACGGCGCGTTGTAAAAGCTGAACCCGCGAATGCAGGGCCATGGTAGGGATAATAACGCTGACAAGTGAATTATTAAGGTGGTTAATCATTTCAGTTTGGCTTATAAATCCTCAGCGAATACGCGAAAATTTCTTTCAAAATTCACGCATCTATAGCCTAACAGCATAGCATAAATGATTTACATAGCCGTCTGTTTTATTGTTTTTCCGCCGTTGCGACAGTTGGCAGTTAATGTCCAGTCAACCATTGCCGTATGTTCAGTGGCAACTGCTAAAAGCAGAAGGTGTGCTTTAGCCCACCACCACCGGCACCCGCTGCGCCAGCGCACACATCAGCTCATACCCCACCGTGCCTGCCATCCGGGCCACTTCGTCGATTGGCAACACCACGCCATTCGCCGCCCGGCCCCACAGGGTGGCGAGGCTACCGGTGTGCGCCTGGGGCACGGGGGTCAGGTCGACCGCCAGCATGTCCATGCTGACGCGGCCCAAAGTGCGGGTGCGTACGCCGTCGACCAGCACCGGGGTGCCGGTGGGGCAAATGCGCGGGTAGCCGTCGGCATAGCCGCAAGCCACCACGCCAATGCGCATGGGCTGATCGGCCACAAAGCTGGAGCCATATCCGACGCTAGCGCCCGCCTGCAAATCCTGGGTCGCTATTATTTTTGCAGCAAGCGTCATGGCGGGTTGCAAGCCCCAGTCGGCGGCGCTGTAGGCCGGAAAGTCAGGTGCGCTGCCGTAAATGGCGATGCCGGGGCGCACCCAGTCGCCCGCCACCTGGCTGGCCAGCGCGGGCTGTTGCAGCGGGCCACCAGGCGTGTGGCGCAGGGTGGCGGCGCTGTTGGCTACGCTGCGTTCACCAGGCAGGTCGGCGGTCACAGCGTTGAATACGGCCATGGCCTCGGCAATGCCGCGCGGGCCGTCGGCATCGCTGAAATGGGTGATCAGCGAGATCTCGTCCACCTGCGGCAGCAGATTCAGCCGCGTCCAGGCGGAGCGGTAGCGCTCGGGCGAAAAGCCCAGGCGGTTCATGCCCGTGTTCATCTTCAAGAAGATGCGGTGCGGTACGTTGGTTTTGTGGATGGCCAGCATGTCGATCTGGGCATCGCAGTGCACCGTATGCCACAGGTCCAGGCGCGAACACAGCTCTAGGTCGCGCTGCTCGAATACGCCCTCCAGCAACAGTACCGGGCCACGCCAGCCCAGGGCGCGCACGCGCTCGGCCTCGTTCAGGTCCAGCAGGGCGAAGCCATCGGCTCCGCGTAGACCTTCAAACGCCCGCTCGATGCCGTGGCCGTAGGCGTTGGCCTTGACCACAGCCCAGACCCGTGCATCGCCCGCGGCGGCGCGGGCACGGGCCAGGTTGTGCCGCAGGGCATCGGTGTGGATCGTGGCTTGGATGGGACGGGGCATGGGTGGGGTCCGTTCAGGTCAAAGGTGCAGGGTTGCGGGGCGGAGGTGGAGGCAATCCGGGGGTATTAGGGATTTTGGCATTCCGCCACGTGATATAACCCGCACTTCTTTAGAGACATGGCTTAAATCAACCCGCATCAGCCACGCTGATGCCGTTACCCCAATTTAATGAAGCGCGGTTTCTTTACCCTCATGTCGGCCCAGTTCTTCTCGTCACTGGCCGACCAAGCGCTCTTTGTAGCGTCGGTGGCCATGATCCGGGGCAGCGGCGGTGCGCAATGGCAGCAAGCGGCACTGGTGCCGATGTTTGCATTGTTTTACGTCATCCTGGCACCCTGGCTGGGTGCTCTGGCCGATGCCTACCCCAAAGGCCGGGTGATGCTGGCCAGCAACGCCATCAAGATGGTGGGCTGCGGGATGATGCTGTTTGGCGCACACCCGCTGGTGGCCACGGCCATCGTCGGCCTGGGTGCCGCCGCCTACTCCCCCGCCAAATACGGCATCCTGACTGAAATGCTGCCCGCCTCGCAACTGGTGAAGGCCAATGGCTGGATCGAGGGGCTGACGATTGCCTCCATCATTCTGGGCGTACTGTTTGGCGGCCAACTGGTAGGCCCGGTGCTGTCGGCCAAGCTGCTGGCATTTGACTTTCCGTTCATCGACACCGGCATCAGCACCCCGCCCCAGGCCGCCATCAGCGTACTCATTGTGGTGTACGCCCTGGCCGCGTGGTTCAACACCCGCATTCCCGATACCGGGGTGGAAATGCGCCCCATGCCGCGCAACTTCCTGGCGCTGCTGCCCGACTTCTGGCGCTGCAACTCCCGGCTGTGGAACGACAAGCTGGGCCAGATCACCCTGGCCACCACCACCCTGTTCTGGGGTGTCAGTGGCAATCTGAAATACATCGTGCTGGCCTGGAGCGCCACCGCCCTGGGCTACAGCATCACCCAATCCACCAGCCTGCTGGGCGTGGTGGCGATTGGCACTGCCGTGGGTGCCGTGGCGGCCTCCATGCGCATGCGGTTGGACACGGCTACCAAGGTGATCCCGCTGGGCTTGGCGATGGGCCTGCTGGTCATCTTGATGAACTTCATCCACAACGTCTGGATCGCCGTGCCCTTCCTCATCGTCCTGGGCGGCCTCGGTGGTTTCATGGTGGTGCCGATGAACGCCTTGCTGCAGCACCGCGGCCACAACCTGATGGGCGCGGGTCGCTCGATTGCCGTGCAAAACTTCAACGAACAGCTGTGCATCCTGGCGCTGGGCGCGTTCTACAGCGTCTCCACCGGCATGGGCATGTCGTCGTTTGGTGCCATCACGGCTTTCGGCTTGGTGGTTGCCGGGTTCATGTGGCTGATCCAGCGCTGGCACGCCAACAACTGCATCAAGCACAAGGACGAGGTCGAGCATCTTTTGATGCTGGCCCGCACCGACAACACCCACTGAACGCGTGGGCTCCTCCCCTTTGTTGCCGTTTCTGGCGCTGCTGCTCAACGCCTTCATCTGGGGCGTGTCGTGGTGGCCTTTTCGCCAGTTGCAGCAGGTCGGACTGCACCCGCTGTGGGCCACCTCCCTGCTTTTCGCCGTCGCCCTGGCGGGCCTGCTGGCCATGCGCCCCAGCGCCTGGAAAGGGCTGCGCCAACCCGCGCTGTGGTGGTTGCTGGTCGCCACCGGCCTGACCAATGTCTGCTTCAACTGGGCCGTGGCCATCGGCGACGTGGTGCGGGTGGTGCTGCTGTTCTACCTGATGCCCGGTTGGGCCGTGCTGCTGGCCTGGGGCATGCTGGGCGAACGCCCCACCCGGGCGGCCCTGCTGCGGCTGGCACTGGCCGTGGCAGGCGTGCTGGTGGTGCTGTGGCCCACGGGTGGCATGGTGGCCTCGGCGCTGTCGATTGCCGACCTGCTGGCCGTACTGGGCGGCCTGGGCTTTGCGCTGACCAATGTACTGCTGAAACGCTTCCACGCCGTGCCCGGCACCGAGCGCATGGCGGCCATGTTTACCGGTGGCGTGCTGATGGCCGGGCTGGCGGCGGGCCTGGGCGGCCAGTTTGGCGTGGTACCGGCCTTACCCCCGTTGTGGGAGCACGGCGGGGCGCTGCTGGTGGTAGCGGGCCTGGGCGTGGCGTTTTTTCTGGGCAATATGGGCTTGCAATACGGTGCATCGCGCCTGCCCACCAGCACCACCTCCATCGTGATGCTGACCGAAGTGGTGTTTGCCAGCGTCTCGTCCGTCGCCCTGGGTGCCGCCAGCCTGTCGCTGCGCACGCTGGTGGGGGCGGCCCTGATTTTGCTGGCGGCATTGCTCGCGGCCCGCAGCGACTGAACGCCGTTTCTGCTTAAATCATGGGCATGACCACCTCTATTTACGACTTCACCGCCACCGGCATCGACGGCCAGCCCGTTGCCCTGTCGCAGTTCAAGGGCCAGGCCCTGCTGATCGTCAACACCGCCAGCGCCTGTGGCTTCACGCCGCAGTTTGCCGGGCTGGAAGCGCTGCACCAAAGCTACGCCGCCAAGGGCCTGGCGGTGCTCGGCTTTCCGTGCAACCAGTTTGGCGCGCAGGACAAGGGCAGCAACGACGAAATCGCCAGCTTTTGCCAGTTGAACTACGGCGTGAGCTTCCCGATGATGGCCAAGATCGAAGTCAACGGCAGCGCTGCCGACCCGCTGTACCAGTGGCTCTGCGCCGAAGCCCCCGGCCTGCTGGGCACCAAAGCCATCAAATGGAACTTCACCAAGTTTCTGGTCGGCAAGGACGGCCAGGTGCTCAAGCGCTACGCGCCGACCGATACGCCGAAAAGCCTGGAAAAGGATATCGAGGCGGCCCTAGGAATTTAAGCAAAATCGACCTCTAGCGCATATTCTGCCTACGCTATATGCTATTTATTCAATAGCACCCTGGTTTTTGCGCGCTAACCAGAATGCAGCACAATCCGGGCTCCTTTCTGCGGAGCTGTGTGTGAACTTCCAAGCCATCCTCGACGATATCAACGCCGCCCTGCGCCCCCTGCTGGGCGCGCAGGGCCAGGTGGCCAGCTACATCCCGGCGCTGGCCCGGGTATCGCCGCAGCAGTTCGGCATCGCCCTGCGCACCCGCGACGGACTAGAGGCCGCCAGCGGCGACACCGCCACGCCGTTCTCCATCCAGAGCATGTCCAAACTGTTTTCGCTGACCATGGCGATGCAGCACCTGGGCGACGCGCTGTGGCAGCGCATTGGCCGCGAACCCTCGGGCAACCCGTTCAACTCGCTGGTGCAACTGGAAAACGAGCAAGGCAAGCCGCGCAACCCCTTCATCAATGCCGGTGCCATCGCCGTGGCCGACCGGCTGCTGTCGCACGGTGACAGCATCGGCACACTGCTAGAGCTGGTGTCGGACCTGTGCAACGAGCCAGTACACCTCGACCCCGAGGTGGCCCGGTCCGAGGCCGACACCGGCTTTCGCAACCACGCCGTCGCCAATTTCATGAAGAGCTTTGGCAAGCTAGACAACCACGTCGCCGCCGTGCTGGACCTGTACTTCCACCAGTGCGCCATCCGCATGAGCTGCCAGCAAATGGCCCGCGCCGCCGGTTACCTGTGCCGCGACGGACACCACCCCTACCGCCCGGGCGCGCCCGTCGTCACCGAAAGCCAGGCCCGCCGCCTCAACGCCCTGATGCTGACCTGCGGCACCTACGACGCGGCAGGCGAATTCGCCTACCGCATCGGCCTGCCCTGCAAAAGCGGTGTAGGCGGCGGCATTGTGGCCGTGGTGCCTGACACCTTAAGCCTGTGCGTATGGTCGCCAGCGCTGGACGCTACCGGCAATTCGCTCTTGGGCATGCAGGCGCTGGAGCTGTTCACCGCACGCACCGGACTGTCGATTTTTTGATGCCTCCTCTTTTTTACCGTTTTGACGGCATCCACAACATTACCTGACACCCAAGCAATGACCGATTTTGTGACCGACCTCGACACCGCCGCCGAACCCGACACCCTCCAAGAACCTCGCCTGTGGCGCAGCGGTGTCTGGACAGCGCGGGTCATTAAAAACGAAGACGACGACGGCTGGGC
>NZ_JANXMU010000045.1 GCF_025354435.1 Rhodoferax sp.
GTTTTCGGCCTTTACCGTGCTTGAAAACATCGCCTTTCCGCTGCGCGAGCTTAAGACCCTGCCGGGCGATCTGATCCGCGAGGCCGCGATGGTCAAGTTGCAGATGGTGGGCTTGCCCCTTGATGCGGCCGGGAAGATGCCGAGCGACCTGTCTGGCGGCATGATCAAGCGGGTGGCGCTGGCGCGCGCCCTCATCATGGATCCGCCACTCTTGCTGCTGGACGAGCCCACGGCCGGGCTGGACCCCGACAGCGCCGACGCGTTTTGCGCCCTGCTGCGCTCTTTACACCGCGAACTGGGCTTGACCATGCTGATGGTCACGCACGACCTGGACACCCTGTTTGCGCTCAGCACCCGGGTGGCCGTGCTGGCCGAAAAAAAGGTGCTGGTCACGGGCATGCCCGCCGAGGTAGTGGCCTTCCCACACCCGTTTATCGAACACTTTTTTCTGGGTGAACGCGGGCGGCGTGCATTGGCACCGTTGCCTGTCGTCCCCCTTCCCCAAGGAGATCTACCCCATGGAAAATAAATCCCACGCGCTGGCCGCAGGTGCGTTTGTGCTGGCTATTACCGCGCTGCTGGTGGCGTTGGCGGTCTGGCTCACGCGCGACGCGGGCAGCAGCCACCCGTATGAACTCTCGTCGGGCGACGCGGTTACGGGCCTGCAGCCCCAGGCCGCCGTGCGCTACAAGGGCGTGGCCGTGGGCAAGGTAACCTCCATTGGCTTCGACCCCGACGTGGCGGGCAATGTGCTGATCCGCATCGCCGTGGACGACACCACGCCGCTGTCGCCCACCGCCTTTGCCAGCCTGAGCTACCAGGGCATCACCGGCCTGGCTTTCGTGCAGATCGACGACGCGGGCCAGCCGCAAGCGCCGATCCCCCCGGGCCGCAGCGGCGTGCCCCGGCTGCCGCTGGAGACCTCGCAACTCGGCAAGCTGACCCAGCAGGTGCCACACATTCTGGAGCAGGTAGACGAAGCCACGCTGCGCCTGAACCAGCTGCTGAGCGACGAGAACCAAAAGCTGCTCACCGGTGTGCTGACCAGCACCGACCGCGCCACCACCAGTTTGGCCCAGCTCAGTGCCCGGCTGGAGCAAACCGTGGCGCAGCGGCTGGATCCGGCGCTGGCCCGCATCCCGGCCATTGCCGACGACACTCACCAGGCCATGCGTGCGTTGCAAACCGCCGCCGACACTGCGAACGGTAGCTTTGCCGCCATTGGCCAGACGGCGGCACGGCTGAACGAAAAAGGCGGCGTGATGGACCGGCTGGCCGACGGTACGGGTGCGCTGTCCCATGCCGCCGACACCTTTGGCAGCGCCACCTTACCGCGCATCAACCGGGTGGCCGACGACGCGTCCCGCGCGGCACGGCAACTGGGCCGCACCGTCAACGGCATCAGCGAGCAGCCGCAGTCGCTGATTTTTGGCGGCGGTGCTGCCGTGCCCGGCCCCGGTGAGGCAGGCTTCGTCACCCCGGCTGCGCAACCATGAATACGGCTTACAAAGGATTTGCTATGGATATAAGAGCTGTTGGCGTAGGTGGAACATACATGAAATGCCTATTTGGCTTGGTATTTGTGGCCCTGAGCGCTTGCTCTGCTTTGCCTGATAAACCCCTGCGCGCAGTGCAATACGACTTCGGTCCTTCCACCACCACGGCCATGGCCAACGCCAGCTTGCCGACCCTGGCGTTGGCCGACGTGGAAGCCCCTGGGATGAGTGACGGTGGCACGGCCATTCTGTACCGTCTGGGCTATGCCGATGCCCAGCAACTGCGCCCCTACACCCAGGCCCGCTGGAGCGTGCCGCCCGCACAGTTGGTGGGCCAGCGGCTGCGCGATGTGCTGGGCCAGCGCCGGGCGGTGCTGGGTGCCAGCGACAGCGCGGCATTGGCGCGCACGACCGGCCCCGCGCCCCGACTGCTGCGGCTAGAGTTGCAGGAATTTACCCAGGTGTTCCAGTCGCCCGTCGCCAGCACCGGCCTGGTACGGCTGCGCGCCACCTTGGTGGAGAGCACGCTGCTAGGCGACAGCCTGCTGGCGCAGCGGTCTTTCAACGTGCAGCGCCCGGCCCCCAGTGCCGACGCGCCCGGCGGTGTGCGGGCGCTGGCAGTGGCCACCGATGCCCTGGCGCAAGAGCTCGATGGCTGGCTGGAAATGGCAGGGCGCTAAACCGGCATCAGGCGGCGATGGCCTGCAGCGGGGTTTTGGCCGTGGCTGCCTTGGCCGTGCCAAAGGCGACTTCGCCCGACAACTGGCCGCCTTCTTCGATCACCAGCTTGCCGTAGCGCACCTTGCCGGTGACGCGGCCGGTGGCGTAGATCACCAGCTTGTCGCGCACGGTGAGTTCGCCGTCAAAGGCACCGTGGATTTCGGCGATGTCGATGTCGGCCGAACCCTTGAAGGCCCCGGCGGCGGTGATTTGCATCAGGCGCGAATCCATGGTCGCCTCGACCGTGCCCTCGACCACCAGGGTGTCGCAGTCGGTGATTTCCACGCCCTTGAGTTTGATGTTGGGGCCCACGGTGAGGGTGCTGCCCGTGGCTTTGGCCGGGGCCTGGGCGGCCACGGCTTCTACCGGAATGTCTACGGTGTCGGCCACCGGCGGGGTGACCAGGGGCTGGGGCCGCTGCGCCAGGGTTTGTGCCTGGGCCAGGTTGTTGCGCACGCCAAAAGCTTCGGGTTCACGCTTGCCAAAAAACGGGGTTTGTAGAGCCATGGGAGTTCCCTTCATGAAAGAGGCCCATGGTAGGGGGCCAAGCCGGTTACATCTCCGCACAGGATGCAAGGTATGTAACAAAATGGAAGCAAATCCATCGTAAAGATTCGCGCAAATTACGACCTAATGGCGATGCACGTCGTCATGGACAATGGCGTTTTCTCTCCAGGATTTCCATGATCGGACGACTCCAAGGCCTGCTGGCCGCCAAAAACCCGCCCCAGGTGCTGATCGACTGCCACGGCGTGGGCTACGACGTGGACGTGCCCATGAGCACCTTCTACAACCTGCCGGGCCTGGGCGAGCAGGTTACGCTGCTGACACACTTTGTGGTACGCGAAGACGCACAAATCCTGTACGGATTTGCCACCCCCGGCGAGCGCGATGCCTTTCGCCAGCTCATCAAGATCAGTGGCGTGGGGCCGCGCACGGCTTTGAGCGTGCTGTCGGGCATGGGCGTGGACGACCTGGCCCAGGCCATCACGCTGCAAGAAGCCGGGCGGCTGGTGAAGGTGCCCGGTATCGGCAAGAAAACTGCCGAGCGCCTGCTGCTGGAGCTCAAAGGCAAGCTGGGTTCCGACATCGGTCTGCACCACAGCGCCACCAGCGATGCCCAGGTCGACATCCTGCAGGCCCTGGTGGCCCTGGGCTACAGCGACAAGGAAGCGGCGCTGGCACTGAAAGCCTTGCCCGCGGGCGTGGGCGTGAGCGAAGGCATCAAGCTGGCGCTGAAAGCACTGGGCAAGTAGGCACTATCTGGTAGCTTGGGTCTGTATAAAGAAATGTATAGCTGGTCAACCAGTGTTGGCGGGCTCCGTTGTAGGTGCAGGTCTGAACGCAATTCAGATTCGCTCTAGGAAGTCGGAGCACACACGACTGTCTTTGCCAGGAAATTGTTATGACCACGATCAAATCTCTCTTCGCCGCTGCCCTGATTTCTGCTGTGTCCCTGTCCTCGTTTGCCCAGGCTCCCGCACCTGCCAAGGATGCCGCACCCGCTGCCGCTGCCGCCCCTGCGGATGCCACCGCGAAGCCCGCCGCACCCGTGAAAAAGCACGCCGCCAAAAAGGTGAAGAAGCACGTTGCCGCCAAAAAGGTAGACGCGCCCGCCGCCGCACCGGCTGCCGCTGCATCGTCCGCCAAGTAAGTAGCGTCTCTTGCTGCTGAAAAAGGCTGGGTTCGCCCAGCCTTTTTTTACGCCTGCGTTTTACTGCGCGTCGCGCACCACACGGCCATTCAGGGGCTGCACAGGCCGTGCGTTGGCGGGGTACAACTGGCTGAACAGGCGAAGCTGCTCGGGGCTGATCTGCACCGGTTGCTTCAGCACCATCCACAGCACGTTTTCTGCACAGGGCGGCGTGGTCAGCGAGCCCATGAACTGGTAGTAGCGCATGTCTTGCGGCAGCAGCTCGTTGAGGTCCAGCAGACCGGCGGGCATACGCACCCGGTCGCCGGTATCCAGCGGCATGTAGGTCCAGACCTTGTTGATCAGCGCATTGGCCTGGCCGGGGTCGAGCAGCACGGCGACCACCGCCACCTGACCGTCCACATCGCGGTGCATCAGGTGCGCCACCATGGCAAACGCACGTCCGTTGACCCGCTCCTCGCTGGGGTGGTGGAACACGATCTGGTACAGCTTGTAGGTAGCACCGCGTACCGTCAGGGTGTTGTCGCCCACCACGTCTACCTGGATAGTGCGGCCATTGTTCAGCACCATGGCACCGCTGGGCTGGTAGCGGATTTGCAGCGGCTCGGCCGGGCCCTGCAAGGTATTGGTTTCATCAATGGCGATGGGCGACTGGCGTGTGCCCTGGGCGCACAGATTGAAGTCGGGGCTGAGCTTGGCCCAGGCCTGCGGGCCGGTGCTGCCCTCGTAGCCCCAGCGCACCTCGCCGCCGTGGACCATGGCAGCAGCGCCTGCTGCCGTACCTGCACCGGGGGCCGTGGCCGCCATGGCCGCGGCGCGGGTACTGGCTTTGCTGTCGGCCGGGTTGACCAGTCCGTGCGCCTTGGCGTGGGCGGCGGCGATGTCGGGCGGTGGAGCCGGGGCCGCACGCATACCGGCTTTTTTGGGCTCGGCTTCGATGGTGATGGTGACGGTGGGCGTGTCTGCGGCCTTGCCCTTGGTCTTTTTGGTCTTTTTGCCCTCACCGGCGTTGGCCTTGTCGATGGCCTCACGCACCTGCTGCGCCATGCTTTCCTTGCTGCCGGGGTCTTGCGGCTTGGGCTTGGCGGGCAGGGTGATTTTGCCCGTGGCCTTGGGCTTGTCGGCGGGCGCGTCTTCGGCATGGGCCGTGGCCACGCCCCCAGCGCAAAGCAGCAGGGCCAGCGCCCATCGGGTAGAAACAGAGTGCGTGCGGTGCGTCATGGAGGGTCCTGGCGGGGGCAAAAAGAGTTGGCATTGACTATAGCCACAAGCGCGAGGCGTTTTTCGGTGCGGGCAGGCCCAGGCGCTATAGTGGCCCATCCTTTTTTGCACTGCCTGCCCGTGTCCATCCAGACTGATGATTTTGCTGCGCCCCCCCCGAAGCGCATGGTCTCCGCCGCCCCCACTTCGCCGCAAGAGGAGGCGATTGAACGCGCCCTGCGCCCCAAGCTGTTCGACGACTACGTGGGCCAGACCAAGGCCCGTGAGCAGTTGGAAATCTTCATCGGCGCGGCCACCAAGCGCGGCGAGGCGCTGGACCACGTGTTGCTGTTCGGCCCGCCCGGCCTGGGCAAAACCACGCTCAGCCACATCATTGCCCACGAACTCGGCGTGAACCTGCGCCAGACCAGCGGCCCGGTGCTGGAAAAGCCCAAGGACCTGGCCGCGCTGCTGACCAATCTGGAAAAGAACGACGTACTCTTCATCGACGAAATCCACCGGCTCAGCCCGGTGGTGGAAGAAATTCTGTACCCCGCGCTGGAGGACTACCAGATCGACATCATGATCGGCGAGGGCCCGGCCGCCCGCAGCATCAAGCTCGATCTGCAACCTTTCACCCTGGTGGGGGCCACTACCCGTGCCGGCATGCTGACCAACCCGCTGCGCGACCGTTTCGGCATCGTGGCGCGGCTGGAGTTCTACACGCCAGAGGAGCTGGCCCGCATCGTCAAGCGCAGCGCCGGCTTGTTGAATGCGCCGATGGACGTGGAAGGCGGCTTCGAGATCGCCCGCCGATCCCGCGGTACGCCGCGCATCGCCAACCGCCTGCTGCGCCGGGTGCGCGACTACGCCGACGTGAAGGGCAACGGCACCATCACCCTGGACATCGCCAACCGCGCCCTGGCCATGCTGGACGTGGACCCGCAGGGCTTCGACCTGATGGACCGCAAACTGCTGGAAGCCGTGATCCACCGCTTTGACGGCGGCCCAGTGGGCCTGGACAACATCGCCGCCAGCATCGGCGAAGAGCGCGACACCATCGAAGATGTGATCGAGCCCTACCTGATCCAGCAGGGTTTTTTGCAGCGGACCAACCGCGGCCGCATCGCCACCCTGGCTGCTTACCGGCACCTGGGCGTGACCCCGCCGCAGACCGAGGGTGGCTTGTTTTCTGTAGATTAAATCGAGCTCTAGCGCATATAGTACCTGTGCTGGCAGCTATTTAAAGAGTAGCAAAACAACCGGCGTGCTTGCCACGGCTTGGGTTTTATTGCGCAGGCGGATGGCGAAGACCGCCGCGCCAGCGGGGCATGGGCGGCATGGTGGAGCGCAAAACGCCCGCAGTCCAATAATCACGGCCAACCCCCTTCCTTTGGACCGCCCATGAGCACCCTGTTTTCTCCGTTTCCGCTGCGCAGCCTGGTGCTGCCCAACCGCATCGTCATCTCGCCCATGTGCCAGTACTCGGCCGACCACGGCCAAGCCACGGCCTGGCACCTGCTGCATTTGGGCCACCTGGCCTTGTCCGGCGCGGCCATGCTGTGCCTGGAGGCCACGGCGGTAGAGCCCGATGGCCGCATCACCCACGGCGACCTGGGCCTGTGGGACGATGCCACCGAGGCGGCCCTGGTGCCGGTGCTGGCCGCGATTCGCCAGTATTCGCATACCGCGGTGGTGGTGCAACTGGCCCACGCCGGGCGCAAGGCCTCTAGCCACTTGCCCTGGAAGGGCGGCCAGCAAGTGCCCCTGGCGCAAGGCGGCTGGCTGGCCCATGCGCCGTCGGCACTGCCGCAAAAAGACGGTGAACTCGCCCCCCAGGCGCTGGATGCCACCGGGCTGCTGCGGGTGCGCGATGCCTTTGTGGCCGCGGCCTGGCGCTCTGAGCGTTTGGGTATCGATGGCATCGAGCTGCACGCGGCCCACGGCTATTTGCTGCACCAGTTTTTGTCGCCCATCTCCAACCAGCGTACCGATGCCTATGGCGGGTCGCTGGAAAACCGCATGCGCTTTCCGCTGGAAGTGTTCGCCGCCGTGCGCGCCGCGTTCCCGGCCGACAAGCCGGTGGGCATCCGCGTATCGGCCAGTGACTGGGTGGACGGCGGCTGGGACATCGCCCAGACCATCGCCTTCGCGCAGGCATTGAAAAAGTTGGGTGTGGACTGGATCGACGTGTCGTCCGGCGGCATTTCACCGCTGCAGAAAATCCCTTTGGCGGCGGGCTACCAGGTGCCGTTTGCCCAGGCGGTGAAAGAAGCTACCGGCCTGCCCACCATGGCGGTGGGCCTGATCACCGACGCGCAGCAGGCCGAAGACATCCTCGCCAGCGGCCAGGCCGACATGGTGGCCCTGGCCCGCGCTGTTCTGTACGACCCGCGCTGGCCCTGGCACGCCGCCGCCAAGCTGGGCGGCACCATCCAGGCCCCGCCCCAGTACTGGCGCTCGGCCCCGCATGGTTTGAATGGGATTTTTGGCGAAACGGTATTGGGCGGGCGCTGAATCCTGTTTTTATAAGAAAAGTATCTCTAGCGCATATTCCACTTGCGCAAGTAGCTATTAAATAAATAGCATTACCGACAAATTCAAGCCGCGTTTTCGTCCAGTGCGCCTTGTTGCTCCAGATGGAAGGTATCGGCCCAGCCGACCAGGGTGAAGCCTTCGGGGGTCCACAGCAGGCGGTTGATGGCGGCGTTGGCCAGGTCCCAGGTGCGGGGGGCTTGCAGGTCCTGGCCGGTGGCGGCGCGGTACAGCACGTCCATCACGCCGCCGTGGGCCACGATGGCGATCAGCTCGCCGGGGTGGCGGGCGGCTAGGGCGCTGACGCAAGCCAGCACGCGGTCACGGAAATCGTTCAGGCATTCGCCGCCTTCGGGGGCAAATTCCGGGTCGCGCTTGCGCCACAGTAGGGCTTGCTCGGGCAGGCGGGCTTCGATGTCGGCAAAGCTGTGGCCCTGGAAAATGCCAAAGCCGCGTTCGCGCAGGCCTACGTCGGTGGTGATGGGCAGATCGAGCGCCCCGGCCACGGCCTGCGCCGTTTCCAAGGCCCGCAGCAGGTCACTGGCGTAGACGGTGGTGATGGGTTCACCCGCCAGGGCCAGCGCCAACTGGTGGGCCTGCCAGCGGCCGGTGTCGTTCAGGGGAATGTCGAGCTGGCCTTGGATGCGGCTGTCGACGTTCCAGGCGGTTTCACCGTGGCGGATGGCGATGATGCGGGTGGCGTCCATCAAGATTCTTTCACTGCGGGGTGGGTGGAATGTCTACCGTAATTCTTTGCAGGCCTGCGGGCGGATTCGGGAAGCCGTGCAGGGCAGCCGTGACCATGGCCGGGATCTGGTCGCTGCCGATGGGCCCATTGCTGTCCTGGCTGGCCTGGGTTTCATACACCACCTGGCCGGTAGCGAGGTCGCGCAGTACCAGGCTGAGCAGGCGCTGGTAGGTGCGCACTTCCATGGGCAGCATCGGCATCATGGGGGCCATGAAGGGGCCGCGCATGCCGCGGCCGCCGCCCATCCAGGGGCCACCGCGGCCCCACGGACCGTAGGGGCGGCTGCTCCAGGTGCTTTCGGTCAGCAGCTGGGTGCTGATTTGCAGGCTGTAGCGGGCGTTGGCGGTGTCTTGCACCAGCCCGGCTTGCGCCAGGGCGGGCAGGGACAGTTGTTCGACCGCGTCCTGGGTGGCGGCATCGGTCTGCTGGGAGGGCAGGCGCTCGAAGCGGAAGCCCAGGGGCCGGGGCACGGCGCTGGTCCAGTTGGTGAAGCTTTGCACGTCGTTGTCCACCCGGGTGACGCTGGCGCAGCCAACGAGCAGCACGGCCGCCGTAAGGGTGAGGGCGCGCCAGCCGGTCATCATAGGTGCACCACTTGCAGACCGGGCAGGCCCGACATGCCGACAGGGGGAAAGCTGGGCGCATCAAAGGCCTGGTCGCCCTCAATGCTGGGTACGCCGGTGGTTTTCAAGCCTTCGAAGTCGTAGCGGCTGCGGTCCATCAGGTGCGAGGGCACCACGTTTTGCAGCGCGCTGAACATGCTTTCGATGCGGCCGGGGTGCTTCTTTTCCCACTCTTGCAGCATCTGGGCGATTTGCTTGCGTTGCAGGTTCTCCTGGCTGCCGCACAGGGTGCAGGGGATGATGGGGAACTGCTTGTGCGCGGCCCAGCGGGTCAGGTCTTTCTCAGTCACGTAGGCCAGTGGGCGGATGACGATGTGGCGGCCGTCGTCGCTGACCAGCTTGGGTGGCATGCTCTTGAGCTTGCCGCCAAAGAACATGTTCAAAAAGAAGGTTTGCAGCATGTCGTCGCGGTGGTGTCCGAGGGCGATCTTGGTCGCGCCCAGCTCGTCGGCCACGCGGTACAGAATGCCGCGGCGCAGGCGGCTGCACAGGCCGCAGGTGGATGTGCCCTCGGGGATCACGCGCTTGACGATGCTGTAGGTGTCCTGGTTTTCGATGTGGAAGGGCACGCCCAGGGCGGTGAGGTAGGTGGGCAGCACGTCGGCAGGGAAGCCGGGCTGCTTCTGGTCGAGGTTGACGGCAATGATGTCGAAGTGGATGGGCGCGCGGGCCTTGAGCTTGAGCAAAATGTCCAGCATGGCGTAGCTGTCCTTGCCGCCGCTCACACACACCATCACCTTGTCGCCTTCTTCCACCATGTTGTAGTCCACGATGGCTTTGCCCATCTCGCGGCACAGGCGTTTTTCTAACTTATGCGTTTCGCGCTCGATCTTGAAATCGGGGGCGGCAGGTGAAACTGTGGAAGTGGGGGCGGCAACCTCGTCGGTGGTCCATACGGCGCTCATAGGGGGCAATCGGTTCTAAAAGATGCCGATTATCCCGCGTCGGGTCTGATCCGTGCCAGATCAGGGTGCTTTGCCGGTGCTGGCCTTGGCTTCCATGGTGCGTTGCACCGTGCCGTTGGCCTTGAGTTGTTTGAATGCGGCCTGGGTGCGCTGCACCACGGCGGGTGGGGTGGCCAGGCTGTAGGCCATGTACAGGCCGGTGGTCAACGCGTCCAGGCTCAGCACCCGTTCCAGCCCGGCACAGTCGAAAGACGTGGCGCGGCACTGGGCCTCGGCACCGGCTTCGCTGAGCGGCACCATGTCCACTTTGCGCTTGAGTAACTGGGCAAAGTTTTCGCTGGTTTGCGCCGACATCACCAGCCGGGTAAAGCCCTGCTGCTGCAGGTACTGGTGGCGCAGGTCGTCACGCATTACGCCGATGGTGTAGCTGCGCGCAGTGTCCAGATTGCTGGCGTGGATGTTGGCACGCTCGCGCAGCTTGTACAGGTGGTAGCGGATCTGCAGGAATTCGCCGACCCACTGGAACTTGGGCTCGCGCTCGGGGGTGCGGGCCACCAGGTAGATCAGCACATTGGGTTCGTTCAGCGCCATGTCGTAGGCGCGGGCCCACGGGTACATGTTGAGCCGGTAGTCTTTGATGCCCGCCAGTTGCAGGGTTTTTTCCAGTACTTCGGTGGCCGGGCCGGCAATTTTCCCGTCTTGCAGGTAGACGAACGGGGTTGTCTCGGTCACCACCTGTACCGGCTGCGCCCAAGGGCTTAGCGGTAGCAGTAAGGTCCAGGCGAGGAAGCCGGTGCGCCATGCAGAGTTCATGTTGGGTTCCTGTGTGGCGGATAAAAAGTTGGCCGTGCGGGCGTTCATGCCGCTTGCCCGTGCACCACCACCCGGTTGCGGCCCGTGCTTTTGGCCTGGTAAAGGGCGCGGTCGGCCTGGTCGAACAGGGTGTCGAACTTGTCCACCTGGGTTGGATCGAGTTGCGCCAGACCGATGCTGATGGTTACCACCGGCGCAGCTTCGGAGTTGCGGTGGGCTATTCCCAGGTCGGCCACGGCGCGCAGCAGCTGACCGGCCAACAGGGCGCCCTGGGTGGCATCGGTGGCGGGTAGCAGTACGGCAAATTCTTCGCCGCCGATGCGTGCTACCAGGTCCCCGGCCCGGGCACTGCCTGCCCCCAGGGCCGTGGCCACAGCACGCAGGCACTGGTCGCCGCTGGCGTGGCCATAGGTGTCGTTGTAGCGCTTGAAGGAGTCGATGTCGCAGACCAGCAGGGTCAGCGGGTGGCCGGTGCGCAGGGCGCGGCGGAACTCGATCTCCTTCATTTCGTCGAATTGGCGGCGGTTGGCGAGCCCGGTCAGCGGGTCGGTGCGGGCCAGGCTGTCCAGCCGGGTGTTGGTGTCTTCCAGCTGGCTGTTGGCGGTTTCTAGTGCGGCCGTGCGTTCGCGCACCAGTGCGGCCAGGTTGTCGCGGTGGGCCAGCAGTTCTTTTTCGTCGCGCTGTTGCTGTTCCAGGTAGTCAGACAGCGTGGTTTGCAGTTGGTTGACCCCGCCCACCAGTTGCGAGAGTTCGTCCTGCCGCGAAGGGTGGCGGTCCAGGGTCAGTAGCTGGCGCAGGTTGGCGGGGGTCAGTTGGCCCAGGTGCTGGGCGATGCGGCGCACGTGCACCGTCACCAGGCGGTTCAGCAGCAGCATGATCAGGCTGGCCAGCAGCAGGGACTGGGCGATCTGGGTGGCCACAATTTCGGCTACTTCGCTGCGCAAGCGGGCCCATAGCACCCGCTCGTCGCCATACAGCGTTAAGGAACCCACCACCTCTTTGCTGCCCGCAAACAGCTCGTAGTCCAGCGGGCGGTTCAACACCGGTGCCAGGGTGGACGGCCGCCAGCTTTCGCGTACCCGCCGAAACACTTCCGGGGCGTGGTTGGCCGACTGCAGGGTCACCACCACCTGCCCTACCGAGGCGGCGTTGGCCATGCTGTTGAGGTGGGTCTGCAGGGAGTCGCGGTCCATCTCCCAGATGGATTTAGACAGGGTTTGCTGGTAGACCTGCGCAATCAGCGCCATCTCGCCCGACATGCGGGCCACATTGTTTTGCCAGGCCGACCAGGTGCGCACGGCGGCCACTACCAGCGTAAACAGCAGGCAAAACACCAGCGTGGCCAGCACGATGCGGCCACCCAAAGACGTGGGCTTGGCCGGCTTTAAAGCCATTTCTTCTGCAAGGCATCGTAGGTGCCGTTCTTTTTGATGGCCTCCAGCCCTTTGCGGAAGCGTTCCACCATGGCATCGGGGGTTTTCAGGCCAAAAGCCATGTAGTTGCCGCCACCGCTGAGCTCGGCGATGCGCAACGCTTTGTTCAGCACCACCGCCGGGTCATCCCCCGCCTGGCGCACCATGTAGTAGGCGCCCAGTTCGTTCATTACCCACAGGTCAACCCGGCCGAGTTTGAGCTTCTCGTAGTTCAACTCGTAGCGGGCGCTGGACTGCAGGTTGTGGCCCAGAGAAAACCCCTGTGAGGCCAGGTATTGCTCGCCAATATCTTGGTTGACCGTGCCGATCTGCAGGGGTTTGGCATCCTCCAGGCTGCTTAGGCGGATGTTGCGGCTTTTTAGCGAGAACAGATAGAAGTCGGTGGGGGTGATCTGGCCCACCCATTTGAAGAGCTTTTCGCGGTCTTTGGAGCGGTTGATGGAGTAGATCAGCACGCTTTCAGTGGTCTGCGCCGTCTCGTAGGCGCGGGCCCAGGGCACAGACTGGAACTGCCCTTCGATATTGATTTCTTTCAGTACCGCCTGCACCACCTCGGTTCCCAGGCCGGTGATCTTGCCTTTGTCGGTGAAGTTGAACGGTGGGTACTCTTCGGTCAGGATCTTGATGGTTTCTACAGCCTGGGCCGACCAGGCACAAACCCACAAACCCATGCCTGCGGCCAGCAATGCAGCGCGGCGGGTACTTGCTCGGACGCCAAACAATGTCATTCAACTCTCCAAGGGGGGCATCTAGGCACCCTAACACGAGGATGATTGATACATCTTATTACGTGTGGCGCATGCTACGCCGATTTCAGGCTCACCATTGCCCTGTTTCTACCCGGATTGCCACTTCGCAGTCGTCAAAAATCTCCAGTTTGGCGATTTTGACGCGCACGCCCAGCACGCCGGGTAACTGCATCAGCCGCTGGGCCAGTTTGCCAATCAGGCTCTCCAGCAGGTTCACGTGCTCGGCGGTGCAGTCGTCGATGATGATCTGGCGCACCTTGCGGTAGTCGAGCACGTGGTTGATGTCGTCGTCGCAGGGCTCCAGCGGCTGCGGGCCGAGGTTGAGCTCGGCATCCACCAGGATGGGCTGCGGCGCGGTTTTTTCGGATTCCAGAATCCCCAGGTTGGCATTGAAGCGCAGGCCGGAGAGTTGCAGGGTTTGGTTGCCGGAGGTGTGGGACATGGTGTTCTTTTAGGTGAGGTCCATCAGGGAAAAATCGCGCTCGAACTGCATCAAGTGCTGGCCGCCGTCTACCAGCAGGGTGGTGCCGGTGATGGACCCATTCTCCAACGCAAACTTCACCGTGGCCGCCACATCGGCGGCGGTGGACGAGCGGCCCAGCGGCGAGATCTGGTGCAGCACGGCAAACTGCTCGTCGCTGAGCATGTGGCTTTTGAGCGTCAGGCCGGGGGCCACGCCGACCACGCGCACGTGCGGGGCCAGGGCCTGCGCCAGCATGGTGTTGGCCACTTCCAGCGCGGCTTTGGACAAGGTGTAGCTGAAGAAATCGGGGTTCAGGTTCCACAGCTTCTGGTCTAGCAGATTGACCACGGCACCGCCTGCATTGCGCGCCTGCAGGTGGCTGTGCAGGGCCTGGGCCAGCAGAATCGGCGCGCCGGTGTTGCTGCGCAGGTGCATCTCCAGCGCGGCAAAACCGAAGGTGGCGGCGCTGTCGTGCTCAAAAGTAGACGCGCAATTCACCACCGCATCCACCGCGCCAAAGTGCGCCACCACCTGGGGCAGCAGGGCGCGCACGGCGGCTTCATCGGCCAGATCGGCTTGAAACGCATGGTGTTTTAGGCCGCTAGCGCATGTTATATCTACACAGTCAGCTACAGTTTGAATAGCATCCTGCTCGGAATGCCGGTAGTGCACGGCCACCTGCCAGCCGCCGCGCGCCAGGGCCAGGGCGATTTCGCGGCCCAGCCGTTTACCGGCGCCAGTTACCAATGCGGTACGAGCTGGGGGGGAGGGCGGGTTTGGTGGCAACATTCAGAGACAATCCGGGGGTGGAAAAAACATCCCCCAGTTTAACGATCGCGCTCCAGACCGAGATTCGGCGGGCCATTACCTCATCCGCGGCCGACGGCTGGATTCCCTTCGACCAGTTCATGGCCCAGGCCCTGTACCACCCCGGTTTGGGTTACTACGCCAACGAGCGCCCCAAGTTCGGTAGCCAGGATGCCGACGGCAGCGACTTTGTGACCGCGCCCGAGCTGTCCGGCCTATTCGGCCAGGCCCTGGCGGCGCAGGTGGCGCAGGCGCTGCAAGTGACCGGCACCAACGAGGTATGGGAGTTTGGTGCGGGATCCGGCGCGCTGGCGCTGCAATTGCTCGAAGCCTTGGGCGACCAGGTGCAGCGCTACTGCATCGTCGATCTGTCCGGCACGCTGCGGGCCCGCCAGCAACTGCGTCTGGCCCAGTTTGCCGATAAGGTGCAGTGGGTGACCGAGCTGCCCGCCACGCTACAGGCCGTGGTGGTGGGCAACGAGGTGCTGGACGCGATGCCGGTGCAACTGCTGGCCCGGGTGAACGGCCAGTGGCATGAGCGCGGCGTGGCCTGGTCGGGCGAAGAGTTCGTCTGGCAAGACCGCCCCACCACCTTGCGCCCGCCCGCCGAGGTTGACGGCCCGCACGACTACCTGACCGAAGTCCACCCCCAGGCCGAGTCCTTCATTCGCACCCTGGCCGATCGGCTCACGCAGGGCGCAGCCTTCTTTTTGGACTACGGCTTCCCCGAGGCCGAGTACTACCACCCGCAGCGCAATACCGGCACCGTGATGTGCCACTACCTGCACCGGTCGGACCAAGACCCGCTGGCCCTGGTGGGGCTGAAAGACATCACCGCCCACGTCAATTTCAGTGGCATCGCCCTGGCCGGGCAAGACGCAGGCCTGGCCGTGCTGGGCTACACCAGCCAGGCGCGGTTTTTGATGAACTGCGGTTTGCTATCTAAAATGGAGCATGCTAGCCATGCAGAACGTGCGCAAGCGCTCAAATTGATCACTGAACACGAAATGGGCGAGCTGTTCAAGGTCATCGCCTTTGGCGCAGGGCCAGAGTGGGAGCCGCTGGGTTTTACTCAGGGCGACCGGTCGCACACGCTGTAGCCATGTTCCGCTGGCTGTTGGTCATCTTTGTTGCCTTGTTACTCATAGACTGGTTTTCCCCGTTGCTGCAAAAGCTGGGTTTTGGCAGACTGCCTGGCGACTTGCGCTTTCGGCTGTTGGGCCGCCCCTGGTTTATTCCAATTACCACCACCCTCGTCCTCAGCCTGGTGGCAGGCCTGGTCGCTAAATTTATCTAACGAAAAGAGCTCCATGAAAGCATGTATCGATGTCGGCGGCACCAAGGTTGCCGTCAGCCTGGCTAGCGGTAACGACGATCTGCCGGTGCTGCAAGGCCGCCGCACCGAGCCCACCGCCAAAACCGGCACCAACGACGCGCTGGCGGTGCAAATCATCCGCATGGTCAATGAAACCTGCGCCGAACTGGGCGTAGACCCTGCATCGGTGCAAAACGCGGGCGTGTCGTCGGCAGGTCCGTTCATCATCAACAACGGCCTGATCGAGCTGGCTGGCCCCAACATCTGCGGCGGCATGGCCGGACCAGCGCGTGGGTTACCCAACGACTGGACCACGGCCCTGCTGGAAGCCCCGCTGGGTGCCCGCTTCGCCCGTGTGCGCATCGAGAACGACTGTGTCGCCGCGCTGGAGGCCGAACGCCACTGGGGCGCGCTGAAAGGTTTTGACCACTGTGCCTACGTTACCTGGAGCACCGGCATCGGTGTGGGCCTGTGCGTGGATGGCAACGTGCTGCGCGGCAAAAACGGCAATGCAGGCCACGCGGGCCATATGTTTGTAAGCGACAACGACGACGCACTGTGCGGCTGCGGCAATATTGGCGACGTGGAGGGTTTGGTGGCCGGTAATTCCATTGCCCGCCGTTTCGGCCAGGAGGCGCCGGTGCTGTTCCAAGCGGCCCGCGCGGGCGATGCCGCTGCTTTGAAAATCGTTGACGACCTGTGCCGTGTGATGGGCCGCACCTTGTACAACCTGGTGGCCGTGCTGGATTTACAGCGCATTAGTATGGGTGGTAGCGTGTTTTGGCATAACCGCGAGTTTCTGCTGCCACGCCTGCAGGCCCATATTGACGGCCATTTGCCCGCATTAACCGCCGGAGCCTTGTTGGTGCCCGCCGGTTTGGCCGACAAAGTGGGCGATTACGCTGCCGTGGCATTGGCCTGATCCCGGATCAGGGTGGTAAAAGGGTTGCTACTGGATTTGGTTTGGATATTTTTTGGTTTACAAGTTCTGTATGCTACAAATAAAGAGCCCGTTGGGCTCTTTTTAATGCCTCAGATCCAGTAACTGTTTATTTTGGGGTCTATAATATAGTTTCTCAGTCATATTTCTAGACATATCCGGACGCCAAAATGCCAACCTACAAAGAACTTCTCGAACAACGCGCACTCTTAGAGCAGCAAATCAAGCAAGCCCACACGCTGGAAAATGCCGATGCCATCGAAAAAGTAAAAGCATTGGTAGCTGATTTTGGTTTGACCGCCGATGATATTTTTGGCGCAGGCAAAACCCGCACCAAGGCAGTGGCCAAAGTGGCACCCAAGTTCCGCAATCCCCTCACCGGCGATACCTGGACCGGCCGTGGCAAACCACCAAAGTGGATTCAAAACCTGGACCGCGACCAGTTTCTGATTGCCTGAACGCCATTCTCTACCGCTTGCATAGCGCAGGCCGTAGAAGATATTCAAAAAGCCCGGTCGGTTGACTGGGCTTTTTGCATTGTGTGGCCTGGTATGGAAAATGGGCGTATGCATGTGGAGATGCCGCGCATCAATCCCACGCTGTTTTGGCATCAATAGCCCAGCCCGTTTGCGATAAGCTGTAATGCGGCTACGACATAGCTGTGGTTTCTACGTATCCACCCCATAAATGCCCCTCATTATTCTCGGGAAATACGATGCAACAACTTTACATTGGCAATAAAAATTATTCATCTTGGTCCATGCGGCCTTGGGTGTTGTTAACGCAGTTTGGTATTGCGTTTGAAGAAATTTATGTCCGGTTTGATTCCTTTGACGCCCATTCGCAGTTCAAAGCCACGGTGAATGCGGTGAGTCCGGTCGGCAAAGTACCGGTATGGGTGGATGGCACGCTGGCGGTATGGGACACATTGGCCATAGCCGAAACCCTGGCTGAGCAATACCCCGGTAAAAACCTGTGGCCACGCGATCCCCATGCCCGCGCCCGGGCCCGCAGCGTGTGCGCCGAAATGCACTCCGGCTTTGGTGCCCTGCGCAGCCATTGCCCGATGAACATCGAAGCCCAGCTGCCGCTGGTGGGGCAATTGGCCTGGCGCGACCAGCCCGCGGTGCGCGCCGACGTGGCCCGCTTGGTCGCCCTGTGGTCCGAGCTGCTGCAAACCCACCGCGGCCCCATGCTGTTTGGCGACTTCAGCATTGCTGACGCGTTTTTCGCGCCGATCTGCATGCGTTTGAACACCTATGCGCTGCCACTGCCCGCCGCTGCCCAAGCCTATGTAGACCGTGTGACGGCGCTGCCCAGCGTGCAGGCATGGATCAAGGACGCCCTGGCCGAGCAGGACTTCCTCGACTTCGAGGAACCGTACCGCGTGGCGCGCTAGCTAAACTGGGGAGATGCACATTTATTTAGTCGGCGGCGCTGTCCGCGACACCTTGCTGGGTCGTCCCAGCGGCGACCGCGATTGGGTAGTGGTAGGGGCTACACCCGATGCGCTGGTGGCCCAGGGCTACCTGCCGGTGGGCAAAGACTTTCCGGTCTTTCTGCATCCGCGCACCCACGAGGAATACGCCCTGGCCCGTACCGAGCGCAAGACGGCCCCTGGCTACCACGGCTTTGCGGTCCACGCGGCCATCGACGTGACGCTGGAGCAAGACCTGGCCCGGCGTGACCTTACTATCAATTCAATAGCTGCTAGCGCAAGTGGAACATACGCTAGTGGCCAATTAGACGTAAATTTTGAATCCTTGTCCGACCCCTTTGGCGGCCAGCGCGACCTGCAGGCCAAGGTGTTGCGCCACGTCACCGACGCGTTCCGCGAAGACCCGGTGCGCATCCTGCGCGTAGCCCGCTTTGCCGCGCGCTTCACCGACTTCACCGTGGCCTCCGAGACCATGGACCTGATGATTGAGATGGTGGCCGCCGGCGAGGTCGATGCCCTGGTGCCCGAGCGCGTGTGGCAGGAGCTGGCCCGCGGCCTGATGGAGCCGCGGCCTTCGCGTATGTTCGAGGTGCTGCGCGACTGCGGTGCCCTGGCCCGGCTGCTGCCCGAGGTAGCAGCCCTGTGGGGTGTACCCCAGCGCGCCGATTACCACCCCGAGATCGATACCGGCATCCACGTGATGATGGTGCTGGACATGGCTGCGCGCCTAAAGGCCCCGCTGCCGGTGCGCTTTGCCTGCCTGACACACGATTTGGGCAAAGCCACCACGCCCGCTGACGTGTTGCCCCGCCACATCGGCCACGAGATGCGCAGTGCGGATCTATTGAAAGGCCTGTGCCAGCGCCTGCGCGTGCCCACCGATTGCCGCGACCTGGCCGACGTAGTGGCCCGCGAGCACGGCAACATCCACCGCGGGCTGGACCTCAACGCCGCCGCCGCCCTGCGCTTGTTGGAGCGGGCCGATGCTTTTCGCAAACCGCAGCGTTTTGCCGATGCCTTGTTGGCCTGCGAATGCGATGCGCGGGGAAGGCTGGGCCTAGACGAGCAGGCTTACCCGCAGCGCCCGCACTGGCTGGCGGTGTTACAGGCCGCGCAGTCAGTGGTCACCGAGCCCATTGCCAAAGCCGCCCAGGACAAAGGCGTGCAAGGCAAAGAGATCGGGGGCTTGGTGCATGCCGCGCGGGTGGCGGCGATCAAAGATGCGCAGCTGTGCGATTAGCTGGTCGGAGGCGGGCCATCGCTGTCGCCGATTTCTAGTTCTGGCGTGCACAGTTTTTGCAGCGACTCCAGCGGTTCGCCGCGCAGGCGTGCCAAGGTCATTTCGGCCAGCGCCACACCGGTGGCAATGGGGGTGGGCTGCATCACCGCGGTGACGGTGGTGCGCACCACCGAGTCCGAGCCCAGTCCGTCGTACACGATCACAGACAGGTCGCGCCCCAGCACTAGGCCCGAATGCAGCACCGCGTGGACGGCACCGATACCGGCCAGATTGTTGTCTACCAGTACAGCGGTGGGGCGCTGGGGCAAGGCCAGCAGTTTTTGCATGGCCGCATAGCCGGACCTGCGCTCCAAGGCATTGCGCTGCACCGACAGCGGTTTGAGCGGAACACCCGCCGCCTTCAGGCTGGCGCAAAAACCGGCATAGCGCTGGTCAGCAAAGTTGTATTCAGGCGGCGCGCCCAGATAGCCCAAGCGGCGGTGGCCCAGGCGCAGCAAACGGTCGGTGGCCATGCGCGCACCGGCCAGGTTGTCGAAGTCAAACCAGGCGTATTCGGAGGTCAGCGATGCACTGCGGCCGTAAGCTACAAATGCCACGTTGCGCGCCTGCAGCAGCTCCAGCCGCCGGTCGCGTACGCGGGTGCGAGGCACCACGAACACGCCGATGTGGCGGCCGGTAATGGCCCGCTCGTAAGCGGCCAACTCGTCGTCGGCCGAGGCCGACACAATCAGCAAATCCAGACCCGACTGGGCGAAACGCTCGCTCATCGAGGAAGCGACCTGCAAGAACTGCTGGTCGCCCAGATCGCCGGTGGTGACGGGGAACACGATGCCCACGGCATCGGCCCGTCCCAGCGCCAGGCCCCGGGCCCGTGCGTCGGCCCGGTAGTCCATGCGTGCAGCAGCCTCTAAAACGGCGCGGCGTGTGGCCGCTGCCACTTCGGGATAGCCGTTCATGGCGCGGCTCACGGTGGTGAGCGACAGGCCGAGTTCTTCGGCAATCCGTTTCAGTGACATCTATGGAGGGTAGTGGGTGGGGCTGGTGGTCGATACAGGCCAAAGGGGGTTAAATGTAACGGCATGTCAAACACCCCTGGGCTGGGTACGGCACGCAGACTGTCGCAATTCTGCAACATGGGGCGGAATTTGGAAAAAATAATTAGTTCCTCTTTTGGTAACTTATTTTTCCGGTTACAGCTTTGTTACATCGACATAAAAGGCCACTTCGTCGATGGCAGGAATCGGCGTTCAAAAAAGGCGGTCATGGGAGGGGAAATCGGTTTTTTGTACCGGTATGTAACTCTCTTGTAACTATTGTTTGTACCTACCTCCTGTAAATATCTGAGAAGTAAGTTAAGGCTTCCCTATTTGTATGACTATTGGGGTTCAACCTGATCCCTGCGTAAACACAGGTAACAAAGAATGCAACAGGTTTGCAATCTTTGGTGGCGAATAAGGGCTCCGCAAGGCCCTGCCTGAACACAGACGCAAATCCCTCGCAAAACTTATACACACAGGAGATTTCCTTGAGCCACATTTTGAATACCGCACTCCGCGCCACTGCACTCGCCGCCATGGCGATGGTGTCCGCCGCCGCTTTCGCTGCCGTCGATATCGACGCCAACATCGAGTTGGACAGCAAGGTTCTGAACCAAAGCCGTGGCGCTTCCCAGTCGGGCCGCGTCGAGCTCAATGGCAGTAAGAAGATGGGTTCCCAGTACTTCATCGCTGGCCGCGCAACCTACCTGGCCCATCCAGATGGCACCGCTGGTACCGATGACTTGTGGGCTCAAATCGGTAACGACACCGCTGACATCAAGCTGGGTCGTTTCGAAGCCGCTAATCTGTTCCAAACCCCTGGCGACGTGTTGGTGGACTACGCTGGTTTCACGCCTTACCAAGCCAATGTGCTGCGCGGCCGTCAAGGTGCGTATGGCAATGGCAATGCATCTTTCCGCGCTGCTGGCACTTTGCTGCTGGGTGGCGGTTTCTCGTTTGAACTGGGTGCCGTGTCCAGTAAAGGTAGCGGCGCTACCGGCCTGCGCCCTGTGTTGAGCTACGCCAACGGCCCATTGCATTTGGCTGGTGGTATTGAAGCTATCCAATACAGCAGCGTTGCCGGTTCGGCTGCGGGCACCACCACTACCTGCGGTGTCACCGTAGGCTCGGCATGCACCACCACCGTCACTTCGTTGGCTACACCTGCTACCGTTGGTTCGCGCCAAACCGGCTTCGGCCTGACGGGTGACTACAACTTCGGTGGCTTTACCCTGACCAGCAATTTTGCGTCGGGCAAGGACATCAATGGTCTGAAGCAAAGCACGTTTGCCCTGATGGGTGCATTTGGTAACCTGACGGTTGCCAGCGTGTTCGGCAAGGCTGCACAAGCCACCGGCGACGACATGAAGGTCACCACTTTCTGGGCTGCTTACGCCATTCCTTTCTTTGACGTGAAGGGCGCAACCATCACCCCCGCAGTGATGTACTCCAAGGGCAGCGGCGCGAACAGCTCTGCTCCTAAGTCGTCTGGCGGCGCAGTGCGCGTGCACTACGATTTCTAAGCTGTTTACAGCGGTATCCGCTGTACCTGCAAGCCAGTTCCTCTAGGGGACCTGCTGGCCTGCTAAAAATAGAAAAGCCTACATCTGCCGTCTTGGCGGGTGTGGGCTTTTTGCATGGTGGGCCAGCATCGGCAGCCGCCGTATTTGCACCGCCCGCCAACGACTTTACCCAACAAGGGGGAGCTGTTTGGGGTTTCCTCGGGTAAACCCAGTGTTCAATTCAAAGCGCTTTGAATTTATACTGCATTGGCTTTGAATAGCGACAAACTTCGGCCTTTGGGGGTGGCAAAAGCCAGCTTTCTTACCCCAGGCCGATCCCGAACACAACAGGAGACATTCCATGACAGCAATGACTAAAACCGCAGCCGCCGTGCTGATCAGCTTCGGCGCACTGGGTGCCATTGGCGCGCATGCAGCAGGCGTTACCGTCACCATTTCGTGTGGCTCTGTCGGCCAGGATTTCGAGTTCTGCAAAAAGGCTGGCGACGAGTGGAGCGCCAAGACCGGTAACACCGTCAAACACCTGAGCATTCCCCAGTCCTCTAGCGACATTCTGGGCTTGTTCCGCCAGATGTTTGCGGCCAAGGCGACCGAGCTGGACGTGCTGTCCGTCGATGTGGTGTGGCCCGGCCTGTTGAAAGAGCATTTGCTAGACCTGACCCCATATGCCAACGGCGCGCAAAAAGACCATTTCCCCGCCATTGTTGCCAACAATACCGTTAACGGCAAGCTGCTGGCCATGCCCTGGTTTACCGATGCGGGCGTACTGTATTACCGCAAGGATTTGCTGGCAAAGTACAACGAAAAAGCACCTACAACCTGGGCTGAGTTGACCGCTACCGCCACCAAGGTCATGGAAGGCGAGCGCAAAGCCGGTGCTCCCGACATGCAAGGTTTTGTGTTTCAGGCCAAAGCCTACGAAGGCCTGACCTGCGACGGCGTGGAATGGGTGTCCAGTTTTGGTGGCGGCAACATTGTGGACAGTACCGGAAAAATCACCATCAACAACCCCCAGGCTGCCAAAGCACTGGACACTGCCGCTGGCTGGATCGGCACCATTGCCCCCACCGGCGTGCTGAACTACGGCGAAGAAGAAGCCCGTGGCGTGTTCCAAAAGGGCAATGCCGTGTTCATGCGCAACTGGCCCTATGCCTGGTCGCTGAGCCAGGGAGCAGACAGCCCCGTCAAGGGCAAGGTCGGTGTGGTGGCTTTGCCCAAGGGTGATGGCGGCAAGACAGCAGCTACCTTGGGCGGCTGGCAGCTGGCGGTCAGCAAGTATTCCAAGAACCCCAAGGAGTCGGCTGATCTGGTGATGTACCTGACCAGCGCTGCGGTGCAAAAAGACCGCGCCATCCGCGGTTCGTACAACCCAACGATTGCTGCGCTGTACAAAGACAAGGAAGTGCTGACTGCCAACCCCTTCTTCGGCGACCTGTATGACACCTTTGTGGGTGCAGTGCCACGGCCTGCCACCATCACCGGTGCCAAGTACAACGAAGTCTCCGCTGCATTCTGGAATGCCACCCATGAAGTGCTGTCCAAGAAGTCCACTGGTGCAGAAAGCGTGAAGAAGCTGGAAGGCAAGCTGAACGGTATCCGTCGCGGCCCTAACTGGAACTAAGCCGCTTCCGTTGAGCCTCGGGCCGCTGCATGCTTGCCGTGCAGCGGCCCGTTCAGCCACTAGATCCCCTTGGAGTCTCCATGAGCACTAAAACTTCTGAACTGACCCGCGAGCGCACCCGTAGCGCGTGGATATTTCTGGCCCCCACGCTGCTCGTTTTGTTGCTGGTAGCTGGCTGGCCGCTGAGCCGCACCATCTTTTTCAGTTTCACCGATGCCTCGCTGGAAGCGATTGGTGACTCCACTTACAAGATGGTGGGTTTCCAGAATTATTTTGGCGAATACGGCGTATTTAATTTGAACGCGGTCGAGGGCTTCTGGAACACCGACTGGGGTATGGCGATTCGTAATACCTTTAAGTTCTCCTTTTTCTCGGTGGTCACCGAGACGCTGCTGGGGGTGATCTTTGCTCTGGTGCTGAATGCCAACTTCAAGGGCCGCTCGTTTATCCGCGCTGCTGTGCTGGTGCCCTGGGCGATTCCGACCATCGTGTCGGCCAAGATGTGGGCCTGGATCATGAACGACCAGTTTGGCGTGATGAACGCCATGCTCCGCAGTGCCGGCATCATCGACCACAACATCGCCTGGACGGCCGATCCCCACTTTGCGCTGTGGTCCGTGGTGCTGGTGGACGTGTGGAAAACCACCCCCTTCATGGCCCTGCTGATTCTGGCCGCGCTGCAAATGCTGCCCACCGACTGCTACGAAGCCGCCCACGTCGACGGTATCCACCCGGTACGGGTGTTCTTCAAGGTCACCTTGCCACTGATTTGGCCCGCCTTGATGGTGGCGGTGATCTTCCGCTTGCTGGATGCCCTGCGGGTGTTCGACATCATTTATGTCATGACATCCAACAGCGTGGACACCATCAGCATGTCGGGCTTTGTGCGACGGGAAATTGTGGACAACAACTATGTGGGCTATGGCTCAGCGGCCTCCACGGTGCTGTTTCTGATCATTGGGGCTTGCACGGTGCTGTACCTGAAGCTGGCCAAAGTGGATATGTCGAAATAAGGACCACGCCATGAACTACCAACAACAAAAAATACTTGGCACCATCGGTTTGTACCTGCTGGTGGCTGTCATCGCACTGTTTTGCCTGTTCCCGTTCTACTTTGCGATTGTCACGTCGCTCAAGTCCGGCACCGAACTGTTCAGTTCCTCGCTGTGGCCTGCCGCACCGTCGTTCAAGAACTACATCGCCATGTTCACCGTGGCCGAGCACCCGTTTGGCCGCCACATCCTCAACTCGCTGATGGTGTCCACCCTGGTGGTGATTGCCTCGCTGTTTCTGGGCGTGACGGCTTCTTATGCGCTCGGCCGTATCCAGTTCCGGGGCCGTGGCCTGCTGCTGCTGACGGTGCTGGCGGTGTCCATGTTCCCGCAGGTGGCGGTGCTGTCGGGCATGTTTGAGCTGATGCAGTACATCGGCTTCTACAACCACTGGTGGGGCCTGACCTTGCCGTACATGGTGTTCACCCTGCCGTTTACAGTCTGGGTGCTGACCACCTTTGTGCGCGACCTGCCCAAAGAGCTGGAAGAGGCCGCCATCATGGACGGCTGCACCCCCTGGGGCATCATCACCAAGGTGTTTCTGCCGGTGATGTGGCCGGCGCTGGTGACGACCGGCCTGTTGGCTTTCATTGCCGCCTGGAACGAGTTCATGTTCGCCCTGACCTTCGTGCTGAACAACGCCGACCGCACGGTGCCGGTGTCGATTTCGCTCATCAGCGGTGCCGACAAGTATGAGATCCCATGGGGCAAGATCATGGCCGCCTCGGTGCTGGTCACCCTGCCATTGATCGCGCTGGTGCTGATATTCCAACGCAAGATTGTGGGCGGCCTAACGGCAGGCGCCGTCAAGGGCTGAGTGCCAGCCCGTCCTCCCCAACATTTCTTAAAAACAGTAGGAGACCTCCATGTCTGAAATTCGATTCCGTGATGTCCACAAGCGCTATGCCAGCCACCTGCCCGACACCATCCGCAAGGTCGATCTGGACATTGACAAGGGCGAGTTTGTGGTTTTTGTCGGCCCGTCGGGATGCGGAAAGTCCACGTTGCTGCGCATGGTGGCAGGCTTGGAAGACATCACCAGCGGCGAGCTGAGCATTAACGGCCAGCGCATGAACGAAACCCCCCCGTCGCGCCGTGGCGTGGCCATGGTGTTCCAAAGCTATGCGTTGTACCCGCATATGACCGTGTACGACAACATGGCCTTCGGCCTGAAGCAGGCCAAGACCGATGCCAACACGGTAGAGCAGCGGGTGCAAAAAGCCTCCAAGATTTTGCAGCTCGACCTGCTGCTCAAGCGCCTGCCCAAAGAACTCTCCGGCGGCCAGCGCCAGCGGGTCGCCATTGGCCGCGCCATCGTGCGCGAACCCGATGTGTTTTTGTTCGACGAGCCTTTGTCCAACCTGGATGCTTCGCTGCGCGTGCAAACCCGGCTGGAAATCGCCAAACTGCACAAAGACATCGGTACCGCCAGCATGATCTACGTGACCCACGACCAGGTGGAGGCCATGACCCTGGCCGACAAGATCGTCTTGCTCAATGCCGGTGAAGCCGTGCAGCGCGACGGTAGCGTGGCCCAGTGTGGCGCGCCGCTGCAGCTTTACCACCACCCGGTCAACAAGTTTGTGGCGGGCTTTATCGGCAGCCCCAAGATGAACTTCATCGCCGCCCGCCTGACCCGAGCCAACGGGAAAAGCGCGGTCGCCACCGTGGCCGATGTGGAAGTGCATGCCGAGGTGGATGCCACCCGCATCGCTGCCAATGCCGACGTGACGATTGGGGTGCGTCCTGAGCACGTGCAGATCGTGCCACCTGGTGGCCCCAACGTGGTGACCGGTTTGGTCGCCTTCCTGGAGCAACTCGGCGAAGCCAGCTACATCTACGTGCGTTTGACCGGTGGCGAGCTGGTCACTGTGCGCGAAAGCGGCCAGTCCAGCTGCAGCGTGGGCAACCCGGTGCACCTCTACTTCCCACCACATTGCATGCATTTGTTTGACGACAACGGCGTGGCCACCAAGCGCACCGCCCCACAGGAAATCCTGGGCCAGCCGTTGGTGGCGGGTGTGTCGATTTCGCGGGCCTCCACGCACGCCAATTAAGGCACCGGCCTGCGGGCCAGATTAGGCATAAAAATAGCTGTTAGCGCATATTCTATAAGCGCTAGCAGCTCTTTTATTTGTAGCGTACGTGGGGCCGTGCCCACCCTAGCCTCAGACCTCTAAATTGTCGATCAAGCGCGTGCTGCCCAAGCGGGCCGCGCCCAGCACCACCAGGGGCTCGTCGGCGGATTCTGGCGGCAGTAGGTCACTGCGGCGGCGGGCAACCAGGTAGTCGGGGGCCCAGCCGCGGGCGCGCAGGCTGTCCATGGCCTGGGCTTCCAGGGCCGGGATGTCGCTGGCACCGGCACGCAGCGCGGCGGCCAGCGTCTGCAAGGTTTTGGACAGTTGTACCGCCTCGGCCCGCTCGGCCGGGCTCAGGTAGCCATTGCGCGACGACAGGGCCAGGCCGTCGGCATCGCGCTGGGTGGGGCCACCCACCACGTCGATGGGCAGGGCAAACTGCTGCACCATGCGGCGGATCACCATCAGTTGCTGGTAGTCCTTCTGGCCGAAAAAGGCGGTGCGTTTTCCTTTGGCCTCGGAGAACACGCAGGTGAACAGCTTCATCACCACCGTGGCCACGCCGACGAAGAAGCCGGGGCGGAACTGCCCTTCCAGCAGGTCGGCCAGTGCCGGTGTGGGCTGGATCTTGAAGGTTTGCGGTTCGGGGTAAAGCACTTTTTCGGACGGGGCAAACAGCACATCGCAACCGGCATCGGCCAGCAGAGTGCAGTCGCGCTCCCAGGTGCGCGGGTAGCTGTCGAAGTCTTCGTGCGGCAAAAACTGCAACCGGTTCACAAAGATGCTGGCCACCGTCACATCGCCAAAAGGCTTGGCCTGGCGCACCAGGGCCAGGTGGCCTGCGTGCAGATTGCCCATGGTGGGCACGAAGGCCGGGTGCTGGTGGGCGCTGAGATGGGCGCGGAGTTCTTCGAGGGTGTGGGCAATGCGCATCGGTAGGCTGCTGCGTTGTCTGTCGCAGTTTTTTATATAGGTGGGACTTGTGCAGCCACCGGGTGGCGGGCCACAGGCCCTTGACCCGCTTGCTGCACAAGCCGTGTGAATTACCAGGCGTGCTGGCTGTTGTCGGGAAAGCTGCCGTCTTTCACGGCGCGCACATACGCTTCCATCGCGCCCCGCACGCTAGACGCGTCCAGCATGAAATTGCGCACAAAGCGCGGCATCTTACCCAAGTTGATGCCCAGCATGTCGTGCATCACCAGCACCTGGCCGGCGGTGTCCTTGCCCGCGCCGATGCCGATGGTGGCGCAGTGGGGCAGGGCGGTGGTCAATTCGGCGGCCAGCGGGGCGGGCACCATCTCCAGCACCACCATGGCGGCACCGGCGTCTTGCAGGGTGTGGGCGTTCTGGCGCAGGGTGCTGGCGGCGGCGTCCGATTTGCCCTGTACGCGGTAGCCACCCAGGGAATGCACGGTCTGCGGGGTCAGCCCCAGATGGGCGCACACCGGAATGCCGCGCTCCACCAGAAACTGCACGATTTCGGTGGTCCAGCCGCCGCCTTCGAGCTTGACCATATGCGCACCTGCCTGCATCAGTACGCCCGCGCTGCGGATGGCCTGCTCGCGGCTTTCCTGGTAGCTGCCGAAGGGCAGGTCGGCAATCACCCAGGCGGTGGATTGGCTGCGCAGCATGCCGCGCACCACGCTTTCGGTGTGGTAGCGCATGCTCTCCAGGCTGACACCCACGGTGCTGTGCAGGCCCTGGCAGACCATGCCCAGCGAGTCGCCCACCAGGATGCATTCCACGCCTGCCGCATCGGCCACGGCGGCAAAGGTCGCGTCGTAGGCGGTCAGCATGCTGATTTTTTCGCCGCGCTGGTGCATTTCGGCCAGGCGCGGCAGGCTGATAGGGCGGCGCAGTGCCGGGGTGCTGGTGGGGGGCAAGGTGCCGTAAGGCGAGGCGTGTACGGTGGTATTGGCCGGGGTGGTGTCGGGCGTGTTCATGGCAAGTCCTTGATCAGTTCTACCGTGTTGGCATCCAGCGGGCCGACCTGGCCGAGCCGGGTTTTCAGCGACTGTGGCTGGCCGGTCAGCAGGGCGGCGTAGTTGGTGGTGTTGGAGAGCACTTTTTTCACGTAGTCGCGGGTTTCGGTAAACGGCACATTCTCGGCCCAAATCGCGGCCTCCAGCACCGGCCCGTTGCGCCACACGCGGGGGCGGCCCGGGCCGGCGTTGTAGGCGGCGGCGGCCATGGGCATGGAGCCCGCAAAGTCGTCCAACACCAGCTTCAGGTAGCCGGTGCCGATGGTGATGTTGGTCTCGCGGTCGGCCAGTTGGTCGGGGGTAAAGCCGCTCAGGCCGATCTTTTTGGCTGTCCAGCGGGCGGTGGCGGGCATGACCTGCATCAGGCCGGATGCGCCCACACCCGAGCGCGCGTCCATGATGAAGCGCGACTCTTGGCGGATCAGGCCGTACACATAGGCCGGGTCCAGGTTGATGGCGCGGCTGCGCTGCACTACGGTGTCGCGGTAGGGCGTGGGGAAGCGCTGATCAAAATCCATCACCGTGCGGGTGCGTTCGCTGGTGTTGATGCAACGGTCCCACACTTCGCGCTGGCAGGCCAGGTCGGCGGCAGCCAGCAGTTCGCGGTCGCCCATGCCACCGCGCTCGTGCAGGTTGGTGCTGTAGTTCCATTCGCGGTTGCCTTCGCTGCGCAGGCCCAGCTGGATCGCGGCCAAGCCGCGCTGCAGGCCGATGTTGGCACGGGCAGCCTCTTTTTCTTCGGGGGTGACGGGCAGCGGGCGTGGTGGCACGGTGATTTTCTGGCCCAGTTCTTCCAGCGCCAGTTGCTCGTAGAAGCCGCGCACCCCGGCGATGCTTTCAAACAAACGCTTGGGTTCCACCCGGTCCAGGTCGGATTTGACCTGTGCCTGCAGGGCACGGGCTTTCCAGTACACCCAGGCGGGGTCGGCCTGCGCATCTTTGCCCATGGCGTTGATGGTGCTGACCACCTCTTTCCAGCGGCCCACGCGCAGTGCGCTGCGCACCCGCCAGGCCAGCATCTCGTCGTTCAGGTCGGTGTCTTCGGTGACGTGGGCGTAGTAGTCCACAGCCAAGGCCGACAGGCGCGTGGCCGACTGCTTGCCGATCACGCCCCAAATCCAGTTGCGCTCTTCGGCGTTGAGCTGGCTGCTCCACTTGCTGTCGAGCAGCGCGGCGGCGTTGTCAGGGTCGGAGGTGGCCATTTTGACCAGCGCCAGCAGCACCACTTCGCGGCGCGCGCGCGACAGGGCCGTGACTTTGCCTAGCAAAAATTTGGTCGGGCTGTCGTTGAGCTCGGCCAGCAGCGGCAGCGACTCGGGGGCAACAATCTCCACCGCCTTGGCGGCCATGCGCGGGCGATTCGCCTCCATGGCTAGGCGGGCCTTGCGCCAGATGTCCAGTGGCGCCAGCTTCTTGGCCGCAAACAGCTGGCTGGCGGCCTGGGTGCAGCCGTCGTCCAGCTCGCGCTGGGCGTACCAGTTCTTGCGCACTTCTTCGGCCAGCACGGGGCCGCTATTGGCACCTTGCTCGATCTGCTCGATGGTCAGGGCGTAGCAGCGCACTTCGCGGTCGTCGGCCATGCGGTAGCGGCTGTATTCATCGGCAAAGGTGGCCCAGTCGCGCCGCTGGCCCAGCAGCAGCAGCCAGTCGTTGCGCAGCCGGTCTTCCTGGTAGGTGTTGGGGAAGCGGCTACCAAAGACCTGCATGTCGAGTGTGGTCATCTCGTCCAGCCGCAGGCGCTGCTCCCAGTAGGCCGCCCAGGGCTCCAGAATATGGCCACGCACCTGGGGCAGCAGGGCGGTGAGGCGCTTGCGATCGCCCTTTTTGAAGGCTTGGGCCATGTCCAGAATGGTGGCATCACCAGCGGGATCGGACTTGGATTGGCTGCAGGCAGCGCCTGAGAAGACGAGGCTCAGGGCCAGCGTTAAGGATGTCAGAATGGCGGGAACTTGCATGTGGGGATTATGGACATGACTTGGCGCGGCTTTGGGGCGGAGGGCTGGAAGCCCTGGCTCCCAAAGCCCTGCCAGGTCTCAATCGGAAACACGAATGAACGACAAAGCCTCGGACAAAAAAGCCCTGCGCGAGGCACTCATCGCGCAACGTCTGGAACTACCTGACCGGATGGAGCGGGCCGATTTGCTGCAACGCGTCATGCGCATCTGGCTGGTGGGGCGGCCCGATACGGTGATCGGGGCCTACTGGCCCATCAAGGGCGAGTTCGACCCGCTGCCCGCCCTGCACCGCTGGAAGGAAGACGGTGAGCTGCTCGATGGCCCGCAGCTCAAGCGCATCGGCCTGCCGGTGGTCAACAAGCTGCACAAAACCATGACCTTCCACGCCTGGTACCCCGGCTGCCCCATGGAAGAAGATGCCTATGGCATCCTGAAACCCAAGGCCACCGAGATGGTGCAGCCCACCCTGCTGTTTGTGCCCTGCGTGGGCTACGCGGCGGGCGGCTACCGACTGGGCTACGGCGGCGGCTTTTACGACCGCATGCTGTCCACCCTGGAGCCCAAGCCCTTCACCGTGGGCCTGGGCTTTACCCAGGGCTACCTGGACGATTTTGAGCCCGAGGCGCACGACGTGCCCCTGGATGCCATCTTGAACGACAACGGCGTGGTTTGGCCTATCGGATAGGCACGCCCCCAGGCTACAGCGCAAGCGCTTTTCGCCAACCCCTTGCAGGGGGCAACAGCAGCAGCCTGGCAAAGCCAGTTCTGCGCTGTTCGCGAAGGGGCATCGCTTCGCTTGCCTTGAGAGTGGCAAGGTGGGCGAATACTCGAATTTATGAAAAAATGGCTTCTAGCGCATATTTCACCTACGCAAGTAGCTATTTTTAATATAGCAATCGTATTTTCAGTCGAAATGATCGACGGTGTCCGGGTCGGGCCCGTCGCCGATGGCTTTGCGTGTGGCCTGGGCCTGTAGCAGCAGCCAGGCACAAAAAGCCTTGATCTCCGGCCGGGCGGCGCTGCGCGGGCCGACCACCAGCCAGTAGGCCATGGGCGAGTCCAGCCGCATGTGGGGCAGTATTTCCACCAGGTCGCCGCTGGCCAGGCTGTCGGCGATCAGCGGCATGCGGGCCAGGGCCACGCCTTGGCCGGTGAGGGCGGCCTGGGCGATCTGGTGGGCGTAGTTGAAGTGCATCCAGCGTTTGGGCTCTAGCTTGTGGAGCTGGTGCATCTCGAACCAGCGTTGCCAAGTCAGCCATTCCAGGTGGTGGGTGCGGTGCGAGTCGCCCGCTTCCAGCAACGCGAAATGGGCTAAATCCTCGCCGCGCAGCAGCTTTTTGCCGGTTTTCAGCAACCAGGGACTGGCCACGACGGTCAATTGCTCGCCAAACAAGCGCACCGCGCCCGGCGGCACGGTATCGGGCAGGGCGTAGCGCAAGGCCAGGTCCACGTCGGCAGTTTCCATGTCCACCAGGTTGTCGGTGGCATCGATGCGGATGTCGATGTCGGGGAACTCGGTTTGGAAGGCCTCTAGCCGGGTAATCAACCACATCGACGCAAACGAAGCCCAGGTGCTGATGGCTACGCTTTTGCGTCCGGCGCTGCGCCGAATCATGCGCACCGTGCTGTCCAGCTGCTCCAGGGTTTGGCCCACGGTGCGCATCAATTGCGCGCCCGCGCCGGTCAGCTCCACGGCCCGGGTGTGGCGTAGAAATAGGGCTACGCCTACCTCGTCTTCCAGCGCCTGGATCTGGCGACTCACGGCCGATTGGGTCAGCGACAGCTCTTCGGATGCGGCCCGAAAATTCAGCAGCCGCGCTACCGCAGCAAAGGCGCGCAACTGGCCGACTCCGATGGGGCGGGTGCGCAAATGGGTTTGGGTGGTCTGCATGTAGATTGATGCGGTTTGGGAATCAATAGCCTACCGCGTTTTCATTGGACCCTGGGGTCTATCGCACCGATGATTCACCCCTAAGCAGTTATTTTCAAGGAGTATTCCATGGCCCAGTTCCGCACTTTCTCATCATCCCTCCCCCTGTCCGCAGCGGCATTGACGGAATGCTGGAAGCTGGATGCTGGCCAGGCCACCACCTTCCAGCCGCGCCAGCCCGGTGTGTTCCGCGTGGCCCAGGGAGAGGTGTGGGCCACCGTCAACGGCATGCAGCACGGCGAAACCGAGCTTCCGGGCGACCACCTGCTGAAGGAGGGCGACAGCCTGACTTTGCAAGCCGGTCAGCGTCTGGTGGTCGAGTCGTGGAACCTAGCGGCCAACGCCCCGGTGTATTTCAGCTGGGAGCCTGTGGCCGAGGTGGTCTGGGATGGTCGCCGCGAGGCCTCCAGCGCCGGTGCCCAGTGGCGCGGCGGCGTGGTGCAGCCCAGCCGGGAGTTGGCGCAGGCCCTGCGCTCGGCAATGGCTGCGGCCAGCCGACTGGTGTTGGGCCTGGTTGGGCTGGGGGACTACTTGGTGGTGGGGCGAGGTCGCACCGTTTAAATAGATTGCTATCAAATAAAGAGCTTCTAGCGTGGGTACTACCTGCGCTAGAAGCTCTTTTTATTTGGAAGCGTCGAAACGGAAGCTGGAAACGGTAACGCCGCCGAAGACGTTGTCCTCGTGGTACACGCAGGTGGCTGCGTCGTTTTCGGCGGCACCCATGGCCACCATCAACGGAATCAAATGCTCCTCCCGCGGGTGGGCGATGCGGGCGGCGGGTGCGGCGGCCCAGTCCAGCAGGCGGGCTTCGCGCTCGGCGGGGCTGGCGGCTACCACCGTGTCTTGCAACCATTGGTCAAAGGCCATGGACGGGGCCTTGCCCGGTGGGCCAAATTGGCGCAGGTTGTGGTAGCTCAGGCCGCTGCCCACGATGAGCACGCCCTCGTCGCGCAGCGGTGCCAGGGCCCGGCCCAGCGCGATGTGCACCGCCGGGTCCAACCCGGTTTTCAAAGACACCTGCAGCAGGGGCACATCCGCCTCGGGGTACATCACCACCAGCGGCGAGAAGGTGCCGTGGTCAAAACCGCGTTGTGCGTCCAGCCGCACCGGCAGCCCGGCATCGGCCAGCAGACCTTGGATGCGCACGGCCAGCTCCGGCGCACCGGGGGCCGGGTACACCACTTTGTAGGTGTGCGGCGGAAAGCCGCCGTAGTCGTACAGCATGCCGGGATGGGGGTTGGACATGATGCTGAAAGCGCTTTCCTCCCAGTGCGCCGAAATCACCAGAATCGCCTTGGGTGCTGGGTACTGGCGCGGCATGTCGGCCAGCGAGGTGGCCAGGCCGCGCATGGCCTCGCGCATGCTGTCCATAAACGGCCACGGCCCGCCGCCGTGGGAGATGGAGTAGATGGGCAGGGTGGTGGTCATGGTGAGCGGGTGTGAAATGGCGATGCAGTATTAAACCCGCTTCGTCTCCGGTTTGCAGCAGCGAGGATGCTTGCTATATAAAAAATAGCTACTAGTGAAAGTACAATATACGCTAAAGGCTTATTTAGTACTTATTTCATCGGCCAGGATGCCCAGGGTCGGCAAGCTTGGGAAGAAGCTGTACAGCGTGCCCTTGGTGGTCACAAACGGCGTGAAACCGCGGAGCTGCGGGTTCGGCCCGGTGACGCTGGGGATGTCGAACACACCGCCGCCGTCTTCGTGGTTGCCAACGATCGGGTCTTTGGCGGTGCTGGGGTTGGGCACGCCAAACGGGTTTTTGTTGCCCCATTCGGCCAGCAGGTGTTCAAACTGGTCTTCCAGGCTGGCGCAGAAGAACAGCCCGAGCAGACCGCGTTCGTTGGGGGTGGTGTAGGGGATGCCGCGCCGGATCAGCGGGCGTTTGCGCACCGGCACCACGGGGTCTGCGCGCGGGTTCATGCGGCGGATGTGCGCGCCGAACGGGCAACCCAGGCCTTGCGGGTCGGCGCTGAAGTCGAAGTCGTTCAGGCCAGCGCGGGTGCGGGGTGTGGGGCCGGTGGGCGGCGTGGATTGCTCTGGTGTAATGACCTGGCCGTCGTGCCAGCGGCCCAGCAGCTTGGCGCGCACGGTTTCCGCCGGGAGGGCGCTGCTGGCCTGGCTGTGCACAAAGGCATCAAACGCCACCGTGTCCTGCGCCATTTTGCGAAAGGCCGAGAAGCTGCCATTGGCAAAAAACTGCCGTACTTCCGCCGACTCAGAAGCGATCAGCCAGCGGTTATAGCCATCGCTGTTGCCGTAGCCCAGCAGGAATTCACCCGGTGGCTGCAGCTTTTGCGTCACCTTCAGGTCGGCGTGCCCACGGGTGTGGTGGTGCAGGCCGTCGATCAAGGGGTTGGTGATGCCGTCCAAAAAGCCAAAGTGCTCGCGCCGGGATTTTTTGTTGTGCCCCAGGTGCGCACCGTCGAAGGGCTGGGCCCAGCCCTCGGGCGCAAAGGCCTGGCCTGCCATGGCTTGCAGGGCGGCGCTGCACTGGTCCAGCACGGCCGGTTCATCGGCGTGGAGCGTCAAAAAGAGGTGGGCCGCGCTGGGTTGAAAGGCCGGCTCCCACTGCGCGACGGCGCTGGGCCCGGTGTCGGCCAGGCGGTGCGAGGCGCGCGGGGCTGCGCCTTCGGCAAAGGCGATGGCGCGGCTCTGGAACAGGCGCAGGTAGCGTGTGGGCAGCCCCATCGCCTGCAGGCCTGCAAAGGTAAAGCCAATGCCGACGGGGCAGCGCTGGTGTTGCAGCAGGGTCAGGGCCTGGTTGCGGGAGTTTTCTGCGTTGACCACCCAGCCGCCATCCAGCAGTTTGCGCACAAACTGGCGCGCGGCACCGTCCTGGGCGATGTGCAGCAGGAAATACCGGGTGTAGTGGGTGTCAAAGCCGTTGACCACCAGGTTCTGGAGGTGTGCGGGGTTGGGGGCTGTCATGGCATACCTTTGGTGGCGCGCTGGATGTCGTCAACGGTGCGCATCGGGTAGGCGCTGTAGAAATAGCCGCCCACGGGGGCCTGGTTGTAGCGGCGGATGGTGTCCACAAACTCTTTGGGGAACTCGGCCACGGGCAGGGGCGGTGCGTTCTGGATGTGTTCCAGCAGCTGGTCGAACAAGGGGCCGACGTGCAGTGCAAAGTGTTCGATGTAGGCATCAAAGTCGCCGTCGAACACGGTGTGCAGGGCCAGTTCGCTGTCGTTGTTTTGCAGGCTGAACCAGGCAAAGTGCACATGGCGCGACTGGTCCAGCCGCAGCTGGATGCGAGGTGCGCCATAGGCGATGATTTTTTTCACCATTTCGGCGTGCTCGGACAGTGGCGTTTTGATAGGCATGACCACGTTGAGCGACTGCTGGATGATGGCCTTGTCCACCGTGTATTGCAGCGGAAAACTCTCGCAGTTAAAGCCCCAGCGCTTGGTCAGCACGCCGATGTCTGCGGTGCGGCTGTCCAGTACCCGGTCCAGCCCGGGCAAGAGCAGCACCTGCTGCACTACCTGGGTGATAAGGGGCAGGGCGATGTGTTTGCCCAGGCACTGGTGCAGGTAGCGGGTGGCGGGGTTGTTATCGGGTGGTCCGCCGAAGATCAGCGGGTCGTCGGTGCTGGCATCGTGCCGGAAGCTGTGCAGCGGGCCGTTGACACCTTGGCGGGTGGCCGCACCGATGGCCAGGATGACGATGGCGTTGGCAGGAATCTGCATGCCTTCGGCATCACCAAAGGGGTTGGCTTGCAGTACCTTGCGCGGCAGGAACGGCGCGGGTGGTTGCAGGCGCAGGGCTTCCAGCACCAGCGGCTGCAGCGCGGGGTCGCGTGGGTTGGCGGCACGTGCCTGTGCGGCCGCCTTGGCGGTTTCCAGCAAGCCCAGGGTAAAAAATTGGCTCAGCGCAATCGACACACTGGCCTGCACGTTGCCCACGATGCCGGCAATGGAGCCGACCACGATGGCGGCCAGCTCGGTGCCAGAAAAACCCCCGGCGGTTGTGGCCAGGCGTTGTAGCACCGGTTCGAAGCCGGGCACAAAGCTTTGCAGTTCGGCCAATTCACCGGCAATGGTTTTGGCTGCGTCGATGTCGGCGCGGCTGATGGGGTTTTGGTACTGGTCGATGAGCTGGGCCACCCGGATCAGCAGTGCGCCCATGCCGCCCGAGGTTTCTACCAAGGTGCCGGGCGAGGTCACAAAATGCCGGGCAAACATCTGGTAGCTCATGCCCGCGTAGGCCAGGCGGGTGGTGCGCTCCAGCAGGGCGATGTCTGATTGGGCGAAGCCAAACAAAAAGCCCACAAAGCGCAGCGCGGCCTGCTCGGCCAGCAGAGCCAGGTCAAAGGTGCGCGATTTGAGCGGCAGGGTGGAGGCCGCCCGGTAGGCCACCGCGGACAGCATGCCGATGGTGGGCGCGTTGTATTGGAAGGCCTGCATGGCCAGTTTGCGTTGGGCCAGGTGCTCGTCGGTGGCGGGGCTGGGCTGGTCCTTGTCCAGCCCCAGCATGAAGGTACCGCTGCCCAGCGCAAGGTAGGGGGCATTGCTGAAAGCTGCGGTGTCGGTCAGTGCCTGTTCGATGTGCTGGCGCTGGGTCAGCAGGTAGACGGTTTGGTGGTATTCGGAGTTGCCGTCGTCGGTGGAACGGAACTTGGTGTCGGCCCGGCTGGTGAAGGGCAGTACCTGGGGGTGGGACAACAGTTCCTGGTACAGCTGGGTCCGCTGCGCGTTGTCGCACAGGATGCTGAAGAGCTGGTGGTTGTGGGTGGCACCGGTGGGGGCCGCCTTCAGGGCGGTCAGGTGGGGGGTGGTCATGGTGGCTCCATCGGATGGACCAGCATGCCCCCAGGTTTTCAAGCGGGTGTGGGTAGGCTGCTGGTGTGTTGTAGGACTTGCAGCAGAGCGTCGGCGGCCTGCACGTCGCGAGTGTAGTAACCTTCTGTTACATCGTCATACTCAATTTTGAGGATGCGCTGGGCATCGGCATCGCGCCCCTGGGTTGACCACAGGCGGGCCAGGCTGGTGGCGCTACGCAGGGCGGCGGCGGTGTGCCGGTGCTTGTGGGCAAATTCCAGCGCGCCCTGCAGCCACTGCTGGGCTTCCTGCTGCCGGTCCACGCCGTGCAGGCGGGCGGACTGCAGGATGAGTTTGCCGGTGAGGCGGCGCACTTCGGCCTCGTGGTAGTGCTCCTGGTAGTGGCAGACCAGGTCAAAGGCTTCGGCCAGCAGGGCCAGGCCTTCGTCCGGCCGTCCGGCCAGGGCCAGACCCTCGGCCTGCATGGCCAGGTACAGCGGGCGGGTGACGATGGCCCCGGTGGCGATCCACTGGGCGTAGGCCTGGCGCATCTCGGCCACCCCGGCCTCCGGGTCACCCAGCTCGGCCACCAGGCGGCCATGCAGCAACTGGGCATACGACAGCCACACCGCAAAACCGCCCTCGGTGCAGATATCGCGCGAGCGCGTGGCGCAGCGCAGTGCCTCGGCATGCTCGCCGCGGAAGAGGTGCACCGAGGCGCAAAACGCGTAGGCCTCGGCCATGCTGAATTTGTGGTCGAGTTGCTCGGCCATGGCCACCACCTTGTGTGCGCGCTCCAGGGCCTGGTCGGCCAGGCCGATCTCCCACAGCGCCCAGGCCGAATAGCACAGGCACATCACGCCCGGGTCTTGCACCATGCGGGGGTGGTGCTGCAACTGGTCGTACAAGGCCAGGCAGGCATCCAGGTGGGCCACGGTTTCCACAAATTCGCCCTGGTGGAACAGGATGTTGCCCACCGCCCATTGCAGCTGGATCTTGCGCATCGGGTCGGCCGAATCGGCCAGCACCGCGGCGGCCTGGCGGGCGATGACGTGGGCGCGGGCAAAGTCGGCCCGCATGAAGTGGTAGCCCTCCAGCCCGAGCAGGGTTTTCATTTGCGCGGCTTCGTCGCCTGCGCGCTGGCAGAGTTCGGCGGCGCGCTCGTAGGCGTGGCCCACCGGGTCGGCACCGTAGCCGTGGGTCGTGATGAGCTGCCCGGCCAGCATCAGTTGCATGCGCAGCTCGGTGCGGTCGCGCTCCGACACCGGGGGTAGCCGCGCCAGCAGTGCCAGCCCGCTGCGCAGGTGGCTGATGGCCTCGACATGGGCCCAGCGGCTGGCGGCGCGGCGGGCGGCGCGCTCCCAGTATTCCAGCGCCTGGGCATCGTTGCCCGACTGGGCAAAGTGGTAGGCCAGCAGCTCGGGCTGGCTTTGCGCCACATCGGGGAACTGCTCGCGCACCACGTTGGCGATGGTGCGGTGCAGGCGCTTGCGGTCGCGCTCCCACAGCGATTCGTAGGCCGCGTCGCGCACCAGCGCGTGCTTGAAGAAATAGCGCGGGCTGATCGTGTCACCTTTTTCCACCACCAGCCCCGAGCGCACCAGGGCCGCCAATTGGGCGTTCAGGTGGTTCAGGCCAATGGGTGAGGTTTCGTGGGACAGCACGGCCTGCAGCAGCGACAGCGAGAATTCGCGCCCCATGGTGGCCCCCACCTGGGCCACCTGCTTGGCACTGGCCAAGCGGTCCAGCCGCGCCATCAACAGGTCTTGGATGGTGGTGGGCACGGTGAAGCGGGCGGCCAGGGTGGCGTCCAAGCTGTCGGGTTGCACGCCCAAGTCCATCAGCATGCGGGCCGATTCCTCGATGAACAGCGGCACTCCGTCGGCCTTGTCGGCCAGCAGCTGCACCATGTCGCCGGGTACGGCGTTGGGGCCGCAGGCGCTCAGAATCATGGCCCGGGTGCTGGCTGCCGACAGGCCTTTGAGCGGCACTTCGAACACGGTAAAGCCAGGGTCGTGCGGCGGCGGCAGCTCGGAGCGCAGGGTCAGCACGATCAGCAGCGGGGCCTGCGCGCCCTCGGTGATCATGCGGTGCACGCATTCGCGGGTGGACGGGTCGATCCACTGCAGGTCTTCTACCACCAGGCACACCGGGCCGCTGCGGGCCTCAAACACCAGCCAGGCCGCCAGCACATCCAGGGTGCGTTGGCGCTGTTTTTCCGGCGACAGCGGCAGGGGTGGCAGATGGCCTTCGGTCGGCACCGACAGCAGCCCGGCCACCAGGACCAGGTCGCTCTCGGGCAGGGTATGGGGCATGCGGGCGCGGATGCGGGCCAGCTTGGCTTCGGTGCTGTCGTCTTCAAACAGGCGCAGGCGGCGGCGCAGCAGGTAGATCAGCGGGTGGAAGGCGCTGTGGGCATGCTCGGGGGTGCAGCGGCATTCGATGGTGCGGTGGCCGCGGGCACCCAGCGCGCGGCGGAATTCGCTGGTCAGGCGCGACTTGCCCATGCCCGCTTCGCCCGATACCAGCACCGTGCGCAAGCCGCTGGTTTGCACTGCCGACCAGTGCGATTCCATCAGTTGCAGCTCGGTGTCACGGCCCACAAACGGCGTGCGCTGGGGGCTGGCATCGGCCGCACGGATGCTATGTTCACGCACCTCGCCCAGCACCTGGTAGGCACTGGTGGCCAGCGGGAAGCCTTTGAGCTGGGGCAGGTTGGTGAGCCGTTCGAAGACGAACTTGTCCCGGGCGATCTGCCGGGTGGAGTCGCTGGCCACCAGCGTGCCGGGGCGGGCAATCGACTGCAGGCGCGCGGCCAGGTGCAGCGACACGCCAATCGGCTGGCCCGCCTTGACCACCACATGCCCGGTGACCACGCCGATGCGCACCTGTACACCCAGCTGGGCCACGGCCTGCAGAATTTCCAGCCCGGCCCGCAGCGCCCGGGCCACCGAATCCTCGTAGGCCAGCGGCACGCCGAAGTAGCACATGATGCCGTCGTCGCCCTGCGGGTCGTCGGACACCCCGCCCCAGCGCGCCACGATGCCCGCGCAGGCGGCGTGGTAGCTGTCGAGCATGTCGCTGTAGCGTTCGGCCCCCCAGGTGCCCAGCAGCTGGGTGGAGTCCACCAAATCGCAGGCCATGGCGGTGACCTGGCGCAGGTTGTCGTCCAGCCCGGGCCGGTCGGCGCTGGGGCGCAGCACCAGAGCCGCATCGCCATACAGCGCCGCAGCCCAGGGCGGCGCACCGGTGTCGGCCGGGTGGGCCTGGAGAATGCTTTCGCCCCGGGCCTGGCGCACGGCTTCGCCCAACGGCAGGCCCTGGGCCAGACCCCGGTACATCTGCTGCAGGAAGTCCAGATGGCCCGGCGCACCCCCGCGGCCAGCGTGCACCAGCACTGGAGCACCGCGGCGGCAGGCCATGTGCAGCCAGGGGCTGGGGGCCTGCGCCGGGGTGGCGGCATCGAACACCAGCAACTGGGTCGTTCTGGACTGGCGGGCGATATCGGTCCAGCCAAGTATGCCGCCGGGGACGGCATCGCCTCCCGCCAAGTCGGGTGCCATCGGGCCGATGCAGTGCACCACGTCGTGGTCGGCGGCCAGGCGCAGCAGGGTGGTCCGGTCCAGGGACTGGGCGTGTTCCACCTCCATGCGGGTCAGGGTCAGACCTTCGATGGTCTGGATGCGGCTGGCCAGCCCGGCACCCCAGGCGTTGTGGGCCGGTGTGCTGCCCAGGCCTTGCAGCAGCAGCACGCGCAGGGTTTCGCGGTGCGCCCCGGGGCGCACGCTGGGCGGTAGTGCCGCATCGGACAGGATGCGCCGGGTGGTTGGGAACTTCTCGCCCAGGTAGTGGCTGCCATCAAAGGCCATTTCCCAGGGGATGTCGAGCAGGTTGTCGCCCAGTTGCAGGCACAGACTGCGCGGCGGGCTGCGTTGGAGGAACTGGTGAATTTTTTCGGGGAACAGCCGGGTGGTGATGCGGGTGCCCAGCGCCACCGGGCTGTCCAGGGGCGCGGCCAGCAGAGTGTGCAGGCAGCCGCCGGGCAGCACCAGGCGGTCGATGTGGCCGATGGCGCGCCCATCGCTCAGGGCCATGGACAGCACAGCGTCCTCCAGCAGCACCGTGAGGGTCAGTGCCGGGGTGTCGGGGGTGTGCACAAGCAGGTCCATGCGGGAGGGGGCCAGGTCAAAGGGGCCTGGACAGGCGCATCACCACATCGGACACCGGGTAGGCCACGCAGGGCAGGATGTAGCCCTCGGCTTTTTCTTCGGCGCTCAGGCCTGGCCAGGCAATGCGGTAGGCCACCTGGCCGCTGACCAGCAGGCAGATGCAGGTGCGGCAGGTGCCGTTGCGACACGAGCTGGCCAGCAGCCGACCCGCATGCTCGGCCGCCACCAGCAAAGGCAGATCGGGCGGGGCGTCAAACTGCGATTCCTCGGGGGTGATCTGGGCTTTATGGGCTGTACAACAGGCGGTTTCGTATTGCATAGGTAAAGCCGAGTTTAGTCGGAGGCCTATGGGGTGCCAATACCGTGGTGTTTTGCGGCGACAATCCTCGTCCCCCAGAATATTTTCGTCTCAGGCCCCTACTTTCCCATGACCAGTTCTTTTACCGTTGATGTCCGCCCCGCTGTCTTGAAAGAGGCCCAGGCGATTGCCGATCTGCACGTCAGTGCCACACTGTCTGCTTACCAGGGCCTGGTGCCCGACGAGCACCTCAACACCATGCCCGCCCCCAAGCGCCTGGGCATGTGGCGCGATGCCATTGAGTACGGCGACCCGCAGGTGCAGGTGGCTTTGGACGGCAGCAAGATCGTCGGTTTTGTCGGTTTTGACCGCTCGCGCGACAAAGGCACCAAGAACACCGTCGGTGAGATCTGGTCGATCTACGTGGCGGAAAGCCACTGGGACAAAGGTGTCGGCTTGGCCCTGTGGGATGCCGCCCGCGAAGCCTTGGTAGAAGAAGGCTGCACCACCGTGACCGTGTGGATTCCGCTGCGCAACGAGCGCGCGCTGCGCTTCTTTGACCTGGCTGGCTTCAAACGTGAACTCAACACCGCCAAGACGGTGCCCATGGGCGACATCAAAATCGAAGAAATCCGCCTGAAACGCGCGCTGGATTGATTTACTTCCAGGCTGCAGCGCTACGCGTCTTTTGCCCACGCCTTTACTGGGGGTAACAGCGGCAGCCCGACCAAGCCAGTTCCGCGCTGTTCTGGAAGGGGTGCTTCTGGGCTAAATGGAGATGTCGCGTTTGCTATATTTAAAATAGCTACTTGTGTAGGTGGTATCTACGCTAGAGGCCTATTTTTTATAAATATTACCACCTGGCCGGTAAGGGCTGCACCAAGACGATCTGGCGTTTCTCGATTTGCACATAGCCGCCGTTTTCCAGGTCTTTCAGAATCCGGCTGACCATTTCGCGACTGCAGCCGGTGCGGCTGGCGATTTCCTGGTGGGTGATGCGTTCGGTGATGCGCTGGGTGCCATCGGGCTGGGGCGTGGCCAGGTTCTGCAGGCACTGGCTGAGGCGGCCGTACACGTCCACAAAGGCCAAATTACGGGCGCTGTTGGTGGCCATGCGGGCGCGGCGGATCACTTTAGACAGCAGGTCCAGCGCAAACTCGGGGTGCCGACCAATAAATTCCAATAGCGTGGTGCGCGTCAGCAGGGTGCAGACAGTGGGCTCCAGGGTCACCACGTTGGCCGAACGCGGGCCACCATCCAGCGCCATTTCGCCAAAATAGTCGCCCGGGCCGATCACGCCAAAGGTCATTTCCTTGTCAAAGTCGTCGGTGCAGTACACCTTGACCCGGCCTTCCACCACCACAAACAGCGTGTCTCCGGGGTCTGACTCGTGGATCAGTACCGTGCCCTTGCGGTAACGGCGTGATTCGCCCAAAGGCACCAGTTCGCGCAGCAACTGGGGCTGCACGGGGTCGTTACAAAAAGCGTGGGTGAGGGCGTTGATTGGTGACTGCATGGCTTAGAGGGACGCACATTGCGCGCATCCAGTCTATGCCATTCTCTTATTGTGTTTACATTTTCGACCAATCGGGGGGCGGATTAATGCTGTATAACAGCCATATGCCGGGCCATGGGCGGCAGGATAGACACGGTCTCTACCAGTTGGCGGATGGTGTCGCAACGGGTTTTGATGCGAATACTGCGCAACTGGCTGCGCACGGTGGAGATTTGTACGCCGTGGTGGGTGGCGATTTCGGTGGGCCGCATGCCGCTGCACACCGAGGCCAACACGTTGCTTTCGGCACTGGTCAGGCCGCGCTCGCGGGCAAACAACGCCATGGTCGAGCTGTCGCACAGTTGTTGTTTGGCAAACACCAGCAGGGCATAGGGTGCCGCGCCAGGCGCATTCAGGGGAACCAGGGCCACGCTGGTGGTGCAGTCTTCACCGCCCAGGCTGATCAGCGCCCGCACCCCGGTTTGGGCACGCAGCAGGGCATGCTCCAACTGCGGAGTGTCGGTGCGCAGCAGCGTATTGAGCCGTCCGTCTGCCGCGCACAGGCCGCTGCGCAGGCTGCCGGGGCCGTTTAGCGCGTCGTGCGCCAGGCGGTTGGCAAAGCGGATCTGGCGGGTGGCCATGTGCACCAGCGCCAGACCGTAGTCCATTTGCTCCAGTACGCACTGCATCAGCACCAGAGTGTCGGATGGCTCGGATTCGTTGATGTAATTGATGGGATCGGCGGCGAAAGAGGACGGAGCGATATTCAGCATGGCGGATTCCCAAGGGTGCCTGCTGGTCCTGCGACATGCAGGCTGGAACAACGAGATACAAAAACGATCAATTTGCAGCAAGGCTGGCATGAAGCATAGACATTTGGATCGTTTTTGAGCTGGTATTTAGACCACTGGAATTTGTGACGTATGCACCAAAAATACGGTTGGGCTTTGCGCCAGATGCGTACATGTGAACAATTGGCACATGCAACGCTGTTGAAGAGGGGAACTCCATGGCACTCGACTTTGCCCGCTATGACGAGCTGGTTCACCGCATTTACGATGCGGCACTGGAACCCTCGCACTGGCCGGATGCCCTGAAGGGTATCGCTGATGCCTGTGACGCGGCCCGTAGCGCTATGTTTACGCCCCTGCACAGCCCGGAACAAGGCGGCTATGCCGTTGTGTATGACTTGCCGCCGATCGTCGTGGAGCGCTGGGCCAACAAGGTGCGGCAGGACGATCCGTTTGCCATTGCCGCCTTTTCCCGAGGCCTGTTTCTGGACGGTGCAGCCTGGAACGGAGACGAACTGGTGCCCCATGCTGATCTGGTGCGTACCGCGTTTTACCGTGAAATATTTGAACCTATGGACGTGGCCCGTGTCTGCGCGGGCGTAGTGTTCGATGCGGTCGATGCCCACAAGGTGCCTACGGTGATTACGGTGTACCGTCCCGAGCGGGATGCACCATTTGCGCCGATGCAGGTAGAGACGCTGCGGCGATTGATTCTCCACGTGTCCCGTGCTTTGGGAGTGATGTTCCACCTGCGTAACAGCCAGTTCCAAGTAGCCGCGACCCATGCCGCGTTAGACCGGCTGTCCAGCGGCGTGGTGTTGCTGAATGGGCGTGGCGGTGTGGAGTTTTGCAACAGCAGCGCGCTGCGGCAGTTGCAATCGCAAGACATATTGGTGTTGCATACAGGTGGTACGGCGCAAGGCGGTGACCGTCTGGCGTTGGTGCCGCGCTTGCAGAGGTACTCTGCTGAATTCCAAAGCACCCTGGGCGATGCCTTGTCGCCCTTGGCCGCTGTGCCAGGCCATTTTTCGAATGCCCTGCTACTGCCGGATGCCCACGGCAAACCCATTTGCGTAGTGCACGCAGCGCCGCTGGGCCAGGCCTCTGCGCTGGCGGTAGGAAACAGCGCCCCCAAAGCCATCGTATTCATATACGACCTGGCCGCGGTGGGCAAAGTGCCGCCGACCCTGCTGTGCGAGCTGTTTGGGCTGACCTCTGCCGAGGCCCGTGCGGCCCAGCAAATGCTGCGAGGCGGTACCGCCGAGGAGATTGCGCTGCGACTGGGCGTGTCGGTCAACACGGTCAAAAGCCACCTCAAGGCGGCCTATGCCAAAAGTGGCACACACCGGCAGGCGGACTTTTTGAAGCTGCTGATGGCGCTGACGGTAGCGGCTGGATAGGTGCTGTGGTGCATCCCCATTTTGGGGGATGCCAGACCGGGTTTCTCACCTGAACGGGTGATGCGGGGCGCATGGTGCAGGCCGAATATCGGGTCGGCTCAACCCCACAACACACAGACAGGAGTGATGACCCCATGAAAACCCAGCTCAAACTGGCGCTCAGCTGCGCCGCGATTGCCGCCTTGGCAGCCTGTGGAGGCGATGGCGACAGCAGCCCCGTTGCGTCTACCACCACCGACATATCCGTGACCGTACTCGACGGCCCCATCGTCGGGGCCAAGGTGTGCCAGGACGTCAACCAGGACGGAGCCTGTTCCTCCGGTGAGCCGTTTGCCGTCACCAATATCAACGGTGTGGCAGTGGTGACCGTGCCCACGGTTGATAAAGACAAGTACCCGATGGTGGCCGAGGTGGTGGCCGGGACTGCCACCGACAGCGGTACGGCCATTCCCACTGGTTTTGTCATGAAAACCCCGGCAGGCAAATCGGCCCTGATCACCGCGCTGACCACCCTGGTACAAAACGTCGTAGCCCAAACCGGCCAGACCGTGGATGCGGCCGAGGCACAGGTGAAGCTGCAAACGGGCATTACGTCGTCCTTATTTACCAGTTTCGCCGGTACGGCCATAGATGCCAAACCTGCCGACGGCAGCGTCAACCCTGCGGCTCTGGCGCGCATGCTGGTGCTGACCACCCAGCAACAGGCGCAGTTGGTGGCCGCCGCCAACGCGGTGAACACCACGCTGCCAGACGGCACCACCAAGATCACCCAGCCCATGTCGGATGCGGTAGTGCAAAAACGGGTGCAAGACCTGCTGAGCGCTATCGTTGCCGCACTGCCCAGCGCGACCACCGAGGCCAGCCTGCAAACCGCTGCGGCGGCCTTGGTGGCCGACAAGGGCATCCAGACGGCTGCGGTGGTTACAGCCGTGGCCATCAACGTGCTGCCGGCTGTGGCCGGCACACCGGGCGTGGCTGGTGCGCACCTGAACTATCTGAACTTCAACAGCGCCACCAACTGGACCACCAATGCCAATGCCTGGACGGCAGCGCAAAACACCCCTGCAGCCGACGGCAGTACCCATTGGCACCAAGTCCATACCGCACTCAGTGGCGGCTCTGCGCCCTACAGTTGGGGTGCTGGCTCGCACCCAGGCAGTGGTTCCGAGCTGCATTGGTCGGGCACGGCCTGGACCGGTTGCCCCATCAACTTTGAAAACACCAGCTCGGCCACCCAAGCCAATGGTCACAGCCCTTACAACTACTGCGATGGAAAAGAGTTGGGTGAGGACTACAAAACCACATGGCTCAGCCTGGAAGGCCAAACCATGGTGGTCCTGCTGGACCAGGTAAAGGCACTGGGCTACAGCAACTTCAATGTGGCCAATGCCGCTAGCGTGCTGGGCACGGCGACCTTTCCTGCGGGCGCCAGGGTGGGCTATGCCGCCGGTGCGGCTCTATCGAAAGCCGTTAGCTATGTGCCCTCGCCGTGGGAATACATCGAGCTGTACCCCATGGCGGTGGCTGCAGGCAAAACCGATGTGAATGACACCACATCCGCCTGCTACCTGGATGTGCCGTCCACTCCGGCCACCAGCCTAGACACCGTGGTGGCCACCATGACCGGTACGCCTTGCATCCAAAGTGCAGGCACCCGTCCCGGCCTGAATGGCACCACCTTGTCCAGCGGGCCGCGCAACGACTGGTGGAGTGCAACCAGTATCCAGGTAGGCCGGATCGGTAATGCGCCGCACAACCTGCAAAACGGCCAATCCACCACCTACTACACCGGCAATACCCAGATCCGCGCCTCGTTTTCGGCGGGCAATGTGGCCAAGTACTACGCCTGCCAAGAGCGATTTAACGGTAGCGCCCGCAATTGCGACCCGATAGGCACGGGCAGCTACGCCATCCAGACCCTGGGTGATGCACGGGTGCTGACCTTCAGCGGCCTACCTGCACTGGATGCGCAGCTGGGCTACGTGGATGCCTATGTGGAGCGCGGCGGGCATGTCTACTGGGCCTACCAGGACAAGCCGCAAGCCTGGGCCGGTGCCAACCTGAACCTGGTGGCAGCAAACGCGCTATTGGCCCAACTTGGCATGCCTGCGCTGGACCCGAATGTACCCGTGGTGCTGACCACTGCGTCCTACCAGGGTGATTACCGGGGCACCTACAGCGGCAACCGTTCAGGCAACTGGTATGCCACGGTGCATGCTGACGGCTCAGCGCAGTGCAGCGGCTCTGACAATAGCCTGGGTGCGTGGACCACGGTCTGCACCATGGTCGTCACACCGTCGTCCGCCGACTCCACCCTGACCAGCTTCACTATGGCGGTGGCCAGCGCCTGGAACTTCAGCGGCAGCTTGAACTACAACACCGGGCTGGTGACCTCGAGCACTTGGAACTACAACGGCAACATGAGCGATCTCGGCGTGTTTTCGGGCTACACGGAAGAATAAGTCGCCCAAGCACTGTCTTTTGCCCCGCAGGTTTCGGCCCAGCGGGGCTTTTTACTTTTTCTTACCTCTGTGCCGCCAGCTCCCGCAGTGACTGCTCGTACCCGGCCAGCCAGCGCACTGCCGCCTCGCGCTGCTTGGTCGTGGTGCTGTTGTGCACCAAGGCAATGGCCTGGCAGTCTTGCTGCGCCAGGGCTTCGGCATAGCTGTGGTAACTGGCTTGGGGGGAGTGCATGGAGCGCTCTAGCAGCCCATGCACGGCAGCCCGTGCCTCTGCCGCGGTGGGGGTGTCGCGCTGCAGTTGGCGCAGGGTCTGCAGGGTGTCGGTTTGGCGGCGCAGGCGCTCGGCCTGGACCTGCTGCGGGTCGAAACGGGACTGCTCCACCTGCTGGCGAACCAGGGTTTTTTGCGCTGTGTCCATGCGGCCATAGACCATTTCGGCGCGTTCCAGGGCTTTATCAAAGCGCTTTTGGTGCATTGCAGTGGGGGTCAATGCCAGCCAGTCGCTACGGTATTCGGCATTGGTTTTGGCGTATTTGCGCTCCAGGTAGCTGATTTGTGCCGGTGTCAGGCTCTGTACCAAGGTGGTGGCGGCCGGTTCGGCATCTACCAGCAGGGCATCGATGTAGCCGCGCACGGTATTGGCCACACTGCAGACCTGTTCGGTGCTCAGGTCGTGGGCGACCAGAGTTTGGGTTTGGCGCAGGGTTTGGGCGTAATCGGGCAGGTCTTGCTGGCGGTGGCGCAACTGCAGTTGGCCCAGGTCGTAGCGCACCTGCTGCGACTGGGCCTTGTTGAAGTCGATGTGGCCATCCAGCCACCAGGCGGCCAGATCCACGCCGTTGTTGTAACCCAGCTTGATGCCGGTGCAGGCCTGCAGCGCGCCTAGCAACAGCAACAGTCCCATAATCCGAGTCCATTTAACTAAAAAGTTGCAAGCTATGGCAGAAGTCGATGTGGTCATCATGGCAGCGGGCAAAGGTACCCGCATGAAAAGCAAATTGCCCAAAGTGTTGCACACGCTGGCTGGGCGCGCATTGTTGGCCCATGTAGTGGACACCGCCAGTAGTTTGCAGCCGCGCAACGTAGTCGTGATTACCGGACATGGTGCTACAGAAGTAGAAGCAGCTCTCCCTGGCTACATCTGCGATGGAGCCGAATTTTCTGTAAATTTTGCACGCCAGGAACCGCAGCTGGGCACTGGCCATGCAGTGCAGCAAGCGCTGCCGTTTTTACCCGACGACGCGGGTGTGGTGGTGGTGCTGTCGGGTGATGTACCCCTGACCCAGGTGGCTACTTTGCGCCAGTTGGTGGCGGCCAGCGGTGGTGACAAACTGGCCCTGCTGACCCTGGAGCTGCCCAACCCCACCGGCTATGGTCGCATCGAGCGCAACGGCGACGCAGTGCAGGCCATCGTCGAGCACAAGGATGCCACCGAAGCGCAGCGCGAAATCCGCGAAATCTACAGCGGCATCATGGCCGCGCCTGCCGCCCGCCTGCGCACCTGGCTGGCCCGGCTGGACAACCGCAACGCCCAGGCCGAGTACTACCTGACTGACATCGTCAAGATGGCTGTGGCCGATGGTGTGCCGGTGGTGGCCCACAAGATTACCGACGAGGTACAGGTGGCTGGTGTCAACAGCCCCGTGCAACTGGCCGAGCTGGAACGCGCCTACCAGCGCCAGCAGGCCGTGGCCTTGATGGAGCAGGGCGTGCGCCTGGCCGACCCGGCGCGGCTGGACGTGCGCGGCAGCCTGGTCTGCGGGCAAGACGTGTCCATCGACGTGAACTGCGTGTTTGAAGGCACGGTCACGCTGGGCGAGGGCGTGAAGATCGGTGCCAACTGCGTCATCGCCAACGCCAGCATCGCGGCGGGGGCCATCGTCCACCCCTTCACCCACATCGATGGCGAAAAAGCCGGTGTCACGGTGGGTGCGGATGCGCGTATCGGCCCGTTTGCCCGCCTACGTCCTGGTGCGGTGCTGGGGGCCGACGTGCACATTGGCAACTTTGTCGAAGTCAAAAACTCCACCCTGGGCACCGGCGCCAAGGCCAACCATCTGGCCTACCTGGGAGATGCCACGGTGGGTGCGCGCGTCAATTTTGGCGCGGGCAGCATCACTGCCAACTACGACGGCGTCAACAAGCACCGCACCGTGATCGGCGACGACGTGCACGTGGGCAGCAACTGCGTGCTGGTGGCCCCCATTACTGTGGGCGCGGGCGGCACGGTGGGCGGTGGATCGACCCTCACCAAAGACGCGCCGGACGGCGTGCTGAGCGTGGCCCGCGGCCGCCAGGTGGCCATCACCGGCTGGAAGCGCCCTGTCAAAAAGGCCCAGCCTTGAGCGATCTGGAGATCCGCCTGGCCGATGTGCAGGCGCGCTTGCAGCAGAGCGAGGCCCGCAACATAGCCCTGCAGGCCGAGCTGGAGCACTTTGTGCGCAACGTCTCGCACGACCTGCGCGCCCCGCTGCGCCACATCACCGCCTACGCCCCGCTGGTACGCGAGATGCTGGCCGAGGGCGAAGACCCCGCGCCCTGCCTGGACACGCTGGAGCAATCGGCCCGCAGCATGGCCCGCATGGTGGATGCACTGCTGGAGCTGTCGCGCCTGTCGCGCATCCCGTTGCAGAGGGCGGCCGTGTCCATGGCCGCACTGGTGGCCGAGGCACAGCGTGCGCTGGCGGCGGACGCGGTGGGCCGCAGCATCCAGTGGCAACTGCCCGCCGATTGGCCCGAAGTGCAGGGCGATGCCGCGCTGTTGCGCCAGGTGTGGGAATACGCGCTGTCCAACGCCCTCAAGTTCACCCGGACCCGGACCCAAGCGCAGATCACTCTGGGCTGGGAGCATGCGGCAGACGGCATTACGTTTTGGCTGCGCGATAACGGCGTGGGCTTCAACCCCGCCAGCAGTGCCAACATGTTCGATCTGTTCCAGCGCCTGCACACCACGTCGGCTTTCGAGGGCGCCGGTGTGGGCCTGGCCCTGGCGCGCCAGATCGTGCATCGCCACGACGGCAGCATGGCGGCGCAGGGCGTGGTCGACGGCGGCTGCACGCTGCGGTTTACTTTGCCAATGCATTAGCTGGTGATAATGAACGGCAAAGCCCTGCTGGGCTTCTTTCAACTACGAGATCCGACTATGAAACACACATTCCTGGCCGTTGCATTGCTGTCCATCGCGGCGGTGGTGCATGCCGAGCCCAATCCGGCCAAAAAAGAGTTGATCAACAAGATCGTGCAATTGCAACAGCCCATGGTCGAGGCGACCGTGCGCCAACTGGCCCAGCAGCCGCTGATGCAACTGATGCAGCCTGTGGGCCCGGTGATCCAGTTTCGGGTTCCGCCTGAAAAGCGCGAGGCTTTGGCCAAAGACATCCAGACCGACATCAAGAAATATGTGGACGATGTCACGCCCCTGTTGACGGATCGCGCCAACAAGCTGGCTCCTGCAGAAATCGGCAGCTTGCTGGATAGCAAGTTCACCGAAGACGAACTGCGCCAACTTATCGTGGTGCTGGAATCTCCGGTGCTGCGCAAGTTCTCGTTGCTGTTGCCAGACCTGCAAAAGGCCTTGGTCGACAAAGTGGTTGCCGACACCAAGGGCCAGGTCGAGCCCAAGCTGAAGGCACTGGGCCAGTCGGTTGAAAAGCGTGTCAATGCGGCAACCCCCGCGCCGTCTTCCCAGCCTGCTCCAGGTGCCAAGCCTGCTATCAAATAATAGAAAAAATTAGCTGCTGAAAATAGCAGGATGCGTAAATAAAGTCTACGTATCCTGCTATTAATTTAGCATGTAATTTTCAAAATTATGCGGTGGCCGCTTCCATGGCTACCGATCCCGCGTAGGCCAGGCCTGCCGCCACGCTGCCAAAGCGGTCGCCGGCCACCATGCGGGCCTGCGGAAACAGGGCCTGCATCGCGGTTTGCAGCGGTGCCAGGGCCGACGAGCCGCCGGTCAGGTACACGGCATCGGGCCGTTCCACCCCGGCCAATTCCACACACTCCTGTGCGCACTGCACCACCCTGGCCAACTGGGCCTGCAGCGCCTGTGCCAGGCCCTCGGGCGTGAGGTGCGCGGTCAGGTCGCGGGCAATGCAATCCAGGTCGATGGTGGCCGCTGCGTTGGACAGCGAACAGGCGATTTTGGACGTCTCCACATTGGCCAGGATATGGTGGCCCACCCGCTCTTGCAGTACGTGTAGCAGGCGCTGGTGCATTACACGGTCGGTGTAGGCATCGCGCAAATCCACGGCCTGGGCCAGGCTCTTGCGCGAGTACGACTGGTGGATCAAATGCCAGGTGCTCAAATCAAAAAACACGCCCGACGGCACTTCGCGCCCGCTCGGACCCACATGCCCCAGGCCCAGCAGTGGCATGGCGTGGCGCAGGTTCAGCAATTGGTCAAAGTCGGTGCCGCCGATGTGCACACCGGTGGTGGCCAGAATATCGCCGCTGCGGTCGCCCAGGGCCTGTCGGCCCGGGCCGACGCGCACCACGGTGAAGTCGGAGGTACCGCCGCCAATATCCACTACCAGCACGGTGGTGTCCTGGGTGACACGGCGCTCGAAGTCGAAGGCCGCGGCAATCGGCTCCAGCTGGAACTGCACCTCGTCAAAGCCCGCGGCGCGGGCTGCCTGCTCCAGCGTGGCCTGGGCCAGCGCGTCGCGCTGTGCGTCGCCGTCCACAAAATGCACCGGGCGGCCCAGCATGGCGTGCTGCACCGCGTGGCCCAGGTGCGCTTCCGAGCGTTTTTTCAGCTCTTTGAAGAACATGCCCAGGATGTCGGTGAAGCTGACCAGTTGGCCGTTGACCACGGTTTTCTCGTCCATCAGGCCGCTGCCCAGCAGGCTTTTGATGGAGCGCATCAGCCGCCCCTCGGTGCCTGCTAGATAGGCCTGCATGGCGGCGCTGCCGTAGCTGGTGTGCTGGTCTTCGTGCGAAAAGAACAGCGCGGTGGGCAGCGTGGGCTTGCCCGCGTCCAGCGCAATCGTGTCCAGGCTGCCGTCGGCCCGCACCAGCGCGGCTACGGTGTTCGAGGTGCCGAAATCAATACCGAGCATCATCCCTTGTTTGCTCCCAGCACCGATTGCAAAAACGCGCTGATGTCGGCCACCTCCTGGGGATGCACGCTGTGCGGCATCGGGTAGGTATGCCATTGCACGGCATAGCCCTGGACCAGCAAGGCCTGGCGCGAGGCCTCGGCACGGGTCAGCGGCACCACCGGGTCGGCCGTGCCGTGGGCCATGAAGATGGGGGTTTTGAAGTTGGCCGGGTGCCGCTCGGTGGCCAGCGTGTCGGCCAGCGGCAAATAGCCTGACAAGGCCATGATACCCGCCAGCCGCGCGCTGTGGCGCAGCCCCGTGTGCAGAGCCATGGCGCAGCCCTGCGAGAAGCCTGCCAGCACGATGTGTTCGGGCGCAATGCCGCGGGCCACCTCGTGCGCCACCAGCGCCTCGATGGCGCGGGCCGAGGCGTGGATGCCGGCCGGGTCTTCCTGGCGCACCAGGTCGGCATTCTTGATGTCGTACCAGGCCGGCATCACGTAGCCGTTGTTGACACTGACCGGCATGGTCGGCGCGTGGGGAAAGACGAAGCGGATGGGCGCGCAGCCGGTCAGGTCCAGCTCGGGCACGATGGCAGCGAAGTCGTCGCCACTGGCCCCCAGGCCATGCAGCCAGATAACGGCAGCGGTGGGGTGGGGAGCGCTTTCAATTTCGATGCGTTGCAAAAGGGTAGTCATAGTGGTCGGAATGAGGGCTTACCCTGGTATTGCGGTCTTGGGAGGAACGTGATTCTAAGGATGTCGCGTTAACCCGTGCAAAATCGCCCGCATGCTGCCATTTCATCGCCACGTGTTGCTATCGTTTTACCTGGGTTTTTGTAGCGTGGCCTGGGCTGTGCCCGACATCCCCGCCAGCAAAGACATGCAGATTGTGCAGCGCATTGACGATGTGCTGGTGGGCGTGGACGCGATGTCGCTGGCCATCATTGGCCGCCGCCATGTGGCGGGGAGCTACTTTTTGATCAATCTGCACCAGCCCAGCCCGGTGTCGGGCACCGCCGAGTTCGTGGCCGACTGCCAGAGCCCGCTGCGCTTGGCCACGCTGGCATCGAGTTTGCCCTCGGGTTCGATCAAGCCTGAAATTCCCTTGCTGCAGCGCCACGCTACGGTGCTGGACATCGACAGCCTCGCGTTCAACCCGGTGCACATGCTGGACGGCAGCTGGATGGTGGCCGAATTTGCCTGCCGCAGCACCAGCCAGCCGGGCCGCGCCCGCCAGATCGCTCAGGAGCTATTGGAAAAAGGCGGCCCGCCAGACGTGCGTAGCCTGTGGTGCGACCTGCAGGCCGACGGCAGCACGCAGACACGGCGCAACGCCGAGGTGCGCTACAGTGCCAGCGACGATGCGGTGGCGGTGCAAACGCAGTGGCTGAGTTCGGGGTTTGTGAGCGACAGCGAGGTGCTGTTTGGCAGCGGTGCCCAGTGGATCGTGGACCGCCAGCCGAGCCGGGCGCGGCTACTGGGGTCGGATGGGGCACTGCTGTTTGCGGGCGCATGCCGCAGTACGCCGCCTGCGCCTTAAATTGGCAGGTAGGGGGCTCAGGCCAGCAGTGCCTGCGCGAATTCTCGCGCGTTGAAGGTCTCTAGATCTTCCAGCTGTTCGCCCACGCCAATGAAGTACACCGGAATCGGCCGCTCTTGCGCAATTGCGGCCAGCACACCGCCCTTGGCCGTGCCGTCCAGCTTGGTGACGATCAGGCCGGTGAGCTGGATGGCATCGTCAAAAATCTTCACCTGGCTCACGGCGTTCTGGCCGGTGTTGCCGTCGATCACCAGCAGCACTTCGTGCGGCGCGCTGGCATCGGCCTTGTTGACCACGCGGCGGATCTTCTTCAGCTCTTCCATCAGGTGTAGCTGCGTCGGCAGGCGGCCTGCGGTATCCACCAGCACCACGTCCTTGCCGCGCGCCTTGCCGGCGCTGACCGAATCAAACGCTACCGAGGCCGGGTCGCCGCCTTCCTGGCTGACAATTTCCACCGTGTTGCGGTCGGCCCAGACACTGAGCTGCTCGCGGGCAGCGGCGCGGAAGGTGTCGGCCGCAGCTAGCAAAACACTAGCGCCTGATGCAGACAGGTGGCGCGTGAGCTTGCCAATTGATGTGGTTTTACCCGCGCCGTTCACGCCGGTCACCATGATCACCGTGGGCGTGTGCTGGCCGATCACCAGGGCTTTTTCCAGCGGGGCGAGCAGGGCGGTGATGGACTCGACCAGCAGCGCCTTGACGGCCTGCGGCTCGGTGGCCTTGGCGGCCTTGACGCGCTGCTTCAGGTCGGCCAGCAGAAATTGCGTGGCCTTCACGCCGGTATCGGCCATCAGCAGGGCATCTTCCAGCTCCTCGTACAGCGCATCGTCGATCTGCGTGCCGGTGAACACCGTGGCGATGCTGGAGCCGGTTTTGCGCAGGCCGTTTTTGAGCTTGTCCATCCAGCCCGCGCGCGGGGTTTCGGCTACTTCGGGCGCTTCTGGGGCTTCGGTTACTTCTGCGGCCACGGGTTTGGCGGCAAACGGGTTGCGCAGCCAGCCGGTGGCGGGCGCTTCCACGACCGGTGCGGGGGCTGCAATTTCGGGAACAGGAGGTTTTTTCTTGAAAAAGCTGAACATTTGGTGGGTTCTTAGAATCAGCCATTCTATGAAACGCCAAATACTTCCGGTTTTCGCCCTGTTCAGCGCCTTGGCGTGCGCCCAGACTCCCCCCACCCAGCCCACGCAATGCGATCTGCCCAACGGCATGGCGGTCATCGTTCAGCCCGACCACCGCGCCCCCACCGCCGTGCAGATGCTGTGGGTGCGTGTGGGCTCCCTGGACGAGGTGGACGGCACGTCGGGCGTGGCCCACATCCTGGAGCACATGATGTTCAAGGGCACGCCCAGTCTGCCGCCGGGGGAGTTTTCGCGCCGCGTGGCGGCCCTGGGCGGACGGGAAAATGCGTTCACCGCCAAAGACAACACCGGTTATTACCAGCAGATTCCGGCGGGCCAGCTCGAAGCGGTGATGCAGCTGGAAGCCGACCGCTTTGCCCACAACCAATGGTCGGATGAAGAATTCAAGCGCGAGCTGGAGGTGGTGAAGGAAGAGCGCCGCATGCGCACCGAAGATTCGCCGCGCTCCTTGATGAACGAGGCCATGCTGGCCACCGTATTCGCCGCATCCCCCTACCGCCGCCCGGTGGTGGGCTGGATGAGCGACCTGGATGCCATGACCCCTGATGATGCCCGCGCCTTCTACCAGCGCTGGTACACCCCGGCCAACGCTGCCTTGGTGGTGGCAGGTGATGTGGACCCGGCCCAGGTCTGCCAGTTGGCGGCCCAGTACTACGGCAGCATCCCGGCCCGCCAGGTACCCGTGCGCAAGCCCCGGCTGGAGCCCGAACAGGCGGGCACCAAGCGCCTGGACTTCAAAGCCCCGGCCGAGCAGGCAGTGGTTTCCCTGGCCTTCAAGGTGCCCGGTTTGCAGCCTGACAGCGACGACGCACTGGCCCTGACTGTGCTGGCCGCCGTGCTGGACGGCTACAGCGGTGCCCGGCTGGAGCGCGCCCTGACGCAAGACCACGGCCAGGCCGGTGGCCCGGTGGCCGACAGCGCCGGGGCTTACAACGGCCTGGTCGGGCGGGGTCCGCAGCTCTTCATGCTCGAAGGCGTGCCCGCCGCAGGCCACAGCGCCGCGCAGGTCGAAGCCGCCTTGCGTGCCCAAATTACCCTGGTGGCGCAAAAAGGCGTGACCGAGGCCGAGCTGAGCCGTGTCAAAACCCAGTGGGTGTCCAGCGCCGTCTACAAGCTCGATTCGGTGATGAACCAGGCCCGCGAACTGGGCAGCAACTGGGTGCAAGGCCTACCGCTCGACGCAAACGACCGCCTCATCGCCCGGCTGCGCGGCATCAGCGCCGCCCAGGTACAGGCTGCCGCCGTGCGCTACTTTGGCGACGACCAGCTGACGGTGGCCACGCTGCTGCCCCAGCCGCTGGACCCCAACCGCAAGAAACCCCGTTCCATCCCACTGGGGGAGCTGCGCTGATGCTTACTATCAAAAAAATAGCTACTCGTGTAGGCGTTATATGCGCTAGCGGCCTATTTTGCTTAAATTCTGCGGTCGCGGGTATTCCTATCCAGCATTGGGTTCAGCCCAGTGGCGCGCAGGTCTACCTGGTGCCCAGCCCGGCCATCCCCATGCTGGACGTGCAAATTGACTTCGACGCAGGCAGCCGCCGCGACCCGGCTGCGCAGGCCGGGCTGGCCGGCCTGACCGCAGGCATGGCCTCGGAAGGCGTGCGCGCCGTGGGCACCGCGCCCGCACTGGACGAAAACGCCCTGGGCGAAGCCTGGGCCGACCTAGGCGCGTCGCTGGACAGCAGCGCCAGCACCGACCGCTTCAGCTTCTCGCTGCGTACCCTGACCTACCCCGACCTGCTGGAAAAAGCTACCGCCCTGGCCGCCCGCCAGATCGGCGAGCCCGCCTTCAGCGACAGCCTGTGGCAGCGCGAACGCCAGCGCGTGGCGGCCCAGCTCAAGGAATCCGCCACCCGGCCCGCCACCGTGGCCGGGCGCGCGTTTGCCGCCGCGGTGTACGGCACGCACCCCTACGGTTACGAGCTGACCGCCGAGACGCTGGCCCGCATCCAGACCGCCGACATGCGCGCCTTCTACGCCCGCAGCATCCTGCCCTGCCGCGCCATCGTCAGCCTGGTGGGTGCCGTAGACCGGGCGCAGGCCGATGCGCTGGTGACCCGGCTGCTGGCCCGCCTGCCGACCACCGGCTGCACGCCCTTGTCCGCCGTGGCGGATGTGCAGCCGCTGGCACGCAGCAGTGACCAGCACATCCCCTTCGATGCCGCCCAGGCCCAGGTGCTGATCGGCCAGGTCGGCTATGCGCGCAGCGACCCGGCCTTCTTCGCCCTGCTGGTGGGCAACCACATCCTGGGTGGCGGCGGTTTTGGCTCGCGCCTGACCACCGAGGTGCGCGAAAAGCGCGGCTTGAGCTACAGCGTCTACAGCAGCTTTGCGCCCGCCATGCACGCCGGGGCCTTCACCATCGGCCTGCAAACCCGGCCCGACCAGGCCAAGCAGGCCATCCAGGTGGCCCAAGACGTGTTAAAGCGCTTTGTGGCCGACGGCCCCACCGCCGCCGAACTGCAGGCCGCCAAAGACAATTTGCAAGGCGGATTTGCCCTGCGCATCGACAGCAACCGCAAACTGCTCGACAACGTGGCTAACATCGCGTGGAACCATCTGCCACTGGACTACCTGGACCACTGGACCGCACAGATAGAGCGCGTCACGCAAGCCGACATCCAAACGGCTTTTGCCCGTATCCTGCAACCCGAAAAAATGGCCACTGTGGTGGTCGGAGAAACTCCCTAAATCCTATGTCTACGTTGCAACGTCCCCCCAAAAAAATCGCCAAAAAGACCAAACCCCGCCCGTCCGACCCGCATCCGGTGGGCGGCAAGCCCGGCGAGATCCGCATCATCGGCGGCGAGTGGAAGCGCACCCGCCTCACCGTGGCCAGCAAACCCGGCCTGCGCCCCACGCCCGACCGGGTGCGCGAAACCCTGTTCAACTGGCTGGGCCAGGACCTGACCGGCTGGCGCTGCGTGGACGTGTTTGCGGGCACCGGCGTGCTGGGCTTCGAGGCCGCCTCGCGCGGGGCCGCCACCGTGCATTTGTTCGAACAAGACCCGGCCCTGGTGGCCCAGCTCAAAACCACGCAAACCAAGCTGCAGGCCAGCGCTACCCAGGTGCAGCGCGGCGATGGTGTGGCGGCGCTGCGGCAACTGGCGACGGGTAGCTTGGATTTGGTGTTTCTGGACCCGCCGTTTGAATCGGGCCTGTACGAGCCCGCACTGAACGCCGCCGCCAAGGCCGTGCAGGGCAATGGCTTCGTCTACCTGGAAGCCCCCGCCAAGTGGACCGACGAGCTGCTGGCCCCGCTGGGCCTGCGCGTCCACCGTTACCTGAAGGCGGGCGCGGTCCACGCCCATCTGCTGCAACTGCTGACCGCAGCCGAAGCGCCATGAATCCGCCGGTGATCGCGGTCTACCCCGGCACCTTCGACCCCATGACCCTGGGCCACGAGGACGTGGTGCGCCGCGCCACGCAGTTGTTCGACCAAGTCATCGTCGCCGTGGCCGCCGGGCACCATAAAAAGACGCTGTTCAGCCTGGAGCAGCGGCTGGAGATGGTGCGCGAATCGGTCAAAACCTACCCGCAGGTGCAGGTAGAAAGCTTCAGCGGCCTGCTGCGCGACTTCGTGGTGGCTAAGGGCGGCAAAGCCATGGTGCGCGGCCTGCGCGCGGTGACCGACTTCGACTACGAATTCCAGCTGGCCGGCATGAACCGCACCCTGATGCCAGACGTGGAAACCGTGTTCCTGACGCCCAGCGACGGCTTCCAGTTTGTCTCCAGCACCTTTGTGCGCGAGATTGCTCTGCTGGGCGGTGAAGTGCACAAGTTTGTCTCGCCATTCGTGCTGGAAAAGCTGGCCGAAAAAGTACGCGAACGCGCTTGATTTAACGCACCCCCAGGCTACAGTGCTGTGCACTTTTCGCCCACCCCCTTGCAGGGGACAACACCAGTGGCCCGGCGAAGCCGGTTCCACGGTGTTTCTGGAAGGGGTATTTTTTGCGGGTGCTATATGCTTCTTAGGCTGCTAGTGCTTATACGGTCTGCAGTCTAAGCTATCTAAAATATAGCATTACAGTTTCAGCCGTCCCAGCCAGTCCAGCAACACGGCATTGACTTCTCCGGGCTGCTCCATGGTCAGCATGTGGCCGCAGCGGGGCAGCAGGTGCAGCTCTGCGCCGGGCACCAGGCTGGCGATTTCTTCCGAGAGTTTGGCCGGGGTCAGCAGGTCTTTGTCGCCGCACAGCACCAGGGTCGGGCAGCGCACGGTGCCCAAGTGCAGGCGCGCGTCGGGCCGGTCGGCCAGGGCGCGGTTTTGCTGCACCCACAGGGCGGGCGGGGTGCGCAGCACCATGTCTTTGTAGCGCTGCAGGTCGGCCTTGTCGCTGGGGTGCGTGGGCGAAAACGCCATGGCGGCGGTGGCGCGCACAAACTCGGCCAGGCGGCCCGCCTCCACCATCTGGATGGCGGTCTCGCGCTGCGCCCTGTGGTGCGGCAGTTCGGGCCGGGCGCTGGTGCCTAGCAGGGCCAGGGCGCGGACGCGCTCGGGGGCCTGGCGCACGGCCTCCATGGCGATGATGCCGCCCATGGAGGCACCGCACAGCACCAGTTCGCCAGGGTGCTGGCGCAGCACGGCCTGGGCCATGTCCTCAACGCTTGTGGGGTGGGCGAGCACGTCGGCCACCGTGGCACGCCAGGCGGGCGGCACGGCGGCAAGCTGGTCCTGCCACATATGGGCATCGGTGGCCAGGCCGGGAATAAATACAAGTTGGTGCATGGGGGAATCTTGGGAGACCCAATTTGGGCCTATGCTGACTTGGTTTAAACCTCGGGAGAATACGCGATGAAGATTTTGTTGCCTTTGGATGGCTCTGAGGTGTCGCTGCAAGCCGTGCGGCAGGTGATCCGTCTGGTACGCCAGGGCCTGCAGGCCGAGGTGGTGTTGGCCAATGTGCAGGAGCCCGCCCACCTGTACGAGATGGTGATGGCCGCTGACCCGGCGCTGATCGCCCGGGCCAGCGCCCAGGCCGGTGCCAAGGCGCTGAAGGCGGGCGAGGCCTTGCTGCGGCACGCAGGCATCGCCTATGCCTCGGAGGTGGCCGTTGGCGACCCGGCCCATACGTTGATCGATATCGTGGAGCGCTTTGGCTGCGACATGGTGGTGATGGGCGCGCGCGACAAGGGCAGCCTGCGCAGTGCGCTGCTGGGCTCGGTGTCGCACGAGGTGCTGCACGCCGCGCAGATACCGGTGATGTTGATCAAGCCCAGCGATGTGGCTGACCCGGATCTGGGGGCTGAGAGCCTCTAGAAGAAGGTAAAAAAGGGTAGAAGACATGGTGCACAAGTTATGCATGGCCGTGGCGTTGGCGGCTGCGGTGCTGGTCGGCCACGCGGCAGAGTTCCCTGCCAAGCCCATCAGCATCATCGTGCCGTTCCCGGCCGGTGGCCCTACCGACCGCGTGGCGCGGGATCTGGCCGAAGCCCTGCGCAAGCCGCTGGGCGGGGTTAGCATCGTGGTGGACAACGTGGCGGGCGCGGGCAGCTCTATCGGCTCTGCCAAGGCGGCACGGGCCACGCCGGACGGCTACACCCTGCTGCTGAACCACATCGGCATGGCCACCATGCCCACGCTGGTGCGCAACCTGCCGTTCAAGGTGGAAAGCGATTTTGAATATCTGGGCCTGGTGGACGAGGTGCCGATGACGCTGGTTAGCAAACCGGGCCTGCCTGCCGCCACCTACCCGCAGCTGGCGGCCTGGATGGCGCAGAACAAGGGGCGCATCAACCTGGGCAATGCGGGTGTGGGTTCGGCCTCGCACCTGTGCGGCCTGTTGGTCCAGGCTGCACTGCAGATGGACATGACCACCGTGCCCTACAAAGGCGCGGCCCCGGCCATGACCGACCTGATTGGCGGCCAGATCGACCTGATGTGCGACCAGACCACCAACACCACCAGCCAGATCGAGGCCAAGAAGGTCAAGGCTTTTGCCGTCACCAGCGCCAAGCGCCTGGGCACGCCCGCTCTAAAGTCCCTGCCCACGTTGCAGGAAATGGGTTTAAAGGGTTTTGAGGTCAGCATCTGGCATGGCCTGTATGCCCCGAAGGGCACACCGCCTGCTGTGCTGGCCAAGCTCAATGCGGCCCTGAAGCTGGCCTTGAAAGACCCCGACTTCATCAAGAAGCAAGAGGGCCTGGGTGCGGTGGTGGTAACCGATAAGCGCCTTGAGCCTGCGGAGCACAAGAAGTTCGTAGCCGCCGAAATCGCCAAGTGGAGCCCGATCATCAAGGCGGCGGGCGTATACGCCGATTAGCGTCGGGAGGGGTTAGGTCCCCCAGGTCACGTCGGCGTTTTCTTTTTCGCAGCGGTGTAGCATGTCGATGAAGGGCTTGGCGCGCTGGTGCAGCGAGACGGTGTCCATTTCATGGACCTTGGCTTCGACGGTGGCGGCTTTGCGGGCAGCATCGTCGAGCACGATGGCGGCTTGCAGGGCGGCGACGGCTCCGGCCATCTCGGCGACCAAGATGATGCCTTGGGCACCGGGGGTCTTGCCAATGATTTCCAACACTTTGCGCCCATTGGCTTCGAGCATGATGAGGTCGCCGTCGGCTTTAGACTTGAATTTGTACAACATGGCACTTCCGTTAAATAGAGTGTCACTATTGTGCCCGGCTTGGCGGGCTTGGGCTGGCATGATGCGTCCGGTAACACCAATTCCCGTACTTCCCCTAGGAGATTTTTGAGTGACCGACATCCACATGCAGCGCGAACACACTCTGGGCCTTCCCGCCGCCCGCAAGCTGGCCAACGAATGGCTGGAGCAGGCCGAAACCCGGCTGGGCATGACCTGCGAATACACCGAGGGCGCGGCCAGCGACGAAATCAGCTTTCGCCGCGCGGGTGTGACCGGCACGGTGCAGATCACCGACGACCGTTTTGTGCTGGACGCCGAGCTGGGCTTCTTGTGGAGCGCCTTCAAGGACAAGATTGAAACCGAGGTCGCCCGCCGTATGGACAAGATGCTGACCCAGGTGACCTGACCAAACTAGCGGCGCTTGCAGCGGTACTTTTTAAGAAAAAAAAGGCCGCTAGCGTATATTCCATATACGCATAATGCTATTATTTAAATAGCATTATGTGCGGTGCGCAATTTAGCCTTCAAACACCTCGGCTTCGGCCAACAGCCGACCCACGGCATCTTTAGCCGACAGTTGGGGTGTAATGCCCGCAGGCCATTCAATACCGATGGAGGGGTCGTTCCAGGCGATGCAGCGCTCAAATGCCGGGGCGTAGTAATCGGTGGTTTTGTACAGAAAGTCGGCGGTGGCCGTCAGCACCACAAAGCCGTGGGCAAAGCCGGGAGGCACCCACAGCTGGCGGTGGTTGTCTTCGCTCAGCTCCACACCCACCCATTGGCCAAAGGTGGCCGAGCTGCGGCGGATGTCTACCGCTACGTCGAACACGGCACCGCGCACGCAGCGCACCAGCTTGCCCTGTGGGTTCTGGATCTGGTAGTGCAGGCCGCGCAGCACGCCCTGGGCCGAGCGCGAATGGTTGTCTTGCACAAAGGCTACGTCCAGACCCGTGGCCTGGGCAAACGCATGGCCGTTGAAGCTTTCATAGAAGAAACCGCGCGCGTCGCCAAATACCTTGGGCTCCAGGATCAGTACGTCGGGGATGCGGGTGGGGGTGGCTTTCATTTGCGGATTTCTTCTTTCAGCATGCGCAGCAGGTACTGGCCGTAGCCGTTTTTGGCCAGCGGCTGGGCCAGGCGTTCCACCTGCTCGCTGGTGATGAAGCCGTTGCGCCAGGAAATTTCTTCCGGGCAGGCGATTTTCAGGCCCTGGCGGCGTTCCAGCGTGGCGATGAACTGCCCGGCTTCGAGCAGGCTCTCGAAGGTGCCGGTGTCCAGCCAGGCATAGCCGCGCTGCATGATTTGTACATTCAGCGTGCCCTGGTCTAGATAGGCCTGGTTGACGGCGGTGATTTCCAGCTCGCCACGCGGGCTGGGCTTCACGGCCTTGGCGATGTCCACGACCTGGTTGTCGTAGAAGTACAGGCCGGTGACGGCGTAGTTGCTTTGCGGTTCTACAGGCTTTTCTTCGATGCTGCGGGCTTTGCCTTGGGCATCAAACGCCACCACGCCATAGCGTTCTGGGTCTTGCACGTGGTAGGCGAACACCGAGGCACCCGAGGTTTGGGCATCGGCCGTGCCCAGTAGCTGGGTGAAGTCGTGGCCGTAGAAGATGTTGTCGCCCAGCACCAGCGCGCTGGGGTCGTTGCCGATGAAGTCTTCGCCGATCAAAAACGCCTGTGCCAGGCCATCGGGGCTGGCTTGCACGGCGTATTGCAGGTTCAGGCCCCACTGCGATCCGTCGCCCAGCAACTGGGTGAAACGGGGGGTGTCCTGCGGCGTGCTGATGATCAGAATGTCGCGGATGCCCGCCAGCATCAGCGTGCTGAGCGGGTAGTAAATCATCGGCTTGTCGTAGACCGGCAGCAGTTGCTTGCTGATGGCCAGGGTCGCCGGGTGCAGGCGCGTGCCTGAGCCGCCTGCGAGGATGATGCCTTTGCGTTGGGTCATGGTGTGAGTGTCTCGTTGAGCATGCGCGCCACGCCGACCTGCCAGTTGGGCAAGGTCAGACCAAAAGCGGCTTGCAGTTTACGGGTATCCAGTCGGCTATTGAGCGGCCGCTGGGCGGGGGTGGGGAAGGCGGTGGTGGGTACGGCGACGACCGCTTCGGGCCCGGCTTTGAGCGCGATACCGGCCTGCTGCGCGTGGGCCAGCACGGTTTGGGCGTAGCCGTGCCAGGTCGTTTCGCCCGATGCCGCCAGGTGGTAAATACCTGCCAGCGATGGCGCAGAGAACGCGGATCGCAAGGCCAGTGCGGTGACATCCGCCAGTAGTTCGGCCCCGGTGGGCGCCCCGGTCTGGTCGTCGATTACGGTGAGTTGTTCGCGCTCTTTGGCCAGCCGCAGCATGGTTTTGGCAAAGTTGCCCCCGCGTGCGGCATACACCCAACTGGTGCGGAAGATGAGGTGCCGGGCGTTGGCGGCCTGGATGCGCTGCTCACCTTCAAGCTTGCTGCGGCCGTACACGCTCAAAGGCGCAGGGACGTCCGATTCCTGCCAGGGCAGGTTGCCGCTGCCGTCGAACACGTAGTCGGTGGAGTAATGCACCAGCCACGCGCCGAGCTTTTCGGCCTCGGCCGCCAGCACGCCGGGGGCCAGGGCGTTGAGGGTGTGGGCCAGTTCAGATTCGCTCTCGGCCCGGTCCACGGCGGTGTGGGCGGCGGCGTTGACGATGATGTCGGGCTGCAGGCGGCGCACGGTGTCGGCGATGCCGTCCAGATTAGACAAATCACCGCAGTAGTCAGTGCTGTGGCGGTCCAGTGCGGTCAAGCTGCCCAGTGCAGCCAGGCTGCGCTGTAGCTCCCAGCCGACCTGGCCGTTTTTGCCCAAGAGCAAAATTTTGGGGGACTTCATGCGGCGCGGGCCGCGTAGTTGGTGTCTACCCAGTCGCGGTAGGCACCGCTTTGCACCCGGGCCACCCATTCGGGATTGTCCAGATACCAGGCGATGGTTTTGGCGATGCCGCTGGCGAAGGTTTCGGCCGGCTTCCAGCCGAGTTCGCGCTCGATCTTGCTGGCATCGATGGCGTAGCGGCGGTCGTGGCCGGGGCGGTCGGTGACATACGTGATCTGCGTGGCGTAGCTTTGGCCGTCGGCGCGGGGGCGCAGCGTGTCGAGCAGGCCGCACACGGTGTGCACGATGTCCAGGTTGGGCATTTCGTTCCAGCCACCCACGTTGTAGGTCTCGCCCAGTCGCCCGGCTTCCAGCACCCGGCGGATGGCGCTGCAGTGGTCCTTGACGTACAGCCAGTCGCGGATTTGCTGGCCGTCGCCATAAATGGGCAGAGGCTTGCCCGCCAGCGCGTTGACCACCATCAGCGGGATGAGTTTTTCGGGGAAATGGTAGGGGCCGTAGTTGTTACTGCAGTTGGTGGTCAGCACCGGCAGGCCGTAGGTGTGGTGGTAGGCGCGCACCAGATGGTCGCTGGCGGCTTTGCTGGCCGAGTAAGGGCTGTTGGGTTCGTACTGGTGGGTTTCGGTGAAGGCCGGGTCGGTGGCGGCCAGCGAGCCGTAGACTTCGTCGGTGGACACGTGCAAAAAGCGGAAGTTGGCCTTGGTATCGCTGGCCAAGCCTCCCCAGTAGGCGCGCACCGCTTCCAGCAACTGGAAGGTGCCCATCACGTTGGTCTGGATAAATGCTTCGGGGCTGTGGATCGAGCGGTCTACATGTGATTCGGCCGCAAAATTGACCACGGCGCGTGGTTGGTGCTGGGTCAGCAGGGATGCCACGAGTGCGTGGTCGCCAATGTCGCCCTGGGCGAAGATGTGGCGGGCTTCGGCTTGCAGGCTGGACAGGTTTTCCAGGTTCCCGGCATAGGTAAGTTTGTCGAGGTTGACGACCGCTTCGCCCGTTTGCGCGACCCAGTCCAATACAAAATTGGCACCGATAAAACCCGCACCGCCAGTCACCAAAATCATAGTATTCCTTGTAAAGCAGAGCGCTGTGGGCAGCGCATGAAGCGCTAAAGTTTAGTTCACACGGGCGAGTGGCACTGGCCATTTAGAAGTCCGCATCTACACGCAACACCGGCTACTGCGTACAGTTCAAGGTCCAAATCCCCTTTAAAGAGACTGCCATGGACAAAAACCCCAGCCCTTCCAACGAAGACAACACGGCCAACGCGTCGTCCAAACCCAGTGTTAAAGATTCTGCCCAGCAAATCTGGCTGGCGGGCCTAGGTGCTTTTGCCAAGGCGCAGGAAGAAGGTAGCAAGGTGTTTGAATCCCTGGTCAAGGACGGTATCGGCATGCAGACCAAGTCGCAAGCCATGGCGGAAGAAAAGCTGGCCGAGGCTGCCAGCAAAATGACCAGCATGGCCCAGGGCATCACCGAGCGGGCTACCGGCCAGTGGGACAAACTGGAAAATATCTTTGAAGACCGTGTCGCCAAAGCCCTGAAAAAATTGGGCGTGCCCTCGGCCCAGGACGTGGCGGTGTTGACGGCCCAGGTCGAAGAACTCAGCAAACTGGTGCAAACGCTAGTGGCCCAGCAGGAGCCAACAGCTAAAGCCAAGCGCGCGACCAAACCTGACGCTTGAGCGTGCCGGGTTTTAAAAAAGGGTACTGCGGCACCCTTTTTACGTTGGTGCTGGCACTAGCACCTTCCCTAATTCCTTAGCCACCCCGTGTGGGTTAGAGTGGATGCTCAATAACGGGGAAGACATCCATGGCGAAAAAAGCGCCGCGCCGCACGGCCGAACGCATTCTGGAAGTGACGCTGGATCTGTTCAACCGGTTTGGCGAGCCCAACGTCTCCACCACCTTGATTTCGGCCGAGCTGTCCATCAGCCCCGGCAACCTGTATTACCACTATCCTGCCAAAGAGGAACTCATCAACGCGCTGTTTGACCGCTACGAGCGCGGTCTAACCGAGCTGCTCAACGCCAGCGACGGCGTGCGCGATGTGGAAGACGCCTGGTTTTTCATGCACAGCCTGTTCGAGCTGATTTGGGAGTACCGGTTTTTGTACCGCGACCTGAACGATCTGCTGAGCAATAACCGGCACCTGGAAACCCATTTCCAGTCGGTACTGAAGCACAAGACCCGCGCCATCCGTGCGCTGCTGGACGGCATGGCCCAGTCGGGTGCGTTGCAGATCGACAGCCGCGAAGCTGAGCCCACAGCCACCAGCATGGTGGTGGTGCTGACCTACTGGCTGAGTTTTGAATACGTGCGCGACCCGCGCCATGCGCTGGAGGCCGACAGCGCCCAGATGGCGCTGCTGCGAGGTGCCCACCACGTGCTGAATTTACTGCTGCCCTACCTGGAGGCGGGCCAGCGCCTGCATTTACTGAATCTGGTGTCCGCCTACTCCCAGCCCGTCCAGCCCGTTGCCAGCGCAGTAGGCTGATATTGACTTTCAAGCCCGCCCACGAGGAGACACACCATGTCCTTATGGACCGCCTTTCCCCATCCCGGGGCCTATGCGTTTGATGCTGCCAGCACCGCCCTGGGCTGGGCGCGCCTGCACCGGGGTGACTCCGAGCCCTTGCCTGCAGATGCGCCTTTGCTCGAGGCCTGGGCGCTATTCCACAACGGCGAATTCCAAAAAGCCGCGGTTGCCGGGCTCGCTCTGGGCGGTGCCGGGCTGACCTTGGCCAACAAGGCCACCTGCATTTACGCCACCTATTTAGAACCGTTTGAACGCCTGCGGCTGGACCTTTTTCTGGAAGTGGCGGCGCGCGCCGAGGCCCAGGCCCAGCAAGATCCCCAAAATGCCAATGCCTGGTACTGGCATGCCTACGCGCTAAGCCGTTATAGCCAGGGCATCAGCGTGGCCAAGGCGCTGGCGCAGGGCCTGGGCGGCAAGGTCAAAGATTCGCTGGAGCGCACCATCCGCCTGGAACCCAAGCATGCGGGTGCCCATATCGCGTTGGGCGCGTTCCATGCCGAGGTGATCGACAAAGTGGGGGCTTTGATTGGCAGCATGACCTACGGCGTGCGCAAAGACGTGGGCCTGAAGCTCCTGCAAGAAGCCTTGAACTTGACCCCCGGTGCCGCCATCGCCATGGTCGAATACGCCAATGCCCTGCTGATGCTGGACGGCGAGCAGCGTCTGGCTGAAGCCACCCGCCTGTACGAGCAGGCCGCCACCGCCGCACCCTTGGATGCCATGGAGCACCTGGACGCCGACCTGGCAAGGTCGGAGCTCGACAGTTAAACCGTTTCCTGCAGCAGCACCTCGCCCCGCAGCGAGAACGACATGGCTTCGGTGATGGTCACATCGACCATCTGGCCGATCAGGCGCTGTTGCCCCTGAAAGTTCACCACCCGGTTGCACTCGGTGCGGCCCATCAGCTCCAGGCCCTCGGCGCTGGGGCGTTTGCTCGGGCCCTCGACCAGAATCCGCTGCACCGTGCCGACGCGGCGGGCGGCAATGCTGCGCACGCTGTTGTTCAGCACAGCTTGCAGGTGCTGCAGGCGCGCCAGCTTGACGGCGTGCGGGGTCTCGTCGGCCAAGTTGGCGGCGGGGGTGCCGGGGCGGGGGCTGAAGATGAAGCTGAAGCTGTTGTCATAGCCCACGTCGTCAATCAGCTTCATCATTTTCTGGAAGTCGTCTTCCGTCTCGCCGGGGAAGCCGACGATGAAGTCGCTGCTCATGGCCATGTCGGGGCGGATGGCGCGCAGCTTGCGCACCGTGCTCTTGTATTCCATGGCGGTGTAGCCGCGCTTCATGGACATCAGGATGCGGTCCGAGCCGTGCTGTACCGGCAGGTGCAGGTGGCTCACCAGCTTGGGCAGCGTGGCGTAGGCCGCGATCAGGCGCGGGGTAAATTCGTTCGGGTGGCTGGTGGTGTAGCGGATGCGCTCGATGCCGGGGATGTCGGACACGTATTCCAGCAGCAACGCGAAGTCGGCAATTTCGGCCGTGTCACCCATCGCGCCGCGGTAGGCATTCACGTTCTGGCCCAGCAAGGTGACCTCTTTCACGCCCTGGTCGGCCAGCCCGGCGACTTCCACCAGTACGTCTTCAAACGGGCGTGAAACCTCTTCGCCACGCGTGTAGGGCACCACGCAGTAGCTACAGTATTTAGAGCAGCCTTCCATGATGCTGACGAAGGCCGACGCGCCCTCAACCCGCGCGGGCGGCAGGTGGTCGAACTTCTCGATCTCGGGGAAGCTGATGTCCACCTGCGGGCGGCTTTGCAGCAGGCGCTGGTTCAGCAGCTCGGGCAGGCGGTGCAAGGTTTGCGGGCCAAACACCACGTCTACATAGGGTGCGCGGGCGATGATGGCCGCGCCTTCCTGGCTGGCCACGCAGCCGCCCACGCCGATCTGCACGCCTTTTTTCTTCAAGTGCTTGATGCGGCCCAGGTCGCTGAAGACCTTTTCTTGCGCCTTTTCGCGCACCGAGCAGGTGTTGAACAGAATCAGGTCGGCCTCGTCCACGTTCAGCGTGGCCTCGTAGCCCTGGGCGGCGTGCAGCACATCGACCATCTTGCCCGAGTCGTACTCGTTCATTTGGCAGCCGAAGGTTTTGATAAAGACTTTTTTAGACATGGGAAACTCTCAACGTAAAACTGCTTGCATGGTCCGAGGTGCTCTGCCCCCGCGTCCAAGAAAGCTAATATGAACTGTGCAGCGGGCCAAGCCGCTAGCGCTCAATCGAAAAGGCCAAAGAAGCGCCAGGGCTTGGCAGCGGTGGGGCGTTTGACAGAGGCTTCGGCCTCGGTCAGCACCCAGACTTCGGACACGGCACCGCCGATCTCTCGGGTGTAATTGACAGCCAGCGCTGACTGGCCGACCAGGCTGCCCGACAACATCAGCATGTTGTTGCTGCCGTGGATGCGCGCACCGGGCGAGAGTTGGTCGGTCTTGCCATCCAGCAGCACCTGCGGCGGCACCGTAACCTCTAGCGTGCCGCGCAGGGCCGTAGCGGGGAAGGTCCGCTCCTGGGCGTGCAGATTTAAAGAAAAAGTGGTGCTAGCGCATATGATGCATACGCTTGCAGCTATGTTAAGTATAGCAAATCTATTTTTGATGGGTATTGGCATACAGCGGTTCGTGGTGGACATCCAGAGGCTGGAAGGCCGGATTTTACTGTGCGTGCGCTTTACACCATTTCGGTGTAAAGCTGATCAGTGAATGGCCTGCATATTGCCAGTTGTCACGGAATGGTCGCAGAGTGGTCATAAATCGCCACTACGATTGCGCAAGCATAAGGCTGGCAGTAGTATGCAATCGGGGAGTACAAGGCAAATTTTTATGTCTCCACGCCGCCAGTCCAGGCTGGGTGTTTGCAAACGGGTTTTCTTGTGGAATCGTTTGCAGTGCCCTGATCTTTCATGTGTCAAATGTGTCTTCATCGGATTACGAAAAGGAAGTGATATGCCTCGTCAAATGTTCAAAGTTCTAGCCGTCACCGCAGCGGTCTCCGCAGCCCTGGGTGGTGTGCAAAGCGCTTCGGCCCAGTCGGCCCAACTGGTGGCCGCAGCCAAGGCCGAGGGCGAGTTGACCGTCATCGCGCTGGCACGCTCATGGTGTGGCTATGGCAAATTGATCGACGCCTTTAAGGCCAAATACGGCATCAAGGTCAACGAACTGAACCCCGACGCGGGCTCCGGTGACGAGCTGGAAGCCATCAAGGCCAACAAAGACAACAAAGGCCCGCAAGCGCCCGACGTGATCGACGTGGGTCTGTCCTTCGGCCCCCAGGCCAAGGCGGCAGGTTTGCTGCAGCCTTACAAAGTGGCCAACTGGGCCACCATTCCTGATTCGACCAAGGATGCACAAGGCTACTGGTACGGCGACTATTACGGTGTGCTGGCCTTCGAAGTCAACACCGACCTGATCAGCAAAGTGCCTACCGACTGGAGCGACCTGCTCAAGTCCGACTACAAGAATTCCGTGGCCCTGGCGGGTGATCCACGCTCGGCCAACCAGGCTATCCAGGGCGTGTACGCCGCGGGTGTGGCCATGGGCGGCAAAGATGCGGCCTCTGCCAGCGCTGCCGGTTTGAAGTTCTTCGCCGACATGAACAAGGCCGGTAATTTTGTGCCCGTGACCGGCAAAGCCGCTTCGCTGGCCCAGGGCACCACGCCTATCGTGATTCGCTGGGATTACAACGCCTTGGCCGACCGTGACGCGCTCAAGGGCAACCCCAAGGTCGCCGTTGTCGTGCCCAAGACCGGTGTGGTCGCAGGCGTGTATGTGCAAGGCATCAGCGCCTACGCACCGCACCCGAACGCGGCCAAGCTGTGGATGGAATTCTTGTACTCGGACGAAGGTCAGATTGGCTGGCTGGACGGCTACTGCCACCCCATCCGCTTCACCGACCTGGTCGCCAAGAACAAGCTGCCCAAAGCCATGCTCGACAAGCTGCCACCCGCAGCCGGTTACGCCAAGGCTGTGTTCCCCACCCTGGAAGACCAAAACGCCTCCAAAGACATCATCACCAAGCAGTGGGGTGTCGTCGGTGCGGATGTAGCCAAATAAACACCGCGTTGCGTTAGTGACCTCGCTGGCATGGTTCTCACGGGCCATGCCAGTATTGTTTTAGGGATAGTTTGCACAAAGGCGCAGCACCACGTGGCACATACTTTGAATTCCGGGGCGGGCTTGGCTCCGGCTAAATCCGCCAACTGGCACTGGCTTGGCGTGTTGCCATTCCTGCTGTTTGCTGCGTTGTTCTTGATTTTGCCCACTGGCTACCTGATGGTCGGGGCTTTCCAGGACGAAGCCGGGCATTTCACCCTGGCCAACATCATTGGCCTGTGGACCGACAGTGTCATCCAGGCTTACTGGATCAGCTTTCGCATCAGCGCCGCATCGGCCCTGGGTGGTGGCATCATTGGTTTCTTACTGGCCTGGGCGGCAGTGCAGGGCAAGTTGCCCGCCTGGATACGGCCTACGCTGATGACGTTCTCGGGTGTGGCCTCCAACTTTGCGGGCGTGCCGTTGGCCTTTGCCTTCTTGGCGACGCTGGGCCGGGTCGGCTTGGTCACCGCGCTGATGCGCAAGTATCTGGGGTTCGACCTGTACTCCACCGGCTTCAGCATCCTCAGCTTCACCGGCTTGACGCTGACCTACCTGTATTTTCAAATTCCACTGATGGTGCTTATCGTTTCCCCCGCGCTGGAAGGCTTGAAGCGCGAATGGCGCGAGGCCTGCGATTGCCTGGGCGGCTCGGCCTACCACTATTGGCGCTACATCGCGCTGCCGGTGCTGTGGCCCAGCATCATGGGCGCGATGCTGCTGCTGTTTGCCAATGCCTTTGGTGCGGTGGCCACAGCCTACGCGTTGACCGGTAGCTCGCTCAACATCGTACCTATCTTGCTGTACGCGCAGATCCGTGGCGATGTGCTGCACAACCCCAACCTGGGCTACGCGCTGGCCTTGGGCATGGTGGTGATTACCGGTGTTTCCAACGCAGGCTACATCTGGCTGCGCAGCAAATCAGAAAAGGGGCGCACATGAGTTCCACCTCCAAGTCCTCCCAGTCCCCGTCCAGATTAGGTGCCTGGATCGCCATTGGTGTCGGGGCCAGCTACTTTTTGATTCCGCTCATCGCCACTTTCGAGTTCAGCCTGCGCATGCTGCGTGGCGAGTACAGCTTCGAAGCCTATCGGGTGGTGTTTACCGACCCGCTGTTCCAGGCCACGTTTGGCTACTCGATCATGATGGCCGTCATCACCATCGTGGTGGGTGTGCTGTTGGTGGTGCCCACGGCGTATTGGGTGCAGTTGCGCCTGCCCAAGCTGCGGCCGCTGGTGGAGTTCATCACCTTGCTGCCACTGGTAATTCCGGCCATCGTCATCGTGTTTGGCTACCTGCGCATCTTTGGCAGCAATTCGTGGATTCCGCTGACCGGCAACGAGCGGGCGACCGACTTTTTGCTGGTGTGTAGCTACGTGACCTTGTCGCTGCCCTACATGTACCGCTCCATCGACACCGGCCTGCGGACCATCGACGTGCGCACCCTGACCGAGGCCGCCGAAGTGCTGGGGGCAGGCACCTTCACCATTCTGTTCAAGGTGATCTTCCCGAACCTGCGCTCGGCTATTTTGTCGGGTGCTTTCCTAACCTTTGCGGTGGTAATTGGTGAATTCACCATGGCCAGCCTGTTGAGCCGCCCCGCGTTTGGCCCCTACCTGCAACTGGTGGGTGCCAACAAGGCGTACGAGCCGTCCGCGCTGGCGGTGATGGCTTTCATGATCACCTGGGCTTCCATGGGCCTGATCCAAGTGTTTGGCCGTAATGCCAAGAACGCTGTCAAACAATAATTTTCAGAAAAAAACCGCACATGGCTTTCCTCGAAATCTCCCATCTGAAAAAAACCTTTGGCACGCAAACGGCTGTGCATGATTTCACCATGGACATCGCCAAGGGCGAGTTCATCACCTTCCTTGGCCCGTCCGGCTGCGGCAAGACCACCATCCTGCGCATGCTCGCCGGGTTTGAAGACCCTTCGGGCGGCACTATCAAGTTCGACGGCAAGGATGTCACCCACACGCCCACCAGCCAGCGCAACATCGGCATGGTGTTCCAGTCGTACGCGCTGTTCCCCAATATGACGGTGGCCGAGAACATCGGCTTTGGCCTCAAGGTGGCAAAAATGCCGCAAGAGCAAATCCACGTGCGCGTGACCGAGATGCTCAAGCTCATCGGCCTGGCCGCCCTGGGTGCGCGCTACCCCTGGCAGCTGTCGGGTGGCCAGCAGCAACGGGTGGCTTTGGCCCGTGCGCTGGCAGGCAAGCCGCAGGTGCTGCTGCTGGACGAACCCTTGTCGGCACTGGATGCCAAGATCCGCGTCTCGCTGCGCGAAGAAATCCGCGCTGTGCAGCGCGAGCTGGGCATCACCTCGGTGTTTGTGACCCACGACCAGGAGGAGGCGCTGTCCATCTCCGACCGCATCGTGGTGTTGAGCGAAGGCCGGGTAGAGCAGATCGGCACGCCCAGCGAGGTCTATAACTTCCCGCGTACCCGTTTTGTGGCCTCGTTTGTCGGCACGCTGAACCTGCTGTCGGGTGTGGTGGTAGACCCGGACTCGGGCCAGATTTCGGTGGCCGGGCAGCCTTTGGTTACCGCCACCAAGATGCCGGGGGCGGTGGCGGGGCAAACCCGTGCACTGGCCATCCGGCCCGAAGCCATCACCCTGGAGCCGCCCGTGCCGGGCCGCAATGCCCTGCAGGCCACGGTGGAAGAGGTGAATTTTCTGGGGGCGGTGGTGCGCATCCGGGTGCGTGCGGATACTTTTGTGCTGTCGCTCGATGTGTTCAACGACCCCCACCGCGCTTTGCCGCAGCGTGGAGAAAACGTGACCCTGGGCTTTTCGTTTGACAACCTATTGGTACTGGAAGAGACGGTCTGAGCCATGGCATCTGCATTGACACCCGGCTGGTCTGCAGCCAATCGCCACGCGCTCCAGCAGATGCTGGACTCCCTGGGCAAGCACAGCACCAGTTATGACCCGGCGCGCAAGCCCTATGCGGTGTTCGACTGGGACAACACCTGCATCATGAACGACACCGAAGAGGCCTTGTTGCTTTACCAGGCTGAGAACCTTCAGTTCAAGCTGACCCCGACCGAGTTTGCCGAAGTGTTGCGCCAGGGTGTGCCCGAGGGCGTGTTCCACGCAGCCTACACCAACTTGGACGGCCAGCCCGTGTCCATGCACGACCTGGCCGCCGACATCGACGAGGCCTACGCCTGGCTGTACGCCCACTGCAATACCCTGGGCGGCACCCAGCCCCTGGCTGCCATCCGCCAGACCGAGCCTTTCAAAAACTTCCGCGCCAAGTTCTACTTTCTGTACGGCGCGCTGTGCGATACCTACCCCATGGAAGTGGGCTACAAGTGGATCATCTATTTCTACAAAAATTTCACCCCGGCCGAATTCCAGGCCATGGTGGCCGCCTGCGTGGCACAGAACCTGGGCGAGGACCTAGTGCAAGCGCCCATCCACAGCAGCGCCGAGCTGCCGGGCCGGGCGGGCCGGGTGGCCCCGGTGCACTTTTATGGCATGCGGGTGGATGCCGACATGGTGGCGCTGATGGGGGCGTTGCGTGCCTACGGTTTTGACGTGCATGTGTCTACCGCATCCATGGACGATGTGGTACGCGTATTTGCCAACCACCCCGACTACGGCTACGGCGTGCCGCCCGAGAACGTGCTGGGCTTGAAGCTCGAGATCCAGGACGGCAAATACACCAACGTGTACCGTGCAGACTGGCATTTCAACTGGGGTCCTGGCAAGACCATCGGCATCGAAAAGCACTTTGTCGCCACCAAAGGCTACGGCCCGGCCCTGGTGTGTGGCGACAGCGATGGCGACGCGTGGATGATGAAAGACTTTGCCGACACCCGGCTGGGGGTGATCATCAACCGCCTGCACACTGGCCAGATCGGTGCCAACAGCCAGCAGGCGGTGGCCACGCTAGGCCAGCCGCATGTGCGCTTTTTACTGCAGGGCCGCGATGAGCACACGGGCCAATTCAACGGCCAAGAGGCCACCTTGAAATACGGCCAGGCCGAGGCCCGGCTACTGGCCTGAAAGTTTAGACGGCGGGCACCGAGCGCGTACCGCCCAGCGTGATCCGCGCAAACACAAAGGCGGCAATTGCCGACCCGGCAATTCCCAGCACCATAGGCCGGGCGCTGCCGTCCACAAACAGGCCCACCACGGCCATCACCAGCGCGCCCACCACAAATTGGAGAGTGCCCATCAGGGCCGATGCGGTGCCAGCAATCTCACCGTGTTCTTCCAGCGCCAGTACGGCGGTGGTAGGTACGACCAGGCCCAAAAAGCCAAAGCCGACGAACAGCAGGGCAATCAGCACGTCCAGTCGGTCTACGCCGCCCAGGTTCACCAGCAGCAGCACCGCCATCACTGCGGCAAAGCCGGTTACGGCGATGTTCACCACCTTGACCAGCCCAAAGCGCTGGCTGAGCTTGCCGGTGAATTGCGACACGCCGATGAAGGCGGTGGCGTTGACCGAGAAGGTAATGCTGTACTGGCGCGGTGTGAGCCCGTAGTGGTCGATCATGATGAAGGACGAATTGGCCAGGTAGGCAAAGAAGCTGGCCATGCCAAAGGCCCCGATCAGCACCAGCCCCAGGTAATGCCTGTCGCGCAGCAGCTTGCCGTAGCCCGCCAGGGCACTGCCTACGCTGCTGTTGACCCGCTCGGACGCAGGGCGGGTTTCGGGCAGGCTGGTGGCCAGCAGGGCCAGGCCCAGAGCTGCAGCCACCGTGACGGCCCAGAACACGCTGCGCCAGCCAAACCATTCGATTAAAAAGCTGCCCGCCAGCGGGGCCAGGATGGGCGACACGCTGAACACCAGCATCAACAGCATCAACAGCGACATCAGCCGGGCAGCATCATGGCCGGTGTGCAGGTCGCGCACGATGGCCCGTGGAATCACCATGCCCGCGCAGGCCCCCAGGCCCTGGATGAAGCGCAGCACCACCAGGGTGTGCACGTCGGGGGCCAGCGCGCAGCCAATGCTGCCTGCGGCAAACAGCAGCAGGCCAAAGTACAGCGGTGCCTTGCGACCAAACATGTCGGATACCGGGCCGTAGATGATTTGCCCAATCCCCATCGACACAAAAAACACCATCAGACTGAGCTGCACCGCCGCCATGGAGGCGTTCAAGGTCTGGCCGATGGAGGGCAGGGCGGGTAGGTACATGTCGATGGCGAACGGGCCAATGGCGGACAGCAAACCTAAGACCAGTGCGGTGCGGAAAAAGTGCGATTTTATATGGCGACTCTGTAACGGAAACCCAAAAACGGAAAAACCCGCAGAGCGTGTGCTCTGCGGGTTTTAAATTTGGTGGTGATAGGTGGATTTGAACCACCGACATCAGCATTATGAATGCTGCGCTCTAACCAACTGAGCTATATCACCAAAGAAGAAAATTATATACCGGATTTTGCTGCCCGTTTTAACGGTGCGTAAAAACTGCCTTGCGCTTGTTCAAAAACGCATCCATGCCTTCGCGTTTGTCGGCGGTGGAGAACATGGCGTGGAACAGGCGACGTTCGAACAGCATGCCTTCGCTCAGGCTGCTCTCGAAGGCGCGGTTGACCGATTCCTTGGTGGCCATCACCGCCAGTTGCCCGTAGTCGCAAATCATCAGGGCGGCGCCCAGCACCTCGGTCATCAGCTGGTCCAGCGGCACCACGCGGCTGACCAGGCCAGCGCGCTCGGCTTCGGTGGTGTCCATCATGCGGCCGGTGAGGGCCATGTCCATGGCCTTGGATTTACCCACGGCGCGCGGCAGGCGCTGGGTGCCGCCGCCGCCGGGAATCACGCCCAGCTTGATTTCGGGCTGGCCAAACTTGGCATTGTCTGCGGCGATGATGAAGTCGCACATCATCGCCAGCTCGCAGCCGCCGCCCAGCGCAAAACCCGCCACGGCCGCAATCACCGGCTTGCGCACGGTGCGCATGATTTCCCAGTTGCGGGTCACGAAGTCGGTCTTGAAGGTTTCGGCAAAATCGTAGGCTGCCATGGCCGCGATGTCCGCGCCCGCTGCAAAGGCCTTCTCGCTGCCAGTGACCACCATGCAGCCAATGGCGGGGTCGGCATCAAACGCCTTGAGCGCGTGGCCCAGCTCGTCCATCAACTGGTCGCTCAGTGCATTGAGCTGCTTGGGACGGTTCAGGGTGACGATGCCGACCTTGCCGGCTTCGGTGGTAACGGTAATTGCCTGGTAATCCATGAAATGTCCTTGTATTGCTGAAAATCAGTTTGCTATTAAAAAAGTAGCATTTAGCGTAGGTGGTGTATGCGCTAAAAGCACTTTTTATATAAATCAGGTTTTGCCGGGTTCCAGCCACGCCATCACGGCGCGCGGGTTCTCGGTGGCCAGCCGCCAGGTGGTGGTGCTGGCTACCGTGGGCAGGGTCAGCGGCAGGCGCAGCAGGCGTTTGTCGCGTGCCACCAGGGCAGTGACCTGGCGTGCTTGGCCCGCCGATCCGGTGTAGAGCAACAGATCGTCCAGCTTGGCCATGCGCCAGCCGCCCGCGGCGGTTTCCACGCCCAGCCATTCGTCGCCCGCTGCCATGCCCGCCTGCTCGGCCGCACCGCCACGCAGCACCACCTTGACCTGCACGCCCTGGGTCTCGGCCACGCGCAGGCCCAGGCGCTGGGCCAGTTGGGCCGGGTCTTCATGCACCGCCACGCCGTGGCCGGCCAGCAGGTCTTTCAGCGGCAAGTCGGCGGTGCCGTGCACCCAGGCCTGGATTTCGGCCTCGAAACTGCGCCCGGACAATTCGGCCAACACCTCGGCAAAGTCTGCCTCGCGCATCGGCCCGGCCTGGCAACGCTGCCACAGGGCGCGCATCACCTCGTCCAGCGTGGTCTGGCCCTGGCCGCGCAGCGTCAGGTCGAAGCACAGGGCCACCAGTGCGCCTTTGGTGTAGTAGCTGACCGTGGCATTGGGGGTGTTTTCGTCCTGCCGGTAGTACTTCACCCATGCGTCCATGCTGGCCTGGGCCACCGACTGCACGAAGCGCCCCGGCGTTTGCTGCACCTGGTTGATGGTTTTGTTCAGCAGCTTGAGGTAGTGGGCGTTGTCCAGCAGCCCGGCGCGGCGCAGCAGCAGGTCGTCGTAATAGCTGGTGAAGCCCTCAAAAAACCACAGCAGCGAGGTGTACTGCTCCGCGTCATAGGCGTAGCGCGCAAACTCGGCCGGGCGCAGGCGCTTGACGTTCCAGGTGTGGAAGTATTCGTGGCTGATCAGGCCCAGCAGGGTGGTGTAACCCTCGCTGCGCTTGACCGGGGCCGCGGGTTTCTTGGCCTCGGCATCCGGGGTGCGGGGCAGGTCGCGGCGGTTGCAGAACAGCACGGTGGAGTTGCAATGCTCCAGCCCGCCGTAGCCGTCGTCCACCGCGTTGAGCATGAAGACATAATTTTTGTGCGGCGGTTTGCCGGGCTTTTTGCCGTTGCCATCGGCGCTGTGCCAGAAGCGGATCTCGGTCTCGCAAATCGCCTTGGTGTCGGCCAGCAGCCGCGCGCCGTCAAACGAGGGCGGTGCGCCCGCCACTACAAAGCGGTGCGGTACGCCGCAGGCCTTGAACTCACCGCTCCAGAAGGTGCCCAGTTCCACCGGGCAGTCCACCAGTTCGTCGTAGCTGGCGGCCTGGTACTGGCCGAAGCCTGCGGTGTCCACCTTGGTGGCGGTCAGGCCGGTGGCGACCGACCAGTGGGCGATGGCCGGGGCGGCCACCAGCTCCAGCCCGTGCGCCGCATCCTCCTGCCCGTGCACCCGCAAAAACAGGCTGCTGCCGTTGAAGAAGCCACGCGTCGCATCCAGCCAGGCGGTGCGCACCGATGCGTCATTGGCGTAGACCTCGCACACCAGCACCAGCGGTTTGCCTGGCTGTGCCGCGACTTCCCAGGTGTTTTTGTCCAGCTGCTGCAAGGGCAGGGCGCGCTTGCCTTGGCGGGCGTGCAGATGCTGCAGGTTTTTGGAGAATTCACGGACCAGGTAGCTGCCCGGAATCCACACCGGCAGCGACACCCGCTGCAAGGCGGTGGGCTGGGCAATGGTCAGCGTGACGCGGAAAAGGTGTGCGTGGAGATTGGCAACCTCCACGCGGTAATGGACGGAAGTGGTCGCGATGGGGTTAGGCATGGGGCCAAGAATACCCCACTGGGGTCAGGTGCCTGCAGCGCCCAGTACGCAGCACAGCACCGCCACGATGGTGATGTGCAGGCGCATCGGCAGCCAAGCCGCCAGCCCGGCGCGGGGCCAGGTCTTAAAGTCCACCACGCAGCAGGCCATCAGCAGCAAGCCCAGCAGCGGCAGCCCCGCGTAGGCCGGCATTACCACCGCCACCCATGCGACCAGCGAGGGCACCACCCCCCAGCCGAGGTGCCATCGGCCATGCGGTGCGTTCAACGTATCGGGGCGCAGCGCAATGCCCCAGTGGATGCCGCCCAGAAACGCAGCGATAACCCCCGCGTAGCTGACCAGCGCGATGGCCACAAACGGGTGCAGGTTGTCCGCCACCATCCACACCAGCGCGGCCAACAGCACGAAAGGCACCAGGCCCAGATAAGCCAGGCGGCGCACCAAAGTTTCCACAGACATGTTTTGCATGGGCAGAATTCTCACGGCATTCGAGGCCGGTGCCGCTGGGCGTCTGAGGATTATTTTGCGTGCTATGTATTAAATAGCTTTAGCCCCTTGCAAGAAGGGGCTTGGCGAAGACACGAAGTGTGTAGCGTGGGGCGCTACTTGATCTTGGCCAGTTGCGCTTCGACCTGTTCCGATGGAACGGCGCCGGGGATGCGCGAACCGTCAGCAAACAGTAGCGTGGGCGTGCCGGTGATGCGGTATTTTTTGCCGAATTCAACGTTGCGTGCCAGCGCGGGCGCATTGCAGTTGGCGGCTGCCTGGGGCGGTGTCTGGCTGCGCAGCATCCAGTCGTTCCAGGCCTTGGCCTTGTCTTTGGCGCACCAGATATTGCGGGCCTTGTCGGTAGAGTCGGCGCTCAAAATGGGGTACAGGTACAGCGAGACGGTCACGTTGTCCACCTTCTGCAGGTCTTTCTCAAAACGCTTGCAGTAGCCGCAGTTGGGGTCTTCAAACACCGCAATCTTGCGTTTGCCGTTGCCGCGCACGATGGTGAAAGCGTCTTTGCTGGGCAGGCTGTCGAAGTCCACCGCGCTGAGTTTGTTGATACGCTCTTCGGTCAGGTTGCGGCGGGCCTTGGTGTCGATCAGGTTGCCCTGGATCAGAAAGTTACCTTCGGCATCGGTGTACATGACGTCACCGCCGCTGATGGTCAGCTCAAACAGCCCGGGCATGGCACTTTTATTGACTTCTTCGATCTTGGGCATTTGCGGAATGCGCTCGGCCAGGTTCTTTCGGAGGGAGGCTTCATCGGCCTGTGCGCCCAAGCACGCGATGGCCATGGTCGTGGCCACCGCAAATTTCAAAAACGTCATGTCAATTCCCAATTGTTTCTAATCCCATAGCCTGCCGAGCGACCCAGGTTTTGACCCAGCCGCTGCGCTCAAACCCCTGCATGCCCCAGTTGCGCAGCCCCTGCGTGGTCGCGTCGCCGCGCGCAAACAACTGCTGCAAGCCATCCGTCGCCCCGCCCACCGCCAGCAGCGCCGTCTTGCGCGCCCGCTCGTACTGCCGCAGCAGCTTGGTATCGCCCACACTGCGCCAATAATCGCGGCCTTGCAGCACTTGCGCCAGCGTGGCCGCATCGCCCAGGCCCAGGTTCAGCCCCTGGCCCGCCAGCGGGTGCACGGTGTGTGCCGCATCGCCTGCCAATACCCATGCGCGCTGGTCAAGGCTTCCGATCCAGCGGCTGGCCTGCGCCTTGTGCAATGGCCAAGCCGCCCGTGTGCCGTCCAACGCCAGGCTTCCCAGCGCGCCGTGGCTGGCCTCTTGCAAAGCCAGGCAGAAATCTTCGGGCGACAAGGCCTGCAACGCGGCGGCGCGGCCGTCTTGAACAGACCACACCACGGCCACAGAGTTCCCAGCCTCGCCCTGCAAGGGCAAAAAAGCCAGGATATCGCCGTTGGCAAACCACTGCCGTGCCATCTGTTCGTGCGGCCTCTCGCACATCAGCCGGGTGGCAATGGCCTGCTGGTGGTAGGGCATGCTGTCGAAATCTACGCCCAACTCGGCCCGTGTGGCGCTGGCCTTGCCTTCGCACACCACGGTGAGGGCGGCCGTAACGGGGCTGCCCACCACTTCGATCATCGGCTGGTAGCGTACGGCCTCGCCCAGCCGGGCTTCCAGCGCGGGTACGTCCACGATCCAGGCCAGCGCGGGCGCGCTCTGCTGGCTGGCGGTAAAAGTGACCTCGCCGCCCTTATCGCCCCAGACGTGCATCTGCTGCACCGCCGTGGCGTGCTCCGCATCGGGCCAGCAGCGCAATGATTCGAGCAGGGTGCGCGATGCCGTGTTGAGTGCGTAGGCGCGCACGTCGTCGGCCGGGTGGGGGTGGGCCGGGTCGGCCACCAAAGCTACGCGCAGCCGGTCGCGCGCCAGCAACAACGCCAAAGTGCGGCCGACAATGCTAGCGCCACGGATACAAATGTCAAAAGGTTGGGCCATAAGAATCTAGGTTGAACGGACGCTGCGGTCCGTCCAAGGATTGTAGGAGCCGGGCACAATCCAAGACTTTGCCCCCCCAGGATGCCCCTCATGGATGTCAACGCCACCATCACCCGCCTGTTCGTCTACCCCGTCAAATCCTGCGCCGGTGTAGCGCTGGACCATGTGGCGCTGACCGAGACGGGCCTGGAGTTCGACCGCGCCTGGATGGTGGTGGACGCGCAGGGCCAGTTTGTCACCCAGCGCGAGCTGCCGCGCATGGCTCTGGTCCAGCCCCAGCTCAAAACATTTGAGATGGTTTTACGGGCTCCAGGCATGCTGGACCTGCACGTGCAGCTAGACAAAGTAGAGCACGCCGTGCAGGCCACCGTGTGGAAAGACACCGTGCCCGCCTTCGACATGGGCGACTTGGCGGCGCAGTGGTTTAGCGACTTTCTGGGCCGCCCGCTGCGCCTGGTGCGCTTCAACCCCGACCACCGCCGCTTGTCTAGCGCGCAATGGACGGGCGATGCCGAGGGCCTGAACCAGTTCTCGGACGGCTACGCGGTGCTGGTCATCAGCGAAGCCTCATTAGACGGGCTGAACGTGCGCCTGGCAGCCGCCGGGGAAGCCGCGGTGGCCATGGAGCGCTTTCGCCCCAACATTGTGCTGGCAGGCATGGAAGCCCACGACGAAGACCGCCTGGACGAGCTGTTGATCGCCACCGCCCAAGGCGAGTCCCGCCTGCGCATGGTCAAACCCTGCCCGCGTTGCCCAATTCCCAATATCGACCCGGCCACCGCGTTGAGCACCCCCACCGTGGGCGACATGCTGCAAACCTACCGCCAGACTGCCGTGGTCGGCGGGGCTGTGGCCTTTGGCATGAACGCCATCGTGCTGGCTGGGGTGGATAGCGAGTTGCGCGTAGGCCAAAGCGCCTCGGCTGACTACAAATTTGACTGACCGCATGCTCGACACTATTGAAGCGGACGATGGGGAGTTGCAGGCCGGGCTTAGCGCCGTGCAAAAGCTGCCAGAACCCGGGGCGATGCCATGACCGAACCCTTGCAAAGCCTGGGCCTTCAGCTCACCGCCCTGTTGCGCCAAGCAATTGCAACTGCGAACACAGAGGTGGATGCCATCATCCAATGCGGCGAACGTGGTAGTGCCCGCATCGACCACCAACTCGACCAGATGCTCGGCTTTTGCTGCGATCCAGACATGCTGCTGGCGTTCAAGCGCCTGTGCCGTTACTACTTCACCATCGACCCAGCAGCCACGGCTGGGCATATGCAAGCGTATCGGGAGATGTGGGATATGCCGGATGACCTGCAAGTCGGGGGGTGCGCATGAGCGCAGTCAGGCTGGCTTTGCAGCAACTGCAGGTCATCGGTGAGGATTGGGCGCTCTGACTGGGGTCATTACAATGGCGGGCTTCACACAGCCCCCTGCAGCAGCGCAGCGGGCCTGTTCTCCCTCTTTTTTCCTCTGCGCCGCGGTGTTTTTACCGGCGCAAAGATTCGGCTCCTGAAGGATTCCCCATGAAATGTGGCATTGTGGGCTTGCCCAATGTCGGTAAATCGACCCTGTTTAACGCCTTGACCAAGGCGGGCATCGCTGCGGAAAATTATCCCTTTTGCACCATCGAGCCCAACGTCGGCATCGTCGAGGTGCCTGATGCGCGCATGTCCCAACTGGCCGATATCGTCAAACCCGAACGCATGGTGCCCGCGGTGGTCGAATTTGTCGACATCGCTGGTTTGGTGGCTGGTGCCAGCACCGGCGAGGGCCTGGGCAACAAGTTTTTGGCGCATATCCGCGAAACCGATGCCACCATCAATGTGGTGCGCTGCTTTGAAGACGACAACGTGATCCACGTGGCGGGCAAGGTCGATCCAATCTCGGACATCGAGGTGATCCAGACCGAACTCTGCCTGGCCGATCTGTCCGCCGTGGAAAAAGCCTTGCACCGCGTCACCAAGCTGGCCCGCTCGGGCGACAAGGAATCCATCAAACTGGTGGCAATTCTGGAGAAGTGCCAGGCGGCGCTGAACGAAGCCAAGCCGGTGCGCACGCTGGACTTCAGCAAGGACGAGTTGCCGCTGCTCAAGCAATTCTTCCTGATCACTGCCAAGCCCGCCATGTTTGTGGCCAACGTGGCCGAAGACGGGTTTGAGAACAACCCCATGCTCGACCGCCTGAAGGCCTATGCCGACGCGCAAAACGCGCCCGTGGTGGCCATCAGCGCCAAGATGGAAGCCGAAATGGCCGAGATGGAGGACGAGGACCGCGCCATGTTCCTGGAAGAGCTGGGCCAGACCGAACCCGGCCTGAACCGCCTGATCCGCGCCGCCTACACCCTGCTGGGCCTGCAAACCTACTTCACCGCCGGTGTAAAGGAAGTGCGCGCCTGGACCATCCACGTCGGCGACACCGGTCCGCAAGCGGCCGGTGTGATCCACACCGATTTCGAGAAGGGCTACATCCGTGCCCAGACCATCGCGTTTGACGACTTCATCGCCTTCAAGGGCGAGCAGGGTGCCAAGGACGCGGGCAAGATGCGCGCCGAAGGCAAGGAATATGTCGTCAAGGATGGCGACGTGATGAACTTCCTGTTCAGTTCTTAATTTATAAGCTTTTTAGGCCTCTAGCGTATATCCTACCTGCGCTAGTAGCTATGAAAACTGTAGTAATCACTTTTCTCCACTGTATTGCCCCCCATGACCGAACCGGTTCGCCTTGCCAAACGCCTAGCTGAACAGCTGGCCTGCTCCCGTAGCGAGGCGGAGAAGTACATCGAAGGCGGCTGGGTGCGGGTGGACGGGCAGGTGGTGGACGAACCGATGTTCCGCGTCGGCGCGCAAAAGATCACCGTGGACTCCGATGCCAGCCTGCTGGTGGCGCCCACGGTCACGCTCTTGCTGCACAAGCCGGTAGGCTTTACGGCAGGGCTGGACGCAGGCCCCGGCCCGAAGGCGCAGCCCGCGCTCAGCTTGCTGACGCGCGAAAACCATGCTGCCGACGACCGCTCCGGCATCCGCACCCTGAAGAAGCACTTCGCCCAGTTGCGTCTGGCCACGCCCATGGACAGCCGCGCCAGTGGTTTGGTGGTCTACACCCAGGATGGCCGCGTGGTGCGCAAGCTGGAAGAAGATGTGGACCTGATCGAGCACGAGGTGATGGTGGAAGTGGCGGGCGATGTCACCCCCGGCATGCTGCGCAAACTGGCCGACCCGGTGCAATACATTGAAAAAATTCTGACGGCCGCCAAGGTCAGCATCAGCAGCAACACCGATACCGAGACCCGCCTGCGTTTCGCCCTCAAAGGCGAGCGCCCCGGCCAGATCGACTACCTGTGCGAAAGCGCGGGTTTGCAGATCCGCAGCGTCAAACGCATCCGCGTGGGCCGTGTGGCCATGACGGCCCTAGCGCCCGGGCAGTGGCGCTACCTGGCCGAACACGAGCGGTTTTAAAACCAGTGTGCCGGGAACGCCCACACCAGCGACCCGGTCAGCACCACATAGCGCAAAAACTTGCCTATCGCCATATAGCCCAAGCAGGGCCAGAACGGCAGCTTGAGCCAGCCCGCCACCGCGCACAGCGGGTCGCCCACCAGGGGCAGCCAGGCCAGTAAACAGGCTTTAGGCCCCAGCTTTTCCAGCCAAACCAGCACGCGGGTGTGGTGCTTGGAATGGCTGTATTTGTCTGCCACCCGGTGCGCGCCAAAACCCATCCACCAGTCCACCGCACCGCCCAGGGTGTTGCCCATGGTGGCGACCAGCACGGCGGGCCAGAATAGTTCGGGGTTGAGCTTGACCAGCCCAAACACCACCGGCTCCGAGCCCAACGGCAGCAGCGTGGCGGAGATGAATGAGACAATAAAGACGGTGCTCAGGCCGAATTGCGGCAGGGCCAGCAGGGTCAGCAAATGTTCGATCCAGGATTCCATCGGGGCAGTATAGGAGGGCGCTGGCAGCGGTTTACCGCCAGTCCCGCATAACTTCCACTATGTGAAATCATGAAGCCGCACTGCGAAACCGGCCATTGCTGCACTGCAATAATTTTTACCAAACTACAAAAACTGTTTTCGCATCATAAAAAATTAATTGTAAGTTGTTGATTTTGTTGATTTATATTTTTAATCTTATATAAGACATAAGAGTATGAAAAGTCTTATAGAAGACTTAGAATTTGTCCATCGGCACCGCAAGCAACCGCAGTGCAGACCCCTTTCAATCCACCTTGGAGTTTTTATGCCGCAATCCATCACCGAACAACTCAGCCGTGACCAACAAGCTGCCGCTCTGCAAAAAGACTGGGACACCAACCCCCGTTGGAAGGGCATCAAACGTGGTTACACCGCCGCCGAAGTCGTGCGTCTGCGTGGCTCTTTCCCCATCGAGCACACACTGGCCCGCCGCGGCGCAGAAAAGCTCTGGGATTTGTTGCACACCGAGGCGTACGTTAACTGCTTGGGTGCGTTGACTGGTGGCCAGGCCATGCAGCAAGTCAAGGCGGGTGTAAAGGCGATTTACCTGTCGGGCTGGCAAGTCGCTGCAGACAACAACGGTTACGCCGCCATGTACCCCGACCAGTCGCTGTACCCCGTGGATTCGGTGCCAAAAGTGGTTGAGCGCATCAACAACACCTTCCGCCGTGCCGATGAAATCCAGCACTCCAAGGGCATCGACGCTGGCGACGCAGGCTACATCGACAACTTCGCGCCTATCGTGGCCGATGCCGAAGCCGGTTTCGGCGGCGTACTGAACGCATTTGAACTGATGAAGGCCATGATCAACTCCGGCGCGGCCGGCGTGCACTGGGAAGACCAATTGGCTTCGGTCAAGAAATGCGGCCACATGGGTGGCAAGGTGCTGGTGCCTACGGTGGAAGCCTGCCAGAAACTCATCGCCGCCCGCATGGCTGCCGATGTGTGCGGCGTACCGACTTTGGTGATTGCCCGTACCGATGCCGAAGCCGCCGACCTGCTGACCAGCGACTACGACGAAAACGACAAGCCCTTCATCACCGGTGAGCGCACCTCCGAAGGTTTCTACAAGACCAACAAGGGTATCGACCAGGCCATCAGCCGCGCCATTGCCTACGCCCATTACGCCGATCTGGTGTGGTGCGAAACCGGCACGCCGGATCTGGAATTCGCCAAGAAGTTTGCCGATGCCGTGCACAAGGTGCACCCCGGCAAGATGCTGGCCTACAACTGCTCGCCGTCCTTCAACTGGAAGAAGAACCTGGACGATGCGACCATCGCCAAGTTCCAGCGCGAACTGGGTGCCATGGGCTACAAGTACCAGTTCATCACCTTGGCTGGTATCCATTCCATGTGGTACAACATGTTCGACTTGGCGCAAGACTACGTGAAGCGCGGCATGACGGCCTATATCGAGAAGGTGCAAGAACCCGAGTTTGCCGCCCGTGACCGGGGTTACACCTTTGTGTCGCACCAGCAGGAAGTGGGCACCGGTTACTTCGACGAAGTTACCACAGTGATCCAGGGCGGCAAGTCCAGCGTCACCGCGCTGACCGGTTCCACCGAAGAAGAGCAGTTCCACTGATCTAAGGCCTTTGGGCCTATCCGCAAAAAGCCCGTCTGTGTACGGGCTTTTTGCATTGTTGGCTATCGATTCCAGAGCGGCGGCAAGCGCAGTGGGGGCGGGGCAGGCGGCGGGTCGTCGTCGCTGCGGGCCACCACGCGTTCCACCAGCACGTCGCCCGTGCCGCGGTCCAGCAGACCAAGCTCGGCGGCCGCGGCCTGGCTCAGGTCGATGATGCGGTGGGTCAGGATGTGCGGTCCCCGGTCGTTGATGCGCACGATGACGCTTTTGCCGGTGCTCAGCAAGGTCACCTTGGCGTAGCTCAGCAAGGGCAGGGTGCGGTGTGCAGCCGTCAGGGCGGACATCTTGAAGATTTCACCGGATGCTGTGCGTCGGCCATGGAAACGTTTACCGTACCAACTGGCTTTGCCGCGCTGGGCCGTACCGCTACCCAGATCAGTTGCCCAGAAGTCGGTTGCCGAGGCACTGGGCGGCGGGAGCTCGGGGGCTTCGGCGCTGCTGTCGGCCGAGGCGGGTGTTTGTGCCTGCACCCCGGTCGCACATCCCCACAGGGCGGTCACCACCAGCGCAAACACAACGGAAGACTTTTCAAACATGGCGGCATGTTAGTGCCTGTCTGCAAACGGTCATCGACAGGTCACCACGCGCGTGTAAGCAAAAGTGAGATTTCAATTGCTGAAATTTTGGGCAGTTAGAATGCCTTTCCTCCCCGATTTCCCATCGTATTTCCTTGGCGCCCCACCGGCGCTGACTCCTATTCCTATGCACATTGGCCCGTACGCTTTAGCGAACCGCTTGTTTGTTGCGCCCATGGCAGGCGTGACGGACCGGCCGTTTCGGCGTTTGTGCAAATCCCTGGGCGCAGGCTATGCGGTCAGCGAAATGGTCACCTCGCGGCGCGACCTGTGGGCCACGCTGAAGACCTCGCGCCGTGCCAACCATGACGGCGAAGTCGCCCCCATCGCCGTGCAAATCGCCGGCACCGATGCCGAGATGATGGCCGAGGCCGCCGCCTACAACATCGCCAACGGCGCGCAAATCATTGACATCAACATGGGTTGCCCGGCCAAGAAGGTCTGTAACAAATGGGCCGGTTCGGCGCTGATGCAAGACGAGCCCCTGGCCCTGGCCATCGTGGAGGCCGTGGTGGCCGCCTGTGCTCCGCACAACGTACCCGTCACCCTGAAGATGCGCACCGGCTGGAGCCAGGCGAATAAAAATGCCGTGTCGCTGGCGCGACAGTTCGAGCAAGCCGGTATCCAAATGCTGACCGTGCATGGCCGCACCCGCGAGCAGGGCTATACCGGCCACGCCGAATACGACACCATCGCCGCCGTCAAAGCCGCCGTGCGCGTGCCCGTAGTGGCCAATGGCGACATGACCACCCCCGAAAAAGTGCGCGATGTGCTGGCCGCCACCGGGGCCGACGCGGTGATGATTGGCCGCGCCGCCCAGGGCCGCCCGTGGATCTTCCGCGAAGTGGCGCACTTTCTGGACACCGGCACCCACCTGGCCCCGCCCCTGGTGGTTGAAGTGCAGCGCCTGCTGCTCGACCACCTGCAAGACCACTACAGCCTGTACGGCGAGTACAGCGGCGTGCGCACCGCCCGCAAGCACATTGGCTGGTATGTCAAAACCTTGCCCGGTGGCGAGGCCTTCCGCGCCCGCATGAACCTGCTGGAAGATCCACAGCAGCAATGGGCCGCGGTGGACGTATTTTTTACCGAGATGGCCAGCCGTATGGACCGCATGCCCGCGGCCATTAGCCTGGACCCCGAACAACAACATCTGCACATGGAGAGTGCCGCGTGAGCCAAAAAAGTATCGACGAGTGCGTGCGCGCCAGTCTGGAAAGCTATTTCAAAGACCTGGACGGCATCGACCCCGCAGGCATGTACGACATGATGGTGCGGGTGGTGGAAAAACCCCTGCTCGAAGTGGTCATGGCCCAGGCCGACCACAACCAGTCGCGCGCCGCCGCCTGGCTGGGCCTGAACCGCAACACCCTGCGCAAAAAGCTGCTCGAACACAACCTGATGGAGTAAGCCGCCACGGCTTGTTCATAACGATTTTTAACCTCCCCCTCGACTTCCCGATGCCCATGAACGCACTTCTCTCCGTCTCCGATAAAACCGGTGTTTTAGAACTTGCCCAGTCCCTGCACGCTCTGGGCTTTGGCCTGCTGTCCACCGGCGGCACCGCCAAGCTGCTGGCCGACAACGGCCTGCCGGTCACCGAAGTGGCCGACCACACCGGTTTCCCCGAGATGCTGGATGGCCGCGTCAAAACCCTGCACCCCAAGGTCCACGGCGGCCTGTTGGCGCGCCGCGACTTCCCTGAGCACATGGCCGCGTTGAAGACGCACGACATCGCCACCATCGACCTGCTGGTGGTCAACCTCTACCCGTTTGAAGCCACCGTCGCCAAGCCCGGCTGCACGCTGGAAGATGCCATTGAGAACATCGACATCGGCGGCCCCGCCATGGTGCGCAGCGCCGCCAAGAACTGGAAAGACGTGGCCGTGCTCACCGATGCCAGCCAGTACGCCACCGTGCTGGCCGAGCTGCAAGCCACCGGCAGCGTCAGTCACAAGACCAAATTCGCCCTGTCCGTTGCCGCGTTCAACCGCATCAGCCAGTACGACGGGGCCATCAGCGACTACCTGTCCAGCATCGCTGAAGACGGCAGCCACGCCCAGTTCCCTGCGCAAACCAATGGCCGCTTCGTCAAGCTGCAAGACCTGCGCTACGGCGAAAACCCGCACCAGCAGGCTGCCTTCTACCGCGACCTGGTCCCCGCGCCCGGCTCGCTGGTTACCGCCAAGCAGTTGCAAGGCAAAGAACTCAGCTACAACAACATCGCCGATGCCGACGCGGCCTGGGAGTGCGTGAAGAGCTTCGACGTGCCTGCGTGTGTGATCGTCAAGCACGCGAATCCCTGCGGCGTGGCCGTGGGCGCGAACGGCCTGGAAGCCTACAGCAAGGCCTTCCGAACCGATCCCACTTCCGCTTTTGGTGGCATTATTGCCCTCAACCGCATATTGGATAAAGACGCTGCACTACAGATTTCGAAGCAGTTCGTCGAGGTGCTGATGGCCCCCGGCTACACCGCCGAAGCGCTGGAAGTGTTCAAGTCCAAGGTCAATGTCCGCATTCTGGAAATCGCTTTGCCACCGGGCGGCACGACCGCCTGGGACAAGGGCCAGAACGCCATGGACATCAAACGCATTGGCTCCGGCCTGCTGATGCAGACCGCCGACAACCATGAGCTGGTGCTGGCCGACCTGAAGGTCGTCACCGCCCTGCAACCCACGCCGCAGCAGCTCGAAGACCTGCTGTTTGCCTGGAAAGTCGCCAAGTTCGTCAAGAGCAACGCCATCGTCTTCTGCAAGGACGGCATGACCATGGGCGTGGGCGCTGGCCAGATGAGCCGTCTGGATTCCGCCCGCATCGCCAGCATCAAGGCTGGTCACGCCGGTCTGGCCCTGGCGGGCACGGCTGTCGCAAGCGATGCCTTCTTTCCGTTCCGCGACGGCCTGGACGTGGTGGTGGACGCGGGCGCGACCTGCGTGATCCAGCCCGGTGGCTCCATGCGCGACGACGAAGTGATCGCTGCCGCCAATGAGCGCGGCGTGGCCATGGTGCTCACCGGCGTGCGCCACTTCCGCCATTAAAAGCATGCTGCGTGCCCCGCTGACCCTGGCCGTGCTGTTGGGCAGCGGGCTAGCCGCAGCCCAGTCGCTCCCGCCCCAGGAGTTGGCCCAGAAATCCGACTGCATGGCCTGCCACGGCATGGTGCAAAAACAGATCGGCCCCGGCTTTGCACAAATCGCCGCGCGCTACCGGGGCGATGCAGATGCCCCGACACGGCTGGCGGGCAAGATTCGCAACGGCAGCGTGGGGGCCTGGGGCCGTGTCATCATGCCCCGGCACCCGCAACTGACGGATGCAGAAACTCTGGCACTCGCCCGCTGGGTCCTATCCCAACCATCGCCTTAAGCCATTCATAACAGGAGACTTCCCATGTCCGATCTCATCATCATCGCCCGCGCCCAGGCCAAACCCGGTTTTGAAGCCGTGCTGGTCGCTGCCCAAACCGCACTGGTCGAGCTGTCGCGCCAGCAGCCAGGCTGCATCGCCTACGAACTGCACGAAGACCTGGGCCAGCCCGGCAAGGTGTTGTTTTACGAGCGCTGGGCCGACCGCACATCCTGGGAAAACCACATTGCCGGTGCCCACAGTGTCGCCTTCCGCGCCCAGGCGGGCGACTGGGTGGGTGAATCTGAGCTGCTGCAGATGCGCCAGGTGGCTTAGGGCATTCCTGGCCTGCACCTGAAAATTGTGTTTTTAGAAAAAATAGGCCGCTAGCGCATATGCCATATACGCTAGTAGCTATATTTTAAATAGCATCCTCATGCGGATGCGGGCTGGCTACGGGGCTTGGCTGTCGACTTGGCCAGCAAGATCGCCGTGGCCGCCACCAGGCAGGCCGCGCCCGCCACGTACAGCGCCGGGGTGTACGAGAACATCACCGTGCGCGTCAGCCCGGCCCCGTAGGCGGCGACCGCGCTGCCCAGCTGGTGGCCGGCAAACACCCAGCCGAAAATCATGCCCGCGCGCTCTTTGCTGAAATGTGCGCTGACCAGCTTCACTGTGGGCGGCACAGTGGCCACCCAGTCCAGCCCGTAGAACATGGCAAACAACGACAGGCCGTAGAGCGTGAAGTCCGAATGCGGCAGCCAAAACAGCGACAGCCCGCGCAGGCCGTAGTACCAAAACAGCAGCTTGCGGTTGTCAAAGCGGTCGGACAGCCAACCCGACAGGATGGTGCCGACAAAGTCGAAGCCGCCAATCATCGCCAGCACCGAAGCCGCAGGCAGGGCCGCCAGCCCATAGTCGCCACAGAGCGAAATGAAGTGCGTCTGGATCAGCCCGCTGGTGCTGAGCCCGCAGACGAAGAAGGTCCCAAACAGCACCCAGAAGGTCGAACTTTTAGAGACGCTGCCCAGCACGTTCAGCGGCTCCATGAAGCCCAGGCGCTTGTTGGGCAGCGGTGCGTCGGGCACGTCGGGATTCGCCCCAAAGGCGCGTAACCCCAGGTCTTGCGGGCGGTTGCGGATGAAGCAAAAAGCCAGTAGTGCCACCAGCAGGCAGGTGATGAACACCGGCGTGATGGCCACGCGCCAGCCGTAACGCTCAATTAGCCAGGCCGCCAGCGGCAAAAACACCAGTTGCCCGGTGGCCGAGCTGGCCGTCAGCATACCCAGCACCAGGCCGCGGCGCTGGTCAAACCAGCGGGTGGCGACCACCGCGCCCAGTACCAGGGCCGTCATGCCCGAACCTACGCCCAGCAGCACGCCCCACAGCAACACCAACTGCCACAGCGCCGTCATTTGCGTGGCTAGCAGCAGGCCGCTGGCCACCAGGACCAGGGCGGTGCAGATGATGGTGCGCAGGCCGTAGCGTTCCATCAGGATGGCGGCAAACGGCCCCATCAGCCCGAACAGCATGAAGCGCAAGGCCATGGCGCTGGAGATCTGGTCGGTGCTCCAGCCGAACTCTTTGCTTAGGGGTTGCAAGAAGGCACCGGGCAGGCCCAGCGCGGCCGACGAGCTGAGCATGGTCAGGAACACGATGGCCAGGATGGCCCACGAAAAGTGGATGCCCCGGCGTTGCAGCCAGAGGGAAACGGGTTGTGCAAACATGGTTTTAGACGTGGGGGGAGGTTGGGGAAATGGTGGCCAGCAGGTGTTCGCGCGCAGCCACCAGCAGTTCATCCGACAGCGCTTCGCCCTGCGTGGCCCGGGCCAGCACCAGTGCGCCGACCAGGGTGGAGAGCTGCGCCAGCGACTGGCTGCGGTCGGCGGCGGCGTCACCGGTGTTTTGCAGCGGCAACAGCACCGAGAGCAGGCTGGTCACGCCGGCCAGGTAGGCGGCGTGGATGGGCTTGTCGGCAGCCTCCCGGGCCACATCCCCGGCCAGCGAGGGCAGCGGGCAGCCGGTGCCCACATCGTCGCGGCTTTGGGGGGTGAGGTAGGCCTGGACGATAGCGCCCAAGGCGGCGGCAGGGGTTGGCTGGGCGGCGGCACGCTGGGTCCAGCGGGCGGTGGATTGCGCAAACGCCTGTGCGCAGGCCACGGCCGCCAGCGCGTCTTTGGACGCAAAGTGGCCGTAGAAGCCGCCGTGGGTCAGCCCCACCTCGGCCATCAGATCGGCCAGGCTTAAGCCCTGGATGCCCCGGGTGCGGAACAGGCGCGAGGCGGCTGCTTCGATGGCGAGGCGGTTGCTGTCGGTCTGGGCGCGTGAAACTCGGGGCATGGATGGTCCTGCGGATGGTTAATAGATTGTAGGCATCATGAATAATAGATGTCAATAACAATCTATTAAAGAGAAAATTTATACAAAATCAGCCTATAGCGTAGGTTGCGTCTGCACTAGCAGCTATGTTTACGATAGTAAGCAGGCGAAAAAAAAGACCGCGCAGGGCGGTCTTTTTAGGCGGTGGAGTAGCGTGGTTTAGCGCCAGTAGCGGCCACCGCGCTGGTAGCCGAAGTTCAGCTCTACGCCAATCGGCACGGCGGGGCGGTAATAGGGCACGGCCTGAACAACCACCGGGGCGGCCACGGTGTAGGCGGGTTCGGGCTGGTAGTAGTCGCCCGAAATCACCTGTTGCTGTAACGGTGCACGCACGGGCGGCATGTTGCTGCTGCCCATGGGGCTGACTTGCAACGCGATGGTCGGGCCGGGGTCGTTGGGCATCGTGGTGGTGTACTGCTTGCCCGCGTACTCGTAGACCACGCTGTAGCCTGCGTTGCGGTTTTCAAAGAAGGTTTGGGTGCTGCAGTTTTGCACGGTTTGCAGCTGGGTCTGGCCGGGCGCTTCGATGCTGTTGCCCAAAATGGCCCCGCCCACAATGCCCAGCATGGTGGCCGCCGCACGACCACCGCCACCACCGATAGCATTGCCCATGGCACCACCGGCAATGCCGCCCATCAAGGCCCCCGCACCGGAGCGCTGGGTTTCCACCGCCACCTGCTGGTTGCTGCACACCTGGCGGGGCACGGCGACTTGCTGGTTGATGGGGGTGCTGGAGATCACACGCCCGGTTTCCTGGGCGGCCGCGAAGCCTGTGACCAGGGTCAAGGCGCTGAGGAGAAGAATCTTTTTCATGGTAATGATTAAACGCCTGGAGGCCCGAAAAGTTTCAGGCTTTACCGCGTATTTTCAATTTTCCCACAGAAAAATTTATACAAAAAATGCCTCTAGCACAGGTAAAACCTACGCTAGTAGCTATATTTTTGATAGTTCTTTGAAAACTGCATGCGCCGCTGCTACGGTGGTCGCAATGTCGTCTGGCGTGTGGGCGGCGCTGACAAAACCGGCCTCGTACAAAGCCGGGGCGATGTACACGCCGCGGTTCAGCAGGCCGTGGAACAGGTGGTTGAAGCGTGGGCCGCTGGTCTTCATGACCTGCGGGTAGTTGCTTGGCAGGGTGTCGAGCAGGAAGAAGCCGAACATGCCACCCTCGCTGTCGCTGCTGAAGGCGACGCCCTCGGTATCGGCAGCAGCCTGCAGGCCGCTGACCAGCGACTGGGTGGTAGCAGACAGGGCTTCATAAAAACCGGGCTTGCGGATTTCGCGCAACGTGGCCAGCCCGCAGGCGGTGGCCACCGGGTTGCCCGACAGCGTGCCCGCCTGGTACACCGTGCCCAGCGGGGCCAGGTGTTCCATCACCGCGCGCGAGCCGCCAAAGGCCGCCAGCGGCATGCCGCCGCCAATCACCTTGCCCAGCACCGTCATGTCGGGGGCAAAGCCGGGGATGGATTTGGCGTAAACGCTTTGGGCGCTGCCCAGGGCGACGCGGAAACCGGTCATTACTTCGTCGAACACCAGCAGTGCGCCGTACTGCGTGCACAGCTCACGGCAGCGGCGCATGAAGGGCACCGAGGCGCGCACAAAGTTCATATTGCCCGCGATGGGCTCGATCATCAGGCAAGCGATGTCCTTGCCGTGCAGGGCAAAGGCTTCTTCCAGCTGGGCGATGTGGTTGTACTCCAGTACCAGGGTGTGCTGCACCACTTCCGGTGGCACACCGGCGCTGGTGGCGCTGCCAAAGGTGGCCAGGCCGGAACCGGCCTTGACCAACAGCGCATCGGCGTGGCCGTGGTAGCAGCCTTCGAACTTGATGATCTTGTTGCGGCCGGTGGCACCGCGCGCCAGGCGGATGGTGCTCATGGCGGCTTCGGTGCCGGAGCTGACCAGGCGCAGCATCTCCATGGAGGGCACCAGCGACAAAATTTCTTCGGCCAGTTCGACTTCGCGCTCGGTGGGCGCACCGAACGAGAAGCCTTCGAGCAGCGCTTTTTGTACCGCTTCGACCACGGCGGGGTGGCCGTGGCCCAGGATCATCGGGCCCCAGGAGCCGATGTAGTCGGTGTAGCGCTGGCCGTTGGCATCCCAAAAGTAGGCACCTTGGGCGCGCTGCACAAAGCGCGGCGTGCCGCCCACGGCCTTGAAGGCGCGCACGGGGGAATTTACGCCGCCGGGGATGACTTTGACGGCGCGGTCAAACAGGGCTTGGTTCAGATCAGTGTCGGGTTTCATTCGGGGCCTCTAATGCGGCGATTGCGCGCAGGGTTTCTTCGTCTAAGGGTTGGTCGGGGTCGCTGCCGTCGTCCGGTGCGTCGTCGTCTTCGGGCTGGGCCCAGAACATGCGGTCGGGCAGGATGTGGCCCATGCCGGGGCGGAAACCGCCGTCCAGGCAGCGGTCCAGGTAGCTCATGGCTTCATTGGTGGCTTCGGCCAGGTCGCTGCCACTGGCCAATAGCGCAGCCAGCGCGGCAGACAGGGTTTCGCCCGCACCGGCAAAGACGGCTTCAAACAGCTCGAACTTTTCGCTGACCAGCACGGCCTGCGGGCTGGTGAGCACGTTTTCCACGTGCTGGTCGGGCAGAGGGATGCCTGTGACCAGGGTGTAGGGCACGCCCATGGCCGCGGCGGCCTTGGCGATATCACGCGGGGTAGGGTTGCGCTCACCGCTCCAGTCGGGCAGCAGCCAGCGGCGCAGTGTGCTGTGGTTGCCCACCAGCACAGTGGTTTGCGGCAGCATCAGCTCGCGGAAGGCATCCAGGTAGTCTTCGATCTTGTCCTCGTCCCACCACGATAGGTTGGGCATGTAGGCCACCACCGGCACGTCGGCGTAGTCGGAGGTGATTTCGGCAATCGCGCTGACGTTTTCCGGGCTGCCGACAAAGCCGACCTTGAAGACCTGCACGGCAATGTCTTCCAGCACCGCGCGGGCCTGCTCGGTGACGGCTTCTTCGTCAAAGCAAAAGTGCTCAAAAATTTCGCCAGTGTCGCGGGCATAGGCCCCGGTGACCACGGGCAGGGCATGGCCGCCGACCGAGGCAATGGCGGTGGTGTCGGCCGCCAAGCCGCCTGCGCCGCTGGGGTCGCTGGCGTTGAACACCATCACGCAGGCCGGGCCTTCCAGCGGGTCGTCTTCGGCCTCTTCCAGGGCTTCTGGCACTTCGGCCACATCGGGCAAATCGTCGGCAGGAGGTTTTTTGGGGGGAGTTGGGGAAGTCATGGGCCTAAATCGGCATGGGCCGCGTACAAAATGGTCAAGGCAATAATTTGCGTCTATACAATCCTTTTCATTCTATTGCTAAGGCTTTTTACGCTGTGACTGACTCTAAAACTTGGATGTGCCTGATTTGTGGCTGGATTTATGACGAAGCCACGGGCGACCCCGACTCGGGCATTGCCGCAGGAACCGCCTGGGCCCTGGTACCCATGAACTGGACCTGCCCTGAATGCGGTGCTCGTAAGGAAGATTTCGAGATGGTTCAACTTTGATGCGCGGCGACCGTCCGCGTTGTCCTATTCTTTCCAGAAGAGGTGTCACGTGAGTACGCTTGCCACGACTTTCAAAGTCCTTGTGGTGGACGACAGCAACACGATCCGTCGCAGTGCTGAAATCTTCCTGAAACAAGGCGGGCATGAGGTGTTGCTGGCCGAGGACGGCTTTGATGCCCTGTCCAAGATCAACGACCACCAGCCGCAGCTGATTTTTTGCGACATCCTGATGCCTAAGCTGGATGGCTACCAGACCTGCGCCATCATCAAACGCAACCCTAAATTTGCGTCCATTCCGGTGGTCATGCTGTCGTCCAAAGACGGTGTGTTTGACAAGGCCCGTGGCCGCATGGTGGGCTCGCAAGACTATTTGACCAAACCGTTTACCAAAGACCAGCTGCTCCAGGCGGTGCAGCAGTTCGGTGCCGCCTTGCAAGGAACCATTTGATGCCTATCCACAACGTGCTGATCGTGGACGATTCCAAGACCGAGCTGATGTACCTGACCGACTTGCTGGAAAAAAATGGCATGTCGGTGCGCACCGCGGAAAACGCCGACGAGGCCTTTCGCCGCCTGGCCGAGCAAAAGCCGGACCTGATCCTGATGGACGTGGTAATGCCGGGGCAAAACGGCTTCCAGCTGACCCGCACCATCAGCCGCAACCCTGAGTTTGCCGACGTGCCCATCATCATGTGCACCAGCAAGAACCAGGAAACCGACCGCGTCTGGGGCATGCGCCAGGGGGCCCGCGACTACATCACCAAACCGGTGAACGCTGCCGAGCTGAAGGCCAAGATCGGCGCCTTGAACAGTACTTCGAAGTAGGGTAGCGGCACCCATGGCGAACCGCGAAGCGCTCCGAGAACTACAAACCCGATTGGCCTCCCGCCTGCAAGCGGCCCGCAGCGAAGGGCTGTCGGTGCGTTGGTTGGCGGCCCATGTCGGCGGTGCCCGCTACCTGTTTCCACTGGCCCAATGCGGCGAAATTTTTCCGTGGACCCCGGTGCAGCCCGCGGCCTACACCCAGGCCTGGTTCATGGGCGTGGCGAATCTGCGTGGCGGCCTGTGCGGTGTGGTTGATCTGGTGCGCTTCATGGCTCCCGACACGCTGGCGCTTCGCAGCGATGCCGCCTTGTCCGAGTGCAGCCTGTTGTCGTTCAACGCGGGCATGGAGCTCAACTGCGCGCTGCTGGTAGACCAGCTCAGTGGCTTGCGCGGCCTGGATTCATTTACCGCATCGGCACCCGCTGCCGAGGGTGCCCCCAGTTATTTTGGCCCCGTCCACACCGATGCGGCCGGTCTGCCCTGGCAGGAAATCAACCTGCTGAACCTGTCCCAACTTCCTTCTTTTCTGAGCATCAGTGCTTAGGGCCCCTCCAGAAAGCTGCACCATGCCTGCTGTTGACGACAAGAATTTCCCCCATGCAACGCTAGACCAGCCCGAGGACACCGATACCGTGGCCGACTACCCCGAGCACTCGGATGACTCGGCGCGGTCCGGTGCGGACTTCAGCGAGAGCCGCTTTGTCAGCGCCCACGTGCCCGACGCGGCGGACGAATGGGTGAAGCTGCCCTTGCTGGGCAACCGGCGTATCACGGCCCATCAGCGGATTCTGGCAGTGGTGATGGCTGCGGCCTTGCTGGTGCTGGCTGTGGGGGCGGTATGGGCCTTGCACCGTGCCGACACCGTCGCGCAGCAACTGGCTGCTACCGGCCAGGCCCTGATGCAGTCACAGCGGCTGGCTAAATCGGTCTCGCAAGCCCTGGTGGGCAGCACCGCAGCCTTTGCCGACGTGGCCGAAAGCGCCGACGTGCTGGCCAAGAACGTGCGCGGCCTGCAAGCCGGTGATGCGCGTTTGACGGCGGTTAACGCCGATGCCCAGACCGATATCGCCAAAATCACCCCCCTGATGGAGCGGGCTGAAAAGAACGCTGCCACCGTTATGGGCCAGCAAAAAATCTTGACCCAGGTGGGTGCCGCGCTGCACACCATTAACCGCCAGTCGTCCGATCTGCTGGAAATCGCCGAGACCATCGCCTCGTTCAAATTACAGCAGGCTGCCAGCCCCACCGAGATTTCGGCAGCGGGCCAGTTGGTGATGCTGACCCAGCGCATTGGCAAGTCGGCGAATGAATTCCAGACCATGGAAGGCGTCAGCCCCGAGGCGGTGTTCCTGCTGGGCAAAGACTTGAACTCGTTTAAGGAAATCACCCAGGGCCTGCTGGACGGCAGCCCGGAACTGCGTTTGGGTGCAGCCAAAGATGCAGCCACCCGCGAGCAGCTCAACGCCTTGCTCAAGCTGTACGACGAAACCCGCACCCAGGCCGGTGCCATTCTGGGCAATCTGCAGGGTTTGGTGTCGGCCCGTGAGGCGCAAACCGCCGTGGTGGCCGACAGCGAGCCGTTGCGCCGCCAACTGGAAGAGCTGCAAGACAAGCTGTCGTCGCAAACCGGTTTGGGCCTGGTGGCCATCGTGGTGTTGGTGTTGTCGGCGCTGCTGGCGCTGGCCTGCGCGGCCGGTTTGGCCGCCGTGCAGCTGCGCGGTAGCCGCAAACGACAGGCCACGGCCGAAATGCAGCGGCTGGATGCCGAGTCGTCGCAACAAGGCACCAAGCGCGTCAACGATGCCAACCAGGCGGCGATTTTGCGGCTGATGAACGAACTGCAGGCGGTGGCCGAGGGCGATTTGACCCAGCAGGCCACGGTGACCGAAGACATCACCGGTGCGATTGCCGATTCGGTGAACTACACCGTGGAAGAACTCCGCGCCCTGGTGGGCAGCGTGCAAAACACCGCCACCCAGGTGGCCCAAACTACCGCCCAGGTGGACAGCACCTCGACCGAGCTGCTGGCCGCATCGACCGAACAGCTGCGTGAAATCCGCGAAACCGGTCGCTCGGTGCTGGACATGGCTTCGCGCATCAACGAGGTGTCCGCCCAGGCACAAGAGTCGGCCACGGTGGCGCGCCAGTCGCTGCAAGCCGCCGACTCGGGCCTGCAGGCGGTGCAAAACGCCATCGGCGGCATGAACTCCATCCGCGACCAGATCCAGGAAACCTCCAAGCGCATCAAACGGCTGGGCGAGTCTTCGCAAGAGATTGGCGAAATCACCGAGCTGATCTCCGACATTACCGAGCAAACCAATGTGCTGGCGCTGAACGCTGCCATCCAGGCCGCATCAGCAGGCGAGGCTGGGCGGGGCTTCTCGGTGGTGGCCGAAGAAGTGCAGCGGCTGGCCGAGCGTTCGGCCGATGCGACGCGCCAGATTGCCGCGCTGGTGAAGGCCATCCAGACCGACACCCAGGATGCCGTGGCCGCCATGGAACGTTCTACCCAGGGGGTGGTGGCCGGTGCGGCCCTGTCCGACAGCGCCGGTACGGCCCTGACCGAGATTGACCATGTGTCGCGCCGTTTGGCCGAGTTGATCGAGCAGATTTCACAGGCCACCTCCCGCGAGGCCGAAAAAGCCAACGTGGTAGCCGACAACATCCAGCACATTTTTGCAGTGACCGAGCAGACCGGCGAAGGCACGCGGACCACAGCGGCCCAGGTGCGGGAGCTGTCCCAGATGGCCGAAGAATTGCGCTTGTCGGTGGCGCGGTTCAAAATCAAGTAAGCCGCCATGCTGTTGTCGCCCCCTGCCGCTACAGACACCTCTATGTCCCTCTCCGCATCCACCACCGAAGATGCCCCCGAACACGACCTGGGTCCGCTGGCCTGGGTGCTGGACGAGCTACGCAAAACCTTGGATGTTGCCGTCAAATCCCTCAAGCGCTATGTGCGCGAGGCAGATGCATCGCAGGCCGCCGGTTTTGCCGTGCCCGATACCAGCCACTTGGGTGCCGCACTCCAGCAACTGCACCTGACCGTGGGCGCGTTGGAGATGGTGGGCATGATGCCGCCGTCGCTGCTGCTGCGCGCCATGGAATCGGCAGTCGCTAAATGCCTGGACAACCCCAGCCTGTGCACACCGGATGCCGTGGACAAGATCGAACGGGCCAGTTTTGCCGTGGTGGACTACCTGGAGGCCGTATTGGCCAGCAAGCCGGTGTCGTCGGTGGGCCTGTTCCCGCAATACCGCGAAGTGCAGGCACTGGCCGGTGTGACCCAGGTGCATCCGGCCGATCTGTGGCCGATGGAGCCGCACTGGCGGGATATTGCGGTGGCCGAACCGGTGCCGCCTTTGGCTTATGCGCCTGCGCTGCGGGCGCGGCTCGACCAGTGCGTGCTGAAAGTGGTAAAGACCGGCGATCCGGTGGCCGCCCAGGAACTTGTCGGCATCTGCCTGGGTTTTGCACAGCATCAGCAGCGCCAGCCCGAGCAGGTTTTCTGGAACATCGCCGCTGCGTATTTTGAAGCACTGTCGCTGGGGCTTTTTGCGCCCGACGTGTATTCCAAGCGGATTGCTTCGCGGGTATTGACCCAGTACGCCGCACTGGCCAAGGGCGATGCCACCGTCAACCCGCGTCTGGTGCAGGACATGCTGTTTTTCTGCGCCCAGGCCGTGCCAGTGCGGGCGGCCGATGCGCCCACGCTGGCAGCCGTGCGCCAGGCCTATGGCTTGCAGCGCCACGCGCCGATCGACTACGAAATGCGGCCTTTCGGCCGGTTTGACCCGGCTTTGCTGGCCCAGGCGCGCAAGCGGCTGGCGGCAGCTGCGGAAACCTGGTCGGCCTTGGCTGGGGGCGATACACACCGCTTCAAGCCTGCTCTGGACCAGTTCGCCATGGTGGGCGAGTCGCTGACCAAGCTGCATGCCGGCAGCGCGGTGCTGGCCCAGGCCTTGACCCAGGCGGTCGAGTCCACGGTGCGCTCCAAGGCCCCGCCTTCGGCCGCACTGGGCATGGAAGTCGCCACCTCGGTCTTGTACCTGGAGGCCGCGTTTGAAGAGCTGGACCAGGCCGATGCCGAGCTGGCCGAACGCGCCACTCTGCTGGCCGACCGTTTGACCGTGGTGGGGCAGGGCGGTAGCCCCGAGCCGCTGGCCCCGTGGATGGAAGAGCTGTACCACCGCGTTAGCGACCGGCAAACCATGGGCAGCGTGGTGGATGAGCTGCGCCACACCCTGGCCGAGGTCGAGCAGGCGCTAGACCAGTTTTTCCGAACCCCGCGCGAGAAAGTGCCGTTGGCCAAGGTGGCGCACCAACTGACGCAAATGCGCGGTGTGCTGTCGGTGCTGGGCCTGGACCAGGCCTCGCACGCCGTCATGCGCATGCGCGAAACGGTCGATGGCTACATGGCCGATGACTTGGGTGATCCTATGGCCCAAGCCGCCAGTTTTGACAAGCTGGGGAACAGCCTGGGGGCGTTGGGCTTTTTGATCGACATGCTGGGCTACCAGCGGGCCCTGGCCAAAAAACTGTTTTCCTACGACGAAGAGGCGGGCGAATTCAAACTGGCCATGGGCCGCAGCACGGTCTCGGCCGCAGATTCGGTGCAAGCACCGTTCCAGGATGAACTCGAAGAGCGCGCCCATGTGGCAGAGCTGGCGGCCGAGTCGGCCCCGCAGGCAGAAGCTCCTTTGCCGCTGCTGGATGCCGAGCCGTGGGCTATTTCCGAACTGCCCGACTTGCTGGACCTGGACCTGGCGACCGGAGCCGCGCCACTGGTGCCGCCTGCCGTGCCTGTGCCCGCAGAGGCCTTGGAGCCGGTATCGGTACAACTTTTGCCCGCGTTGGAGCCCGAGTTCACTCTGACCACTGCCACGCCCGGACAAGGGCGTGTGACCGAAGTCACCCCGGCTCCCGAGCCTGCGACGCCTGCCGTGGAGGCGAACGCTCCCGAAGAAGATGCCGAGTTGCTGGGCATCTTTTTGGACGAGGCCCGCGAGGTGGTGCAAACCGGCCTGGGTGCTGTCGTTGCGCTGAAGGCCGCACCCAGCGGTGTGGGGCCGCAAATTACGCTGCGCCGCGCCTTCCACACCCTCAAGGGCAGTGCCCGGATGGTGGGGCTGTCTGAATTTGGCGAAGCCAGTTGGGCTATGGAGCAAATGGTCAACGGCTGGCTGGCCGAACAAAGTCCCGCCCACCCTGATTTGCTGCAGGTCGCCAGCGATGCTCTGAACGCCTTTGGCCTGTGGGTGGAAGACATCGCCGTGGGTGCGGCAGGCCATTGGCGCGCCCAGCCGTTCCGCGCCTCTGCCGATGCCCGTCGACTGGAGCTGCGCCATCTACCACTGGCCGTGCCCCAGGCCTTGGCCGATGTGATCACACCAGAGTCGTTGCTGGAGGAGTTGCCTCCGGTACCTGATGCCGTGCCTGAACCGGTTGCCGAACCGGTGGTAGAGGCAGCAGTCGAGGACACCGTAGAACCTGTTGTAGAGGAATTCGTGGCCGAGGCGCTGTCTGCGCCGATGCCAGAGCCCGTACCCGAAGCGGTACCCGAGCTTGAACCCGAAGAAGCCGTTGCCGATACCGCCCCGCTGGACCCCCCCGAGCTCGACGACGCCACCAAGGTGATCGGGCCGCTGCGCATCGGCATCCCCCTGTACAACGTCTACCTGAACGAGGCCGATGAATGGTCACGCCGTCTGCTGACCGAACTCAGCGAATGGTCGCTGGAGCTGCACCAGCCTCTACCGGACTCAACCGTCTCGTTGGCGCATTCGCTGGCGGGTAGCTCGGCTACGGTGGGTTTCCAGGCGCTGTCGCAAATGGCCCGGGCGTTGGAGTCGGCGCTGGAACATGTGCAGCTCTTGCACCAAGGCACGTCCCAGCACGCGCAAATATTTACCGATGCGGCCGAAGATATCCGCCGCCTGTTGCACCAGTTTGCCGCCGGTTTCCTCAAAGAGCCCAACCCCAGTGTGCTGCAGGCGCTGCGCGATTTGCTGGAAGATGCCTCTGCATCCGTGTCCCTGGCCGCCCCCGAGGTGCCCGAGCCGCAAGAGCATGCGGATGCAGAAGACCTGGCTGATTTGGCACTGTTGGATGCGGCCCCGGAGCCCCTGGCTACCGTGTCGGCCGTCGAAGCCCCCGTTCCCGCCGAAGCAATACCCGATTTTGCTGCGCCCGTGCAGTCCGACTTCGACGACGAAATCGACCTGGTGGACGTGATCGATGCCGATCTGTTTCCCATCTTTGAAGAAGAGGCTTCCGAGCTGCTGCCGCAACTGGGCGGAGCCCTGCGCCAGTGGTGGGCCCGACCCGAAAATGGCGGTGCCCGCAACGAAGTGCTGCGTGCCCTGCACACGCTCAAAGGCAGCGCCCGTTTGGCCGGTGCCTTGCGCCTGGGCGAACTGGCCCACCGGCTGGAAACCGAGATTGAGCACCTGGGCTCCGAGCCCTTGCAGTCCGCACAGATAGAGCCCCTGCTGTCGCACTTTGATGCCTTGCAAGCCAATATGGACGGCCTGCGCCAAGTCCATCTGCGTGCGCCCAGCGAGGCCGTGGCAGCCCCCGCGCCCGCGCCAGAGGCAAAGCCCGAAACCTCGGCCATCATCACCCTGCTCACGCCCGCGCTGCCCACCCCGGTGTTGCCGGTTGCGCCACGGCTGATGGCCCACCAGTCGGTGCGCGTGCGCTCGCAGCTGCTAGACCGGCTGGTCAACCAGGCGGGCGAGGTCATCATCACCCGCACCCGGCTGGAGGCGCGCTTGTCCCAGTTGCGCGGTGCGCTGGTCGATCTGACTGGCAACCTAGACCGCATGCGCGGCCATTTGCGCGACATCGAAGTGCAGGCCGAATCGCAAATGCAGTCGCGTTTGGCGCTGGCCAAGGACACGGCGCAGGGTTTTGACCCGCTGGAATTCGACCGCTTCACCCGGGTGCAAGAGCTGACCCGCATGATGGCCGAGTCGGTCAACGACGTGGGTACGGTGCAGCGCAATCTGCAGCGCACCATCGAGGGCACCGAGGACGACCTGGTCATCCAGGCCCGCCAGGCCCGCGAGCTGCAGCGCGATCTGCTGCGCACCCGCATGGTGGAATTTGAAGGCATTGCCGAGCGCCTCTACGCCGTGGTGCGCCAAGCCTCCAAAGACACCGGCAAACTCATCAAGCTGGACATCACCGGCGGCTCCATCGAAATGGACCGCGGCGTGCTGGACCGCATGGCCCCGGCCTTCGAGCACCTGCTGCGCAATGCCGTGGCCCATGGCATCGAGCTGCCCGAGGTGCGCACGGCAGCGGGTAAAACCGCCATTGGCAACATCCTGGTCGAGCTGCACCACGAGGGCAACGACATCTCGGTGCGCTTTGCCGACGACGGTGCCGGGCTGGACATGGCCCGTATCCGCCAAAAAGCCGTGGCCCAAGGCTTGGTGCAGGCCGATACAGAGCTGGACCCGGCCGCCGTGGCCGACATGATTTTCCTGCCCGGCTTCTCTACCGCGGCGCAGATCACCGAGCTGGCCGGGCGCGGCATCGGCATGGACGTGGTGCGCGCCGAAGTGCTGGCCCTGGGCGGTCGCATTGAAACCAAGACCGCCGCCGGGCAGGGCACGCAGTTCAAGCTGGTGCTGCCCTTGACCACCGCGGTGACGCAGGTGGTGATGCTGCGTATGGGCATGCTGTCCATCGGCGTACCCGCCAACGTGATCGAAGTGGTGCGCCGCATGCCGCAGGCCGAATTGGCCCAAGCCTACGAGAGCCATGTGGTGGATGTGGCGGGCGAGGCGGTGCCGTTCTTTTGGGCCGGTGCGCTGCTGCAGGTGTCGCAACACAGCACCGAACCACCCGGCAAAAACAGCGCGGTGGTGATCTTCCGCAGCGCGGCGCAGCGCCTGGCCCTGCACGTGGACGAGGTGCTGGGCAACCAGGAGGTGGTGGTCAAAAACCTCGGCCCCCAGTTGTCGCGCCTGCCGGGTTTGTCTGGTATGTCGGTGCTGGCATCGGGTGCGGTGGTGCTGATTTACAACCCGGTGGCGCTGTCGTCGGTCTACGGTGCGCATGCCCGCCAGTGGCAAATGGGCGTGGGAGACGTGGCCCCGCTGCTGCCCACCGTGCAACACACGCCGCTGGTGCTGGTGGTGGACGACTCCATCACCGTGCGCCGCGTCACCCAGCGCCTGCTGCAGCGCGAAGGCTACCGCGTGGCGCTGGCCAACGACGGCCTGCAGGCACTGGAACGGCTGCGTGACGAAACACCCGCCCTGGTCTTGTCCGACATCGAAATGCCGCGCATGGACGGCTTTGACCTGGCCCGCAACATCCGCAGCGATGCCACGTTGAAAGATTTGCCCATCATCATGATCACTTCGCGCATGGCCGAGAAGCACCGCGAACATGCCCGTGCGTTGGGGGTGAACCACTATCTGGGCAAGCCCTACCCGGAAGAAGAGCTGCTCAGCCTGGTGCGGCGTTACACCACTAAAACTGAGGGTGTTTTAGGCCTCTAGCGTAATATCTACATACACTAGTAGCTATTTATTTAATAGCGTTTGGGTCAAGGTAAGGCCTGGGGCTTTTTGACCACCGCGTAGCGCAGCAGGGTGCGGGCGCGGGCCTCGTCGTGGGCCACGACGGGGAGTGGGTAGGTGGTGCCCAGTACCACCTCCGCCGCCTGTAGTTCCATGGGTTTGGCCAGCCACGGTGCGTGGAGGGCGGCATTGGGCAGCTTGGCCAACTGCGGCAGGTAGCGGCGGATGAACTTGCCCTCGGGGTCGAACTTTTCGCTCTGGCTGGTCGGGTTAAAGATGCGAAAGTACGGCTGGGCATCGCAGCCGCTGGAGCTGGCCCACTGCCAGCCGCCGTTGTTGGCCGACAAATCAAAATCGTTCAGGTGGGTGGCAAAGTAGGCCTCGCCCCAGCGCCAGTCCAACCCCAGGTCTTTTACCAAAAAGCTCGCCACCACCATGCGCAGGCGGTTGTGCATGTAGCCGGTCTGGTTGATCTGGGCCATGGCGGCATCCACCAGCGGGTAGCCGGTGCGGCCCTCGCACCAAGCGGCAAACAGGGCCTTGGCGGTCTTGCCGTGCTCCCAGGCGATACCGTCGTATTCGGGCTTGAAAGCACCTTGCGCCACGTGCGGAAAGTTGCTCAAAATCTGCGCATAAAAATCCCGCCACACCAGTTCGCTCAGCCACACGCTGGCCCCCTGGATGCCTTGCAGATGCAGCGGATACGCGGCCGCCGCCATCTGCCTAATCGACACCGTGCCAAAGCGCAGGTGCACACCTAGATAGCTCGGGCCTTTGATGCCCGGGAAGTCGCGGGTGGCGTGGTACTGGTCCATGCGCTCGAAGAATTCTTCAAACAGCTGCTGCCCACCGCTTTGCCCGGTGGGCAGTTTCAGTTGGGCCAGGTTGGTGGATTCAAAGCCCAGCGCCTGCAGGCTTGGCACGGGCTGGGGATTCTTGCGTGGTGCCAGCCGCACGGCGTACTTCTCCACAGGGTAAGACTTCAGATAAAAGTCGTCCACCTTCTTCAGCCAGGCATTCTTGTAGGGCGTAAACACGCCGTAGGGGCGGCCCTGCTGGGTCAGCAGTTCCTTGCGCTCAAAGATGACGTGGTCTTTGAAGGTATGTAGCGCAATGCCCAGATGCGCCAGAGCTCCCAGCACCACGGCATCGCGGGCCAGGGCTTGCGGTTCGTCGTCGTGGTTGGTAAACACGGCCTGGGCGTGCAACTCCTTGGCCAGCGCCGGAATCGCCTCACGTGCCGCTGCGTGCAGGGTGATGAGACCGGTGCTGGGCTGCAGGGCGCGCAGGGCGGTGTCCAGCTCGGCGACCGAAGCCTGGATGAATTCCACCCGGCGGTCGGCGCGGGGCAGGCTGTCCAGAATCTCGGTGTCAAACACAAACACGCAGTGCACCTGCTGGCAGGACCTGAGCGCGTGGTGAAGTGCTGCATGGTCAAAGCTACGCAGGTCGCGGCGGAACCAGACCAGGCCGGTGGCGAATTTTCGGGAGGGGCGTTCTAGCATGGCACGATGTTAACGGTGCGCCCTGCGCGCGACGAACTGCCGATACTGAAAATTTGAGTGTTTTAGGGCGCTAGTGCATGTAGTACATACGCCAGTAGCTATAAATTTAATAGTATACGTGGGCGGGTCGCTTCAGCACTCCACAATATTCACCGCCAGCCCGCCTCGCGCCGTTTCCTTGTACTTGGTCATCATGTCGGCACCGGTTTCGCGCATGGTCTTGATGACCTTGTCCAAGCTCACAAAGTGGCTGCCGTCGCCGTGCAAGGCCATGCGGGCGGCGTTGATGGCTTTGACGGAGGCGATGGCGTTGCGTTCGATGCAGGGTATTTGCACCAGGCCGCCCACCGGGTCGCAGGTCAGGCCCAGGTGGTGTTCCATGCCGATTTCGGCGGCGTTTTCGACCTGCTCTGGCGTGCCGCCCATGACCGCGCACAGGGCGGCAGCGGCCATCGAGCAGGCCACGCCCACCTCGCCCTGGCAGCCCACTTCGGCACCCGAGATGGAGGCGTTTTCTTTGTACAGCATGCCGATGGCGGCGGCGGTCAGCAGAAAGTCGATGACCCCGCTGGGTGTCGATGTGGCCACAAAGCGCACGTAGTAGTGCAGCACGGCGGGCACGATGCCCGCGGCCCCGTTGGTGGGCGCGGTGACCACGCGGCCGCCAGCGGCGTTTTCTTCGTTCACGGCCAGGGCGTACAGGTTCACCCAGTCCAGCACCTGCAGCGGGTCGCACAGGGCGAGTTCGGGATTCGCGCAGAGCTTGGTGAACAGGTCGGCGGCGCGGCGCTTGACCTTGAAGCCGCCGGGCAGCACGCCCTGGGTGCGGCAGCCGCGTACCACGCAAGCCTGCATCACCGCCCAGATCTTTTGCAGGCCCGCGTCGATCTCGGCATCGCTGCGCCAGTGCTGTTCGTTGCGGCGCATCAGCTCGGCAATCGAGATGCCCGCACCCTTGCAGCGGGCTAGCAGCTCGTCACCGCTGTGGAAGGGGAACGGCAGCACGGTGGTGTCGGGGGCCAGCACCTTTTGCTTGTTGCCGTCGGCGGCCACCTCGTCGCTGACGATAAAGCCACCGCCCACCGAGTAGTAGCAGCGGTTCAGCAGCTCGGCACCGTCTGCGTCATAGGCTACGCAGCGCATGCCGTTGGGGTGGAAGGGCAGGGTCTCGCGGCGGTAGAAGGCCAGGTGGTCTTTTTCCTTGAACACCACCGGGTGCACACCGCCCACGCGCAGCAGGCCGGTGGTGCGGATGGCTTCCAGCAGGGCGGGAATGGCTTCCACGTCCACGCTTTCCGGGTCATGGCCTTCCAGGCCCAGCAAGACCGCCTTGTCTGTGCCGTGGCCCTTGCCGGTGGAGCCCAGCGAGCCGTACAGCTTGACCTCGACCTTGGCACACGCACCCAGCAGACCCTGGTGGGCCAGCCGTTCGGTGAACATTCGAGCGGCGCGCATGGGGCCGACGGTGTGCGAGCTACTGGGGCCGATACCGATTTTAAAGATGTCGAAAACACTGACGGCCATGGGGGAGTTCTCTGGTTACCGCTGTGCGGTGAGGTAATCGGGATGGACAAAGAAAGGTGCGTCCGAGCGTGGCAAGGCGGCCTTGCCACGGATCACGTCGGCCATTTTTTCGGCCAGCATGATGGTCGGTGCGTTCAGGTTGCCGCTGACCACGTCGGGCATGATGGACGCGTCCACCACCCGCAGATTGGCAATGCCGTGCACGCGGCCCGAGCCGTCGGTGACGGCCATGTCGTCGGTGCCCATGCGGCAGGTGCAGGACGGGTGCAAGGCGCTTTCACCGTGCTCACGGATGTGGGCATCGATCTCGGCATCGGTCTGCACGCTGTCTTTGGGCGACACGGCATCGCCGCGGTATCTGTCGAACGCGGGCTGGTTGAAGATCTCGCGCGTCAGGCGGATACCGGCGCGCATTTCCTTGCGGTCCTGCTCAGTGGCCATGTAATTGAACAGGATGCGCGGCGCGTCCTTGGGGCTGGCGGTTTTGAGCGTGACGGCACCGCGGCTGGTCGGGCGCATCGGCCCCACATGCGCCTGGAAACCGTGGAAGCTGGCGGGCGCGCTGCCGTCGTACTGGATGGCCATGGGCAGAAAGTGGTACTGCAGGTCGGGGTGCTTCACGCCTGCCGCGCTGCGGATGAAGCCGCCCGACTCGAAGTGGTTGGTAGCCCCCAGGCCGGTGCCCTTGAGCATCCATTCCGCACCAATCTTCACCTTGGCCACGGGGTTCATGGCGCTGTACAGGGTGATGGGTTCCTTGCACATGTACTGCACATAGGTTTCCAGGTGGTCCTGTAGGTTCGCCCCCACGCCGCGTAGCGCGGCAACGATGGGGATGCCCAGCTTGCGCAGGTCGTCTGGGTTGCCCACGCCCGAGAGCATCAGCAACTGGGGCGAATTGATGGCACCGCCGCACAGAATGACTTCGCGGGTCGCCAGGATGAGGTCGGTGCGGTGGCCGTTGACCACCTCTACACCGATGGCGCGCGGCGGGCTGGTGTCTGGCGCAAAGGCCACCTTGGCTACCAGCGCCCGGGTGCGTACCTGCAGGTTGGGGCGTTTCATGGCCGGGCGCAGGTAGGCCATGGCGGTGCTCCAGCGGCGGCCCTTGTGCACAGTCATGTCCATGGGGCCAATGCCCTCCTGGCGGTAGCCGTTCATGTCGGCGGTGTAGGCGTAACCTGCTTGTTGCCCGGCTTCGATGAAGGCCTGGTACAGCGGGTTGATACAGGCACCCGTGGATACGTTCAGCGGCCCGCTGTCGCCCCGGTAGCTGTCGCCGCCCTTGCCGCGTTTTTCGGCCTTGCGGAAGTAGGGCAGGCAGTCTGCGTAGGACCAGTTTTCCAGGCCCTTGTAGCTGGCCCAGCCTTCGTAGTCCAGCGCGTGGCCGCGGATGTAGACCATGCCGTTGATGCTGGACGAGCCGCCCAGCACCCGGCCGCGCGGGCAGTACATGGGGCGGTTGTCCATGAAGGGCTCGGGCTCGGAATGGTAGAACCAGTTGAACTTGTCGTTGGCCAGCGGGTAGGCAAAGGCCGACGGCATGTGGATGAAGATGCTGCGGTCGCCCGGCCCGGCTTCCAGTAGCAGCACTTTCACGTCCGGGTCTTCGGTTAGGCGGTTGGCCAGTACGCAGCCTGCAGAGCCTGCGCCGACGATGATGTAGTCGAAATTTTCAGTGGTCATGGGGCGCAATCTCAGCGGTAGCCGCAGGCGACTTCGCCCAGTTCGACGTACACGGTTTTCAGCTGGGTGTAGTGCTCCAGCGCGACCATGCTGTTTTCATGGCCGATGCCGGATTCGCCCGCGCCGCCGAACGGGATCTCGATCGGTGTGATGTTGTAGTTGTTGATCCAGCAAATGCCGGCCTTCAGGCGCGCAGCCACGCGGTGGCCCCGGGCCCCGTCGCGGGTGAACACGCCTGCAGCCAGGCCAAAGCGGGTGGCGTTGGCGCGCTGCACCACTTCGGCCTCGTCGTCAAACACCAGCAAGGCCATCACCGGGCCGAAAATTTCCTCTTGCACGATGGCCATGCCGTCGGTGCAGTCGGCAAAGATGGTGGGGGCGACGAAGTTGCCGTTTTCACAGCCTTTGACATTGACCGCCGTGCCGCCGCAGACCAGCGTGGCACCTCCCGCTACGCCCTGGGCCACGTAGCCCAGCACCTTGTCGCGGTGGGCGGCAGAGATGAGTGCGCCGACCTCGGTGTCCGGGTCGGTTGGGTCGCCTACGCGCAGCAGCAGAGTGCGTTCCTTGAGGCGGGCCAAAAACTTGTCGGCAATGCCGCGCTGCACGAACACGCGGGTGCCGTTGGTGCAGATTTCGCCCTGGGTGTAGAAGTTGGCCATCATCGCGGCGGTCACGGCCTGCTCGAAGTCGGCATCGTCGAACACGATCAACGGCGACTTGCCGCCCAGCTCCATGGTCACCCGTTTCAGGGTGGCGGCGGCGCTGGCCATCACGCGTTTGCCGGTGGGGATGGAGCCCGTAACAGACACCTTTGCCACGCCCGGGTGGGCCGCCAGCAGCGCGCCGGTGGTGCCCCGGCCTTGCAGCACGTTGAACACGCCGGGGGGCACGCCCGCTTCCAGGTAAATCTCGGCCAGCTTCACGGCGGTCATGGGCGTGAGTTCAGACGGTTTGAAGATCATCGCGTTGCCTGCCGCCAGGGCGGGCGCAGACTTCCAGCAAGCGATCTGGATGGGGTAGTTCCACGCGCCAATGCCCACGCATACGCCCAGCGGCTCGCGGCGGGTGTAGGCGAAGGCGTTTTTTAGCGGGTACTGCGCACCGGCCAGGGTGGCGGCGGCGCCAGCAAAGTATTCGATGCAGTCGGCCCCGCTGGCCACGTCGACCACGCAGGCTTCCTGCCAGGGCTTGCCGGTGTCTTGCACCTCGATGGCGGCCAGGGTGTCGTTGCGTTCGCGTAGCAACTGGGCGGCGCGGTGCAGGATGCGGCCCCGCTCGGTGCCGGTCATGGCGGACCAGATTTGAAAGCCCGCCTCGGCAGCAGCCACGGCGGCGTTGACATCGGCCTCATCGCTGTCGTGCACCCCGGCAATCATGGTGCCGTTGGCGGGGTTGATGGTGTCAAAGCGCGCACCGCTGCCGTATACAGGCAAGCCATTGACGAAGTTGGAAATCAAAGATGCAGTCATACAAATAGTCTCAAAAATATCAGCGCAAAACGACGGTTTTCATGCCGTTGATGAAAACCCGGCGCTCTAAAACAAAGCGCAGCGCGCGCGACAGCACCAGGCTTTCGACCAGGCGACCGGCTTGCGACAAATGCTGGGGGGTGTCGGCGTGGTCTACGCGTTCCACCGACTGCTCGATGATGGGGCCTTCGTCCAGGTCGGTGGTGGCAAAGTGGGCTGTGGCCCCGATGAGCTTCACGCCCCGGTCAAAGGCCTGCTGGTAGGGCTTGCCACCCTTGAAGCCGGGCAGGAAGGAATGGTGGATGTTGATGACGCGGCCGTACAGTTCGTGGCACAGCGTTTCGCTCAGCACCTGCATGTAGCGGGCCAGCACCACGTACTCGGCATCGGTGTCCAGAATCAATTGCTTGAGCTTGGCCTCTTGTGCGGGCTTGGTGTCGGCGGTGATTGGCAGGTGGTGGAAAGGAATGCCTTCGGCCGCAGCCAGTGGTGCCAGGTCGGCATGGTTGGAGACCATGGCGACGATGTCCATCTTGAGTTCGCCGCGCCGCCACTGGGCGATGAGCTCCCGCAGGCAGTGGTCGAACTTGGACACCATGACCAGTACGCGCGTGGGTTGGGCCAGGTCGTGCACCTGCCACTGCGCCTGCGGAAAGCCCACGGCCAGTTCGGAAAACGCGCTGTGCAAGGCCTGTACCGAGCTGGTCAGGCTGAACACGCTGCGCACGTAAAAGCGCTCGGTGCTGTGGTCGTCAAACACCGAAAACTGTTCGATGTAGGCACCGTGTGCGTTAAGTAGTGCCGATACGGCAGCAACCTGCCCCTGAGCGCTGCCGCAGGCGAGGTTCAGGCAGTAATGGGTGGCTTGGGCGGTGGTCATGGATAAATGTTGCGTACCCCCAGGCTGCGCACTACGTGTCTTCGCCAACCCCCCTCGTATCGGTTTGAAAAACCGATACGACATGCAGGGGGCGAACCCGACGGTCCGGCAAATCCGTTCCCGTGGGTTCCTGGCGTAAGAGCCGTTGTGCGTTACTTGAGGTAGTGGAAAGTTGGCGGTAAATTACTTCAATGCGGCGGTGACGGCGGCCTTGCCGTCTTTGCCGTCAAAGGTCGTCACGCCCTTGAGCCAGCCGTCCAGCACGCCGGGGTTTTTCTTCAGGTAGGCACGGGCGGCATCGTTGGGCTTGGCTTTGTTGATGATGTCCACCATCACCACGTTCTCGATGGCGGTGGTGAACTGCAGATTTTTCAGCAGCGTGGCCACGTTGGGGCAGCGGGCTTCGTAGCTGGGGGGCACGGCGGTGAAGACCTTGGATTCGCCGTAGTTGGGGCCAAAGCCGCTGGTGTCGCCACCTTCAAGGTACTTCATCTTCATCTGCACGTTCATGGGGTGCGGCTCCCAGCCCAGGAAGACGATGGCCTTGTTGGCACGGCCTGCGCGCTGCACTTCGGCCAGCATGCCGGCCTCAGAGGATTCGACCATCTTGAAGCCCTTGAGGCCGAATTCGTTTTTGTCGAGCATGCTCTGGATGATCAGGTTGCCGTCGTTGCCGGGTTCAATGCCATAGATCTTGCCGTCCAGCTCGGTTTTGAACTTGGCGATGTCGGCAAAGCTCTTCAGGCCTTTGTCGTACAGGTAGGCAGGCACGGCCAGGGTGTACTTGGCACCGACCAGGTTGGGCTGCTCCAGCACCTTGATCTGCCCGGCCTTGATGAAGGGCTCGATGATGGGGGTCATGGTGGGGTTCCAGTAGCCCAGGAAGGCATCGATCTGCTTGGACTTGATGCCGGCAAAGGTGATCGGCACCGAGGCAATCGTCACCGTGGGCTTGTAGCCCAAGCCTTCCAGCACCACCGAGGCCATGCCGGTGGTGGCGGCGATGTCGCTCCAGCCCACATCGGCGAAGTGCACGGCTTTGCAACTCGTGGGTTCGGCGGCAAAGGCCAGCTGCGCGCACAGGGAGGCGGCGGCAACGACGGCGAGGTTGACAGCAAGTTTCAATTTCATGACCAGTTCCTTCAAAAGAGGGGTTGTACCAAGCGACGACACCCTCGGACTTTCACAGGTTGACACGCCGGAACTTGGCTAAGAACGACGCGGAGTTGTTCCAGGGCGGCAGTGTCTGGAAACAGATAAAAATTTAGGTGTGAAATATGCCTATAACGTATGTTTTATATACGTTAGTAGCTATTATTTAAATAGCTAACAATGGCGTGGATGCTATAGGCTGCTTTAGCCGCGCTGCAGCACCCAGGCGGCAAACGGTGCCAGCAGGCCGTCGGCGCGGGCCTCCACCGTGGCCAGCAGGGGTTGCCAACCGGCAGGCTGCGTGTATTTTTGGGGGCTGGCAGAGAAGTTCAGCACCGTCAGCGTGTGCGGCGTGGTCAGGGTGATCACCTCGGTGGCCGGGTCGGCAGCTACCTGCACCTGGTCGCGCTGGCGGGGGCCGAGCTGGCCGCTGCGTTTGAGGGCGATGAGCTGGCGGTACAGCGCCAGGATGGCCCGGTTCTGCGGCGCATCCAGCAAATGCCATTGCAGCTTGGAGGCCTCAAACGTGCTGCGCGCATGCGGGTCGGGTGGCTTGATGCCATCCGCGCCGTCAAAGGCAAAGTCCGCCTTGCGGCCCGCGCGCACGCCGTCGATCAGCGGCTGGTCGCTGAAATCTTCAAAGAACAGGAAAGGGGCCGTCTCGCCGTATTCCTCGCCCATGAACAGCATGGGTACAAACGGGCTGGCCAGCACTGCGGTAATGCCCAGTAGCGCCTTGGCCCGGCCATGGGTGGCCAGCATGCGGTCGCCCAGCAGGCGGTTGCCCACCTGGTCGTGGTCCTGGATGTGCACCACGTGCTCGAAGCCCTGGGTGCTGGCCGCGTCGGTGCCCAGAAAGTACTTGTAGATCTGGTCAAAGCGCGTGCCGTCCAGCACAAAGCCGTCGCGCAGGGCTTTTGCCACGTCGGCAAAGCTGCCGAAGTTGGCGTAGTGGCGGCCAGTTTCACCGGTCAGCTTGGCAAATACGGCGTGGTTCAGGTCGTCGTTCCACTGGGCGTGGTAGCCAAAGCCCTGGTCGGCGGTCACAAATTTATTGTTGCGCAGGTGCTCGGCGATCATCAGCACCTCGCGGCCCTGGGCCTGGCCGATGCGGCGGGCCAGATCCGTGCATTCGCGCAAGATGTGCACCGGCATCACGTCAAAAATCAGCGACACCGCGTCCATGCGGAAGCCGTCGAAGCCGATGTCTTCCAGCCAATAGCGGGTGTTTTCCAAAAAGAACTCGCGTACGCCGTGGTTGTACTCGCCGTCGAAATTGATGGCTGCTCCCCAGGGCGTGGCCGCGCTCTTGGTGTAGGGCGCAAAGGCTCCGGTGTAATTGCCCTCGGGCCCAAAATGGTTGTAGACCACGTCCAGGATGACGGCCATGCCATGCCGGTGGGCGGCTTCGATGAAGGCCTTCAAATCCGCATAGCTGCCATACGCAGCGTGCAGGGCAAACAGACACACGCCGTCGTAGCCCCAGTTGCGCTCACCGGGAAAGGCCGCCAGCGGCAGCAGCTCGATGGCGGTGATACCCAGGTCGCGCAGGTAAGGCAGCTTGTGCTGCGCTGCGGCCAGCGTGCCCTCGGGCGTGAAGGTGCCCAGGTGCAGCTCGTACAGGATGGCGTCTTCCATCTTTACGCCCGTCCAGCCCGGGCTGTGGGCAGGCGTGGCATCCACCACCATGGATGGACCATGCACCCCCTGCGACTGGTAGTGCGATGCCGGGTCGGGGAAGCGCTGGCCATCTACCTCCAGCCAATACAGCGTGCCGTGCGGCAGGCGGTCGGTATCGCCATGCCAATAGCCCAGCGCGTCAACTGTCAGGGAGATACGGTTCGGTGGTTCTACCAGTAGCACGCTGAGGTGGGTTTTCAGCGGGGCAAAGACCCGGAATGCCGAGCGTCCATCGGCTGTTATGAAGTGACCAACTGCTGCCATTGCGCGTGTCTCCTAGGTGGGGGAAACGATGGTAGCAGGCGGGTTTGTTTGCTTTTACGTATCTAACACTTACGTTATTTACTGAGTCTTAAGACTGCCGGCTTGTTCTTTACACAGTAGACTTTACAAAAAAATTGTATACAAAATTCATAAAAATATTGGTTCACGGATGCATCCATTGCCAGCGCAACCCAGCCACGCAGCGAACAGCGTGCCTGCTCTTAACGCCCCCCCGTTTTCGGCCCTCACCGTCCTCTGCGCCGTAGCCCGTTTCCACCAAATCGCCGCCGACCCGGCCACGCTCGCGCACCAACTGGGTTGGTCCTCCAATCAGGCGATCACCTGCGATGACCTGTTACATGCCGCCCAGCAGTTAGGGCTCACGGCCAAGCTCATCCACAGCCGCCCCGACCGCCTGGCTCTCATCCCGCTGCCCGCCCTGGCGGTGATGCGCACCGATGATGGCAGCTTGCGCGTGGCCATACTGGCCCAATGCGACGGCAGCCGGGTACTGCTGCAAGACCCCGCTACCTCCCGCCCCACCATCGAATCGGTGGAGGCCTTCGCTACCCTGTGGACCGGCCAAATCATTTTGGTCAGCAGCCGCGCCAGCTTGGCCGGGGCACTCGCCAAGTTTGACTTCTCGTGGTTTATCCCCGCCCTGGTCAAGTACCGCAAGCTGTTGGGTGAGGTGCTGCTGATCTCGTTTGCGCTACAACTTTTCGGCCTGGTCAGTCCGCTGTTCTTTCAGGTCATCATGGACAAAGTGCTGGTGCACAAAGGCCTGACCACCCTGGACGTGCTGGTCACCGGCCTGGTGGTGGTGGTGGTTTTTGAGAGCGTGCTCAACGCCTTGCGCAGCTATATCTTTAGCCACACCACCAGCCGTATCGACGTAGAGCTGGGTTCGCGTCTGTTTCGCCACCTGGTAGCCTTGCCCTTGGCCTACTTCCAGGCGCGGCGGGTGGGCGACTCGGTGGCCCGTGTGCGCGAGTTGGAGAACATCCGCAGCTTCCTCACCGGCAACGCCCTCACCGTGCTGCTCGACGTGTTCTTCAGCATCGTCTTCATCGCCGTGATGCTGTTCTACAGCGTGCCGCTCACCTTGATTGTGCTGGTGAGTTTGCCGCTGTACTTTGGCCTGAGCCTGGCCGTCGTACCCATGCTGCGCCAGCGCCTGGACGTGAAGTTCGCCCGGGGGGCCGAGAACCAGGCCATGCTGGTGGAAACCGTCACTGGCATCCAAACCGTTAAAGCCACCGCGCTGGAGCCGGCATTCGGCAAGCGCTGGGACGGCCAGCTCGCCGCCTACGTCTCCGCCTCTTTCAAGACGCAAAACCTCGCCAGCGTGGCCCACGAGGGCGTCAACCTCATTGGCAAGCTCGTCAACGCCGCCACGCTTTGGTACGGCGCACACCTGGTGATGGACAACCAGCTCACGGTAGGCCAGTTTGTGGCCTTCAACATGTTTGCAGGCCGCGTGTCCCAACCCATCATGCGCATGGCCCAGCTGTGGACCGACTTCCAGCAAACCGGCATCTCGGTGGCCCGCCTGGGCGACATCCTCAACACCCGCACCGAAGTGCCCCCCACCAGCACCGCCCAATTGCCCCCCGTCAAGGGCCGCATCACGCTGGACCAGGTCACCTTTCGCTACCGCCCCGAGGCCGCGCCGGTGCTCAACAGCGTCAGCCTGGACATTCGCGCAGGCGAGGTCATCGGCATCGTGGGCCGCAGCGGCTCGGGCAAAAGTACGCTGACCAAGCTGGTGCAGCGCCTGTACGTGCCCGAGGCGGGCCGCCTGCTGGTGGACGGCATCGACATCAGCCTGATCGACGCGGCCCAGCTGCGCCGCCAGGTGGGCGTGGTGCTGCAAGAGAACCTGCTGTTTACACGTTCGGTCAGAGAGAACATCGCCATCACCGACCCCGCCGCCCCCATCGAAGCCGTGGTGCGCGTGGCCCAACTGGCCGGGGCCCACGACTTCATCAGCACCCTGCCCGAAGGCTACGACACCCTGGTGGGCGAGCAGGGCGGCTCCTTGAGCGGCGGTCAGCGCCAGCGCGTCGCCATTGCCCGTGCCCTGTTCACCAACCCCCGCATCCTGATCTTTGACGAAGCCACCAGCGCGCTGGACTACGAGAGCGAAGCCGTGATCCAAAAGAACATGCAGTTCATCGCCCAAGGCCGCACCGTGCTCATCATTGCCCACCGCCTGAGCGCCGTGCGCCACGCCCACCGCATCATCGTGATGGACAAAGGCCAGATCGTGGAAACCGGGCCGCATGCCGACCTGCTGCGCCAGCAAGGCATCTACGCCCACCTGTGGCACATGCAAGACGGCGGGCAGCCTACCGAAGGGGTGGCGGCATGAGCGAAACATCCCCAAGCCACCCGTTACCCCACGCCTCCACCCCAGCCACCCCCCGTCACCCCGCGCTGCATTTGCTGGCCCGGTACCGCGCCATCTTCCGCGCAGCCTGGGCCCACCGCGCCGAGCTGGCAGGCCCGGCCCGGCTGGCCGACGAACTGGCCTTCTTGCCCGCCGCCCTGAGCCTGCAGGACACCCCCGTGCACCCGGCCCCGCGCCGCTTGGCCTGGGGGCTGGTGGCGCTGTTTGGGATCGCCCTGGTGTGGGCCAGCGTAGGCCAGGTGGACATCGTGGCCGTGGCGCCGGGCCGCATCATGGTGAGCGACCGCACCAAGCTCATCCAGCCGCTGGAGCCCAGCGTGGTGCGCGCCGTGCGCGTCAAAGACGGGGACCGGGTGAAAGCGGGCCAGGTGCTGGTCGAGCTGGACCCCACCAGCGCCAACGCCGACAAAACCAGCATCCAAACCCAGCGCCAGGCCCAGGCATCGGAGCTGGTACGCACCCAGGCACTGCTGCAAATGCTATTGAATCAGAAGCAGATAGCGCAGACAGCACCTACGCTAGAGGCCGATTTGGTACTTAATTTGGAAGTAAGCGCTGCGGAGCGTGCGGCCACCCTGGCCCAACTCGAATCCGAATGGCAAGACATCCGCGCCAAGCTGGCCAAGTTCGATGCCGAAACCCAGCGCCACCACGCCGAAGCCGCTACCGTACAGGCCAGCATCGCCAAGCTGGAAGCCACCGTGCCCATGGCCCAAACCCGCGAGGCCGACTTCAAAGCCCTGGTGGGCCAGGGCTTCATCTCCAACCACGCCACCCAGGACAAAACCCGCGAACGCGTGGAGCAAGAGCGCGACCTGGCCACCCAGCGCGCCCGCCTGGCCGAGGCCCAGTCCACTCTGGCCGAGACCGAGCAGGCCAAGGCCGCCTACTGGGCCGAAACCGTGCGCAATTTAAGCGACCGCCACGCCCAGGCCAGCAGCCGCCTGCAGCAGCTCAACGCCGACCACGCCAAAGCCAGCCACCGCGAACGCCTGACCCAGCTCACCGCCCCGGTGGACGGCGTGGTGCAGCAACTGGCCATCCACTCGGTAGGCGGCGTGGTCACCGAGGCCCAGCCGCTGATGGTGGTGGTGCCCGACAGCGCCACCGTCACCGCCGAGATCAGCATCGCCAACCAGGACATTGGCTTCGTCAACGCCGGGCAAACAGCCGAGGTAAAGCTGGAAACCTTCCCGTACACCAAGTACGGCACGGTCGCCGCCACCGTGGATGTGGTCACGGCGGACGCGGTGACGGACGAGAAGAAAGGCAGCTACTACCCGGCCACTATCACCTTTCAGCAGACCAGCATGCTCATTGACGGCAAGCGGGTGGATTTGAGCCCGGGGATGAATGTGACTGCGGAGATCAAGACGGGGCGGAGAAGGATCATCGAATACTTGCTCAGTCCGGTGCAGCGGGCGGGGAGTGAGAGTTTGCGGGAAAGATAGAGGTGGCCGCATAGCCAGCAGTCTAGGAAATACGGCAATGTGCAAGTGCAATATTTGAAACATAAAGGATCTGAATATGGCGAGGAAAACGGCAATTTTTTGGTATGTATTTGGAGGTGAAGGTCAGGGGACGTTCATCGTTGCACCACTCGGCGAGTCTCCTGATGATGTGGGGCCGAGTGCGATCGGCGTAGCCAGCGTCCAAGGCACCATCACCGTGCAGAACTGAAAGCCGGGCGACCTGGGTTTGGCACTACAGGCAGCGCCTGCTACCGCACAGTTGTGGTTTACCAAGACGGGCAACAACCTGGACGTGGCCATCATTGGCACCAGTGACAAGTTCAGCATCAGCAACTGGTACCTGGGCAGCTGGTACCACGTGGAGCAGTTCAAAACCAGCGATGGCAAAACCCTGCTCGACAGCTAGGTGCACAACTATTTTGCTATCAAATAAGTAGCTACTGGCGATTTTTGACAAGCGCTAGCAGCCGATTTCCTTACATATAAAGCCGCTACCGCTGCCCAAGCCAGCTGTGGGTGTCTAAGTGCAACATTTAAAACATAAAAGGCGCTGCCGATGCCCGCGCCAAGATGGAGTGTCCAGGGGTGCTGTTTCGGGGCCTGTAATTTGGTTACAAATCAAGAGCCTTTGCCAGCGCTTTACGGGCGGCGCAAAAGAGTTGCGGCATATAACTAGGAACCTGTGCCCTTGGCAATGTGCTTTGCTGCATTGCCTGCGCTTTCAGGACCTTAACCATTGCCAGACCCAAAGGATAGACATGGCCGACGCAATTGCAAATACCACCCAAGCCGATGCAGCGGCAGCCGTTGCATCGGAGGGCGATGACCTGTTGATGGGTACATCGGGCGAGGACGTTATTTACGCTTTGGGCGGTAACGACCGCATCGAGGGGCTGGCGGGTAACGATCTGCTCGGTGGCGATGCCGGTGACGACCAGATTTTTGGTGGTGATGGCGACGATTTGTTGATTGGCGCCACGGGGGACGACACGCTGGACGGTGGTGCAGGCGGCGACGACCTGTACGGCGGAATCGGCAACAACACCTATTTGTTTGGTCGAGGTGATGGACAAGACAGACTTTGGACCGACTACAGCACGGATGAGGGCCGCTTCAACATTTTGGAGTTCAAGGACGGCATCCTGCCATCAGATGTGGTGGTGAGTAGTGCTTATACAGATTTAGTACTCTCTATTGCGGGCAGTACGGACCAATTTTCGGTGGTTGGCTTCCTTGGGCCCGATAGCATGGCTGACCGGTACAACCCCTTGCAGCAGGTGAAATTCGCCGACGGCACGGTGTGGTCTGTGGACATTTTGCTTATGAAAGCCAATGTGGTAACCGAAGGCCCGGACACTTTGTGGGGAACCTCGGGTGACGATGTGATTAACGCTTTGGCGGGTGACGATACCGTCTTTGGTTTGGCGGGCGACGATGTGCTCGATGGTGGTGCGGGTGTAGACCAACTCAATGGAGGGGATGGCAACGACACCTTGATAGGTGGTGAAGGCAACGACAACCTCAGTGGCGACAACGGCAACGACACCCTGTTTGGAGGCGCAGGTAACGACAACCTGTGGGGCTGGGACGGCGATGACACGCTGGACGCCGGAGCAGGCGACGACTACCTGATCGGAGGCGCGGGCAAGGACACCCTGCTTGGCGGGGCTGGCAACGATTTCTACTACGTGGATGACAGCGGCGATGTCACTATCGAACTGGTGGGCGAAGGCACCGACCTGGTGTTGGCCAGTGCGAGCTACACACTGGGTGACAACCTGGAGAATCTGACGTTGATGGGTGATGCCTCCGATGCCACCGGCAACGCGATGGACAACGCGCTGTATGGCAACAACGCCGGGAACACCCTCGTCGGCGGTGCGGGTAGTGATGTGATCGATGGGAGGTGGGGGGCCGACACCATGCTCGGCGGCACGGGCGATGACACCTACTTCGTAGAGAACACGGGCGATGTGGTGACCGAGTTGCCAAGCGAGGGCGTTGACACCGTGTACACGTATGTCAACTACACGCTGGGCGACAACCTGGAAAGTCTGGTGCTGACCGGCTATGCCGAGATCGGTGGCACCGGCAATGGCTTGGGTAACCACATGGACGGCAACAGTGCGTACAACATCCTCATCGGTGGTGGCGGTGACGATTGGATCAATGGAGCCGAGGATGCTGATGTTTTGCTGGGCGGGGTGGGTGACGATGCCTACTATGTGGACAACGTCGGCGATATGGTGCTGGAGTTGGCGGATGAAGGAACCGATACGCTGTTCTCCAGCGTTAGCTACACCCTGGCCAAAAACCTGGAAAAGATGGTGCTGATCGGAGATGGCGCAGTCGATGCCACCGGCAATGCCCTGGACAACAACCTGTTGGGCAACAGCGCGGCCAACACTCTTACGGGCGGGGCCGGGGACGACTGGATCGATGGGGCCGCCGGGGCCGACACGATGCTGGGCGGCACCGGCAACGACGGCTACTTCGTGGACAACACCGGCGATGTGGTGACGGAGCTGGCAGACATCGGTATCGACAAAGTGTTCTCCAGCGTCAGCTACACCCTGGGCGACAACCTGGAGCAGTTGGTGCTGGTGGGCGATGCCGCCACCAACGCCACCGGCAATGGGTCGAGCAACTACCTGGACGGCAACAGCGCCGCCAACATCCTCACGGGCGGTGCCGGGAACGACTGGCTCAACGGCGCAGGCGGGGCCGACACTCTGCTGGGCGGCGCGGGCAACGATGTCTACTACGTGGACAGCGCGGGCGACTTGGTGACCGAACTGGCGGGCGAAGGCCAAGACACGGTGTTTTCCAGCATCGACTACACGCTGAATGCCAACGTCGAGGAGCTGGTGCTGACCGGGGAGGCTGCCGTCAACGCCACCGGCAATGCGCTGGGTAACCTGCTGGTGGGCAACAGTGCCGACAACACCCTGGCGGGTGGTACCGGCAACGACATCTACCGGCTGGACCGTGGTTTTGGAGCCGACACCATCCACGAGGACGATGCCACTGCAGGCAACACCGACGTGGCCGAGTTCGGCGTCGGCGTGACCGCCGACCAGCTGTGGTTCAGCCAGACGGGTAACAACCTGGACGTGACCATCATCGGCAGCAACGACAAGTTCAGCATCACCGACTGGTACCTCGGCAACCAGCACCATGTGGAGCAGTTCAAAACCAGCTACGGCCAAACTTTGCTGGAGGGGCAAGTGCAAAACCTGGTGCAGGCGATGGCGGCCTTTGCGCCCCCGGCGGCGGGGCAGACTAGCTTGTCCAGCGGGTATGCCACAGAATTGTCTCCGGTGCTGGCGATTAGCTGGGGCTAAAGAAAATATTGATAAAAATGGCCTCTTGCGCTTTATGAATAAGTGCAAATAGCTATCAATATAGTAGCAAATAGGGTGTGCGGGAACTCGCCGCTTCCGTCCCCGTCGCACTAGGCTGTAGGCCCCCAGGCGGCGGTTGGGCTGTAGGCACCATGCCGATAGAGTGAGTTGCAAACAAAAAGATACACCTCATGGGCTTGCGACTTAAATTCAATTTGGTGCTGGTGCTGGTTTTTCTGGCGGGCTTTGTGGCCGCTGGAGCCGTGTCGCGCCAGCTTTTGCAGGACAACGCCCGTGACGAAGTGGTGCGCAACGCCCGGCTGATGATGGAAACCGCCGGCGCGGTGCGCAACTACACCATCACCCAGGTACAGCCGCATCTGCTCAAGCAGCTCGAAGAGGTGTTTTTGCCGTAAACCGTGCCCGCCTACGCGGCCACCGAGACCCTGAACCAGCTGCAAAAGAACTACCCCGAGTACCGCTACAAAGAGGCGGTGCTCAACCCCACCAACCCGCGCGACCGCACGGCCGACTGGGAGGCGGATGTGGTCAACCAGTTTCGCCAGCATGAGGCCGTGCGGGAGATCGTGGGCGAGCGGCCCTCGCTCACCGGGCGCAGCCTGTATATCGCCAAGCCCATCCAGATCACCAACGGGGCCTGCCTGCAGTGCCACAGCGTGGCCGCCGCCGCGCCGCCCACCATGTTGAAGATCTACGGCGCGGCCAACGGCTTTGGCTGGAAGCACAATGAAATCGTCGGGGCCCAGGTGGTGTCGGTGCCGATGGAGGTGCCGTTGGCGCATGCCGACCGGGCTTTTACCGCCTTTATGGCTTCGCTGGCCGGGGTGTTTGTGGTGGTGTTCATCGTGCTCAACATCATGCTCAGCTGGCTCATCGTGCGGCCTATCCGGCGCATGTCGCTGGCGGCCGACGGCATCTCCACCGGCGACTTCAACCAGCCCGAATTCAGCGAAAAAGGCGATGACGAAGTCGCCGTGCTGGGCAGTTCCTTCAACCGCATGCGCCGTAGTCTGGAAAAGGCCATGCAGATGATTGACGAGTAAGCCCATGGCGGAGCCCGGCGCAGTGCCCCAGAACGTTTCGGCCGACGCGGCCAGCCTGCCGGTGGGCTACCGCATGCTCGAATACCAGATCCAGAGCGTGCTGGGCAGCGGCGGCTTTGGCATCACCTACCTGGCCCGCGACGACAACCTGAACCTGACGGTGGCGATCAAGGAATACTTTCCCAGCGGCCTGGTGGCCCGGGGCGAGAACCACGCCGTGGCGGTGCGCGAAGGCCACCAGAGCGCGCAGGCCAAGTACGACTGGGGTTTGCAGCGCTTTCTGGACGAAGCCCGGGCCCTGGCCTCGTTTCGCCACCATAACATCGTGCGAGTGCTGCGCTATTTCAAGCAGAACGACAGCGCCTACATCGTCATGGAGTACGAGCTGGGCCAGCGCCTGAAGCGCTGGGTGCCCAACCATGCGCCGCTGACCCGGGACGCGCTGCTGTCCATCATCCATCCGCTGCTCGACGGCCTGGACGCGGTGCACCAAACCGGCTTTTTGCACCGCGACATCAAGCCCGACAACATCTATGTGCGCGCCGATGGCACCCCGGTGCTGCTGGACTTCGGCGCGGCCCGCCGCGTCAGCAGCGACAGCGCCATGACCAACATCATCAGCCCGGGTTTTGCGCCGTTCGAGCAGTACCACTCCCAGGGCAAGCAGGGGGCTTGGACCGACATCTACTCGCTGGGTGCGGTGATGTACTGGATGACCACCGGCGAGAAGCCCACCGAGTCAGCCGCCCGCGTGACACAGGACACCATGCTGCCTGCGTCCAGCCTGGGCGATGCCGCGGTGTTTGGTGCCAAATTGCTGCAGGCCATCGACTGGGCGCTGCTGCCGGATGAAAGTCGCCGCCCGCAGTCGGTGGCCTTGTTCCGGGCCGCCCTCAATGAGGCCGCCAAGCCGCAAGCTACCGACATGCTGGACTTCCATCTGGCTTCGGAGAGCCGCCTGACCAACCGCACGGCTGCCGCCCGTATCCCGGCCGACCAGCGGCGCAACCTGCTCTGCACCATCTTGTTTTTGGACTTGGTGGGCTACGCTATTCGCTCGGTGGACAACCAGGTGGCGCTGAAAAAGGTTTTCAATGGGCTGATCGTTAAGGCCTTGCACGGTATCGCGGAAGAAACGCGTATCGCCATCGACACCGGCGACGGCGCGGCGATCTGCTTTCTGGGCGACCCCGAGGAGGCCCTGCAGTCGGCCATGTTGCTGCGCGACTTGCTGGGGCAGCGCTATGGCAGCCATGTGGCGGTGCGCATGGGCCTGCACATGGGGCCAGTGCGCATCATTTCCGACATCAACGAGCGGGTCAACGTGGTGGGCGACGGCATCAACGTGGCCAAGCAGGTGATGGACTTCGCCCAGGCTAACCAGCTGCTGGTGTCGCGCTCGTACTTCGATGTGATTTCGCGCATTACCGACAGCACGGCCGAGCTGTTTCGCTATCTGGGCCCGCACGAGGACAAGCATGGCCGCCTGCACGAGGTGTATGCGGTGGAAGGCCATGCGCCGGGCTTGGAGCCCACGCTGAAAGTAGGCCCCCCGGGCAGCACCGGCTACACCACCACGGTGCGCATGCAAACCGCCACCCTGCTGGCACCCGAAAAGGTGCTGGAGATTGAAAGCGAACTTTCGCGCCACATCGGCCCGTTGGCGCGAGTGCTGGTGCGCAAAGTGTTGCCACTGGCGCAGGACATTGCCCACCTGCGGGAAACGCTGGCCCCGGCGATCCAGGAGTCGCGCACCCGGGCCTCGTTTTTGGCCGGGACCCCTGCCGTGGGCCAGGCGCAACCGGGCAGCAAGACGGCGCCCAGCGGATTCCAGGCATCGACCGGTGCCGGGAGCTTGTCTGCGGACGGCCTGGGTTCGCGGCCCATGCCGCTCAGCCAGACCCCTAGCCAGCCGGTGCTGAGCCGTCCGAACAGCCTGCGCAGCACCGGTGCCAGCCAGTCGGTCTCGCAGCTGCAGTCGGTGACACACCCGTTTGCTATCAGTTCGGACGAGTTGGTGACCATCGAGCTGGCGTTGAGCAAGTTTATCGGCCCGATTGCCAAAGTACTGATCCGCAAAAAGGCGGGCCACTGCACCACCTTCAAAGATTTCATCGCCACCATTGCCCAGACCATCGACCGGCCTGACCAGCGCGAGCAGTTTGTTCAGTCGCTTAAGCGCGCACTGCCGAAGAGATCGTACTAGCTACTTTGGTGTAAAAAGTGCATCTAGCGCTTACGGTACCTATACAAGTAGCTATAAATACAGTAGCAAATTAAGGAAGTCAGGCGGCCCGCATCACCGGGCCGGGCCGCTCTTGCCAGTTGCTGGCGCGCGGCTTGGTGGTGGCTGCGGCGTGGCTGCGACGCTCTTCGCTGGGCGACTGGCCAAACAGGCTGCGGTAGGCCTTGCAGAAGTGTGACGACGACTGAAAGCCACAGGCCACGGTGACCTGCATGATGGGCATGCTGCTGTGCGTCAGCAGCTCTTGGGCGCGGCGCAGGCGCAGGTTCATGTAGTACTGCGCCGGGTTCATGCTGAAGTAGCGGTGGAACAGGCGCTCCAGCTGGCGCAGCGACAGGTTGATGGCACTGGCCAGCTCGGCCAGCGGCAAGGGTTCTTCGATGTTGGCGGCCATGATTTCGGCGGCCTCGGTCAGGTGCTGGTAGCCGGGGCCGATGCACTCGGGCTGGGGGATGCGCTGGCGGTCTTTGCTGGCGCGCAGGCGTTCGATGATGAACTGCTCGGACACATCCATCACCAGCTTGGCCCCAAAGCGCTCGCGCATCAGGTGCAGCATCAGGTGCAGGGGGCTGGTACCGCCCGAGCAGGTGATGCGGTCGCGGTCGACGATGAAGACTTCGGTAGAAAACTGCACCTTGGGGAATTCTTCGCTGATGGCGGCCAGGTTTTCCCAGTGGATGGCGCAGCGGTAGCCGTCCAGCAGCCCGGCGTTGGCCAGGGCAAATGCCCCTGTGCACAGCGAGCCCATGGTGGCACCCGTGGCGGCACATTGGCGCAGCAACTGGCGCACGGTATCGTCGGTGGCCTGGCGCACATTGACCCCGCCGCAGACAAACACCATGTCGCAGTCGGTCAGCCCGGCAGACCCTGCTGTCGCGCCCACGGCGCTGATCGCCAGGCCATTGCTGGCCACAGCGGCCTGGTCGCCAGGGCTGATCACGGTCCAGCGGTACAGCGTCTGGCGGCTGATGTAGTTGGCCATGCGCAGGGTTTCCACCGCGTTGGCAAAGGCGATCATCGAGTACTCGGGCAGCAGGATGAAGCCGATGTGTATCGCGCGTGCCTTGGCACTGGAGTCATTGGCTCCAAATGCGACAACCGGGGCGGATTCTGGGGACATACGGGGCACGGTACAGTTCCTTAGCTTTCGCGGCTTTTTCGGGCGACACCAAAACTCTCAGTGAGGCGGTCCAGGATGATAGCCAGCAAAACCACCGCCAGTCCACTCTCAAACCCGAGTCCGATGTCCAGCCGCTGGATGCTGGCCAGCACGTCGTTGCCCAGGCCACCCGCGCCTACCATGGACGCGATGATGACCATGGACAAGGCCATCATGATGGTCTGGTTGACTCCGGCCATGATGGTAGGCAGGGCAATTGGCAACTGCACCTTGAATAGCAACTGCGTGGCGGTGCAGCCAAAGGCGTTACCGGCCTCGACCTGCTCGGAGCTGACCTGGCGGATACCCAGGCTGGTTAGACGCACCACCGGGGGCATGGCGAAGATCACGGTCGCAATCGTGCCGGGCACGCGGCCCAGGCCAAACAGCATGGCGGCGGGGATCAGGTAGACGAAAGCAGGCATGGTTTGCATGAAGTCGAGGATGGGGCGCACGCTGGCGTTCACATGGTTATTGCGGGCACACCAGATGCCCAGCGGAATTCCAAAAATCAGACTGATGATGGTGGCCGACAGCGTCAGCGCCAGGGTCACCATGGTTTGCGGCCAGAAACCGGTCACCACAATCAGCATCAAAGCCAAAGCAACAAACACGCCAAACTTCCAGCCCAGGCGGCGCCAGCCCACCACCGTGGCGACCAGAATCACCAGCCAGAAGGGAATGGCCAGCATGCCTTGCTCGATGGACTGGGCAAAGCCTTCGACCACCACGCCGATGGAGTCGAACACGGCGGCGCTGTTGTCCAGCAGGCTTTTAACCCCGGCGTTGACCCACTTGCCCAGCGGCAGCATGTCATGGGTGGCTTCGGTTACTTGGGTAAGCAGATCAGACATGGCGGGCCTCTTGGGACATTTTGATGAGCAGGCTGCGGGCAGAAATACAGCCAAGGCATTGTTCGGCATCGTTGAACACGCCAACGGGTTGGTCGCCGCCGAGCACGATCTTCATGGCTTCGGGCAGGGTGGTGGACCAGGGAAGGCGCGGCCCACCGGTGTAGGAGTGGCCGTTCAGAGCGGGGTCGAGCAGGTCGGCCGCAGTGAGGTAGCGCGAGGTGTCCACACCTTCAAAGAACCGGCGCACGTAGTCGTTGGCGGGCTTGGTGATGATCTCGTGGGCGGTGCCTTCTTGCACCAGATTGCCGCCTTCCATGATGGCGATGCGGGTGCCGATGCGCAGGGCTTCTTCCAGGTCGTGCGACACAAACAGCACGGTGCGCTGCTGCTTCTTTTGCAGTTCCAGCATCAGGCCCTGCATTTCCACGCGCTTAAGCGGGTCGAGCGCCGAGAAGGCTTCGTCCATTAGCAGGATGTCGGGGTCGACCGCCAGGGCGCGGGCCAGGCCTACGCGCTGCTGCATACCACCGGACAATTGCGAGGGGAACTTGGCCGCATAGGTTTGCAGGCCGACCTGGCCCAGCACTTCCATGGCGCGGGCTTCGCGGGTCTTGCGGTCTGTCCCGGCCATTTCGAGTCCGAAGGCCGCGTTATCCAGCACGTTGCGGTGCGGCATGAGGGCGAACGACTGGAACACCATGGCCACCCGCTTGCGCCGCCACTTCACCAGTTCGGGCTGCGGCAGCTTGGCAATGTCTTCGCCGTCGATGTTGATGGAGCCCGAGGACGGCTCCACCAGACGGTTGATCAACCGGATCAGCGTGGACTTGCCCGAGCCCGACAGGCCCATGAGCACATAGATTTCGCCCGCGGCCACATCAAAGCTGACTTTGTTGACCCCGACCACATGGCCGGTGGTGGCAAACACCTCGTCCTTGCTGCGCCCTTCGGCCAGCATCTTCTGGGCGGGGGCGATATTGCTTCCAAATATCTTGTATAAATTTTTAACGCTTATCTTGGGCTGAGGCATGGCGGTTCTCCGAGAATAGGTAACAAAAAAACACGTTGAAATATTTATTTTTAGCAAGCAACGTGCCACAAATTTTGTAGCTTAATTTAATTTAAAACATAGGGTAAATCCATGAGAATATTAAAACGGTAGGGGCCTTGCACCAATAGAGTGTCTTATTAATATTTCAGAATGTAAAAAACCCGCCAAAACAGGATGTCAGGCGGGCTTTCTTGCACCGTCTTGTGCGGGGATACGCTGTTTTAGGTTAGCGATCCATGACGATGTCACTTGTCGGCTTGCTGCAACAAGGCAAAAACCAGCCCTGGTCTATTTCACGCTGGCGAATACCACCGGCGTGTTTTATTTCTACCGTACCGGATATTTTTTTGGTTTTGCAGGTGCCGCATGCACCACCGCTGCACGAAGATGGCAGCCGGAAACCAGCCGCCACAGAGGCTTGCAAAACAGTTTGATCCGATGGGCAAGTAAATGATTTACCCATTTTCTGTAGATCAATTTTGTATATAACTTCGGTATTTTCTTTTGTTGCCTCTTGATTATCTGGGGCGTGCGCTGCATCGGCCACCAGGGTTTCAAAAGAAAAGCTTTCTTCGCGGTAGCGCGGCATGTCAAACCCGGCGGTGGTCAGCAGGCTGCGCACGGCCGCCATGAAGGGGGCCGGGCCGCAGGTGTAGACATCGCGCTGCATGAAGTCGGGGGCGATGTGGGCTAAGCGGGCCGAATCCAGCCGACCCAGGTGCCCGGCGTAGTTGCTGCCGGGCGTGTGCTGTTCGCAGACCAAGGCGATACGAAAGTGCGGCATGTTGCGCGCCATCAGCGTCAACTCTTCGGCAAACAGTACGTCGGCAGGGGTGCGGGCGCAGTGCACAAACACAATGTCTGCATCGCTGCCCAGGTCGTGCAGGGCGCGGGCCATGGACATCAGCGGCGTAACACCGCTGCCGCCCGACAAGAACAAATAGCTTTTGGCGGGCGACTTGAAGCAGCTGAACTCGCCAGACGGCCCCATGGAGCCCAGTTCCATGCCGACGCGCACGTTATCGTGCAGCCAGTTGGACACCGTGCCGCCAGGCACGCGTTTGACGGTGATGCTCACTAGGTCGGGCCGGGTGGGCGTGCTGGACAGGGTGTAGCAGCGGTTGATTTTTTCGCCACCAATCTCCAACTCCAGGGTGAGGAACTGGCCTGGCAGGTAGCGGAAGTTGCGCGGGCCATTGGCAGCCAGCACGAAGGTCTTCACATCGTGCGTTTCCTGGCGGATGTGCACGCAGCGCAGGGTTTCGTCCTGGTCAGAGTTCCAGGGTGACGACACCGGGGCCGCGAAGTCGGGGGCGTAGAAAGGGATGGCGAAATGGGTGGACATGGCGGCTCAGTTCAACGCGTCAGTACGCTCAGGCGGTTCACGTACCAGTTGCAGAACTTCTCCACCAGGCCTTCGGTGAACGGCGAGTACGGGCCGGGCTGGTAGGCACCGGTGGAGATGCCGATCTGCGACTCTTCCACCAAGCGGCGGTCCTGGTCGTTGGTGGCGTTCCATACGGCGGTGAGATTTTCCTTGGTGTAGTCCACACCTTCGACCGCGTCCTTGTGCACGCACCAAGTCGTGCGCACCAGGGTTTTGGTCGCAGAGATTGGCAGCACGGTGAAGCTGACGATATGGTCGCTCATAAAGTGGTGCCAGGAGTTGGGCTGGGTCCAGAAAGACAGGCCACCGAGCGCCGGATCTACGAAGTCCGCTAGCAATTTTTTGGAAGCCACTTCGGCGTTCATGGTTTGCGACTGGCCCGAGCGGTCAATCGGCAGGCGCTGGGTGCGGAAACCGGTGATGCGGTCGTCCAGCGTGTCGATCTCGGCCGAAGGCAGACCCATGCCTTCCCAGCGCTCGTGGTTGGCGGCCATGATGTCCTGGAAGCGCTGCAGGTCGGCCTTGTTGTCCTCGTTGGGCTGGTAGCCAAAGCCGTATTCGTACAGAGAAATGGTCAGCTCGGGGTGGTTGCTCATGCAGTGGTAGCACTCGCGGTTGTTCTCCATCGTCAGCTTCCAATTGCAGTCTTCGACGATGTCGATCTGCGCCGCCACCTTGCACTGGCTGAGCTGGTGCGGGGCGATGTAGGGCGTCATCTCGGCGACCATCTGCTCAAAGTCTTCGGGCGGGTTTTCGGCCAGGCAGATGAACAGCAGCCCGGCCATGTTGCGGATGTGCACCGGCTTGAGGCCCAGGCCGCTGGGGTCGAAGTCGTCACCCATGTGCTTGGCGTGGATCAGCTTGCCGGTCAGGTCGTAGGTCCACTGGTGGTAGGGGCAAACGATGTTGCCCACGATGCCTTTGGGCTCGGCGCACAGGCGCGAGCCGCGGTGGCGGCAGACGTTGTGGAAGGCCTGGATGTTCATGTCGTCGTCGCGCACGATCAGGATCGAATTGGTGCCGAAATCGACGGTGATGTAGTCACCGGCTTCGGGCACCTGCGGCTCCACCGCAACGAAGATCCAGTGCTTGCCGAAGATGTGCTCCATGTCGGTCTGCAGGATGGTTTCGCTGAGGTAGAACGGGGCCTCCAGGCTGTAGCCGGGGCGGCGGCGGGCCAGCAATTCGCGGGTCAGCAGGGTTTGCGCAGATAGGGTGGTCATGGGGTGTCTCCTCAAAAGGTCACAAGAGAATGGGTGCGCAGGTAGTCAAGTACCGCTTGGGCTTTGGTGTCGGCGTTACCGGTCTGGAGCACGATGCCGCCGGTAGAGGGCGACTCGATTGCGCCCAGCATGCGGGCATGGCCGGATTGCACGGTTTTGGCTTCCAGCAGCTTGCGGCGCTTGCGGGTGGGCACCAGGGTGCCGGACGGGCTGGCAGAGGCCACGGTGGCAGCTGCGGAGCGAACGATCTTGCCTGCGACCGCGTCGGCCAGCGAATGGCGCAGCGTCAAAGGGGCCGCCGCACTGATGGCTAGCACCGCCGGTGCCTGTACCTTCAAACGCCGCCGTGCACCCTTGGGCAGAGCCTGGGTGACGATCCAGCCGCTGCCGTCGGCTTCTACGTGCAGCACGTCGGTCACCACGGGCCGCCCCAGGGCTGCGGCCAGGGCGTAGGGCAAGACCCCCGAGCCCTGGTCGGCTTCGGAGCGCGTACCCGTCAGCACCAGGGCCACATCGCGCAGGGCGGGCAGCAAAACCTCGACCAGCGGGGCATCGGTGGCGCAGGGCAGCACTTCCACCACGGGCGCGCCCAGAGCCAAGTAGTCGCGGGCCACGGCATCGGGCATCTGGCCTGCACACAGCAGGCGCACGGACTTCGACAAGCCCAGGGCCAGCGTGGCCGCCGTGGCATCGGCCTGGCAGCGCGTGAGGCGCTGGCTGGTGGGGTGTCTGCGTGGGGCCACGAGTACCGTGATCTGGCTCATACACCTTCCTTTTCTTTTTTCACCAAGCCCAGCAGGGCTTGCATCAAGGCCGCGCTGTCTTCCACCACGGTCAGGTCGGCACGGCGGGCGATCGGGGCCGAGGCATCGAGGTTCACCGCGATCACGTGGCGGCAGTCCTTGATGCCTTGCAGATGCTGCACTGCGCCGGAGATACCCAGCGCCAAGTAGCCCGAGGCGGAGACTGTTTTGCCGGTGGCACCAATTTGCTGCGTGCGGGCAAAGCGGCCATCGTCCACCGCCACGCGCGAGGCGCCTACCGCCGCGCCCACTTCCAGCGCCAGCGCGTGGAACAGGGGCAGGTCGGTCACGCCATTGCCGGCGGCGAGGATGAAGTCTGCCTCTTCCAGCGCCAGGGTTTGCGGGTCACCGGCCTTCATGCCGAGGTCCTCGATACCGGCATCGGGCACCGTGGGCAAGGCCGGAGCGGCGGCACGCAGGCCCAGGCCGACAAACGGCAGCTTGGTACTGGCGACACCCTTGGCCAGCAGCAGCACGGGTGCGTGCGGGCGCAACCAGTCTTGCTGCACATTGGCGGGCACGCGCAGGCTGTCTGCCGCCAGTTCCACTACGCCGCATTGCAGGCCCAGGCCTGCGGATATTGCGAAACGGCGGCCTAACTGGCCGTCGGCGGCGCTATCGGTAAATAGCCATTGCGCCGGTGCCAGCGTGGCGTGCAGGCCTTGCAGCCACTGCACGCAGGCGCTGGGTTGGTAGGTGCTGGCATCAAAGCTGTCCAGCACCAGTAGTTTGTCCACGCCCAGGGCCGCGGCATCGTCACCGCAGGCACCCAGTACCGCCACCACGACTTCGGTGTCTGCCGTGGCCAGGATGGCGGCGGCGGCGATGGCTTGGCGTGCGCCATCGGTCAGCGCGCCGCGCTCGGCGTGGGTGACGACCAGGGTGCAGCGGGTGAACGGGCCTTGGCTGCGCACCGGCTTGACGGCAGGGCCGTGGGCGGCGTGGGGAGCCAGGCGTTCGCCCTCGCTGCTGCCCAGGATGATGCGGCGCAGGCCTGCGGGGGTGATGATGGCGGGGCGGCGCGGATCGATGCGGCGAATCTGGGTACTCATGCGACCTCCAATGCGTGGGCCATCAGCTCGGCAATGTCCAATACCTCGGGCCGGGGGCCGACCACGCCTTCGAGCATCGCCGTGCAGTTGGGGCAGGCGACAGCCACTACCCCCGCGCCGGTGCTCTTCGCGTCGGCAATGCGGATGTCGGGGATGCGGGTGGTGCCGGGGATGTCGGTGAACGGCGCGCCACCACCACCGCCGCAGCAGCGGCCACGTTCTCGGCTGCGTTCCATCTCTACCACCTTGATGCCAATCCCCTTGAGGACGGCACGCGGTGCGTCCACCTCGCGGCCATAGCGGCCCAGGTAGCAGGGGTCGTGGTAGGTCACGGCCTCCAGGCTGCCTGCGCGGGTGGGTTGGAGCGTCTTCTTGGCCAGCAGATCGGCCAGCAACTGGGTGTGGTGCCACACGTCGAAGCTGCCGCCCATGGCGGGGAATTCGTTTTTCAGCGAATGGAAGATGTGCGGGTCGGGTGTGACGATGTGCGCGAACCTGCGGGTTTGGAGCGTGGCGATGAGCTGTTTGGACAAGCGTTGGAAACCCGCCTCGTCGCCCAGCCGCCGTGCCAAATCACCGCAATCTGTCTCTGCTGCGCCCAGGATGGCGATCTTGAGCTCTGCTTTTTGTAGCGTTTTGATGAAGGCCCGCAGGGTTCGCTGGTAACGCATATCGAAGCCGCCTTCGCCGACCAGCACCAGCCAGTCGGTTGTATCGCCCTCGTTGAGTACCGGCAGGTTCAAATCCGCAGCCCAGTGGTGGCGCGCAGTCAGCGGGAAGCCGCCCACGGTATCGGTGTCGCGCAGTTGCGCCAGGGCTTCCATGCCTTTGTTGGGCACCACGCCGGTCACTAGGGTGATGTGGCGGCGCATGTCCACGATGGCATCCACGTGCTCGATCAGCATCGGGCACTCTTGTACGCAGGCGCGGCAGGTGGTGCAGGACCAGAGTGTGTCGGAATTGATCAGGCCGTTGACGATGGGCAGATGCGGCGCACCGGCGTGTTCGCCGACTTTTTGGCCAGGGTAGGGGCTGCCTGCGTAGTTCGCGTCCGATTTGGCGCTCATGCCAACCACCAGGTCCTGGATCAGCTTCTTGGGGTTTAGCGGCTGACCTGCGGCAAACGCGGGGCAGGCGGCTTCGCACTTGCCGCACTGCACGCAGGCGTCGAAGGACAGCAGCTTGTTCCAGGCGAAGTCGGCGGGCTTGCCCACGCCCATGTCATCAGAGGTGAGCGTGAGGGGTTGCAGGGCAGTAGCAAAGCGTTTGTCCGCACTAAAGCGCTCGGGCCGGGGATGCAGGCCCAGGTGCAGCAGACCGGCGACGGCGTGCTTCATGGGGCCGCCCAGGCCGATACCGAACGCCAGCTCCGCGGCGCCAGCGGCAAACGCCAGACTGATCAAACCCGCCAGCCAGGGAGCCAGCGCAGTGCCCGTCAATGCGACGGCACCGACAAGCGCCACGGCCACCGCAAACAGCATCAGCGAGTAGGGCAGGCGGCTCCATGGGCCTTTGGACAGGCGGGCCGGGGCATTGCGGCGGCGCGAGGCCATGGCGATCGTGCCCGCCAGCATCATCAGCCCGGCCAGCAACAAAATGCCGTCTAGCACCGGCCAGTACAGACCCAGGCCGTAGTTCAACGCCACCAGGGCCAGCGCCAGAATGGCACCACCCGCCACGCCTACGTGGGCGCGGGCCACAAACGGCTCGCGCGCCACCACATCGTGCAGGTCGACAAAGTAACGCTTCGGTATTTGTAGCAACCCATGCAGGTCTACTCTGCGTGAGCGGCCTGTTTTCCATATAACTGCCCGGCGGGCCATGCCCCAGGCCAAGCCCAGAACTGCCAGCCAGAAAATCGTGCTTACGAGGTGCGCGAGCATCTTAAAAGTCCTTGCACAGACGCAGCGAATCGTAGATGGCGGCGTGGATGTTGTGCATCGACACGCAGTCGCCCACGCGGTAGAGCAGGAAATTGCCGTTGCCTGTGGTTTGGCTCAAGCCCGGCTGGGGCAGGGCGTCGTACAGAGCTTCGATGTCGGTCTGGCCCTTGTTCATCGACAGGGGTTTCAGCTGCCAGTACAGGCCGTCATTCGGCAGAATGCCGTTTTCGACGACCACCTGGTCGACGGCGCGCTCTTCCAACGCCTCGGTGTACTCGTTCTTTAGCACGGCGATCAGCTTGTCGCCTTCCCGGTAGACCTTTTCCAGCCAATGGTTGGGGGTCTGGATCACGCCGTTGGCGTAGAGCTGGCGGTAGAAGATGGGGAAGGTGGTGCCGCCCACGTCGTCGGCCACTTTCACGTCGGGGGTGACGATCTCCACCAGCTTGCCGCGTGCGGCGATGAAGTCGGCCACGCCGGTGCCCGCATGGGTGCTGATGCTGTCGTAGACCAGCACGTTCTCACCGGGAGCCACGGCACCCGACAGGATGTCCCAGCCGCTGACGCACAGGCCTTCGGCGGCACCCCAGGCGGGGGTTTGGCCGGTGTGGGGCACGCCGCCGGTGGCCAGCACCACGATGTCGGGCTTCTCCGCCAGGATCATCTCCTGGGTAGCGGCCACGCCGAGGCGGCGGTCTACGCCCAGGCGCACGGTTTCCATGTCAAACCAGCGGATGATGCCGGCCATTTGTTCGCGCTTGGGTGGCTTGGCGGCCAGATTGACCTGCCCACCGACCAGCGTGTTCTTCTCGAACATCACCACGTCGTGGCCACGCTCGCGGGCCACGCGGGCCGCCTCCAGCCCGGCCGGGCCTGCGCCCACCACCACCACCTTGCGGCGTACGCCCGTGGTCTTTTCGATCACGTGGGGCATGGTTTCTTCGCGGCTGGTGGCGGCGTTCTGGATGCACAGCACGTCCAGGCCGTTGTACTGGCGGTCGATGCAGTAGTTGGCACCGACGCATTGCTTGATCTGGTCTTCCTTGCCGTCGCGGATCTTGATGACCATGTGCGGGTCGGCAATCTGTGCGCGGGTCATACCCACCATGTCCACCATGCCGGTGGCCAGGATACGCTCGGCCTGCGATGCGTCGCGGATGCTTTGGGCGTGCATGACCGGCACTTTGCTGACGGATTTGATACCGGCGGCCAGGTGCACAAACGGCTCGGGCGGCAGCGCCATCGGCGGCATGCAGTTGACCAGGGTGTTGTGGGTGTCGGCACCGGAGCCGACCACGCTCAAGAAGTCGATCAGGCCGCTCTCGCTCATGGCCTGGGCGATTTCCTTGGCCATTTCGTGGCTGATGCCGTCTTCGTGGAATTCATCGCCGCACATGCGCAGGCCTACGCAGAAATCTGCGCCCACTTGTTCGCGCACGGCGTGCAGCACTTCCATGCCGAAGCGCAGGCGGTTTTCCAGGCTGCCGCCGTATTCGTCGGTGCGGTGGTTCACGCGGGGACTCCAGAACTGATCGATAAGTTGCTGGTGCGCAGCCGAGATTTCGATGCCGTCCAGGCCGGCGTCCTTGACGCGCTTGGCAGCGCGGCCATAGTCGGCGGCGATGCGGCGGATTTCTTCGATCTCAATCGTTTTGGCATTGCCACGGTGCACCGGCTCGCGGATACCGGATGGGCTGACCAGGTGCGGCCAGTCAAAACCGTGCCAGGCATTGCGCCGCCCCATGTGGGTAGCCTGGATCATCAGCTTGGCACCGTGCTTGTGCATGGTCTCGGCCAGCGTGGCCAGCGGCTCGATGACCTTGTTGGTGGCCAGATTGATGGAGCTCCACCACGACCAGGGGCTGTCGCGCGACACCGGGCTGGAGCCGCCGCAGATGGCCAGGCCCACGCCGCCCTTGGCTTTTTCTTCGTAGTAACGGATGTAGCGTTCGGTGGGGTTGCCACCCTCGGCATACACCTCGGCGTGCGCGGTACTGACGATGCGGTTGCGCAACAGCACCTGGTTCAGGCGGATGGGCTCAAACAAATGCGGATAGCGCATGGCGGTGCTCTGGAAAAAAATTTAAAGGGGGCTGACGGTGAACACGCAGTGGGCGTGGCCCTCGGCGGCACATTGGGTCTCGGTGCTGGTGGTGCGTACCGCGGAGCCGCTGGTTTCCAGCACCCAGTCCATGGCACCCGAGAACCAGCCTGCGAACAGGTAGCAGACCTTGCTGCGGTCTACTGGTACACCGGCAATGCCCTGCGCCAGCACAAACACCGAATGGTCCAGTTGGATCTGCGCGTGGCCAGTGGTGGCATCGGCGCTGATGAACTTGAACAGACCCCAGCCGCGCTGCGACAGGCGTTTGAGGTAATGCTCGTACACCGCCATGCCGGTCAGGCCGTGGGTGGCAGACTCTTGCTGGCACCAGAAGTAGGCGGAGCGGTAACCGGCCTTGTACAGCGCCGGGGCATAGACCTCGCGGCCCACCACGGCTTCGGTTTCCACGTGGTTGTTGACGAAAAAGTGCCGGGGCACGTAGATCATCGGCAGTTTGTCGGTGGTCCACACGCCGGTGGTTTCGTTGACTTCGATGGGGAGTTGGGGTTGCATGAGAGTTCCTGGGTGAGCTTGGGCGGCTATGCCTGGGTGGGGCCTGCGCCGCCGGGCACAAGCCTATGTTGTGTTTACGCCAACCAACCGGCGACGCGCGCCGGGTTGTCGGCAATCCATTTTTCGGCTGCGGCTTCGGGCTTGGCACCGCCTTCGACGGCCAACATCACGGCACCGATTTCTTCGGGTTTCCACGACAGCTTCTTGAGGAAAGCCACCACGCTGGGGGCCTTGGTGTGCAGGCCGGGGTTGATGACGCTGTCTACGTGTTCTTCGGCACCGTAGACGTTCTTGGGGTCGGCCAGGAAGCGCAGCTTGTACTTGGCAAACATCCAGTGCGGAATCCAGCCGGTGACGGCAATCGCCTTGTTGGCGCGGTAGGCACGGTCCAGTTCGGCCGCCATGGCCGGGCCCGAGCTGGGCTGCAGGCGCATTTCCAGGCCGTAGACCTTGATGGCTTCTTCGGTCTTTTTCATCACACCGGCACCGGCATCGATACCGACGATGCGGTCGCCAAAATCGGCCTTGTAGTTGTTCAGGTCGGCCAGGCTGGTGGCCTTGACGTAGTCGGGCACGATCAGGCCGATCTTGGCACCGGGGTAGTTGGCACCCAGAATCTCAACCTTGTCTTTGAAGTTGGCCAAGTAAGCCTCGTGCGTCACGGGCAGCCAGGCCGACAAGGTGGTGTCCAGGTCGCCGCGGGCCACGGCCTGCCACATGATGCCGGCCGCCAGCGGCTTGAGCTCCACGGGGTAGCCCAGCTTGCTGCGGATGATGACAGCAGCCAGGTTGGTGGTGGCCACGCTGTCCGACCAGCCGTCGACAAAGCCGATTTTGATGGTCGGTTTGGTCTGGGCGAATGCGCTGCCGGACATAGCCAACGCGGACAGGCCCAAAGTCTGTGTGATGAACTCACGGCGTTTGCGAGGGGAGAACGAAACGGTCATAGCAGCTAACTCTTGGTTGTGGAATGGGAATGCGAGGGGCTGGGGAAGTCTATGGAGGGGTGCCTCAGGTACCCCAGACCTGGTCGAAGAACTTCATCCAGTTGGCACCCAGCACCTTGGTGATGCGGGCATCGGACCAGCCGGATTGCTGCATCGTGGCCGTGAGGTTAGGGAAATCGCCGATGGTGCGAATGCCTTCGGGATTGACCACCTTGCCGAAGGTGGTCAGGCGGCGCCAGCGGCCTTTGTCATGGGTCAGCATCTCGAAGAACTCGTGGCCGTGGCCTTGGGTGAAGTCAGAGCCCAGGCCTACGCAGTCTTCGCCCACGATGTTGATGACGTAGTCGATGGCCTCGACGTAGTCGTGCACGGTGGAGTCATTGCCGCGCTTGAGGAAGGGCGAGAACATGGTCACGCCGATGAAACCACCGTGGTCGGCGATGAACTTCAGCTCGGCGTCGCTCTTGTTGCGCGGGTGGTCTTTCAGGCCCAGAGGCAGGCAGTGGGTGTAGGCCACGGGCTTGGTGGAAGCCAGGATGGCTTCTTCAGAGGTCTTGCTGCCTACGTGCGATAGGTCAACCATGATGCCAACGCGGTTCATCTCTGCGATGACCTCGCGGCCAAAGCCGGACAGCCCGCCATCGCGCTCGTAGCAGCCGGTGCCCATGAGGTTTTGCGTGTTGTAGCACAGCTGGACCACGCGCACACCCATGTCGTGGAAGGCTTCGATGTAGCCCAGATTGTCTTCAAAGGCATGGGCGTTCTGGAAGCCCAGGACGATGCCGGTCTTGCCATCGGCCTTGGCCTGCTTGATGTCCGCCGTGTTGCGGGCAAGGGTGACGAGGTCGCTGTTGTCGCGGATCAGCTGTTTGAGCGTGGCGATGTTGTCGACCGTTTTCGGGAAGTCGTCCCACACGGAGACGGTGCAGTTGGCTGCGGCCAAACCGCCCTTTTTCATGTCTTCAAATACGCTGCGGTCCAGCTTGGCAATGATGAGGCCGTCGATGACGATGGAGTCTTGGTGAAGTGTGCTCATGGCGTTACTCCTTTAAGCGTAGAGAGGGAAACGGGCGGTGAGGGCTTTGACGCGGGCGTAGACCGAGGCTTCCAGGGCGGCATCGCCGTCTGGCTTGGTTTTGAGGCTGTTGAACACTTCCAGCATCAGGCGGCCGACTTCTTCAAACTCGGCCACGCCAAAGCCGCGGGTGGTGCCTGCTGCCGTGCCGACGCGGATGCCCGAGGTGACGGTGGGCTTCTCGTCGTCAAACGGTATGCCGTTCTTGTTGCAGGTGATGCCGGCACGCTCCAACGCCACTTCGGTGGTGTTGCCTTTCAGGCCCAGCGGGCGCAGATCGACCAGCAGCAAGTGGTTATCGGTGCCACCGGTCACCAGGTCCAGGCCACCGGCCTTGAGCACTGCACCCAGGGCTTTGGCATTGGCCACCACCTGCTGGGTGTAGGCCTTGAAGCTGGGTTGCAGGGCTTCGCCAAAGGCCACAGCCTTGGCAGCGATGACGTGCATCAGCGGGCCGCCTTGCGAACCGGGGAACACGGCGGAGTTGATCTTCTTGGCCAAGGCTTCGTCGTTGGTCAAAATCACGCCGCCACGGGGGCCGCGCAGGGTCTTGTGGGTGGTGGAAGTGGTCACATGGGCATGCGGCACCGGGCTGGGGTACACGCCGGTGGCGACCAGACCGGCCACGTGGGCCATGTCCACCATCAGGTAGGCACCCACCTTGTCGGCGATGGCGCGAAAGCGCGCCCAGTCGATGGTGCGGGGGTAGGCCGAGAAGCCCGCAATGATCAGCTTGGGCTGGTGTTCCACGGCCAGGGCTTCGACTTCGTCGTAGTCGATCAGCGAGTCGGCGCGGCGCACGCCGTACTGCACGGCCTTGAACCACTTGCCCGACAGTGCCGGTTTGGCACCGTGCGTCAAATGGCCGCCCGCCGACAGCGACATGCCCAGCACGGTGTCGCCAGGCTGCACTAGTGCCAGCATCACGGCCGTGTTGGCCTGCGCACCGGAGTGCGGCTGCACGTTGGCGTATTCGCAGCCAAATAGCTTGCACAGGCGTTCGATGGCCAGGGCTTCGACCACATCCACATGCTCGCAGCCACCGTAGTAGCGCTTGCCGGGATAGCCTTCAGCGTACTTGTTGGTCAGCACCGAGCCCTGGGCTTCGAGCACGGCTTTGGAGACGATGTTTTCCGAGGCGATGAGTTCGATCTGTTCGCGCTGGCGTTGCAGTTCGTGGTCCATGGCGGCGTTGACGGCGGGGTCGGCCTGGGCCACACCCACGGAGAAGAAGCTTTCGGTTGTCATGGCAGAGTCCTAAACAGTTTCAAACAAGGGTGTAAACACAGGGTCGGCGCATTGCGCCGGGCTGGTGATGCACAGGCGGTAGGGCAGGGCGGTGCGTTCCAGCAGGCGCCAGGTGTAGTCGGCAAAGCTGCGGCGGAAGACCAGTACCACGCCCGCTTCGTCGGTACGGGCCACGGTGAGTCCGGTTTTGGACACCACGGTGCTGGCGCAGCGGCCTACGGCCAGGCTCTCGTAGTCGTACGGGCCCATCTGGCGCAGCAGCAGCATGTGGTCAGGGCCGCTCAGGCGCATGGCCGTCAGGCCGCCGCTGTTGTCCACCACCTGGGCAAACATGTCTTGCACGGCGGCGGTCAGTGCGGCCAGCAGGCTGTCGCGGGTAGAGCGCTTGCACACCAGCAGCCATTCGTCAGGCGATACCCACAGCACGACACCGGCGGTGGTTGTCAGCACGGTCATCGGCTGCGTCGGCAGGGCTTGGCCCAGCACATCGGCTACAGCCTGCATAAAGGACTCGTCGTCGGCCTTGCCGCGCAGCACGATGTAGCCCATATTGCCCAGTTCACTTACCACCACCCGGTTCTGGGCGGTGGGTGTAGCCACGCGGGCGGGCAGGTCAAAGGCGTGCAGGGGGGATTCCAGCATTGCGTTCAAATCTTTAGACATTTTGACGGTCACCTTTCACATCGACAAACACGCTGCCGCCCACCTTCACCGGAGTCACCTTGCCGTGGGCATGCACGTACAGGGTTTGCTCCTTGCGCTGCAGACCACCGGCCACCACCGCCATGGCGATGGAGCGGCCCAGGAACGCGCTGTGGTAGCTGGAAGTCACGTGGCCCAGCATCTTGTTGCTGGTGCCCACGGTGGCACTTTCCATGATTTGCGCGCCTTCGATCAGCACGGTGTTCGGGTCTTCTGGCAATAGACCAACCAGTTGCTTGCGGCCTTCACGGGCCGTGTCGCTGCGGGCCAGCGAGCGCTTGCCCAGGAAGCTGAATGGCTTCTTCATGCCCACGGCCCAGGCCATGTCCAGGTCCATCGGGCTCATGGAGCCATCGGTGTCCTGGCCGACGATGATGAAGCCCTTTTCGGCCCGCAGCACGTGCATGGTTTCGGTGCCGTAGGGCGTGATGTCGAACTCGGCCCCGGCGGCCATTACGGCCTCCCATAGGGCGTGACCGTAGCCGGATTCGACGTTTAATTCATACGACACTTCACCCGAGAAGCTGATGCGGAACACCCGGGTCGGCAGGCCTTGCACCGTGCCAGCGCGCCAGTCCATGAACTTGAAGTTCTCTGGCGACAGGTCAATGTCCGGGCACAGTTTGGCCAGCACAGCGCGGGCCTTGGGGCCGACCAGAGCTACGGTGGACCAATGGTCGGTCACCGAGGTCATCCACACCTTGAGTTCGGGCCACTCGGTCTGGTGCCAACGTTCCAGCCAGTTCAGCACCCGGGCGGCACCGCCGGTGGTGGTGGTCATGTAGAACTGCGTGGGGTGGATACAGGCAGTCACGCCGTCGTCCATCACCATGCCGTTTTCGTCCAGCATCAGGCCGTAGCGACACTTGCCCACGGCCAGTTGCGTCCAGGCATTGGCGTAGATGCGGTTCAGGAATTCGCGGGCATCCGGGCCGTCGATCTGGATCTTGCCAAGGGTGGACGCGTCCATCACGGCCACGCCGTTGCGGGCGGCCAGGCATTCGCGGTTCACGGCGGCGTGCAGGTCTTCGCCGGGCTTGGCAAAGTACCAGGGCCGCTGCCATTGGCCTACCGGCTCCAGGGCGGCGTTGCGCGCCACGTGGGAGGCGTGGATGGCGCTGTAGCGGTTCGGGTCAAACAGCTCTTCGGTCATGGTGCCCGCCAGTGCACCCAGGCTCACCGGGGTGTAGGCCGGGCGGTAGGTGGTGGTGCCCACCTGGTTCACCGGGCGCTTCAGGGCGCGGGCGGTGATGACGAAACCGTTCACGTTGGACAACTTGCCTTGGTCGGTGCCGAAGCCCAGAGCGGTGTAGCGCTTGACGTGCTCGATGGAGTGGTAGTTCTCGCGCACGGCCAGCTCAATATCGGCAGCGCTGACGTCGTTCTGGTAGTCCACGAAAGCTTTTGCACCGGCACCTTCTTGCTTGCCATCGGGCAGGCGGAACATGGGGCGGGCTGCCAGGCGCTTGGGCTGGATGCAGGTGGGTACCTGCAGCGATTCGCGCTTGCCGCAGGTGGCCAGCACCTGTTGCATGGCGTGCGTGGTTTGCGCCAGTGCGTCGGACAGTTCGAAAGCGCCGGTGACCGAGCCCACGCAGGCCACACCCTTGCGGCCGGTGCTTGGCACCACAAACGCGGCGACGGCCTCGTCCCAGGTGGGGCGGCTGCCGTCGTGGCAGAACAAATGCACGGTGGGCGACAGGCCGCCCGAGCTCAGCACTACGTCGCAGGCGATGTGCGTGCCGGTGCCAGCTACTTCGTCCTTGGTAGCGTGCAAGGGCACCAGGCGTACGCCCTTGACCTCGCTGCCGCCGGTGACTTCGGCGATGCCGTGGCCCGCCATCACTGTGTAGCTGCTATTGCGGGACACCGCGCCATGGCGCACATCGGCCACAGTGACGGTGGCACCGGCTTTGGCCAGCACTTCAGCGCAATCGTGGGCCAGGTCGCTGGTGCCGCAGATCACGATGCGCTGGCCGACCCGCACGCCGTAGCGCACCAGGAAGGTTTGGCCGGCAGACACGGTCATCACGCCGGGCAGGTCGTTGTTGCCAAACACCAGGGGGCGTTCGATGGCACCGGTGGCCAGCACCACGTGGTGGGCGCGGATCTTGTGCATGCGGTGGCGTGGCAGGTGGGCCTGGCGCTGCGCGGGGGCAATGTGGTCTTGCACCAGCTCCACGGCCTGCACCAGGTTTTGCTCGTACATGCCAAACGCAGTGGTGCGGGGCAGCACGGTCACGTGCGGCATCTCGGCCAGGGCGGCTTGCACCGAGCGGATGTAGGCATCGCTGTTGCGGCCATCGATGTGCGCGGTGGGGTCGGACAGCAACCAGCCACCCAGTTCGTTTTGCTCGTCTACCAGCAGGGTCTTGAGCCCGGCGCGCCCGGCTTGCAACGCGGCCAGCAGGCCGCAGGCACCGCCGCCCACCACCAGCACATCCACATGGTGGTGCAAGTGGTCGTATTTCTCGGGATCGGGCTCGGTGGGCGCATCGCCAAAACCGGCAAACTTGCGAATCACGGTTTCGTACAGCGGCCACAGTTTTTGCGGCCATTTGAAGGTCTTGCTGTAGAAGCCCGCAGGCATGAAGCGCGAGCCCTGGCCCAGCACGGATTTCAAATCGAAATCGAGGGATGGCCAGCCCGAGGTAGAGCGGGCGCTCAAACCGTCGTACATCTCGGCCTGCGTGGCTTTGACGTTGGGTGTGGTGAGTGCGCCCACGCCCATTTGTACCAGCGAATTGGGTTCTTCTGCACCCGCACCGATGATGCCGCGCGGACGGCCATATTTGAAACTGCGGGCCATGCGGCGTACGCCGTGGGCCAGCAAGGCCGAGGCCAGCGTGTCGCCGGGGTGGCCGGTGAATTCGCGGCCATCGAAAGTGAACTTCACCGTGCGCGTGGTGTCGATGCGCGCGGTGGTCTGGGGTACGCGGGTGCCGCTCATGCTTGCTGCTCCTTGGCGATGTCGGCTAAAAAGAGGGCCTTGCCTTCGGCCAGCGTCCAGCTCCCGGCAATTTCGTAGGTGGCGGTGTTGCGCTTTACGGCAAACACTTTGCGGCATGCCGCGGTGTGCTGCCATTGCTCCCAAAACCAGCCTTTGGTGTTGCGGCGCATGAAAACATAGTCGCCCCAGGTGGCATCGTCCACTTCTTCGGGCTTGGCAGGGCGGGGGATATAGGCTTCACCGGCGTTGCTGAACTCTTCTTCGTCCCGCATTTCGCCGCAGTGGGGGCAGTGCAATAAAAACATGGTGGTCTAGCTCAGTGGGCAACGCCAGCGGCGCCGTGTTCGTCGATGAGGTGGCCGGTATGGAAGCGATCCACCGAGAAGGCTTTGGACAGCGGGCCCGCTTCGCCCTTGGCCAGCATGTCGGCAAACACGTGGCCGGAACCCGGCGTGGCCTTGAAGCCGCCGGTACCCCAACCACAGTTGAAGAACAGGCCTTGCACAGAGGTTTTGGAGATGATCGGGCAGGCATCCGGGGTCACGTCCACAATGCCGCCCCACTGGCGATTCATGCGCACGCGCGAGAACTGGGGGAACAGCTCAATGATGGCGGCGGCGGTGTGCTCGATCACGTGCGGGCTGCCGCGTTGACCGTAGCCAAGGTAGCTGTCGATGCCCGCGCCAATCACCAGCTCGCCCTTGTCGGACTGGCTGAGGTAGCCGTGCACCGCGTTGGACATGATCACGGTGTCGATCACGCGCTGCATGGATTCGGACACAAAGGCCTGCAGCGGGTGGCTTTCCAGCGGCATGCGCAGCCCGGCCATCTTGGCCAGCACCGAGGAGTGGCCCGCGGCCACGCAACCTACGCGCTCGGTCTTGATGGCACCCAGGTTGGTTTGCAGGCCGCGGATCTGCCCGTTCTGGATATCCATGCCGGTGACTTCGCAACCCTCGATCAGGTCTACACCCAGGCGGCTGGCGGCGCGGGCAAAGCCCCGGGCCACGGCATCGTGGTGGGCCACACCGGCACGCGGCTGCCAGCTTGCACCCAGCACCGGGAAGCGGCGGCTGCGGCTGCAGTCGAGCTGGGGGATCTTTTCTTTGACTTCTTGCGCGTTCAGCACGTGGGCATCCACCCCTTGCAGGGCGTTGGCATTCACCCGGCGCTCGATGTCGCGCATGTCTTGCAGGGTGTGGCCCAGGTTGAACACGCCACGCTGGCTGAACATGACGTTGAAGTTCAGGTCTTCGGTCAGGCCTTCCCAGAGCTTCAGCGAATGCTCGTAAATCGCGGCGGACTCGTCCCACAGGTAGTTGGAGCGCACGATGGTGGTGTTGCGTGCGGTGTTACCGCCGCCCAGGTAGCCTTTTTCCAGCACCGCTATTCTGCCGATCCCGGGGTGGTTTTTGGCCAGGTAGTAGGCCGTGGCTAGGCCGTGCCCGCCGCCGCCAACGATGACCACGTCGTACGAAGGTTTCAAGGCCACCCGTTCCCAGGCAGGTTCCCAGGTTTGGTGGTTTTTAAAGCCGTGCTTGAGCAGGCTCCAGAGGGAGTAGTTTTGGCCGCGCATGTGGTTCTCGTGGGGGGTCCAAGGGGTCTGCAACACGATTTACGCTGCACTGGAGGGTCGCCCGAAGGTAGTTGACCAGTGCTCCGTATGTCTTGTGTGCATTGTTCGATGTCACCCGTGTGTCACCTTGCGCCTTGCAGACGCACACTTGTTCAAATTCGACATTCGGGCGAATTGCGTCGAATTTGTCTCTTTACATGCAGGCCCCGTCTGTGCCGATTGAGCCCTTAAAATCGCAGGATGAACACCGACACTGCCCCCATAAACCTGACGCATCACTTTTTGATCGCGATGCCCGGTCTGGAGGACGAAGCCTTCGCCAAAAGCGTGGTCTACCTGTGCGAGCACAGCCCGCGCGGTGCCATGGGCCTGGTGATCAATAAACCCAGTGATATCAGCTTGAAAAGCCTGTTTGACAAGGTCGATCTGCCGCTACGCCGCGCCGACTTGAGCGAGAGCCCGGTGTTCCAGGGCGGCCCGGTGCAAACCGAGCGCGGTTTTGTGCTGCACGAAGCCTTTATCAGCAGCGACATCGACCCCTCGGAATCCGTTTATGCCTCCACCATGGCCATTCCTGGCGGGCTGGAGATGACCACCTCCAAAGACGTGCTCGAAGCCCTGTCCACCGGGGCCGGGCCGCGCCGGGTGCTGGTGTCCCTGGGCTACTCTGCCTGGGGCGAGGGCCAACTGGAAGCCGAACTGGGCGAAAACAGCTGGCTGACGGTGGAAGCCGACCTGGGCGTGATCTTCGACACCCCGGTGGCCGAGCGCTACGACCAGGCTTTGCTGTTGTTGGGCCTCCAATCCTGGATGCTGTCCCCCGAAGCGGGCCACGCATGACGGAGCCGGTCGCCGTCCCCGCCAACCTGCAATCCTTCCTGGCCTTCGACTACGGCCAAAAGCGCACCGGCGTTGCCGTCGGTAACCGCCTGACCCGTACCGCCACGCCGCAGGGCACCATCGCCGCCGAGGGCGATGCCCGTTTCATCCCCATCGCCGCCCGCGTCAAGGAATGGCAGCCTGATGCCTTGGTGATCGGCGTGCCCTTCCACCCCGACGGCGCAGCCCACGACAACACCCGGCGCGCGCAAAAGTTTGCCCGCCAGTTGCGCGGACGCTTCAATCTGCCGGTTTTCGAGGTAGATGAGCGCTACAGCACCACAGAAGCGCTGGAGATGGGCGCAAAAGACGCAGATGCCGCTGCAGCCTGCATCATTCTGGAACAATTTTTGAGGAGTATCCCGTGAGCACACTCATGCTGAACGCCGAAGCGCTGTATTTAGAGTTATTAAAAGGTGTCAAAGCCTTGCTGAATGCCGACACCCGCCTGGTCGGCATTACCTCCGGCGGGGCCTGGCTGGCCGAACGCCTGCAGTCCGACCTGCAACTGCCCGGCAAACCCGGCGTGATCTCATCCGCCATGCACCGCGACGACTTCTCGCAGCGCGGCATGGTCTCGGGCAGCGGCGGGCAAACCGCGCTGGACTTCGACGTGAACGGGGCCGAGATCATCTTGCTGGACGACGTGCTCTACACCGGCCGTACCATCCGCGCTGTTGTCAACGAGCTGTTTGACTTTGGCCGCCCGTCGGCGGTGAAGCTGGCAGTGCTGGTCGACCGGGGCGGGCGCGAGCTGCCCATCCAACCCGACTTTGCCGCCGCCCGCGTAGCCCTGCCTGCCACCCAGCAGCTCGAACTGGCGCGCAGCGCCACCGGTGCCTTCAGTTTTAATGTGGAGGGCTAAATCTTGCTCTACAAACGCAACAACCCCCAACTCAACAAGCACGGCGAGCTGGTCCACCTGCTGTCTACCGAAGGCCTGCCGAAAGACATCCTGACGCAGATCCTGGACACCGCCGCCAACTTCGTCAGCGTGAACGACCGCGAGGTGAAAAAAGTGCCCTTGCTGCGCGGCAAGAGCGTGTTCAACCTGTTCTTCGAGAACTCCACCCGCACCCGCACCACCTTTGACATCGCCGCCAAGCGCCTCAGCGCCGACGTGATCAACCTCGACATTGCCCGCTCCAGCGCCGCCAAGGGCGAGTCGCTGCTAGACACCATCGCCAACCTCAGCGCCATGGCTGCCGACATCTTTGTGGTGCGGCACAGCGAATCCGGCGCGCCCTACCTGATCGCCCAGCACGTCGCGCCGCACGTCCACGTGGTGAATGCGGGCGATGGTCGCCACGCCCACCCGACCCAGGGCCTGCTGGACATGTACACCATCCGGCACTACAAAAAGGACTTCAGCAACCTCACCGTGGCCATCGTCGGCGACGTGCTGCACTCCCGCGTGGCCCGCTCCGACATCCATGCGCTGACGACGCTGGGCTGCGCCGAAGTGCGCGTGGTCGGCCCCAAAACCCTGGTGCCTGCCGACATGGCGCAGATGGGCGTGCGCGTCTGCCACACGCTCGAAGAAGGCATCAAGGACTGCGATGTGGTGATCATGCTGCGCTTGCAAAACGAGCGCATGAGCGGCGCCTTGTTGCCCAGCACCCACGAGTATTTCAAGAGCTTTGGCCTGACGCCCGAGAAGCTGCAGCTGGCCAAGCCGGATGCCATCGTGATGCACCCCGGCCCGATCAACCGCGGTGTCGAGATCGACTCGGCCGTGGTGGATGGCAAGCAGGCCGTGATCCTGCCGCAGGTGACCTTTGGCATTGCCGTGCGCATGGCGGTGATGAGCATCGTGGCGGGGAATGAGGCATGAGCGCGGTGGTGAGCTCTCCTTTCTGGAGCACCGGCATAGACCAGCTCCACGCCTATGTGCCGGGCGAGCAGCCGCAGACCGACGGCTGGGTCAAGCTCAATACCAACGAGTGTCCCTACCCACCGTCGCC
>NZ_JANXMU010000054.1 GCF_025354435.1 Rhodoferax sp.
CACCAAGCCCTGGCCCGACGTGTACCTGGCGGCCGCCGCCGCTTTGAACGTGGACCCCGCCCGCTGTGCCGTGGTGGAAGACACCACCACCGGTGTGCGCGCGGGCGTGGCCGCCGGGGCCACGGTGTTCGGCTACGCGCCCGCCACCTCCGGCCACGTGGACGCGCAGGCGCTGCTGGAGGCGGGGGCTTTCTGCACGTTTACCGACATGGACCAGTTGGCGGCGCTGCTGGTGTGAGCCCGTTTACGGTGTGAAGGTGGGCAGCCCTAATTGGCTGAGTACGGCATTGCCTGCCGTGCCGTTCAGGCGAAGCACTTTCGTGCTGGATAGCTTGTCTTTGTAGCCAAAGTACACCTGGCCTGCACGTTCCACAAACACCCGGTCGTAGGTCAGCTCGGCAAACGCAGCCGGCATGGCGCTGAACGTCATGACACGGGCGTCACCCATGGTAGTGATGGTGTAGGTGCCGGTTCCCACGGACGTGCAGTTGCGGGTGGAGCCGTTGATGGAGCGCTGCAGGCAGCTGTAGAAGGTGACGGCATTGCTGCTGCCCCCTGCAAAAGATACCCGTAGCCGTTTGTTACCGGTGTAGTAACCCGTCGCCGTGGTGCTGGTGCCCAGCGGGGCGTTGCCCAGGGTGCCGATGCTGGTAGTGGTGTTACCCCAGCCGGTGTTGGGCAACAGGCTGGAGAAGGTTTGCCCGTTCAGCCCGGGCTGTGTTCCAGTAGGCAAGATGCATTGCGTGCCAGGGTTGCGGGCGATCATCGTCTCCAGCGTGACGGCCTGGCTCGCGTTGCTGCTCTGCGTGGTGTTGCAGGCTACGGCGCTGTTGGCGATGGCATCGCCGCCTGCGGCCACTGCGGCATCGGCCACGGTGACGATGTTGCTGGTTTGCACGTCATATGCCATTGCCAATGCCGTGGTGACCTGGGTTTGAACGTTCAGCCTGGAGCCCGTCGGGAAGGTGGCGGTGCCCACGCTGGCCGTCGTCGTTCCGGTGAACCAGAGTGGCGCTTTGCCCCAGTTGCTGCCGTCGGTGCGGGTGGCCTGGATCAGCGCAAACACGTTGGCCATGGTTTGGCCTTCGATGTTGGTGACGACCCGCTGGGAAGTCCCTTTTTCCAGGTTGTCGCAGTAACTGTAGGTCCAACGGCCCTGTGCATCGTGCACAGTGCTGGTGTTCTGGGTGCTGGTGGTGCAGCCTGTCCAGGCGCTGCCGTTCCAGTGCAGATCGCCCGCGCGGGCAGAGTCACTGTTGACTGCCCATTCCGTATCCACCCCGGCCACCCGCGCGTGCCGGATGGAGCGGTAGCGCACCAGTCCGTTGGCGTCCGGGGTGTTTTCAGCGGCGGTAGAGGCGAATACGCGGGTGTACCAGTTGCTGGTGTCACCGGCGTTGACCCAGTCCAGCGCAAAGCTGGCAACCGGGGTGCTGCTTGCGGTGTCAACGACTGCCGGGGTCTTGGCCAGCGCCACTGCTGCGGCGACGGTGGCCGATGTCAACCCCGCGTTGGCCAACACGGTGGTTACGGCGGCGGCAATGGCGGCTTTGCAGGCGGCAGAGGTTTTGTCGGAGCATGCGGTGATGGCGCTGCTTTCTGCCACTGCCGCTGCCAGCAGATTGCTTGCGTTGTTCAAAATGGCTGTTTGGACATCTGCCGCTGCTAGGGTGGACGAGGCCAGGGTGGCCGTCTGGTTCTGGATGGCTGCGACCAGTATCCGTGCAGCGTTGGCAGTCTGGGTGTCCAGCGTGGCCACGTAGTTGGCCATGGGCGAACTGCTCAGGCCTGCCTGCGATTGCACAGCGGCGGCGGCGGCGGCGGTGCTCAAGCCCTGTGATGCCACGATCTGCTGCACCAACGTGGTCAGCGGGCTGATCACCGCTATTTGGTCCGCTGGGGCCGTCAAGGTGTAGGCCGTGGCGGCTGTGATGGGGGTGTCCGGGCTGTCCATATCGACCGCCCCGGGACCCACGATGGCCAACACCGGGTGTTTGCCCAGGTCCGTGTTGGGCACGGCAAAGCTGACAGTGCCGTCTGCGCCCGTGGTGCCTTGTGGCTCGCCGGTATCGCAGGCGCCGTTTTCGTTTACATCCAGGCAGACCGTGGCATCTTTGATGAGACCGTCCATCACGGTCATGGCGACATTGGTGGTGGCCGGTGCAACGGCGACGGGGCTGCTGCCGCCGTCTCCACCGCAAGCGGCCAGCACGGCGAGCGCGGCGCCTGACAGTGTCCATTTCATATGCTTTTTCATGGTGTCTCCGTGGGTGGTGGGCAAAGGGTTTTTTGCGAGTTGTGTTTTTTTGCAAATAAATACATTTTCTTTTGATCTAAGGGTCGCCACAATAGTACAAATGCACTATGGGAGCGCACTTTTTATGGACGACTTGCGCGACCAGCCACCGGACTTCAGTACCTTGCTGCTCAGGCTTTACCGCCTGGCGCAGGAAATGCCTATCCAGCATTTTCAGGATGCGGCGCTGGCGCAGATCAAGCAGGTGCTGCCGTTTGACTCATCCGTGTGGGGCACGGCCACCACGCACCCGCAGGGTATCGATATCCATACCGTGCACCTGCACGAAAGCTCGCCCGAAATGCTGCAGGGCTACGAGTCGCTGAAGCAACTGGACACTGCTGCGGCCACGGTGTTTGGCAAGGCCCATGTGGTGCGGGCGTTTCATACAGATAGCTGGTTTGCCAGCCCCGAAACACGGGAGCTGCGGGACTTTTTGCACCGGTTTGGGCATGCAAACATGTTGATTGCCGCCGATGGCAACCCCCGCACCCAGTTTGTCCACTGGGTCAGCCTGTTTCGCCGCCAACGGGACGCGCACTGCACCGAAGACGAGTGCGTGCTGTTGGCCCAGTTGGCCCCCCATGTGATGCAGGCGCTGGCGCTGAACCGGGTGATGCATCTGGACCATCTGCTGGTCGCGGGCAAGGCCTTGTCGGCCCACGGCAGCGCCATTGCCGATACCCGTGGGACGCTGTACCACGCTGATCCTTATTTTCACGCCTTGCTGCAGGCGGAGTGGAGTGGTTGGCGTGGCCCGGTGCTGCCGAGGCAACTGATGGACACCGCCCTGCTGGGGGTAGACCGGTTTGCGGGCCGGGCCATGGTGTTGCGGTTTTACGTGGAGCATGGCCTGCTGTTTTTGAAAGCCCGTGCCCGCTGCCTGGTGGACCAGCTTAACGCCCGCGAACGGGGCATTGCCCAGCGCATTGCCGGGGGTGCAAACCACAAGGCGATTGCCCTGGCGCTGGGCCGCTCGCCCGCCACGGTGCGCAACCAGATCCAGGCCATCTACGAAAAGCTGCAGGTCAGCAACATCGCCATGCTGATTGAGGCGCTGCGCCGGGCGGAGTAGCGTGCAATCGAAAACGGTGCATTAATAGAATCTAACAATCAAATGTGTTTTTCTAATTGGCGTAGGCAATCGCATCGCCGTAAGATCGCCCCTGTTCACAACGACTACACCCTACAGGAGCCCACGATGTCCATTGCTAGCCAACGCCCAGAAATCAAAACCCTTGCCAACCTTGAGTCCGCCTTCGCCGGCGAATCCATGGCCCACATCAAATACCGCTACTTCGCCAAGCTGGCGCGGGAAGCCGGCGACGAAGCCACGGCCAAGGTGTTTGAAGCCACTGCCGACCAGGAAGTGATGCACGCCTTCGGCCACCTGGACCTGCTCTACCCCAAGGCCAGCATGACCCCGGCCAAGGCGCTGCAGATCGCCATCGACGGCGAAACCTACGAGTACACCGAGATGTACCCCGGCTTCCGTGCCACTGCCGAAGCCGAAGGCAATGCCGCCGCCGTGGCCGAGATGGACGAGCAGATCGAAGAATCCAAGGTCCATGCCGCCCAGTTCGTCGCCACCCTGGCCAAGGCCCAAAAACGTTTCGCCGCCCTGGCCAAGGTCGAAGAGCGCCACGCCAACCACTACCAGGCTCACCTGGATAGTTTGACCGCCACGGCATAATCACTACGCTTTTCATAGCTGCTAGCGTAGGTTGAATATGCGCTAGAGGCACTTTTTATATAAAAACCGAGAAATCCCCATGAAAACCTATATCTGTATCGTTTGCGGCTTTGTGTACGACGAAGCTACGGGCCGCCCCGAAGACGGCATCGCCGCAGGCACCCTGTGGTCCGACGTGCCCGCCAGCTGGGAATGTCCCGACTGCGGCGTGGCCAAGGCCGACTTCGAGCCCGTCGAAATCTAAAATTCCTGCATGAACCATCCTCTCCTCATCATTGGCGCGGGCCTGGCCGGTTGGCAGGCGGTGCGCGAGTTCCGCAAGCTCGACACCACCACGCCCGTCACCCTGGTTACCGCGGACGCGGGCGACTTCTACGCCAAGCCCACGCTGTCCAACGCGTTTGGCCAGAAGCGCGGCCCGGCGCAGCTGGTGACCACCCCGGCGGCCACCATCGCTCAGACGCTGAACGTCACCTTGCTGTCGTACACCCAGGTCACCGCCATCGACACTGCCGCCCAGGTGGTGCAGACCAGCACCGGCCCGTTGGCTTACCGCGACCTGGTGTTGGCCACCGGTGCACAGCCCATCCGCGTGCCGCTGGCGGGTGCCGCGGCGGACCAGGTGCTGTCGGTCAATTCGCTGGCTGACTTTGGCGTGTTCCACCAGCGCCTTACCGCGCTGGGTGAAGGCGCCCGCGTGGCCATCATGGGTGCGGGCCTGATTGGCTGTGAATTTGCCAACGACCTGGCCGGTGCAGGCTATGCCGTGGCGGTGGTCGATCCGTCGGATCGCCCCCTGGCCGCCTTGCTGCCGCCCACCGCCAGCGTCCAGTTGCAGGCTGCGTTGGAGGGCCTGTCGGTGCAATGGCACCTGGGGACCACGGTGCAAAGCGTGGAGCCGCAAGCCGGTGCGCTGTCGCTCACCTTGGGCAACGGCCAGAGCATTGCTGCCGACATCGTGCTCAGCGCGATCGGCCTGCGGGCCGACACCGCGCTGGCCCAGGCCGCAGGCATTGCCTGCGAGCGCGGCATTGTGGTGAACCGCCAGTTGCAAACCAGTGCCCCCCACGTGTGGGGGCTGGGCGACGGCGCGCAGTACGCCAGCGCGGCTAGCCCCGGCGCGCCCACTGGCCGTACCTTGCCCTACGTAATGCCCATCATGGCGGCGGCCAAAGTGCTGGCAGCGAATCTGTGCGGCACCGAAGCCACGCTGGAATTCGCCGCCATGCCAGTGGCCATCAAAACCCCGGCCCTGCCCATCGTGGCGCACCCGCCCGCACCCGGCCATCTGGGCGCGTGGGTCGAGCAGACCTTGGGCGAATGGTGGTTTGCCCCGGCAGACGCACCCGAGCGCGCACACGGCTTTGTGCTGACCGGCACGCACACCAGCAAACGCATGGCGCTGGTGAAGCAAATGGTGGCGGTGGTTTAAACCTCGACCGATAGGCATGCGATGGGGCGGAGCGATCCGCCCCATCGCTTTTTTGCGGTCAATGTGTATAATTTTTTAAATATATACACACGAGGGCGTTATATGCGCACCAACATCGTCATTGACGACCAGCTGATGGATGCCGCCATGCAGGCCGGGGGCTTCAAAACCAAGCGCGATGCGGTGGAAGAAGGCCTGCGCCTGCTGGCCCGCCGCGCGGCTTACCAAAACCTGCGGGCTCTGCGCGGCAAGCTGCAGTGGAGCCTGGACGGCGACTGGAGCACCAGCGACGGCCACAGCGTGCAAGAGCCCCGCCCTGATTTCCGGGCCAAGCCGCTGTGATCACTGCCGATTCCAGCATCTGGATCGACTACTTCAAAGGCGCGGCCACCCCGCACACCGAGGCGCTGGATGCCGTGCTCAACGACAGCGCGCGCGAACTGGTGCTGCTGGACGTGGTGCTGATGGAAGTGCTGCGCGGCTTTCGCCACCCGCAGGAGCTACGGCTGGCGAAACAGGCCCTGGCTGCCTTGCCGGTGGTCACCGCCGGTGGCGAAGCCATCGCCTTGCTGGCTGCCGACATCTACCGCGAGCTGCGCCACAAAGGTCTCACCGTGCGTAGCCCTATCGACCTGCTGGTGGGGGCCTGGTGCATCCGCAACGACTGCGATCTGATCCAGAACGACCGCGATTTTGAGGGCATGGTGGCGTTCATGGGCTTACGGGGGGTGCAACACTTCCCGTAGCATCAGGGGGTGCGGTAATCTGTGTCGCCGTTCATGTACCCAGACACTGCATTTATTCTAAAAAACCAAAGAGACACCATGAAGATTGTTACAACCGTCCAGCGCCTGTGCTTTGCACTGGGGCTGGCCGCGCTGGTGCCTTGCGCGCTGGCCCTCGAAATCCCCGGCAACCCGCCTGCCAAAGACATTTTGGACCAGCAGGTCACGATTGGCGCGCGTAGCTTGGTGCTGCCCGAGGGCCGCTGGACCTACATTGCCCAGGCGCAGTGGACCACGTCGCAGGGTCCGCCGCCGCGATCACCGGTGTATGCGGCCTACGCCATGGACGTGCAAAACGGCCGCATGCGTAGCGGCATTGTGCTGGAGATGCCCTCGCGCACCACCTTGGGGGCCGACTGGAAGGCCGAGCGCTGCAACTCCCACAACCCGCAATACAGCGAAGACTTTGGCAGCACCCTGGCCCTGCCCGAGTGCCTGCAAATCTTCAAACGCACCGGCCACTTGCTGGGTATCCAGGCCGACTTCTATGCCCAGGCCCAGCAGTGGGTGCAGGCCAAGTCGGTGCGCCTGCCCGGCCCGGTGTACGAGGTGGTCTATACCAAGTACGCGCACAACGACTATGGCCGCATCCGTGTATTCGTGCCCGCCCAGTCGATGGACAACGACGAAGAGATGCTGGCCTGGGCCAAGCAGTTGCCCGATGCGCTGCGCAGCCTGATGGAAAAACGTGACACCAGCGCCAAACTGCCTATGCTGCCGCCGCTGCCCGCCGAAGCCGTGGTCGACACCACGGCCGTGCTGCCGCTGGCGTCCGGAGCTGCGCCGATGATTGTTCCCTACACCGCGTCGGGCTTCGCCAAGGTAGACGACATCGATGCCCTGCCTTTTAAAACCGAAACCGTGCGCAAGATCTACCGCCAGTGGCTGGACCTGCCGCTGCCGCGGGCGTTTGCGTTCTCGTCCGAAAAGGTGATCGCCACCGCGGGCCTGGACCCGGCCGATGTGACCGAACCCGCCGACCCGTCCGACCGTGCCCTGGCACGCTGCCGCCGCATCAGCAAGACCCCGTGCCAGCTGTACGCGGTGGACAACGTGGTGGTGTGGGTGAAACCAGCCGACGCCCCGGCTCCCTAAAACTACTGCCCTATGGATAGCTTCAGCACCTGGTTACAAACCCTGGGCCACAGCGGCGCCAGTACCGCTGCAGACGCGTTGGCCCAAGGCAGCGCGCATCTCGACATGCCTGCGTTGCTGGCCCTGGCCGCCGCGCTGGGCTGGGCCAGTGGCATCCGCCTGTACGCCGTGGTGTTTGTCACCGGGCTTACCGGGGCGTTGGGCTGGTGGCCTTTGCCTGCCGGGCTGCACGTGCTGCAGCACCCGGCGATGCTGGCGGCCAGCGGGGCGATGCTGTTTGTGGAGTTTTTTGCCGACAAGATTCCGGGGTTGGACACGGTGTGGGACGTGCTGCATTCGGTGGTCCGCATCCCCGCCGGGGCGGCGCTGGCCGCGGCCGTGTTTGGGGCTGACGGCGGCACCATGGGCGCGGTGGCCGCCTTGCTGGGCGGTTCGCTGGCCGCCACCTCGTTCGCCACCAAGGCCGCCACGCGGGCGGCCGTAAACACCTCGCCCGAGCCTTTTTCCAACGTCGCCCTGAGCTTCCTGGAAGACGGCATGAGCATGGGTGCGCTGTGGCTGGCGGCGCACTACCCAGTCACCTTCGGCGTGGTGCTGTGCGTGGTGCTGGTCCTCAGCATCTGGCTGCTGGTGCTGCTGTGGTCTTTTTTAAAGGCCTTGGTGCGGCGGGTACGGGGCTGGGTGGGTGTGGCAGAAATTTAAGAAAAATAGGCCTGTAGCGCATACGCCACCTACGCTAGTAGCTATATAAACGATAGTATTTCAGCGCGTTCCCAACAAGGCAAACTGGGCGCCTTGCGGGTCGGTGCACTGCAGAATCCACATGTTGCCGGGTACTTCCATGGGGCCGTTGAGCACCTGCCCACCGTGCGCACGTACCCGGTCTGCTGCCGCGTCGATCTGCTCCACGTGGATGTAGTACAGTCAGTTGGCCCGTGTGCCGCCGTCGGCGCGCCGCATCATGCCGCCGACCGGCGCGGCACCGGTGGCAAACAGCTGGTAGATGCCCATCGGGCCCATGTCCATGGCCTCGGCGGCGGTCCAGCCAAACAAATCGGCGTACAGGGCGAAGGCGGCGGTGTCGTCCACCGCGTGCAGTTCGTTCCAGCCAAAGGTGCCCGGCGTGCCTGCGGGCGGCGGGGCAGGGCGCTCGGCAGGCAGGCCCTTGAACAACGCGAACACCGCGCCTTGCGGGTCGGCCACCATGGCAAACCGGCCCACGCCGGGGATGTCGGTGGGCGGATAGTGGACGGTTCCGCCCACTTGCACCATGCGTGCGGCGTGGGCATCCACATCGGGCACAGCGATATAGCCGCACCAGCCGGGTTGGGCCCCGGCCGCCTTGGCTTCGGCGGGCAGGGTCATGATGCCGCCCACCTGGGTGCTGCCCGCCGATGCCAGGGCGTAGCGCATGCCGGGCATGCCCGCGTCCTGTGTCGTCCAGCCCACCACGGCCTGGTAGAAGGTCTCGGCGGCCGGGCCGTCGCTGGTCACCAGTTCGTACCAAACAAATTCGCTAGGGGTGCTTGCCATGGATGTCTCCGTAGTGGAATGGGAGGGCAAATTCTAGGAGTTTGCCCGCGCGCCAGCAGACACAATATGCGGAAAATCTGAAACAAAAGGAAACTTGGATGCGGATCGCTTTGTACAACCCCGATGGGGCGGCGCAGTTCTGGATCGACGGGCTGCACGCCGTCTGGCCCGAGGCCGAAGTGGCCTTGTGGAGCCCCGGCAGCCCTGCGGCGGATTTCGCCATCGCCTGGGCCCCGCCGCAGGCGTTTTTTGACGAGCAGCCGGGCCTGCAAGCCGTGTTCAACCTGGGTGCGGGCGTGGACGCGTTGATGCGCTTGCGCATTCCACCGCAGACTCAGGTGGTGAGGCTGGAAGACGCGGGCATGGCGGTGCAGATGGCCGAGTACGTGTGCCACGCCGTGCTGCGGCATTTTCGGGGGCTGGATGCCTACGAGGCCGATGCCCGCGCCGGACGCTGGCGCAAGCAGGATGTGGTGGTGCGCAGCGACTTCCCGGTGGGTGTGATGGGCCTGGGCGTGCTGGGCACGCGGGTGGCGCAGGCCCTGCGGGGTTTTGAATTCCCCGTCAACGCCTGGAGCCGCCAGTCCAAGGTATTGGCCGACGTGCGCGGCTTTGCCGGTGCCGAGCAGTTGGATGCCTTTTTGGCCGCCAGCAAAGTGCTGGTTTGCCTGCTGCCGCTGACAGTGGACACGCAAAACATCCTGGACCACCGCAGCCTCTCCAAGCTGCAGCAGGGAGGCTATGTCATCAATGTGGCGCGCGGTGCGCATCTGGTGGATGCCGACCTGCTGGCCTTGCTGGACAGCGGCCACCTGGCCGGGGCCACGCTGGACGTGTTCCGCACCGAGCCACTGCCGTCCGAGCACCCGTTCTGGGGCCACCCGCAGATCCACATCACCCCGCATATTTCGGCGCGCACGCTGGATGCGGAAAGCCTGGCCCAGATCATCGGTAAGCTGCAGGCGCTGCTGCGAGGCCAGCCGGTGGACGGTGTGGTGCATCGCGATCGGGGTTATTGATGTGCGGCGCTGAACTCAAGCCCCTGCCTGAAGGCGTGCAACGGGTGGCTGCGTTGCTGCAGGCGCAAGGCCACCCCCAGCTGCCGCGCCTGCTCGACGATGCGGCCCGCACCGCGCAGCAGGCGGCCGATGCGCTGGGCATTGCGGTGGGACAGATCGCCAAGAGCATCATTTTTCGCCGCCTCTCCGACGATGCTGCCGTGCTGGTGGTGACCTCGGGCGACCGCCGGGTGGACGAGCAGAAGGTCACCGCGCTGGTGGGGCCGGTGGGGCGGGCCGACGCGGCGTTTGTGAAGGCCCGCACGGGCTTCAGCATCGGCGGCGTGGCCCCGGTGGCGCATGCGGTGCCCAGCGTCACCTTGATCGACCAGGAGCTGTTTCGGTTTGCCGAGATTTGGGCGGCTGCTGGGCATCCGCACGCGGTGTTTGCGCTCTCGCCCGATGAGCTGGCGCGGTTGACCAACGCGCCGGTGGTGGACGTAACCCTGTGAGTACTATGGATTTAATAGCTGCTCGCGCAGACGCTATCTGCGCTGGAGGCCAAAAATATGCTGAAGTACTATCGCCCTGTGTAGGCATCTGCCAGATGGACGCAGTGGGCCAGCTTTGCACCGGTAGCCTGCGCACGCTGGACGAGATCGGTGCCTGGCGCGGTCTGGACGCGCCGGGCCGGCTGGCGGTGTGGGCCCAGATTGCCCGGCGCGCCCAAGCGGCTCCTGGCTAAAACGTAAAAACCGTCCGGGCGGGTCTGATCGAAGGTATTCGACCAGACCCGCGCGAACGGTTTGGGGTGGCCCGCTCAGAGGGCCACGCTGGGGGGACCGCTTTTAGTGTCCCGACGCGCCCGATGCGCCGTACCCGGTTTCAGAACGTACTTGCTGCGATTTGAAGGCATCGCGTTCTTTGGCGGCTTGCGGGCTGCGGTCGAGTACCGAGAACAGCCAGATGCCGACAAAGCCGATGGTCATGGAGAACAGCGCAGGCGAGGTGTAGGGGAACAGGGCCGAGCCCTTGGCGTAACCCAGCGTCACTTCCCACACTGCAGGCGACACGATGGTCAGGCCCACGGAAGAGATCAAGCCCATAAAGCCGCCAATCACCGCGCCGCGGGTGGTGCAGTCTTTCCACAGCACGGACATGAACAGCACCGGGAAGTTGGCCGAGGCGGCGATGGCGAAGGCCAACGAGACCATGAAGGCGATGTTTTGCTTTTCAAAGGAAATGCCCAGCACGACGGCGATGATGCCCAGCACCACGGTAGTCAAACGCGACACCCGCAATTCATTGGCGCTGGTCGCTTGCCCTTTCTTGAACACGGTCGCATACAAGTCATGCGACACGGCCGAGGCACCCGACAGCGTCAAG
>NZ_JANXMU010000049.1 GCF_025354435.1 Rhodoferax sp.
ACCTCCAGATAAAAAACGCAGCATAGCGCAGCCCAGGAATGGCCGCGCCCGGCAAAGCCTGTGGATAGTTTTTGCATAAGCCACCAGTTATCCACAGCTTGCGACAGATTCCCAAAGTTGTTCATTTGGACGGTACACCCCAGAAGCGCAGTCACACACACCCGTCAAAACAGGCTAAGTGCTTGGCCTGCAAGGCTTAAAAGCACTTATCCACAGCGGAGGGGCATCCTTACTACTACTACTATTGAGTAATAGAAATATTAGAAGTATTAGAAGAAGAGATAACAAAACCGGGACCGGCGAGACCGCCTTGAATTTTCCGTGTTCCGCTATCAAAAAAATAGCTACTCCCCTTGAGGAAATATGCGCTAACCCCGGTTTTATATAAATTCACCAATGTGTCCACCATCCGGCCCGCCAACAAGCACCATGGCGTGTGACAGCTGGTCGGCGGGCAAGGGCCGCCCAAACAGATAACCCTGGTAGGCCAGGCAACCGTGCAAAGCCAAGAAGTTGCGCTGGTCAGCAGTTTCCACACCCTCGGCAATCACATTCAGCCCCAGGCTTTGGCCCAGGCCAATGATGGTGCGCACGATGGCGGCATCGTTGGGGTCGGTCATCACATCGCGCACAAACGACTGGTCGATCTTCAGCAGATCCAGGGGCAGGCGCTTCAGGTAGGCCAGCGATGAATAGCCCGTGCCGAAGTCGTCCAGCGAAAAGCCTACGCCCTGGGCTTGCAAGGCTTCCATCTTGGCGATCACTTGCTCGATATCGTCCACCAGTAGGCTTTCGATCAGCTCCAGCTTGAGCTGAGAGGGCCTGGCTCCGGTGGTGCGCAGAATTTCCAGCACCTGCTGCACAAAACCAGGGTGTTTGAACTGGCGGGAGCTGACATTCACCGCCATGGTCAGGTGCTGGGCGCTGGCGCGGCTTTGCCAGCTGGCAAGCAAGGTGCAGGCTTGCAGCAGCACCTGGCGGCCCAGTTCCAGGATCAGGCCAGTTTCTTCGGCCAGCGGAATAAAGGCAGCGGGCGACACCAGGCCGCGCACAGGGTGGTGCCAGCGTGCCAAGGCCTCCACACCGGTCAGCAGGCCTTGGGCATTGTGCTGGGTCTGGTAGTGCAGAAACAGCGCTCCCTGTGCCAGGGCCAGGCGCAAATCGGCCTCCAGTGTGGCTTTGTCGGTCACGGCGGCCTGCAGTTGCGGGTCGAAAAACCGCAGGGTATTGCGCCCGGCGGCTTTGGCCTGGTACATGGCGATATCGGCTTGCTTTAGCAATTCACCCACGGTATTTGGGCTGCTGCTGAACGGCGCAATACCGATGCTGGAAGTGCTTAGGTGTTCGTGCTGGTCCAACTGGTAGGGTTGGGCCAGGGTGGACAGGATTTTTTCGCCCACCCGTTTGGCTTGTTCGGCTGCCGCGATCGGGTCGTGCCCTAGCTCTTCGAGCATGACCACAAATTCATCGCCGCCCAGGCGGGCCACGGTGTCCATGGTGCGCACGCAGTGGCCCAGGCGCAACGCCACTTGCTGTAGCAGCAGGTCGCCCTTGTCGTGGCCCAGGGTGTCGTTCAAGGTTTTGAAATTGTCCAGGTCGATGAACAGCAGCGCCCCACCCTGGCCATGGCGTGCACTGGTGGCCAGCGCGTGGCCCAGACGGTCCAGCAGCAGCTGGCGGTTGGGTAGCAGGGTTAGCGTGTCGTAAAACGCCAGCTTTTCAATTTCGCGTTCGGTAGCCTTGCGCTGGGTGATGTCGCTGCTGATCGACAGGATGGAATGAGGCTGGTTATCGGTATCGGTGATCAGGGTCCAGCGGACTTCGGCTTCGATGCGCTGGTCGTCTTTGCGGTAAATGGCCAGTTCGCCGCGCCACTCACCCTTTTCCATCACGGCTTCGTAAGCGTGGGCCACGGCTGTGGGGTTTCGGTACACCTGGTGCAGCAAGGCGGAGCCCACGGCTTCTTGCGAGGTCCAGCCGTACAGCTGCTCTGCCCGTTTATTCAGGTACAGCACGCGCTGGTCCAGACCGCGCACGACGATGGCATCCTGGGCCTGGTCCAGCACGGTGGCCTGCTGCCGGATACGGGCATCCGAAAGGCGCTTGTTTTCCTGGGCGCGCAAATGCTGGATGCCGAACGCAATGTCCTCTGCCAGTTGCAGCAGCAGGGGGATTTCATCAGAGGCGATATCCACCGTGGTGTTGGCATACAGATAGAACAGGCCCAGCGTACGTTCTGCGCTACTGTCGCTGCTGCGCAAGGGCAGGCTGGCTACACCGCGCAAATCATCTACCCAGGGCTCTTTCAGCCAGCTTTGGAAGATGGCTTCACGCCGGATGTCGGGCACCACCACCATTTCCCCCGAGCGGATGGCCCGCCCTGCCGGGCCCTGTCCATAGGGCGACTCCGACGACCAGGACATGGGCCAGACGGTGAAGTGCTCGGCAATGCTGCCGGCATGGGCCACGATCAAAATGTTTTTATCGGCATCGTCCTGCGCAAACCCGACCCAGGCCATGCGGTAGCCGCCGATATCCACGGCGATGCGGCAAATATCGTGCAACAGCGTGGATTCCGAGCTGGCCCGCACCAGGGCTTCGTTGCAGGTGGTCACCATGGAATGGGCCCGGCTCAAACGTGCCAGGTCTTTTTCGGTGCGCAGATGCTGGGTTACGTCATGTGCCAGCACCATGCGGGCCGCTTGGCCGTTGAACTGCAGGCGGTCGGTAGATATTTCTACATCAATGGCACTGCCGTCTTTTTTGACATGGCATCGGGGCAGCGCATGCAGGGGGTCTTCGGGCGGCAGGGCTTCTGCCTGCACGCCACCCAGGCCCATGCCCAGAAACTCGGCCCGCGAATACCCGTAGCGGCTGATGGCCGCCTGGTTGACCGCCAGGATGGCAAGGCCCTGCGGGTCGGTGACCCATATCGGCAACGGGTTGTTGTCGAAAAGTGTGCGGTACTGTTGTTCAGATGCCTGCAACTGGGCGTGGAGGGCGACCTGGGTGTCTGCGGGTAGCGTGTTCCGGGGGGTCTCTGCCATATGCTTTTTCTATTTCTGGAGGGGGGTCGTGGTGGTGGCTTACACCGTGGTGCACGCCGCCATACGATGATCTTACGGAATGCCCGGCAGGCCCATGGATTGCGCCAACTGGTCTGCGGGCAGTGGCCGGGCAAAGAAATAGCCTTGAAAGGCTTGGCAACCGTGCTGGGCCAGAAAGTCGCGCTGCTCGGCGGTTTCCACGCCTTCGGCGATCACGTTCAGCCCTAGGCTTTGGCCCAGGCCGATGATGGTGCGGGCAATCACTGCATCGTTGGGGTCGGTCATCACGTCGCACACAAACGACTGGTCGATCTTCAGCTGGTCCAGCGGTAGGCGCTTCAGGTACGACAGCGACGAATAGCTGGTGCCAAAGTCGTTCAGTGAAAAGCCCACCCCCTGGGCTTGCAAGGCTTCCATCTTGGCAATCACCTGCGCGATGTCGTCTACCAGCAGGCTCTCAGTGAGCTCCAGCTTGAGCTGCCGCGGGTTGGCACCAGTCTCGGCCAGGGTGTCCATCACCTGCTGCACAAAGTCGGCATGCTTGAACTGGCGCGAGCTGACGTTGACCGCCATGGTCAGGTGCTGCGTGTCGACCCCCTGGCCCCAATCGGCCAGCAGGCTGCAGGCTTTGGCCAGCACCAGGCGACCCAGCTCCAGGATCAGGCCGGTTTCTTCGGCCAGCGGAATAAAGGCCGCTGGCGACACCAGACCGCGCTGCGGGTGCCGCCAGCGCACCAGGGCTTCCACGCCCGTCATGCCACCTTGGGCGTTGTGCTGCGACTGGTAATGCAGGAAGAATTCGTCTTGTGCCACGGCCTGGCGCAAATCGGCCTCCAGTGCTGCGCGGGCGGTCACCTCGGCCTGCAACTGGGGGTCAAAAAAGCCCAGTGTGTTGCGCCCTGCCCCTTTGGCCTGGTACATGGCAATGTCGGCTTGCTTGAGCAGCTCGCCCACGGTATCGGGCTGGTGGCTGAACGGCGCGATGCCGATGCTGGAGGTGCTTTGGTATTCGTGCCCGGCCAGCGTGTAGGGCATGCTCAGCGCGGCCAGGATTTTTTCGCCGATGTGTTTGGCCTTGACCCCGGCGGCGCGCGGGTCGGGGCCCAGGTCTTCAAGCATCACCACAAACTCATCGCCGCCCAGGCGGGCCACGGTATCGGCGCTGCGCACGCAGGCCGCCAGGCGCAGAGCGACCTGTTGCAGCAGCAGGTCGCCCTTGTCGTGGCCCAGGGTGTCGTTCAGGGTTTTGAAATTGTCCAGGTCGATGAACAGCAACGCTCCACCTTGGCCGTTGCGGGCGCTGGTGGCCAGCGCGTGGCCCAGGCGGTCCAGCAGTAACTGGCGGTTGGGCAGGTTGGTCAAAGGGTCGTAGAAGGCCAGCTTTTGCACTTCGCGCTCGGTGGCTTTGCGCTGGGTGATATCGGTGTTGACGGCCATGATGGAGTGCGGCTGGTCTTGCGCGTCGCGCACCAGCGTCCAGCGGGCCTCGATCACCATCTGGCTGCCGTCTTTGCGGTTCTGGGTAATTTCGCCATGCCATTCTCCCTGCTCCAGCACGCATTGCGATGCGGTCGCAAAGGCCTGCGGGCTGGCGGTGTAAATGTGCTCCACCATCGACCGGCCCAGCACTTCGATGGCCGTCCAGCCGTAAAGCCGTTCGGCGCTTTTGTTCCAGAACAGGATCCGGTGGTCGATGCTGCGCACCACGATGGCATCTTGCGCCTTGTCCAGCAGCGAAGCCTGGTGGTGGATCTGCGTATCGGCCAGGCGCTGGGCTTGCTGGGTGCGCAGGTGGTCGATACCAAAGGCAATGTCGTTGGCCAGCTGCTGCAGCAGCGGCAGCTCGTCCGCCCCGGCTTCCAGGGTTTCTGTAGCCGTGAGGCAGAACAGCCCGTAGGTGCCGCTGGCATTGCGCAGCGGCAGGCAGACAATGCTGAGCGGCGTGGCGGAGGGGTAGCGGGCCAGCCACAGCTGCAGGCTGGGGTCTTGCCGCATATCCGGCACCAGTACCACTTCGCCCGAACGCAGGCAGCGCCCGGACGGTCCTTGGCCAAAGCGCGATGTGGCGGACCAGGAGAACGGCCACTGCTTCATATCGGGGTCGATATCGCCCACACCGGCCACCAGCCGGATGGACTTCGCGTCGTCGTGCTCCGCAAAGCCTACCCAGGCGTTTTTATAGCCCCCAATCTCCACCGTGATGCGGCAGACCTCGTGCAGCAGCGCCGATTCGCTGCTGGCACGCACCAGGGCTTCGTTGCAGGCGCTGAGCATGCGCTGGGCGCGGCCCAGGCGGGCTAGACTGCGCTCGGCCCGCAACCGGGCGGTGATGTCGTTGACCATCACCATGCGGGCGGCCTGGCCGTTGAATTGCACGGTGCTGGTGGACATTTCCACGTCGATCACGCTGCCATCGGCACGCCGGTGGCGGCGGTGGCGGTGCAGCAGGCTGTGTGTGCTGTCGCCCAGCAGGGTGGCCTCGGTATCGGCATCCGTGGGGTTTTCGGCACAGTTGGTCGGGGTCAGAAATTCGGCCTGGCTGTAGCCGTAGTGCGCCACTGCCGCGGAGTTGACCGCCACGATGCGCTGGCTGTGCAGCTGCTGCACCCACATGGGCAGCGGGTTGCCTTCAAACAGGGCGCGGTACTGCTGCTCGGAGGCCTGCAATTGCAGCAGCAGCTGGATTTGCGTGGCCAGGCTGGTCAGCGCTGTGCGCTGGACGGCATCCAGCAAATGCGGCGGGTCTTGAGTCCACATGACCCACAGCACCGCGATGCAGCCCGCGTCGGCGCTCCACACCGGCGTGGCGACGCACAGGCCCAGGCTGTCGCTGGGCAGAACTTGGGGTTCGGACGTGGGGGCCAACTGCTCTGCCACATGTTGCAGTTGCGCTAGTGGCCATTCGCTGGGGCCCGTGTGTGCGACCAGGCTGTGTGTGCCCTGGTAGACCTGGGTCAGGCTGGCGCTGGCCGCGGCGCAGAGCTGGGCCGCCAGTTGCGCCAGTTGCTGGAACTGCCCGGCGCCCAGGGTCCCGGTGCTGGGCATCAATGCCGCACCCCACTAAAAGACCTAAAGCGCCGGACGCACGGCTTCCCGGCGGTGGCAGTGGCTGAAAGACCCAGAGGTGCAGACATGGTGGAGGGGAAGTTGTTAGCAAATGTAGCTTTAATCCCCCCGCAATGTATCTGGCGGGCCCGGCTTTGCGGGTATTTACCCGTCGATGCTGTCGTGCGTGGCCGCGCTGCCCTGGCGCCAGTAGCCTGCGGCCTTGGTCCATTGCGGTTGCACGCCGCGTTCGCCCACCAGGTGGGCACGCAAGGCCTTGGCGGTGTGGGTTTCGCAGCCCACCCAGGCGTGGATGTCGCCGGGCGGCAGGGCCAGGCTGCGCAGGCGCTCCAGCAGCAGCGGCTGCTGGCCGTGCGGCTGGCCCTGGCGGTGCACCCAGACCACGGTGGCCTGGGCGGCGCTGGCCAGGGTTTGTTCGTCGGCGGGACTGTCCACTTCAATCAACACCAGCGCGGGGGCTCCGGCGGGCAGTTCGCCCAAGCGCCGGGCAATGGCCGGAATGGCGGTGTCGTCGCCGATCAGCAGGTGGCCGTCAAAGTCGGTTGGCAAGATGAAGGAGCCACGCGGGCCGCCCACGCCCAGCGTCTGGCCCACCTGCGCCTGCGCCGCCCAGGTGGTGGCCGGGCCTGCGTCGTGCAGGGCAAAGTCGATCACCAGGGTCTGCGCCTGTGGGTCGAACTGCTGCGGCGTGTAGTCGCGCATGGTGGGGCGCGGGCCGTCTTCGGCACCGCCGGGCAAGATGACTTCGCCGGTGGCGGGGTCAGGGAAGAAGACTTTCACGTGGTCGTCAAAGCCGGGGCTGGTAAAGCCCGCCAGATCCGGCCCGCCAAGTGTGATGCGGACCATGTGGGGCGTGAGTTGCTGGGTGCGTGTAACCGTGAGCTGGCGAAATTTCAGCTCGTGGCGGACGCGGGTGGCGGTGCGGTTGGGGGTGTTCATCAAATACGTTCCAGTTGTTGGGCTGCGTTGTCCAGAATCTGGGCAAAGGCGTGGGCTTGTTCGTCGCTCAAGGGGGCTCCGCCCAGGCGCATGCGGGCGGCCAGTTTGAAGTTTTCCAGCGCGCGCACCACCTGGGGCGGGCGGCCGGGGTGGGGTGCGTCGGCGTTGGCCATGCGGGACAGCAGGGCATCGGCTTCGGCGCGGTTTTCGGCCAGAAAAGCTTGGCCTGCGTCGGTGATGCTGTAGAGCTTGCGCCCACCACCGCTCTCGGCCATGGTGGTGTAGCCCAGCTCTTCCAACAGGGTCAGCGTGGGGTAGATCACGCCGGGGCTGGGGCTGTAGCTGCCACCCAGACGGTCGCCGATTTCCTTGATCAGCTCGTAGCCGTGGCGGGGCTTGTCGGCGATCAGTTGCAGCAGCACCAGGCGCAGGCCGCCGTGGCCAAACACCCGGCCCGGCCCGCCGCCGTGGCGACCGCCGCGCCCGGGGTGTTCACCGCCGGGATGGGGATGCTCGCCACGCACATGGTGGCCATGGTGGTGACCGTGCAGGTGGTGGTGATTTGCGCGCCCATGGCGGGGGCCGCCGTGGTCCGAGTGGTCGCAGTGTTTTTCAAAATGGGGCATAGGTTTTTTCGATGCGATTTAGATGCCATTACGATATATCTAAATCAAATCGAAAGATACAAATGAAGACAATACCCCTGCAACGAAAACGGGATATTTGCTATATAATATGTAGCAATTAACGTAAGTAATATATGGGCTATAGGCCTATTTGATGCTTAAACTTGCCGCAGATGCCAGGCTTTGGTCCGGGTAAAGGTCTGGATGCCGTAGGTGGACAGGGTCAGGCCCACGCCCGAATCGCCGTGGCCGCTCCAGGGCAGGCGGGGGCTGACGCGGTCGCAGCAGTTCCAGTAGACGCTGCCGGCGTTCACCTGGGCCAGCACGGCGCGGGCACGGGCCTCGTCGGGGGTGAAGACCCCGGCGGTCAGGCCGTAGCGGGTGTCGTTCATCAGGGCTACCGCCTCGGTATCGCTGGCCACCTTCTGGATGCCGATGACGGGGCCGAAGCTTTCCTCGCGCATCAGGTCCATGCTGTGGCCCACATCCACCAGCACGGTGGGGGCAAAGGTGTTGCCCGGCAGGCGCGTGCCACCGGTGAGCAGCTTTGCACCCTTGGCCACGGCATCGGCCACCTGCGCGTCCAGCACATCGAGCTGGGCAGCGCGGGTGATGGCACCGATGTAAGTGTCGTCCGCCATGGGGTCGCCCACCTTGAAGCCGTGCACCGTGTCGACAAACGCGGCCACAAAGGCATCGAACACTTTTTCGTGCACGTAGATGCGTTCCACCGAGCAGCAGCTTTGGCCGGTGTTGTACATCGCGCCGTCGGCCAGGGACGCGGCGGCGGTGGCGGGGTTGGCATCGTCGCAGACGTAGGTGGGGTCCTTGCCGCCCAACTCCAGCTGCAGCTTGACCATGCGCGGGCCCAGCGCCTGGGTGATCTTGGCCCCGGTGGTATACGAGCCGGTGAAGAACAGGCCGTCGATGCGCTGCGTCTGCAGGGCCGCGCCCACCTCGCCGCCGCCCACGCACAGCGCCAGCACGTCGGCAGGCACGCCCGCAGCGTGCAGCAGCCGGGCGATGGCCATGCCGGTCAGCGTGGCGAATTCGGACGGCTTGTAGAGCACGGCGTTGCCGGTCAGCAGTGCGGGCAAGATGACATTGCAGCCCACAAACCAGGGGTAGTTCCAGGCCGAGATATTGGCCACCACGCCCAGCGGGATGTGCTGGATCTGCTCGGTCATGCCGCCGTCGGTAAACACGGTCTGGGTGGCGGTGCTGGCTTCGGCTTCGGTCAGAAAGAAGTCGATGCGGCCCAGCAAGCCATTGAGCTCATTGCGCGACATGCTGATGGGCTTGCCGGTTTCGGCCGTCATAGTGGCGGCCAGGGCCTCCAGCTCGGCCACCACGGCGGCGCGGAAGCGGGCCACGCAGGCCAGGCGCTGCGGCAGCGGCGTGGCGGCCCAGGCGGGCTGGGCGGCGCGGGCGGCCTGAAATTTGGCGGCGACGCTGGCGGCACCGTCGGCGGGCACCTGGGTGATTTGCGTGCCGGTGGCGGGGTTGTAGATAGCAAGGGTGGTCATGCGGTGTCCTTGGCAGCCTGGGCGGCGGCCAGAAAGTGGGTGAGCAAAGGGGTGTCGTCCAGCGTGCCCAGGGCAGGCTGGTGGAATTCGGGGTGCCACTGCACGGCGGCCACATAGGCCGGGCCGGTGCTGCGGATGGCTTCGATCATGCCGTCGTCCGGGCTACGGGCTTCGACCATAAAGCCGGGCGCCAGGTCTTTGATGGCCTGGTGGTGGATGCTATTGATTTGGTGGCTGCTTGCGCCCGCCAATAGGGCACTGAGGCGTGTTTCGGGCACGATTTCCAGCGCGTGAAAATGGTGGTCGTAGGCATCGGCATCGCGGTGCAGCACGGCCTCGGGGCGCTGGGTGGCGATGTCCTGGTACAGCGTGCCGCCAAAAGCCACGTTGATCAACTGCAGGCCCCGGCACACGCCAAACACCGGCTTGCCTGCCGCCACAAAGGCGCGCACCAGGGCTTGCTCGTAGCCGTCGCGGATGCGGTCGCCGCTCCAGCGCTCTTGCAGCGGGGTTTCGCCATAGCTGCCGGGCCACACGTCGGCCCCGCCGTGCAGCACCAGGCCGTCCAGCCAGTGGGCGTAGTCATCAAAGCCAATCTCGCCGCGGGCGGTGTCGCCCACCGGGGACGGCACCATCACCGGCAGCGCACCGCCGGACATGATCCAGTGCGCCATGGACTGCTCGACGTACTGCAGCGTCTTTTTGGCAAACGCGGCGCGCGCCGGGTCGGGGTGCAAAAAGCAGGCGCTGATGCCGATCTTCAGACGGTCTTTCGGATGGTGTGTCACATCGCCTCCAAAAACAGCGCCTCGAAATCTGCCGCCGTGCAGGGCCGCGGATTGGTCTGGTGGCACATGTCGGCGGTGGCAATTTCCACCAGGCGCGGCAGGTGCTCGGGTTTCACGCCAAAGTCGGCCAGCCGGGTGGTGATGCCCACGTCCACCTTGAGCTGGCGCAGCCAGGCGACAAAGGCCGGGCCACCGCCGGGCACCTTGCACACATGGGCCAGCTCGTCGAACTTGTGCGGTACGGCGGCAAAGTTCCAGGCCATCACGGTGTCGATCATCAGCGCGTTGGCCAGGCCGTGGTGCAGGTCGCACACGGCACCCAGGGCGTGGGCGCAGGAGTGCACTGCGCCCAGGTCTTTCTGGAACGCAATCGCGCCCATCATTGAGGCCATCATCATGTCGGACCTGGCCTGCAGGTTGCCCGGTTCGCGCACTGCGGTGCGCAAGGCGGCGGCGGCGATGCGTATGCCCTCCAGCGCAATGCCGTCGCATAGCGGGTGGTAGGCGGGCGACAGGTAGCTTTCGATGTTGTGGGTGAGCGCGTCCATGCCGGTGGCGGCCGTCACGTGGGCGGGCAGGCCCAGGGTGAGTTCGGGGTCGGCAAACACGGTTTTGGCCAAAATATGGGCGCTGAACACCACACGCTTGAGGTGGGTGTCGTTCTCGCTCACCACGCTGGAGCGGCCCACTTCCGAGCCGGTGCCCGAGGTGGTGGGCAGCGCCACAAAGTAAGGCAGAGGTTGGCTGATGGGGCGCACCTGCGGGTGGTCCCACACGTATTCCAGAATGTCACCCGGGTGCGTGGCCGGAATGCCCACCACCTTGGCCACGTCCAGCGCCGCGCCGCCGCCAAAGCCGATCACGCAGTCGGCGTGGTGGGCTTTGAAGGCTGCGGCACCGTCCATCACCTGGCTACAGGTTGGGTTGCCAAACACGCCGCTGAACACGGCCACGTCCAGCCCCTGCAGGTGGGTCAAAAATTCGGCCATCACCGGCAGCGCGGCCAGGGCCTTGTCGGTGACGATGAGCGGGCGTTTCAGGCCCTGGTCCAAGAGGTGTTGGGCCACCAGTTTGCGGGCACCGGGGCCGAACTTGATCGGCGTGGGGAAGGCGAAGGAGGAGATGGTCATGGTGTATTTGAAGCGAGCGTGTTGATGGGCTGGGTCATATGGGTTTTGCCAAAGGAAATGCCGTCTACGCGGATGGCATCTGGCTCAGTGCCAAAGGCGGTGAAGCCGGTTTTTTGATACAGGGCCAGGGCCGCAGGGTTGTTGTCGGTGACGGTGAGAACTACGCGCGCGATACCGGATGCGCGTGCAGCGTGCAGTGCTGTTTCTACCAGCGCATGTGCCAAGCCACGCCGGGTGTATTCGGGTGCTACGTACATGCCGACCAGGGTAGCTTTATGGTGGTTTTTGGTGCGGGTCTCTACGCTCAAGCCCACCATCGCCGCCAGCGTGCCGTTGACGAAAGCGCCCCAGAGTTTGTCGGTGCCTGCCAGGCGCTTTTCAGTGTCCGCAAGAGGGCGCGCGCTTTCTTCTTCAAAGCTGGAGGTAAATGCGTCGGCATGCTCACGTAAGGCCCGCAAACGCAGGGCCCGGTAGGTGGTGGCATCTGAGGGGTCAAGTCGTCGAATTTGCATCAAATAATTTCAAAATAGCGTTTCATTTCCCAGTCGGTCACCGCATCCAGCCACTGCCGCCATTCCCATTCGCGGGTGGCGGCGAAGTGGTCTACGAATGCGTTGCCCAGCCAGTCGCGGGCGATGGTGGACTGCTGGAAGTTGCGGGTGGTTTCAATCAGCGTGCGGGGGGCTCGGGCGATATGTTCCGCGCCGCCGTTGGTGCCGGTGATGGGCGGGGTGGTGAGTTTGAGGCCCTTCTCCACGCCATCCAGCCCGGCGGCAATCACCGCGGCCATGGCCAGGTAAGGGTTCACGTCGGCCCCGGGGCAACGGGTTTCCAGCCGCGTGGCCTTGGGGCTGCCGGCAATCACGCGGAAGCTGGCAGTGCGGTTATCTATGCCCCAGGTGGGTTTGACCGGCGCCCAGAAGCCATCGACCAGGCGTTTGTAGCTGTTGATGGTGGGCCAGATCATCGGGCCGAATTCCATCAGGCAGGCTACCTGCCCGGCCAGGTAGCTCTCGAACAGCGGGCTCATCCTGCGGGGGCTGGCCGCATCAAAAAACAGGTTGTTCTTGCCGTCGCTCAGGCTCTGGTGGATGTGCCCGCTGCAGCCCGGCATATTCTGGTGCGGCTTAGCCATGAAGCTGGGCATGATGCCGAAGCGGGCACCGATTTCCTTGGCCCCGGTTTTGAACAGAATCGCCCGGTCGGCCTGTGCCAGTGCTTCGCTGAAGCCGATCGCCACCTCGAACACGCCGGGCCCGGTTTCGGTGTGCAGGCCTTCGATGGGTACGCCAAAGGCCAGCATTTCGTCCATCAACGCGTTGAAGAAGGGCCGGTTCTGGTTCATGCGCAAGAGCGAATAGCCAAACATGCCGGGGGTGAGCTGCGTGGCCCCCACGCCTTTTTTGTCGGCCCAGGTTTGCGGCGTTTCCAGGAAGTTGAACCACTCGAACTCCATGCCGGTCATCACCTGGAAACCCATTTTTTCGGCACGCTTGAGTACTTTTTTCAGGGTTTGGCGCGGGCACAGCGGATGGGGGCTGCCGTCGGCCAGCACAAATTCGCCCAGAAAAAACGGCACCTTGTCGTCCCAGGGCACGTTGCGGGCGGTGTCCAGGTCGAGCCGTGCCAGCGCATCGGGAAAGCCGTGCTGCCAGCCGGTGACGGTGGTGTTGTCGTAGCAGGTGTCCGTCATGTCCCAGCCCAGCACCACGTCGCAAAAGCCGAAGCCACCCGCCGGGTAGGGTTCGGCTGCGCCCATGAACTTGTCGATATGCAGGTATTTGCCGCGCAGCACGCCGTCAATGTCGGCCACCGCGACCTTGACCTTGGCGGCGCCGGAGGTTTGCAGCGCGGCCAGGGCCGGGTGCAGGGGGGAAGTTGTTGCCATCTTGTCTCTCGCTGTATTTTTAGTCCTTGTATTCAAGCGCGTCGCCCGGTGCTTGTCAATTGCGATTCTGTAGATTGTTAACAATCTGCATTTTTATCTTGCCTTGGAGGCCTATCGCGGTTACACCGCCAAGGCAGTTTCCATCGTCGCACGCTCTCGGGATCAGGCATGGGATGTGCATGTGTTCATTTTCCATTCATACTTTTTGAGAGGTACTTGATGTCACTATCGCCCCAACAGGTTGTCGACGATGCCAGCGTGCTGCAAAGCATGGGCTACAAGCAAGAGCTGTCGCGCACGATGAATCCGTTTTCCAACTTCGCGATTTCCTTCTCCATCATTTGTATTTTGTCGGGCGGCATCAACTCGCTGTCGCAAGGCATTTCCGGGGTGGGCGGCGCGGCTATCGGCATCGGCTGGCTGGTGGGCAGCGCCATCAGCCTGGTGTTTGCGCTGGGCATGGCGCAGATCGGCTCGGCCTTTCCCACCGCCGGGGGCCTGTACCACTGGAGCTCGATCCTGGGCGGGCGCGGCTGGGGCTGGCTCACTGCCTGGCTCAACCTGCTGGGCCTGGTCACCGTGCTGGGTGCCATCAATGTAGGCACGTTTTACTTCTTTATGGGTGCGTTTGGCACCAGCTTGGGGTGGGAACCCAACTTTGCCACCCAGGCCGCATTCGTGGTGGGCATCACCGCCGTGCAAGCTCTGGCCAACCATGTGGGTATCAAGCTGACGGCGTTTTTGACCGATATCAGCGGCTACCTGATCTTCGCCACCGCCATTGGCCTGACCGTGGCTTTGTTGGCCTATGCGCCCAGCTGGGACGTGTCGCGTCTGTTCACCATCAAGAACTACAGCGGCCCCATTGGTGGCGACGTCTGGCCCGCCACCCAAAGCATGTGGCTGCTGTTCGGCCTGGGCCTGCTGCTGCCGATCTACACCATCACTGGCTTTGATGCCTCGGCCCACACCGCCGAAGAAACCGTAGGAGCGTCCAGCGCCGTACCCAAGGGCATCGTGACCTCGGTGTTGTATTCGTCGCTGTTTGGCTATCTGATGCTGTGCGCGTTTGTGATCGCCATTCCTGACATGGACAAGGCCGCAGCCTCGGGCGGCAATGTGTTTTTTGGCACCATGGATGCGGTGCTGCCGGTGGGCCTGAAAACCGCGCTGTATTGGGCCATCACCGCCTCGCAATTCCTGTGTGGCCTGGCCACGGTCACCTCGGCCTCGCGCATGATCTTTGCGTTTGCCCGCGACGGCGGCCTGCCTGCTTCCAACGCGCTGAAAACCGTGCACGCCACCCTCAAGTCGCCGGTGGCCGCCATCTGGACGGCCTGCACCATCGCTGTGCTGTTCACCCTGTACACCCCCGCCTACACCACCATCGTGTCGGTTACCGTGATCTTCATCTTCATCTCTTACGGCCTGCCGATTGCTCTGGGTGGCCTGGCCTACGGCAAGACCTGGACCAAGATGGGCCCGTGGAACATGGGGCCGGTGTTTCGGGTAGTGGCCTTGCTGGTGAGCCTGAGTGCCGTGCTGATCCTGTTCCTGGGCGTGCAGCCACCCAACGACGCGGCGCTGCAGATCACGCTGGCTTTTCTGGCGCTGACGGCGGTAGTCTGGTTCGGCTTTGAACGCCGCCGTTTCAAAGGCCCTCCCGTGGCCAGCATGACTGCCAAATAGGCCTGAATTTGTGATTCAATTTGGGGTATGCCTGCCGTGCCCCATCCCACCATCGCCCTCTTGCAAACCAGTTCCCTCACCAGCGTGGTGCAGCAGGAGCTGGAGAGGGCGATTTTGGTTGGCGAATACGCCCCTGGCACCAAGTTGATCGAGGCCGCGCTGGCCCTCAAACTGGGGGTATCCCGCGGCCCGGTGCGCGAGGCCTTTCGCATGCTGGAAGAAGGCGGCCTGCTGCGCGTGGAGAAGAACCGGGGCGTATTCGTGCGCGACATTCCCACCGCAGAAGCCATCGAGATTTTTGACCTGCGCGCCACGCTGGACGAGCTGGTGGGCCGCCAGCTGGCGGTGCACATCACCGCCGTGCAGCTGAAGGAAATCAAGGCCCTGGTGGCCGACATGGAGCGCCAGGTGAAGGCGCAGGATGCCTACACCTACCACCTGCTGAACCTCAAGTTCCACGACCGCCTGGTCGAGCTGGCGGGCAACCGCAAGCTCACTGAAATCTACCGTAAGCTGATCAAGGAACTGTCGCTGTTTCGCCGCCTGAACCTGGCCGACAGCTGGCTCATGCCCATCACCGCCAACGAGCACCGCCCCATCGTCGCCGCCATCGCCTCGGGCGACCCGGATGCCGCCGGCCGCGCCATGTTCGAGCACGCTATGGACAGCAAAAACCGCACCATTGCCAACGAGCTGGAGCGCGCTACCAGTACGCCACTACCGGTCACAACGCCGCGCCGCGAACGCCTGTAGCTCCATCGCTACGGCCTCCACCACCGGCCCCCAGCCACTGCCCGCCGGTTGGCGGAACAAGCGCATTGCGCCCGGGTACCACGGCGAATCGGACCGCTCCGTCAGCCAGCGCCAGTCGGGCAGGTAGTCGGGCAACAGCACCCAGCAGGGCTTGTTTAAAGCACCCGCCAGATGGGCCACCGCGGTGTCTACGCTGATGAGCAGGTCCAGTTGCGCCACGATGGCCGCCGTGTCGGCAAAGTCCTGGATCTGCGGGCCCAGCCCGGTGGCGACCCAGGGCGCAAACTCATCCTCCCCCGCGCCCTTTTGCAGGCTGATGAAGGCCACCCCGGGCACCGCCGCCAGGGGTGCGAGTATGTCCAGGTGGGGCAGCGAGCGCTCGGCATCGTTTTCAAAACGCGGATTGCCCTTCCACACCAAGCCGACGCGCAAACCATGGACCGGCATGCGCGGTGCCCAGGCGGCCACCAGCGCCGGTTCTGCGTGCAGGTAGGGCAGGGCGGCGGGCACCGTGTCCAGCCGCGTCTGGCACAGCGCAGGCAGGCTGAGTAGTGGCGTCCAGCAGTCGGTGGGCGGCACGTCTTCGTCAAATCCTACCAATGCATCCACGCCGGGCAGCGTAGCCAGCAGGCGTTTCAGCGGCGGGTGGCACAGCAAGGTCACGCGCCCGGCCCCACGGGCCTTCAATTCCGCGCAGTAGCGGCCAAACTGCAGCATGTCGCCATGCCCGGCCTCAAAACCCACCAGCACCGACCGGCCGGCCAGCGGCTCGCCCTGCCAGCGCGGGCAACGCAGCTGCTGCGCCAGGGCGGCGTACCAGTCGCGCCACTCAAACTGCGCCCAGCCCCCTTCCTCACCCTCCCATCGCCCTTGGCGCAGCAGCAGATAGGCCAGGTTGAAACGGGCCTTGGCGTGGCCCGGCTGCAGGTGGATGGCCTCGCGGCAGGCTTCTTCGGACTCCAGCTCCAGGCCCATGCGGGCGTACACCGCGCCCAGGTTGCACCAGGTGTCGGGGTCGTCGCGCCGCAGCCGCAGCGCCTGGGCGCAGGCCATTTCGGCTCCATCGAGCTGGCGCAACAACAACAGCACCCCGGCCAGGTTCACAAAGGTTTGCGGCAGCGTGGGGTTGTGGCGAATAGCCGTGCGGTAGCTGTCTGCGGCCTCGGCCAGTGCGCCACGCGCTTCCAGCGCCAGCCCCAGGTTGGCATGCGCCTCGGCCAGCGTTGGTGCCAGGGCCAGGGCCGCCCGCAGGCAGGTTTCGGCCCCGGTGGCATCGCCTGCGGTCAAGCGCTGGGTGCCGTCGAAAAACAGCGCTTCGGCATCAGCTATGGTCTTTGCCATTGGGGTTTTGATTCCGCTTATTTATAGACGTATGCCACGCAGGCTGCGACTTGCTCCACCCAGGCAACGCAGGCCGAATCTAGTTTGTCTGGATTTGTCTTAACGGACAAGCTGTAGTGGTTCTTTTACCAGGCAAGTGGGCAGGATTGCCCCGCTATGCCGGGAGTAAACCGACCACGCGGTAGGTCTCAATCAACGCGTCAAAGAGCGCGATGTTCGAGCGGCTCCTCGCCATGAGTTGAGCGCCGGCGACGGCGGCATAGATGGCACGAGCCCGCTGTTCGCTGTCTTCGGCGCTGACGGTCGCCGCAGCGGACAGCACCTGGCACAGCCACGCCACATGGACATCGGCAAAAGTCTGTACTTCCTTCTTTACCGTCTCAGGCAAGTCGTCATATTCGGCCGCCATGAAACTGCCGAGGCACAGGCGGTTGTTGCTTTCGAGCGACCTGCGGAATATGTCGGGATAGTCGTGCAGGCAGCGTAGCGGATCCGAGGTGTCGGCCAGCATCGCGTCCAGGGCCACCGCCGAGTCCTCCCAATAGCGCCTCGCAACCGCGGCGCCAAGATCGGCCTTGCTCGGGAAGTGGTAGTACATGCTGGCGCTCTTGATACCAACCTGCTCCGCAAGGTCACGAAAATTCAATCCGCCATAGCCACGCGCCTGCGCGACCCTGGTCGCGGCCGCCAGGATGTTCTCCCTGGAGTTTGAGCTCACTTCATTTTTTGCTGTTGCGGCCATCGAAATGAAAAAAGGTGTTGACATCGAATATTGTATCTTCTATAGTTTACCTACCAAGTGATCGGTAGGTATAAATTCTAAACGACATGCTTGGCCCAACGGGCGTTCTTCGCTGAGGCTCGCCACACTATTTTTCTCACTTTTCGAAACCACCACGATGACAACCCAGCTCCGCCTCTTTACCTCGCCTTCGGCGTTCCCGAATCCACAGCGCCTGCGCCTGTTCCTGCACGAAAAGGGCATTGCCGATCAGTTCGAGGAGACCATCTACGACATGAGCCCGGTCGGCGAGCAGCGAGGATGGCGCCACTTGAACATGAACCCGTGGGGCGAGACGCCCACTCTGCAGCTGGCCGATGGCCGCTTTATTTCCGAGACCGCCGCCATCGTCCGCTATCTTGACCAGGCCTACCCTGGGCGGAAGATCATGGGCGCGACCGCGCTGGAGCAGGGTCTCGACAATATGTGGGACAACCGCATCTGGGTGCACATCCTCTACCGGATCGTCACGGCGTTCCATGTCCTGCATACCGGGCTCGGATTCAAGCTGGAACTGACCAAGAACGAGGCCTGGGGCGAGCATTGCCGCAAGGAGGCGCTGTCGCATGCGGCCCTGGTCAACCAACATTTGTCCGATGGACGCGAATGGATACTCGGCGGGGACGCGCCCACTTTCTCGGACATCACGCTGGCAACCGCCATCGCCTTTTCCAAATTTCCGGTCAACGCCACCCCGCTGGACGAGCGTTTTGAGCATCTGGATGGATTCTGGAAGCGCTGGCAGCAGCGCCCTGGCTTTCAAGCTGCCTATGCCGACGGCAACAGTGGCGTACCGGAGTTGGATGGCCTGCGCCCATGATCCGAGCAACGCGATGCCGGTGGCGGTTACAGGGATACGCTTAGCATTGCATCGAATTTGAAGATAGTCCTAAAAAGAGAGCTGCTTGCGCGGGTGGAATATGCGCAAGAGGCTAATTTTTCTCAGAAACACCCGCTAGGAGACAAACCATGTTCAAAGGCATTCTGGTCACCAAGGACGACGCTGGCACCCACGCCGCGCTGCAAGACATCGACGACAGCCATTTAGGCGACGGCGATGTCACCGTGCGGGTGGAATGGTCCACCCTCAACTACAAAGACGGCCTGGCCTTGACCGGCGCGTCGCCCGTGGTGCGGCGCTTTCCGTTGGTGCCGGGTATCGACTTTGCGGGCACGGTGACCCACAGCGCCCACCCGGCCTGGAAGCCCGGCGACCAGGTCATTTTGAACGGCTGGGGCGTGGGCGAAAGCCACAGCGGCGGCCTGGCCCAGCAGGCCCGCGTGCCGGGCGACTGGCTGGTGGCCTTGCCCGCGGCCTTCAGCACCCGCCAGGCCATGGCCATCGGCACCGCAGGCTACACCGCCATGCTGTGCGTGCTGGCGCTGGAAAAGCACGGCATCCGGCCCGCGGATGGCGAGGTTTTGGTCACCGGGGCCAATGGGGGTGTGGGCAGCGTGGCCATCGCCCTGTTGGCCCAACTGGGCTACACCGTGGCGGCCAGCACCGGCCGCCCGGCCGAGGCCGACTACCTGCACGCCCTGGGTGCCACCCGCATCATCGACCGCACGGAGCTCAGCGCGCCCGGCAAGCCGCTGGGCAAAGAGCGCTGGGCCGGTGTGGTCGATGCCGTGGGCAGCCATACCCTGGCCAACGCCTGCGCCACCACCCGGCGCGCAGGGGCCGTGGCGGCCTGCGGCCTGGCGGGCGGCATGGATTTCCCGGCCAGTGTGGCCCCGTTCATCCTGCGCGGCATCAGCCTGTACGGCATCGACAGCGTGATGTGCCCCCTGCCCCTGCGCCAGCAAGCCTGGCAGCGCCTGGCGCAAGACCTGGACATCGCCAAACTGGAGGCCATGATCCGCGAGATCGGCCTGGATGCCGCCGTGGCGACTGGGGCCGAGCTGCTCAAGGGCAGCGTGCGCGGGCGGGTGGTGGTGGACGTGCAGCGCGCGCTATAAAAAATAGAGCTGCTTGTGTAGGTGGAATCTACGCTAGCAGCTCTTTTTCTATAAATTTGGCGCGCAATGACGTTAATCGGCCCTAGTGGTTGTGGCGTGGAAGTGTGTTGGCGATGCCGCGGTATTGCAATGCAAACTCCAGCACGCCGCCGCCATCCAGCTGGCCGGTTTTCTCGCGGTACAGCTGCTGCCATGGGGTGGCGCTGGCAGGTATAGGTGGTGGCGGCAGCAGCTTGCGGCGGGCAATCTCGGCAGCGTCGACCAGCGCGTTGCACTGGCCCTGGCGCAAATCCACCCGCACGATGTCGCCGTCTTGCAGCCAGGCCAGGCCGCCGCCTGCGGCGCTTTCGGGGGCGGCGTTGAGGATGGACGGGCTGTCGGCGGTGCCCGACTGGCGGCCATCGCCCAGGGTCGGCAGGCTGGTGATGCCGCGCTTGAGCAGGTGGTCGGGCGGCTGCATGTTGACCACCTCGGCCGAGCCCGGCCAGCCCAGCGGCCCGGCACCCCGGATGACCAGGATGGAATGCTCGTCGATGCCGAGCGCCGGGTCGTTGATGCGGGCGTGGTAGTCGTCCGAACCGTCAAACACCACGGCTCGGCATTCGAACACGTCTTCTGCGCCCGGCGTGCTGAGGTAGCGCTGGCGGAAGTCGTCCGAGATGACGCTGGTCTTCATGATCGCAAAATCAAACAGGTTGCCCGACAGCACCAGGAACCCGGCCTGCGCGCGCAGCGGCTCGGCATAGGCGTGGATGACCTCGCGGTCGGGGCTGGCGCGGCCTTGCAGGTTGTCGGCCATGCTGCGGCCGGTGACGGTGGGCCGCTCGGCGTGCAGGCGGCCGGCCTGCAGCAGCTCCCACATGATGGCGGGCACGCCGCCCGCGCGGTGGAAGCGCTCGCCCAGGAACTGGCCTGCGGGCTGCACGTTGGCCAGCAGCGGCACGTCGTAGCCCTGGCTCCAGTCGTCGGCGGTCAGCGTGACCCCGGCGTGGCGGGCCATTGCCACCAGGTGCGGCTGGGCGTTGGTGGAGCCGCCAATGGCGGCGGTGACGGTGATCGCGTCCAGAAACGCCTCGCGGGTCAGGATGTGGCTGGGCCGCACGTCGGCATAGGCCAGCTCGACGATGCGCCGACCGGTGGCGTAGGCGATCTGGCCGCGCTCGCGGTAGGCGGCAGGAATGGCTGCGCAGCCGGTGAGCGACAGGCCCAGTGCCTCGGCAATGGCGTTCATGGTCGAGGCCGTGCCCATGGTGTTGCAGTGGCCCACGGACGGGGCCGAGGCGCAGGCGGCCTCCAGGAATTCTTCTTCGGTGATCTCGCCCGCGGCCAGGCGGCGGCGGTTTTGCCAGATCACCGTGCCCGAGCCGACCAAAGCGCCGTTGTGCCAGCCGTCCAGCATCGGCCCGCCCGAGAACACCATGGCCGGGATGTCCACCGTGGAGGCGGCCATGATGCCCGCCGGGGTGGTTTTGTCGCAGCCGGTGGTCAGCACCACCGCGTCGATCGGGTAGCCGTGCAGGATCTCGACCAGCCCCAGGTAGGCCAGGTTGCGGTCTAGCGCGGCGGTGGGGCGGCGGCAGTTCTCGAAGATGGGGTGCATCGGGAATTCCATCGGGATGCCGCCCGCGTCGCGGATGCCGTCGCGGATGCGGCTGGCCAGCTGCACGTGGACCCGGTTGCAGGGGCTCAGGTCCGAGCCGGTCTGGGCGATGCCGATGACGGGCCGACCCGAGCGCAATTCGGCCGGGGTGATGCCGTAGTTCATGAAGCGCTCCAGGTACAGCGCGGCCAGGTCGATGTGGCCGGGCGCATCAAACCAGTCCTGTGAGCGGAAGCGGCGGGGGGTGGCGGGTGGGGTGGTCATCGTGGGCTTTTGTGTTGCAGAGGGTTCGGGTTCAGCGCCAGCCGGCATCGACCCAGTAGTTGTGGCCGGTGCACATGCGGGCATCGGCGGAGGCCAGAAACAAGGCCATGGCGGCGATGTCGGCGGGCTGGATGCGCTCTTTCAGGCACTGGGCGGCGATGATGGCGGCCTCGCCCTCGGCCGTGTACCACTGCGCTTGGCGCGGGGTTTCGACGTTGCCGGGCAGGATGCAGTTGACCCGGATGTGGTGGCTGCCCAGCTCGCGGGCCAGCGCCCGGGTCATGCCTTCGATGCCCGCCTTGGCCGTCTCGTACAGCACCAGGTTCTCCAGCCCCAGGTGCCAGGCGATAGAGCCAAAATTGATGATGGAGCCGCCGCCCCGCGCCTGCATGCCGCCCACCACCGCCTGGGAGCAAAACAGCAGGTGGCGCAGGTTGACCCCGATGCGGTCGTCAAAGTAGGCGGGGGTCACCTGCGCCAGCGTGTGGCGGTCGTCATTGCCTGCGTTGTTGACCAGCACGTCCAGTGGGCCGATGGCCGCAAAGGTACGGGCGATGGCTTCGGTGTCCTGCAGGTCGCACAAATGGAATTGGGCCGACTCGGGGGCCGCGGCGGGGGCCATGCGGTCCAGAAAATGCACCTCGCAGCCCTGGCGTACAAAGGCCGTGACCAGCGCTGCGCCAATGCCGCTGGCACCACCGGTAATGGCGATGCGTTGGCCCGCCAGGCTGGGGTAGAGGGTGTGGGTCTGCATGGTTTCAGCGCAACAGATTGCGGCGGGCCAGGTTCAGCATCAGCGCGGTGATGCCTTCCGTCCAAGGTGGCGCCTCTTCGCAGGTGCGGACCCGATTGACCAGGGTGCCTAGCCGTTCGCTGGCCACCCGCACCACATCGCCGACCTGGTGGGTAAAGCCCTGGCCCACCGCCCCCCGGTCCTGGATGGGCGCAAACATGGTGCCCAAAAACAGCGCCATGCCGTCGGGGTACTGGTGGCTTTTGCCCATGGCCTGGTGCACCAGTTCCAGCGGGTCGCGGCTGATGAGCGACATCGAACTGCCGCCGGTGAGGCGAAAGCCGTCGTCGCCGGTGATTTCCAGCTGCACTTCGGCGCGGCGCACATCGTCGATGCTAAAACCGCTATCAAACAGGCGGATGAACGGGCCCAGCGCGCACGAGGCGTTGTTGTCTTTGGCCTTGCCCAGCAGCAGGGCGCTGCGGCCTTCGATATCGCGCAGGTTCACATCGTTGCCCAGCGTGGCCCCGAGCACGCGGCCCGTGGCATCGGCGACCAGCACGACTTCGGGTTCGGGGTTGTTCCAGGCGCTGTCCGAGCGCACGCCCACGTAGTCGCCCCAGCCCACCGACGACAGCACCGGTGCCTTGGTGAAAATCTCGGCATCTGGCCCAATCGCCACCTCCAGGTACTGCGACCACAGGCCGTCGGCGATCAGCACCTCTTTCAGGTGCGCCGCGGTGGCCGAGCCGGGCTGCACGGCGCGGATGTCGCTACCGATGCGCGCACTCAGCGAAGCCCGCAGGGCCTGCGCGGCCTGGGCATCGCCGCGGGCCCGTTCCTCGATCACCCGCTCCACGGCGGATACCGCAAAGGTCACCCCGCTGGCCTTGACCACCTGCAGATCCACCGGTGCCAGCAGGCGGAGGCCCGTGGCTTCGCCTTCCCCGGCTTCCCAGGTGGGTTGCAGGGCCAGGTCGGCAATATCCCCCAGGTCCACCCCGGCAGAGATGTCGCAAGGCCACAGGGCCAGCAGCTGCGATACGGTGGGCGCAACCGCCGACACGTCGATCACGCGACCGGCTTGCAGCACCACCGGGGTAGGGCCCGCAGGCAGCTGCAGGCGCCCCACAAACAGCCCGGAACGAAAATCGATGGGTAGATGGTCTAGCATGGCAATGTCTCTATGTGTTGTGGAAAAGGCGAGGTAAGTTCGACAGTCTAACTAACGCGCAGCCCAGTGCATACCCCTGCTCAGAATGGTACGCATCTGGGGCACCTCAAACTCTTTCGCCACATGGCCCAAGGCGCTGTAGAACACCCGGCCTGCGCCGTGGCGGCGCTTCCACACCACCGGCATCACGGTGCCATCGATCCACGGCGCGTGCTCCGCCGAAAAGGTGGTGGTGGCCAGCACCTGGTTGGACGGATCCACGTGCATGTAGTACTGCTCGGAGTGGTAGTCAAAGTCGGTAATGCCGGCCACCACCGGGTCGTCGCCCGCGCAGATGTGGACCCGGTAGTCGATGACATTGCCCGGGTGCGCCACCCACTGCCCGCCAGTCATGAACTGGTATTCCACCGACTCGCGGAAGGCGTCGCCCATGCCGCCGTGGAACCCGGCCAGCCCGACGCCCGACTGCACCGCCTGGCTCAGGTTGGTGACCGCTTCCTTGCTGATCTGGGACATGGTGCAGATCGGCACGATCAGGCTCAGCTTGGCCAGCGCCGGGTCGGCAAAGGCTTCGGTGGAGGTTTCCACCCGCACCTTGAAATCGGCCTGGCGGAGCATGTCGGCGACGATGGCGGCACATTGTTCGGGCTCGTGGCCGCTCCAGCCACACCAAACGATCAGGGCTTCACGCATGTTCAAATCTCCAGGGGGCTGTGGTTTTTCTAACGGTTTGCAGGGTGGGCAGCATGGGCGGGCGCTCCGGGCGGCTGGCAATGGGCACGTGGCGGCCCGTGTCGGACGAAAGCTGGAACGCCTCCATCACTTCCAGCACGTGCAGGGCCAAGGCGCCGGATGCCCGGTGCGACCGGTCGGCGCGGATGGCGTGGGCCATGTCGGCCACGCCGATGCTGCGCAGGGTGCTTTCCGCCCAGCCGTGCTCGGTGGGCTGGGCCCGCCAGTCTTCGCCGGGCCGGGCCAGTTCGATCTGGCCGCCAAAGTGGTTCGGGTCGGGCACCAGCAGGCTGGCCTCGGTGCCGTACAGCTCGATGGGGCTGTGGCGGTGCTTGGGTACATCAAAGCTGGTGGCTATCGACACCACTGCGCCCGACACGAATTCCAGCGTGCCCGCCACGTGGGTGGCCACCTCTACCGCAATCGTGCTGCCGTTCAGCGGTTCGCTGGTGATGCGGCGCTCGCTGCGGGCGCGCAGGGTGCTGCCCGAGACCCGCGCCACCGGCCCGATCAGGTTGACCAGGGCGGTGATGTAGTACGGCCCCATGTCCAGCATCGGCCCGCCGCCCTGGGCGTAGTAGAAGGCCGGGTTGGGGTGCCAGCGCTCGTGGCCGGGGCACAGGAAAAATGCGGTGCCCGCCACCGGCTGGCCAATGGCCCCGGCATCCACCAGTTTGCGGCAGGTTTGCTGCGCACCGCCCAAAAAGGTGTCGGGCGCGCAGCCCACCCGCAGGCCGCGCGCATCCGCCAGCGCCAGCAGGTTGCGCGCCTGGGCCGTGGTGGTGCCCAGCGGTTTTTCGGAGTACACATGCTTGCCTGCGTGCAGCACCTGTAGGCCTACCTCCACGTGCACGGCAGGGATGGTCAGGTTGACGATGATCTCGATGGCCGGGTCGGCCAGCAGGGCTTCGACCGTGCGGTAGGGCACGCCAAATTCCGTGGCGCGGGCCTGCGCCGCCGGGGCGTGCAGGTCGGCCACGCCACGGATGTCCAAAATGGGGAAGTTCGCCGCGCCCTGCAAATAGGCCGCGCTGATGTTGCCGCAGCCGATGATGCCAATACCCACTTTCTCGACTCTTTCGTGGTGTTCCATGCTGTTTGCCTTTCAGGTGATTACTACTGTTTTAATAGCTACTAGCGTAGGTGCTTATTGCGCTAGAGGCCGATTTGGTGCTTAAACTTCCAGGTGAACGCTGCAGCTGCTTTCCATGCGCCAGTCGCGGCCCAGCATGCGGGGGGCATCGCCCAGCACCTGCACCGCGGTGGTCAGCGGGGTGTCGGCACTGGACGGGCCGACCATCACGTCGAACCAACCCGGCTCCACGCAGCGCTGACCGTTCGGATGGGTGAAGCACAGCATGTCCACCGGCACGCTAAAAGATAGCCGCGCCACCTGCCCTGCCGCCAATTCCACGCGCTGGAAGGCCTTGAGCTCTTTCACCGGCCGCACCACCGAGGCCAGCCGGTCGCGCACATACAGCTGCACTACCGCCACGCCGGGGCGGCTACCGGTGTTGGCCACCACGCACTGCACGTGGACATCACCGTCGGCAAGGTCCACTGCGTCGCTCTCCAGCACCAGATTCCGGTAGGCGAACTGGCTGTAACTCAGGCCGTGGCCAAACGGGTAGCGGCTGCCGAAATGGAAGGCGATGGGCGTGCCGCCACTCTTGAGCGAATGGTTGTAAAAGTACGGCATAGCCCCGGCGCTGGTGGGCACCGACACGGTCATGCGGCCCGACGGCTCCTGCAGCCCGGCCAGCACCTCGGCCAGTGCTGTGCCGCCCTCTTGCCCGCCCGCAAACGCCATGAGGTAGGCGGCCACGCGGCTCTCCAGCCCGCCCAGGTTGTAGGGCCGCCCGGCCATCATGACCACCACGGTGGGCGTGCCAGTGGCCACGATGCGCTCCAGCAGCGCTTGCTGCACGCCGGGCAGGCTGAGCGAGTCGGTATCCGAGCCTTCGCTGACGGTGCCGGTCTGGAACAGGCCCGCCAGGTCGCCCACGCAGACGATGGCCACGTCGGCCGCCTGGGCGCAGGCCACGGCCTCGTCCATGCCATCGGTGCCTTGCGATACGGGCGACACCCGTTCGACCCCGGCGGGGGCCACATCGCCGGGGAACACCGGCGCGCCGCTGCGCCGCTGCTCCAGGATCGCGCAGCCCTGGGCGTAGTGCACATTCGCCGCGCCAAACACCGCCTGCAGCCCTTGCAGCGGGGTGACGATGTGGGCTGTGCCCTCGGTCTTGTCCTGCAGGATCAGGTGTGCCGGAAAGCTGTAGCCGCTGAGCAGGGCCATGGGGTCGGCGGCGGTGGGGCCGATCAGCGCAATCCGCGGTTTTTGGGATGGTTGCAGCGGCAGGATGCCGTTGTTCTCTAGCAGCACGATGGCCTGGCGGGCCACGTCCAGCGCGGCCTGGCGGGCGGCGGGTTGGCGCAGCGGTACAAAAGCGTGGTCGGTAAAGTCGCGCTCGAACAGGCCCAGGCGGAACTTCTCGGTCAGGACGCGCGAGACGATTTCATCTGCCTTGGCCATCGTCAGCAGGCCGCGCTCCAGGGCGGTGGCCAGGTGCTGGGCGCAGTCGTCGCCCGGTAGCTCCATGTCCAGCCCGGCGTTGAAGGCCAGCGCCGCCGCCTCGGCTGCGTCGCGGGCCACGCCGTGGTGCTGGTACAGCAGGCTCACGCCCACGTAGTCGGCCACCACCAGGCCGTCAAAGCCCCACTGCGTGCGCAGTACCTCGGTGAGCAAGTGCGTGGAGGCGTGCACCGGCTCGCCGTCGATGTCGTGGTAAGCGGGCATCACCGAACCCGCATCCGCCTGTTTGACCGCCATCTCGAATGGCAGCAAAAAGGTGTCGTTCAGCGCCCGCCAGCCCAGGTTCACCGGCGCGTGGTTGCGTGCGCCTTCGCTGAACGAGTGGCCGACAAAATGCTTCAGCGTGGCCAGCACATCGCGCTGCGGGCCTTGCAGGCCGCGCACATAGCGGGTGGCCAGCACGCCGACCAGATAGGGGTCTTCGCCCAGGGTTTCTTCGGTGCGGCCCCAGCGCACATCGCGCGACACGTCCAGCACCGGCGCCAGCCCCTGCTGGCAGCCCACGGCGCGGCATTCCAGGCCGATCTGCGTGCCCACCTGCTCCATGAGCGCCGGGTTCCAGGTGGCGCTCATCGCCAGGGCCGACGGGAACAGCGTGCCGTCGCGGGTCATCATGCCCATCAGGCATTCTTCGTGGGAAATGGCCGGAATGCCGAGCCGGGTCTCGAAGCGCAAGGTGCGCTGTAGTTTGTTCAGTGCCCGCAGGCCGCTGGCTGCATCCACGCCGTGGGTGCCCAGCGGGCGGGTGATCTGGCCCAGACCGTGGGCCAGGCGGCGACGCACTTCGACCGGGTCGCTGCGGCCAATGAAGGCTTCGCCGGGCCGCACCTGGTGTTCGCCGTCTTCGGCCAGCACCAGCCAGAAGGCGTGCATCTGGGCGGTCTTCTCGGCCAGCGTCATGCGCGCCAGCAGGTCGGCGACGCGCTGGGGGATGGGTTGCAAGGGGTCTAGGTAGAGCGGAGTGGTGGACATGGTGGGGGCTGGGGGAAGTTGAAAATCAGTGCGCGGCAATCGCAAAGCTGGCATCGTCAAACAGGTGGTAGGCCTGGGCGGGCACAGTGAACGGCGTGCGTTCGCCCGTCACGGCCGCGCTGCGCCCGGGCACTTTGGCAATCAGCGCCTCGCCCGGCAGGCCTTCGAGATACACGTAGCTGTATTCGCCGAAATGCTCCACCTGCTGCACGGTGCGCAGCAGGGTGGTACTGCCGGTTGCGCCCGGTTCGAGGTGCTCGGGGCGGATGCCCAGCGTGACGCGGGCACCGGGTGCCACGCTGCGGCCCTGGCGCGGCAGTTGCAGGTGCTCGCCGCCTGCGTTGGCATCGGTCTGCAAGGTCAGCGTGTCGGCATCCACGGCCTGCACGGTGGCGGGCAGAAAGTTCATGCGCGGCGAGCCCAGAAAGCTGGCCACGAACATGTCGCGCGGATGGTGGTACAGGTCCAGCGGCGCACCCACCTGGGCGATGCTGCCGTGCTTGAGCATGCCTTCGCCCGCGCGCAGCAGCACGATCTTGTCGGCCAGGGCCATGGCTTCGGTCTGGTCGTGGGTGACGTAGACCGCGCTGGCGCGCTGGAAGTCGCGGTGCAGCCGGGCGATCTCGGTGCGCATGTGCACGCGCAGCGCGGCATCCAGGTTGGACAGCGGCTCGTCAAACAAAAACACGTTGGGGTGGCGCACGATGGCCCGGCCAATCGCCAATCGCCACCCGCTGGCGCTGCCCGCCGGACAGGGCTTTGGGCAGGCGGTCCAGCATATGGGTGATCTGCAGCACCTCGGCGGCCTCGCTCACGCGGCGGTGGATTTCGGCTTTGTCCACCTTGGCCTGGCGCAGGCCGAAGGCCATGTTTTCGTACAGGCTCATGTGCGGGTACAGCGCATAGTTCTGGAACACCATGGCCACCTCGCGCTCGGCGGGCGGCACGTCGTTCATGTGCACGCCGCCGATGTGCAAGGCCCCGGCGGTGATCGACTCGATACCGGCAATCATGCGCAGCAAGGTGGACTTGCCGCAGCCCGAGGGCCCGAGGAACACGCAGAACTCGCCCGCGGCGATGTCCAGGTCCACATCGCGGATGACTTGCACGCTGCCCAGGTAACTTTTCTGGATGGATTGGAGGGTGATTTGGGTCATGTTGTGTCTCTGTGTCAGCCCTTGAGGGAACCGGCCATCATTCCCTTGACGATGCGCTCCTGGCCAAAGGCATAGGCCACGATCAGCGGCAGCGAGGTCAGCGTCACCACCGCCAGCATGGCCGGGATGTTGGAGGCGTATTCGCCCTGGAAATCCCACAGCGCCAGCGGCAAGGTGCGGTTGGATGGGGACGAGGTGAGCACGTAGGCGAAGATGAATTCGTTCCACAGCCCGATGCCGTTGTAGATGGCCACCGTGGCCAGGCCGGAGCCAGACAACGGGAAGAACACCTTCCAGAAGATGGCAAACGGCCCGCAGCCATCGAGCTTGGCGGCCTCTTCCAGCTCGCGCGGAATCTGCCGCATGAACTCGGTCAGGATGAAGATCGACACCGGCAGACTGGTGGCCACATACGGGCCAATCAGTGCAAACGGCGTGTCGTACAGGCCCAGGCTGCGCGTCAGCAGGTAGATCGGTACCAGGGTGATGTGGATGGGCACGATCATGCAGGCCACGATCAGGCCAAACAGCGGCTTGTTGAAGCGAAACTCCAGCCGCGCCAGGGCATACGCGGCCATGGAGCTGGCCGCCAGAATCAGCACGATCGACAAGCCCACCACAAACACGCTGTTGCGCAGGTACACCAAAATGCCGCCCTGCAGCACCGCCGCGTAGTGGCTCCAGTCGATCTGCCGGGGTAGCGCCCACACCGGGCTGTCAAAGGTTTCCTCTTGCGACTTGAGGCTGGTGAACACCACGAACAGCAGTGGCAGCAGCGTCACCACGAGCCACACGGTGGCCAGCAGTTTGACCAGGCTGCGCACACCCACGTCGCGCACCTTGGGGTAGGCCAGGGCCGGTTTGGTAGTTACGGTTTGCATGTCAGACCTGTGTTTCAAAGCGCCGCGTCAGGCGCATGCCGAACCCGGCAATCAGCGTCACCACCAGGAACATGGCGGACGCAATGGTGCTGCCGTAGCCCAGCTGGAACGAGGCAAATACCGTGCGGTACATGTAGGTGGCCATGACCTCGGAGGAGCCGTCGGGCTCGCCGCCAGTCATCACGTAGATTAGGTCGAAATAGCGCAGTGAGCCGATCACCGAGAGCATGGCCGCCGTGCGGATGGTGCCCTGCAGGTGCGGCATTTTGATGCGCCAGAAGATGGTGGCGGGCGTGGCCCGGTCCAGCGTGGCAGCCTCGTGCAGCTCGGGCGGAAAAGAGGCCAGCCCGGCCAGAAACAGGATCATGTAGAAGGGCACGTTCTGCCAGCAGATGACAGCGATCACGCTGCCCAGGGCATAGCGCTTGTCGCCCAGCCAGTCCTGCGCCAGCGCGTCCAGCCCCAGGGCGTGCAGCCCGGCATTGATGGGGCCGAAGTTCGGGTCCAGGATGTTCTTGAACACCACCCCCACCGCCACACTGGAGAACAGCAGCGGCAGAAAGTACAGGATCTTCAGGATGCGCGAGCCGCGGCTGGCTTTGTCCAGCATCAGCGCCAGGGCCATGGCAATGGGCAACTGCACCAGCACCGACATCAGGCCCAGCAGCAGGTTGTTGCCCAGCGCGTGCCAGAACACCGTGTCGTGCAGCAGCGTCACCCAGTTGTCTGTGCCGGTGAAGATGCCGTTGGCCCCCAGGCCGTTCCATTTCAGCAGCGACAGGTGGAAGCTCTCTAGCAGCGGGTAGAGCAAAAACAGCAGCAGCAGCGCCACCGACGGTGCCAAAAAGAGCACCGGGGCCCAGCGGGCCGCCAGGTGCCTGCGCCGCCGGGTAACCGGCAGCGCCAGGGAGATCGAGGAACTGGTCAAGGCAGACTCCTGGGCGGATGCGCGGGTTAGTGCAGCTCGGCCTTGGCGGCGGTTTCCATTTTCTGGGCCGCTTCCTCGGGGGTGATGGACAGCGCGAACAGCGACTGCACCAGGTCCTTGTGCAGTTCGCCCAGCTTGGGCGGCAGGTCCTGGTCGTACCAGAGCTGTACGCTCTTGGAATCGGCCAGCATGGCCATCAGCCGCTGCTGGTTGGGCTCGGTGACCTTCAGGCCCTTGATCGGCACGATGCGGTTGTCCGCCAGGCGCGCTTGCACCGAGGTGTCATCCACCATGGCCTTGATCAGGTTGAAGGCCAGGTCGGGCTGCTTGCAGGCCTTGGAGATGCTGTAGAAGTTGTCGCCCACGGTGCCCACCACGCCGGTGGCGCTCTTGCCGCCGGGCAGGCTGGGGAAGGCGAAGAAGTCCAGCTTTTTGGAGAACTCGGGGTTCTCGTTCTTGATGGTTGTGCCCTCCCAGCTGCCCATCAGCGTCATGGCGGCTTTGCCCGAATACAGCAGGCGGCGCGAGCTGCCGATGTCGTAGTCCAGCCCGTTGAAGCCCTGGGCAAAAGCTCCGGCCTTCACCAGCTCCTGCAGCCGCTTGCCTGCTTCGACGAAAGCCGGATCGGCAAAGCTGCCGCCAGGTGCGCGGTCGGCCGCTTTGCGGAACACCTCGGCACCGCCAATCCGGTCTACCAGGTACATGTAGAACATTGAACCGGGCCATTTGGACTTGTTGGCCAGCGCAAACGGGGCCACGCCGTTGGCCTTCAAGGTCTCCACCGTCTGCAGCAGCTCGGGCCAGGTCTTGGGCGGCTGCAGCTTGAGCTTGGCAAACAGCTCGGTGTTGTAGTAGATGACGGACAGCGAGGTGTTCTCGGCCGGTACGCCATAGGTTTTGCCATCGGTCTTGGCGGTGTCGAACGACGAGGCCACGAAGCGCTCGCGGAAAGCCTCGTCCTTGGCCAGGTAGGGCGACAGGTCGGTCACCTGCCCGGCGCGCACGTACTCGCGCAGCGGGCCACCGCCCCAGCTGGAGAACACGCAGGGCGGCTCGTTGGCACCAAAGGCGATCTTGATCTTGGTTTTGTACGGGTCGTTCAGGATGGCCGAGCGCACCACCTTCACCTGCGGGTTGGCTTTTTCAAAGCGGGCCTGGGCCTCCGCCAAGATCTTGGACGGTACCGGCTGGGTCTGGATGTCCCACTCGGTCAGGGTCTCGGTGCCCTGGGCATGGACCGGCGCGGCCCATGCGGCCCAGGCCAGGCCGCAGGCGGCGAGCGGCATTTTCAGTAACTTCAACATCTTGGCGGATTGCATGGTGTGTCTCCTCGTTGGAAAGGGGGATGGTTCTTGTGTTGAGAGCCGTAACGTTAACGCTAACGTTAAAAATACAAAATCAGGCTAAACCCTAGGATTGCGCGGTTGATAATCGGTCCATCCTTCGCCCTCCCGCTACACGCCCGCCCCTGCCCTCCATGCTCAAAACCACACCGACCCTGGCCGAGATCGCCACCGCCGCGGGGGTGTCCACCATGACGGCCTCCCGCGCGATGAACGACCAGCCCGGTGTCTCGCGCAGCACCCGCGACGCCATCCTCAAGCTGGCCCAGAACATGGGCTACGTGGCCAACCGCAGCGCGCAAAAGCTCTCCGGCGGGCGCAGCCGGGTGATTGGCTTGCTGGCCTCGGACCTGGGCAATGCCTTCACCAGTTCGCTGGTCTCTGGCGCGGTGCAGGCCGTGGCAGCGGCAGGCAACGAGGTGCTGATCTACTCGCTGCTGGACCGCGCCCAGCGGCCCAACGACAACGTGCTGCAGTTGCTGCAGCAGTTCACCGACGGCGTGATTGCCATCCTGCCCTACCAGTTTGGTTTTGTGGAATCCTTGAGTGCGGCCCAGCTACCGGTGGTGACCATCGACCAACACACCGAGCACGCCGAATTTCCATCTATCGCCGCCGACAGTTACGGCGGCGCGCGCAGCGCCATGCAGCACCTGGCCGAACTGGGCCACCGGCGCATTGCCTTCATCACCGGCGACGAACGCATGAATTCGGCCCGCGATCGGCACCGCGCCTACGACGATGCGGTCGCCATCCTCGGGCTGGAGCGCGACGCGGCGTTGGTGCTGCCGGGGGACTATTCGCTGGGTAGTGGCCGTGCAGCCGCCCAGCAGTTGCTGGCGCTACCCGTGCGCCCCACGGCCCTGTTTGCCGCCAATGACCTCAGCGCCTTTGGCGCCATGTCGGTGCTGCAAACTGCCGGGCTGCGGGTGCCGCAAGACATCTCGGTGGTGGGCTTTGACGACCTGGAAGCCGCCTCGCTGGTCCACCCCGGCCTGACCACCGTGCGCCAACCCATCGCCGAAATGGGCCGTGCCGCTGCCAACACCCTGCTGGCCCTGATTGCCGGGCTGGATGTGGCGACGCAGCAGGTCAGCCTGCCGACCGAGCTGGTGGTGCGCGCATCGACTGCGGCCTGCAAGCGGGCGGCCAAAGCGCCGAAGAAGTAAGCAATCTCCTGCTTGCGCGGCTGGAGGCGTATTTGCTATTGAAAAAATAGTTACTTGTGAAGGTGGAATAAGCGCAAGAGCTCGATTTGGCTTATATATTGCAGTGGGCGTGGACGCATCCGCTGACGGGATTGCACAAAAAAGGGTTCTGGGCTGCGGTGTTTTGCACCACCGCGAGGCATCGGCTGGGGCCCATCCACGCATGCCGCCGCCGCCCATCTGGCCGATTGTGGTGACACCGCCGATTTAGGCCAATGCACAGGGCTTGTTGCGACAACTTCGCCCCTATTTCGGCCAAGGCCCCGGCGTGGGTCCATTACTGGCAAGCAGTAGCGGTACAGGTTCCGGACATTCCCGGCACCGCTTTGCCCCAGGAGTCCCATGCCACTTGCACGCATTCCCGTCACGCTGATTTCCGGCTTTCTCGGTGCCGGTAAAACCACCTTGGTCAACCAGTTGCTGGCGCAGCGCAGCTTTGAAACTATCGGTGTCATCGTCAACGAGTTTGGCGAGGTCGGCATTGACGGCCAGCTGATCCTGGCCGACGACAACCCGGTGATCGAGATCAACAACGGCTGCGTCTGCTGCACCGTGCGCAAAGACCTGGCGCTGGCGGTGCACGACATGCTGCAACGCAGCCCGCGCCATATCGACCGGCTCATTATTGAAACCTCGGGCCTGGCCGACCCGGCACCGGTGCTGCAGACCTTTCTGGCCGACCCGGAAATGCTGCAAAAGGTGGCGCTGGAATCGGTCATCACCGTGGTCGACGCGGGCCATGTGCACTGGCACATCCACGACGAAATCGTGCGCGAACAGATCGCCTTTGCCGACGTGGTGGTGCTGAACAAAACCGCGCTGGTCGATGCCGCCAGCCTGCAGCGCGTGGAGCGCGAAATCCAGCGGCTGAACCCGGCGGCCGTCGTACTGCACACCAACCATTCGCAGCTGGCGGCCAGCGCCTTGCTGGGCACCCAGCGCTTTGCCCTGAGCAACGTGCTGGCCATCGAACCCGACCTGCTGGACGGCGGCGAGCACGACCACACACACGACCTGTCCATCCAGTCGCTGTGCCTGGTGGCCGAGGGCTCGCTGGACCCGCAGCGCTTCAACCGCTGGATCAACCAGCTGGTGCAGGCCCAGGGCGCGCAACTGCTGCGCACCAAGGGCGTGCTGTCGCTGCACGGCGAGGCGCGTGAATTCTTCTTCCACGGCGTGCACATGCTGCTGGACTCGCAGCCCGGCCGCCGCTGGCCTGCCAACCGGCCACGCCAGAGCACGCTGGTGTTCATTGGCCGCAATCTGGATGCCGCCGCGCTGCGGCAAAGTTTTCTCGCCTGTCTGTTCTCTCTCCCTGTTCCCACCCTCGCCCACCACTGAAAGGAAAACCATGCAATCCAAAGAAGCCTATACCGTCAGCATCGGCCTGCTGGCCGTTGCCGATACCTACCTGACGGCCACCGCGCTGCCCGTGCCGGTGTGGGTCACCTTCATCGCCTGGGCCTCGTTCTTTGTGGTTGGCGGCGGCAGCAAAGGGCTGGTGCAAAGCATGGCCTCGAATCTCAGCGGCCTGGCCATCAGCGCGCTGACCTTGCTGGCGATTGCCTTCAGCAGCGGCTCGCCGCTGGCGGCAGCGGTATGCGTGGGCATTGGCAGCGCGGCCATGGTGCAGGCCTCCAAGGCCACGTTGCTGGCCATCTTGCCTGCCGTGGTCTGGGGCTTTGCGTCCACCGTCGGCACCACGGTGGCCACCGGCAAACCCATCACCACGCTGGGGCTGGACAACCCGGCGCTGGTGGCGGCCACCGCCCTGGTAGTGGGTGGCCTGTTTGGTTACCTCTCCGAGCTGCTGGGCGAGGCGCTGACTGCAAAGCGCCTGGGCCTGGCCTGAATTTCTTACCCACCACTGGAACCACGATGAAACTCCAACATTCCCTCGGCGGCCTGGAAAACCTGGGCCCGGTCAGCGTCGAACCCAAGGTCTTTGTGCAGGACTGGGAAAAGCGCATCTTCGGCATCCACACCGTGATGATGGCCGAGAGCACGCACCTGGCCGATGCCCTGCCGCAGTACCCGGTGGCCAGCCTGCCCACGGCCTTCAAAGACCACTGGACCTGGGCCTCGCTGCGCACCGGTGCAGAGGGCATGCAGCCCTTCGAATACTTCAAGTACCGCTATTACGAAAAGTGGCTGATGGGCATCAGCCAGTTCTTTGTCGACAAGGGCTATATCAGCGCCGACGAGCTGGCCGCGCAGACCGCACACTACCGTGCCCAGCCTGCCGCGCCGCTGCCCGACCAGCCCAACACCGCCATCAAGGACCAGATCGTCGACTACCTGCTGCGCGGCGACTCGGGCCTGCGGCCCCTGCCGCACCCGCCGAAATTCAGCACCGGGCAAAACGTCACCGTGGCCGACCCGCTGGCCGCCGACCACACGCGGCTGCCGGGCTATTTGCGCAACAAGCAGGGCACGGTCAGCGAGGTGTACCCGGGTGCCTTTGAGTACTTCGTCTCCACCGGGCCCGACGGCCTGGAGGGCGCGATGCCGGTGTACCGCGTGGCCTTTGAGGCCGCCGACATCTGGGGTGCCCGTTTCAGCGAACCCCACACCACCATCTATGCCGACCTCTTCGAGGTCTATCTGCAAACCCCCAGCATCTGAAAGGTGACACCCATGAGCGACTTATTCCAATACGACAGCGAGCGCGAAGCCACCAGCGCCGCCAAAGTGCGGGCTCTGGAGGCCTTGCTGATCCAGAAAGGCGTGATCGGCAGCGACTCGGTCGACGCGGTGCTGCAGCACTTTGAAAGCGTGGCCGGGCCTTTCAACGGCGCCCGCATTGTGGCCCGTGCCTGGATGGACCCAGCCTACCAGCAGCGGCTGATTGCCGACACGCCCAAGGCGATTGCCGAGCTGAACATGGCCCAGGGCATGGACGGTGCCGAAGGCGAGCACATGGCTGCCGTGGCCAACAGCCCAGGCGTGCACAACCTGGTGATCTGCACGCTGTGCTCTTGCTACCCCTGGCCGGTGCTGGGCCTGCCGCCCTACTGGTACAAAGACCCGGTGTTCCGTGCCCGCGGTGTGCGCGAGTCGCGTGCCGTGCTGCGCGAATTTGGCGTGCCGGTGGCCGATGCCACCGAGGTCAAGGTGTGGGACAGCAGCGCGCAGATCCGCTGGTTTGTGCTGCCCGAGCGCCCCGCCGGGACCGAGCATTTGAGCGAAGCCGAATTGGCCGCGCTGGTCACCCCCGAAGCCATGATGGGTGTGGCCCTGGTGGCCGCGCCCGCCACGCACTGAAGCCCTGCCATGTTCACCCGCTTTGAAGAATTTGCCGCCGCCCAGATGCTGGGCCACGCCGATTCGCCACCGCGCAGCCAGGGCAAGCTGCATTTCAGCCAGGACTGGCAGCGCACCCTGTTCGGCCTGACGCTGGCCGTGTCGAAAGAAGGCCATTTCGAATGGGAAGATTTCCGCAAGCACCTGATCCAGTCCATCGGTGCCTGGGAAACCATGGACTGCGCCGACCAGCCCCCCTGGGACTACTACGAACGCTTTCTGCTGGCCCTGACCCAGGTGCTGCAGCAGCACGCGGTGGTGAGCGCCGCCGAAATCGCCCACAGCTTTCCCACCCCTTCCACCCTTGATGCCAGGAGCACCGTATGACTACCCCCGTTCTGTCCCCCGCCCGCCCCTGGGTCGGCCCCACCGCCGCCAGCGTCCTGCCTCCCTTGGCCGCCGCCGCCGGGCTTGGCCTGGCGCTGCTGTACGGCGTGGCCTTTGCCGACAGCCCGGTGCTGCACAACGCCGCGCACGACGTGCGCCACATCACCGTCAAACCCTGCCACTGAAGGAGATGGGCATGCTTTTCCAACGTTTGATCTGGTGCGCCCTGGGCGTGGCCGTGCTGGTGGGCAGTTTGCAATCGGGATTGCAGCAGTTCCAGACCCTGCCCATCCTTCTGGCCGCCGAGGTGTTTGAAGGCCAGAAGTCCGAGCCCGCCCCGGTGCCTGCCCATGCACACGCCGAGGCGGCTGCGCATGAGCATGCGCACGGTGCCGAAGCCTGGGAGCCGTCCGACGGCCTGGAGCGCAATGCCTGGACCTGGGTCGCCAATGTGCTGCACGCTTTCAGCATGGCTTTGTTGCTGCTGGCGGTGATGGGGCTGTGGGCCTACCGGCGTGGCAGCCGTACCGGTAGCCTGCGCTTGGCGCTGGCCGTAGCCGCGGCGGGGTGGTTGAGCCTGCACCTGTGGCCATCGCTGGGCTTGCCCGCCGAAGTGCCCGGCATGGAAGCGGCCGCCCTCGGTGCGCGCCAGGGCTGGTGGCTGCTGGCGGTGGTTTGCGCGGGCCTGGCTTGCACCACGGTGGCCGCCGGGTCGCAGGTCTGGCGCTGGCCGGTGGCAGGCCTGCTGCTGGCACTGCCGTTCATCGTCGGCGCGCCGCAGCACGGCGGCGATGCCCTGGTCGGGTTCAGTGGGGCCGCCCGCGCGCAGATGGCGCTGCTGGAAGCCCAGTTCTTTTGGGCCACCACCTGGATGTCGCTGTCGTTTTGGGCCGGCCTGGGGCTGCTGGGGGCCGCTGTGTTTGGCCGCTGGGTCCAGCCCTTGCTTGCAGGCCATTCGTCCGCAGCCCCTGCGGCATGATGTTTGGCAACTGACACGTTTCCGGAGGCGACCCATGCGCAAGATATCGGTGGCGGTGATGCTGTTCCCGCGCTTCCAGCTGCTCGATCTGTCGGGTCCGGCGGATGCTTTTGGCGAAGTGAAGGTGCTCAGCCAGGGGGAGTGCGAATACGAGATGCTGACCATCGGCACCACCCGCGGGCCGATCAAGTCGTCCAGCGGCATCACCATCAACCCGGACCGCACCATCTTCGATCCCTGCCCGCAGTTCGACACCGTGCTGGTACCCGGCGGTCTGGGGGTGTTTGATGTGCTGGAAGACAGCACGGTGCTGGACTGGCTGGCCCAGCAAAGCCGCTCCTGCCGCCGCCTGGGCGCGGTGTGCAACGGCGGCTTTGCGCTGGGGGCCGCGGGGCTGCTGAAGGACAAAACCGTCAGCACCCACTGGATGGACGTGGCCCGCATGGCCAGCATGTTCCCCAGCGCCCGCATCGAGCCCGACCGTATCTACATCAAGGACGGCGGGCTGTACACCACCGCGGGCGTGACCGCCGGGATCGACCTGTCGCTGCTGCTGATCGAGGAAGACTTCGGCAAGAAGATGGCGCTGGACGTGGCCAAGTACCTGATCGTCTACCTGCGCCGTGCAGGCGGGCAGTCGCAGTTCAGCCCGCTGCTGGAGATGCAGGCCGATGTGGACACCGAGGTGGCGGCCATCCAGGCCTTCATCCTCGGCAAGCTGCACCTGGGCCACACGGTGGAGTCCCTGGCCCAGCACTTCCACATGAGCGCCCGCAACCTGTCGCGCGTCTTCAGCAAGGGTAGCGGTGCGACCTTGATTTCGTTTTTGAACGATGCACGCATCGATGCAGCGCGGCGCTACCTGGAAACCACCGACCTGCCCATCAAGGACATCGCCAGCCGCTGTGGCTTTGACAACAGCGAAAGCCTGCGCCGCCTGTTCAGCCGTCGCCTGGACATTGGCCCGCTGGACTACCGGCAGCGTTTTCGCTCTGCCGACCCCGGCAAGCAAGCCGTTGCCAAGGGGGCATAAATGCTATTTAAAATATAGCTGCTAGTGCAGGCGTAGTCTGCGCTAGACCCCGATTTTCTTTAAATTTCCTGCCGCAATCGCCCGGAACCCGTCCGAGATGCGGGCATCACCTGCTGCCGCGGCCCAGAACACGGCTGCCAGCTGTTTAGCCCGCTCCCACTCCGGCAGCGTCGCCGTGGTGGGCTGCAACCGCCCTGCAGCGAAGTCCCGCGGTACCAGCTCGCCGCCTACCGGGGCGTAGAGCATGGGCAACATGTCGTAGGTGGGCGAGAGGGCCCAGTCGTCGTCTTCCAGCAGCAGCGAGATGTTGCCGTAGTGCCGGTCGGTGTTGGCGATGAGCACGCCAAAGGCTTCCAGAAAGCGCAGGTGCTGCGCGTCGGCGGGGGTCAGCAGGCCGCGGGCCTGCATGCGCTCGGCGGTGGCGGCCCAGTTGTCCATGGCGCCTACGTATTCCGCGTCGTAGACCATCAGCGAGACCATGCCCACGCGGCCATGGGCGGTGCGGTCGAAGCGCTCGGCTTCCAGAAACACCCGGCCTGCGCCGGTAAAGATCTGCGTCTTGGCGGCGGGCACGCCGGCCTGGGCCAGCGTTTCCAGCGCCAGATGCTCGCAGACCAGCAGGTCGCGGGTGCGCTGGTCGGTGGGGGCATCGCCTGCGGGCGAGAACTTGACGATCACGTGGCGACCGGCGGCGTTGGTGCAGAACTTGGGCTGCTCGCCGCCGGCCGACGAGCCCGACAGCGTGCCCTGCATGGCCTGCTCGGCCAGGGCGGGGTAGTCGGCGGGCGAGGCAGCGCGGCTGGCACGCTCGGGCAGGGTGTGGAAACGCTGGAACGCGGCCTCGCCCACCACCAGGTTGCCGGGCAGGTCGTCGCCGCACAGGGCCAGGGCGCGCAGCACGTCGTCGTCGCTCCAGAAGCGCGGGTCGGGCAGCAGCTGCAGTTCGGGATGGGCGTGGGCAAAGGTGCGGCCCATGAAGCCCTGGGGGCGCATGTCGTCCAGAAACCAGGGCAGGCCGTCGAAGCGCTTGCTCAGGCCGTCGGCCTCGTCCACCCACACGGCACCGCTGGCCAGCGGCGTGAGGCGCGCAAACGGGCTGGGCTGGCCCTGGGCATCAATCCGCACCACCGGAATGCTGCTGCCCACGCCGCGCACCGTGCGCGGCAGCACGTAGCGCTGCGAACGCGCCGCGCCCACCTTGTGCACCTGGCCGGACTGCAGCAGCGGCGCCAGCGCCCGCGACACCGTGGGCTGGCTCACGCCCAGGGCGGCTTGCAGCTCGGCTGCCGACACCACGCCGCCGCGCTGGCGCAGCGCTTGCAGGATTTGGGGGGTGAGAGCAGCCATGAAACTATCTATAGTTGAATAGATAAATTATAAAATATTTACAATATATTCAGTAAGTTAGCTTATTCCATGAATAGATACTTTAGATTAAATCTGTCTGCGCCGACGTGCCCGCAAGGCCAGCTGCCAGGCGCGTCGGATGGCCGGGGTCAGCCACAGGGCCTGCAGGGTGGCATAGGCGATGGCGGCGAAGCCTGCGCCCATCAGCGGCAGGCCGACCAGCAGCGGCCAGCCCATGGCCTGCGCCCAGTCCACCATGCCCTGCAACCAGTCGGCTCCCATGCTGGGTAGCGGCGGCAAGGCGTAGGTGCCGGGCAGCACCCACTGCCCGAGCTGGAAGGCCAGCAGGTACAGCGGCACGATGGTCAGCGGATTGGTGTAGCAGGTGGCCAGCGCGCCCGCAATCGCGTTGCCGCGCAGCCAGGCGCACAGCACAAAGGTGGACGGCACCTGGAGCGGCCCGGGGATCAGGCCGCAAAACATTCCGATCGCCACACCCAACGCCAGCGGACGGCGGTTGAAGTCGAACACGTCGTGCCGGTCCAGCCAGGGTTTGGCCCGCTCCAGCAAGGGGCCGTGCAAATGGGCCAGCACTTTGGGTTCCAGGCCGCGCAGCCAGTGGCGTAGTTTTTGGGAGTAGCTGAGCATCTGTGTGGGGGGCTCCAGGTAGGAAGGGGGCGGTCCGACCGCGCGGTGTTGCCGGGCCATAACCTGCGGGCAAATAGGCGTGATTTTAAAAACTAAACCATTCGCAAAAAACACTTTTACAAGGTACCGATATTTCGGAATTTACGAAATGTTCTTGCCCCACCTGAACGAAGTTTCCCGTGCCGAGCCCAGCGCGGGCTGCGGCCTAAAAACTGGGCCCACTAGGGTTTCCCGCAGTGCACGGCCCCCCGTGGTCGGTGGTAAATTTCGCATCCATTGTGGAACCGGTTCCATACACATCAATTTACCATGGAATGCAGGACAGATGGCGACGATTAAAGATGTTGCAAAGCTGGCGGGCGTGGGCGTGGGCACTGCGTCTCGGGCCATGTCGGGCAAGGGCGCGGTGTCGGCCGATGCGGTGGCCAAGGTGCAGGCGGCGGTGCAGGCGCTGGACTTTCGGCCGTCCAACGTGGCGCGGGCGCTGTCGCTCAAAACCTTGGGGATGGTGGGCGTGTACGTGCCCGAATTCGGCGGCTCCTTCATCTCGCGCATCCTCAACGCCATCGATGCCGAGCTGCGCGCCGTGGGCCGCCACATGGTGGTGGCCAGCGGCTGCGGCCAGGGCGACGCACGCCAGCAGGCGCTGGAGGGCGTGGAGTTTTTGGTGCAGCGCGAATGTGACGGCATTCTGGTGTTCAGCAACCACCTGCTGGAGGCCGATCTGCAGGCGCTGCAGGCCCGCTTTCCGCGCGTGGTGCTGCTGAACCGCCAGAGCCCGGTGCTGGGCGAGCGCGCGTTCTATGCCGACCACGAACTCGGCGGGCGGTTGGCGGCGCGGGCACTGCTGTCGCAAGGCCACCGCGCCATTGCCACCATCCAGGGCGCGCTGGACGCACCCGACAACGCGCAGCGCATGCAGGGCTTTTACGCGGCGCTGGCGCAGCACGACATTGAAGTGAAATCCGCCCACCGCATGGACGGCGGCTTCACCTTTGCCAGCGGCCACGCCGCCGCCACCCGCCTGCTCAAGCGCAAGGACCGCAGCTTCACCGCCGTGTTTTGCGCCAACGACGTGATGGCCATGGCCGCGATTTCGCGCTTCACCCAGGCTGGGCTGAAAGTGCCGCAGGACGTGTCGGTGATCGGCTACGACGACACCGATGTGGCCACCTACACCGCCCCGCCGCTGACCACCGTGCACATGCCCATCGCCGAGCTGGGCGCGCAAAGCTGCCGCCACCTGCTTAACCTCTGCTACGGGCTGGAGCTGGAGGTGCAGCGCGACTTTGCCCCCCTGGTGGTGTGGCGCGAATCGGTGGGCCCCGGCCCCCATTTTTCCAGTTCATTTGTCAAATAAAAAGAAGGAGACCCGTTCCATGGCTATCGCCCTCGGCATCATCGGTGCCGGCAACATCTTCCCGGCCTACCTGCGGACGCTCAAGCGCAGCCGCCTGTTTCGCATCGTTGGCGTGGCCGACGCGGTGCCTGCGGCAGCGCAAAAACGTGCCGAAGAATTCGGCCTGCCGTTCATGACCGTAGAGCAGCTTCTGGCCAGCGATGCCAGCATCGTGCTCAACCTCACGCCGCCCCAGGCCCACCACACCACCGGCCTGCAGGTGCTCAACGCGGGCAAGCACTTCTTCACCGAAAAGCCGTTGGCTGCTACCTTTGCGCAAGGCAAGGAACTGGTAGCCCTGGCCAAGCGCAAAAAGCTGCGCATCGGCTGCGCCCCGGACACCTTTTTGGGCGCGGGTGCGTAAACCGTGCGGGCCTTGGTGGACGCGGGCACGGTGGGGGCCATCCGTTTTGGTACGGCGCAGTTCATGGGCCACGGGCCGGACCATTGGCACCCGAACCCGGCCTTCTTCTACCAGCCCGGTGCGGGCCCGATGTTCGACATGGGCGTGTACTACCTGACGCACCTGGTGAACCACCTCGGCCCGGTGGCCAGCGTGCGCGGCACCGCCCACACGGCGCACACCACACGCACCGTGCCGCTGGGCGAGCGCAAGGGCCAGAAGATCGCGGTAGACACCCCCACCCACATCGTCAGCAATTTGAGCTTTGCCAGCGGAGCCGAGGTGGTGCTGACCTGCAGCTTCGACGTGTGGAAGCACAGCCACGCACCCATCGAACTCTACGGCGAAGACGGCAGCATCCTGGGCCACGACCCGAACCAGTTTGGCGGCCCGGTGAAGTTCGCCCGCCAGCTGGACGACTGGACGCGTAGCCAAGACAAGCGCCCCTACACCACCAACGCCCGCGGCATCGGCCTGATCGACATGGCCCAGGCCATCGCCGCCGACCGCCCGCACCGCTGCAGCGAAGCCCTGGCCCTGCACGTGCTGGAGGTGATGGAGCGCGCCCTGGATGCCGCCCGCACCGGCAAGCCGCAGCGCACCACCACCACCTGCGAGCGCCCCGCGCCGCTAACGCACAAACTGTTTTGACCCCCAAGGAAGCACGATGAAAATCTCGGTACAAATCTATTCCCTGCGCGAGGCGGGCGACCTCGATGTGCAACTGGCCCTGGCGCGCAGTTGCGGCTTCACCTGGGTGGAAACTGTGGCCACCCACGGCCTCACGCCGCAGGCTTTTGCCGACAAGGTGGCCGCGCACGGGCTGCAGGTGTCGTCCATGCACGCCGCGCTGGCGCTGCTGGAGACCGACATCGCCACGGTCATCGAAGCCTGCCGCCTGACAGGCTGCCCGCTGGTGGTCATGCCCTGGCTGCCCATGGGGGAGCGCTCGCCCACCGCGGCGGGCTTTGTGGCCCTGGGCCAGCGGCTGGCCGCGCTAGGCGATGCACTGCGTGCGCACGGTGTGCAACTGGCGTACCACAACCACGATTTCGAGTTCTTGCCCTACGAGGGCCGCACGGCGCTGGAATGGATCTTCTCGGCCGCTACGCCCGCGCAACTGGGCTGGGAGGCCGACCTGGGCTGGGTCAGCCGCGCCGGGGCCGACCCGCAGGTGTGGCTGGACAAGTTTGCCGACCGCCTGGTCGCGGTGCACGCCAAAGACATCGCCCCGCCGCGCATGGCGCTGGAGGAGGACGGCTGGACCACGCTGGGTCAGGGCATCGTGCCTTGGGTGGCGCTGCTGGCACAGCTCAAAACCCGTACCAACTTGGTGGTGTTCGAGCACGACCACCCGGTCGATTTCGCCAGCACGCTGCGCAACAGCCATGCATTTCTCACCCAACATCTCTCCAACACCTAGGCTGATATGACACACAACAGTATCCAAGGCCCGGCCATCTTTCTGGCCCAGTTTGCAGGCGACACCGCCCCTTTCAACACCCTGCCCAATATCGCCCGCTGGGCGGCGGGGCTAGGCTACAAGGGCGTGCAAATCCCCAGCTGGGATGCCCGCTTGTTCAACCTGGCCCGCGCCGCCGAGAGCCAAACCTACTGCGACGAAGTCACCGGCCAACTGGCCGAGCACGGCCTGGTCATCACCGAGCTGTCCACCCATCTGCAAGGCCAACTGGTGGCGGTGCACCCGGCCTACGACTTGCCGATGGACGGCTTTGCCCCCGAGGCAGTGCGTGGCAAACCGGCCGAGCGCACGGCCTGTGCCATCGCGCAATTGAAGTTGGCGGCCCAGGCCTCGCAGCGGCTGGGTTTGAAGTCGCACGCCACCTTCAGCGGTGCGCTGGCCTGGCCCTACCTCTACCCCTGGCCGCAGCGCCCGGCGGGGCTGGTGGAGGCCGCGTTCGACGAACTCGCCAAGCGCTGGCTGCCCATCCTGGACACGTTCGATGCTGCGGGCGTAGACGTGTGCTACGAGGTGCACCCCGGCGAAGACCTGTGCGACGGCGCCAGCTATGAGATGTTTCTGGACCGGGTGCACCAGCACCTGCGCGCCTGCCTGCTGTATGACCCCAGCCACTTTGTGCTGCAGCAGCTGGACTACCTGGCCTACATCGACCTGTACCACGACCGCATCAAGGCCTTCCACGTCAAGGATGCCGAGTTCCGCCCGAATGGCCGCACAGGGGTGTACGGTGGCTTCCAGAAATGGCAAGACCGCGCCGGGCGTTTCCGCTCGCTGGGCGATGGCCAGGTGGACTTTCGCGCCATCTTCAGCAAGCTCACCCAGTACGGCTACCGCGGCTGGGCGGTGCTGGAGTGGGAATGCTGCATCAAGCACCCCGAGCAAGGCGCAGCCGAGGGCGCGCCCTTCATCCAGGACCACCTGATCCGCGTGGCCGAGCGGGCGTTCGATGACTTCGCCGCCAGCGGCACCGATGCCGCCGCGAATCGCCGCATGTTGGGCCTGGAATAAAAGAAAGAGACACCATGACACCGAACATCGAATCCCTGCTCGACCAGATGACGCTGGAGGAGCAGGTGGGCCTGCTCGCAGGGGCCGACTTCTGGACCACCGTGCCCGTGCCGCGCCTGGGCGTGCCCGCCATCAAGGTGACCGACGGCCCCAACGGCGCACGCGGCGGGGTTTTCAAAGACGGCCCCACAACAGCCTGCTTCCCTGTCGGCATCGCCCTGGCCTCCACCTGGAACCCGGCGCTGATCGAGCAGACCGGCGCGGCCCTGGGCGCCGAGGCCAAGTTGAAGGGGGCCAGCGTGCTGCTGGCCCCCACCGTCAACCTGCACCGCACGGTGCTCAATGGCCGCAACTTCGAATGCCACTCCGAAGACCCCTGGCTCAGCTCCGAGCTGGGTGTGGCCTATGTGCGCGGCGTGCAAAGCACCGGCGTGGCCGCCACCATCAAGCACTTTGTGGGCAACGACAGCGAATACCAGCGCATGAGCATGAGCTCCGACATCCCCGAGCGGGCTCTGCGCGAGCTGTACCTGCTGCCCTTTGAGCGGGCGGTCAAGGAAGCCGGTGTGATGGCCGTGATGACCGGCTACAACCGCCTGGACGGCATTTACGCCGCCGACCACCAGCGCATGCTGCAACAGGTGCTGCGCGATGAATGGGGCTTTACCGGCCTGGTCATGTCCGACTGGATGGGCCTGCACAGCACCGTAGAAGGCGTGCTGGCCGGGTGCGACCTGGAAATGCCCGGCCCGGCGGCGGAGCGCGGTGCCAAGCTGGTGCAGGCCGTGAAGGATGGCCTGCTGCCTGCCGATGCCGTGCGCGCCTGCGCCCGCCGTGTGCTGCAACTCATCGAGCGCGTGGGTGCCTTCGACAACCCCGGCATCCCCGCTGAACGTGCCGACGACCTGCCTGCCCACCGCGCGCTGATCCGCCGCCTGGGCTCCGAAGGCGTGGTGCTGCTGAAGAACGACGGGCTGTTGCCACTGGCTCCTAAAGCGGGCCACACCGTAGCGTTGATCGGTATTGCTGCCGTCACACCCCAGGCCATGGGCGGCGGCAGCGCCACCGTCAACGCGCACTACCGCATCGCCCCGCTGGCGGCCCTGCAGGCGCAGTGCCCGGGGACCACATTCACCCACCACCCCGGGGCCGACATCCACCGCTATGTGCCGGTGCTGAACACGCCCATGCAGCTGGAGTTTTTCAACAGCCTGGACTTCAGCGGCCCGGTGGTTTGCCGCCAGACCGTGCACAACACCGAGCAGCTCTGGATCGACACCGTGGACGCAGCCGTCACGGCCGATGCCTTCTCGGCCCGCGCCACGCTGCGCTTTGTGGCCGCCGAGGCGGGCGAGCACCAGTTCTCGCTGGTCAGCGCAGGCCTGAGCCGGGCGTACATCAATGGCGACCTGGCGGTGGATGCCTGGAGCGGCTGGAGCCGGGGCGACACCTACTTCACCTTCGGCTGCAACGAGGTGCGCCACAGCCGCACCCTGGCCCAGGGCGAGGTCTGCGAGGTGGTGGTTGAGTTCAGCACCGGCACACCCGAATCCACCCCCATCCACGCCCTGCGCTTCGGCGCGTACCGCGTGCTGGGCGAGGCCGACATCGCCGCCGCCGTGGCTGCCGCCGCCCAAGCGGACGTGGCCGTGGTGTTTGCAGGGCTCAACGCCGAGTGGGACAACGAGGGCCTGGACCGCAGCGGCATCACCCTGCCGCACAGCCAGAACGCCCTGATCGCCCGCGTGGTGGCCGCCAACCCGCGCACCGTGGTGGTGTTGCAAACCGGCTCGCCCGTGGCCCTGCCCTGGTTGGCCGACGTACCTGCCGTGCTGCAAGCCTGGTACCCCGGCCAGGAGTGCGGCAACGCCATCGCCGACGTGCTGCTGGGCACGGCCGAACCCGGTGGCCGCCTGCCGCAAACCTGGCCGGTGCAGCTGCAAGACACTGTAGGTTTTGGCAACCCCCGGCACTACCCCGGCGTGGATGGCCATGTGGTGTACGACGAGGGCATCTTCATCGGCTACCGGCACTACCAGCAGAAAAATATCACCCCGCTGTTCCCTTTTGGCCATGGCCTGTCGTACACGCAATTTAGCTATGGTGCGCTGCGCTTGGCCAGCACCGTGCTACAGCCCGGCGGCGAGCTGCTGGTGGAAATGGACGTGCAGAACACCGGCAGCCGTGCCGGGCAGACTGTCGTGCAGCTTTATGTCAGCGACTCCAGCGCCAGCCAGCCGCGCCCGGCGCAAGAGCTGAAAGGCTTCGCCAAGCTGACTCTGGCCGCAGGCGAGACCGGTACGGCGCGGTTCCGGCTGGGCATGCGCGCCTTCGCGTTCTATGGCGTGGCGCGTGCGGCTTGGGTGGCGGAGGCGGGGGGCTACCAGGTGCATGTGGGCACCTCGGTGGATGTGCGGATTGCTTCGACGGAGGTGACGTTGAGCGGGGATTGGGTGCAAGCGGTGCAAGCAGATTGAGCGGACGGTAGCCCAGTGGGGTCAGATCATCCATGCGCGCTGAAACGTGGTTTGCAGCGCACTGCCAAACCGCATGCGTGCTCTGACCTCTCTGGGCTAGACCCGTCGAGCCTGCGACGGGGTAGGCTGCAATGGGCTTCACAGTAAATGCTCTGTTTTTCATAGCTGCTTGCGTATATTCCATATGCGACAGAGGCCATTTTTACCCAAAACTCCCTACACAGAGCTCCCAGCCAACCCTACTTCCGCCCCGCCAGCCACCCCTCCACGCTGTACACCCCCAGCGCCGCCCAGATCAGCCCAAAGCCCGCCAGCCGGGCCATCTGGAACGGCTCGTGGAAGATCCACACGCCCAGGGCGAACTGCAGGGTGGGCGAGATGTATTGCAGGATGCCCAGGGTGGCCAGCGGAATACGCCGCGCACCGGCGGCGAACAGCAGCAGGGGGATGGCGGTCAGCGGCCCGGCCAGCAGCAGCCAGGCGATGGACGGGGCATCGCCCTGCACCAGTACGCCCTGGCCTTGCCAGCTCCACCAGGCCAGCGCGCCCAGGCCCAGCGGGGCGAGCAGGATGGTTTCCAGCGCCAGGCCCTCCAGCGCGCCCAGGCTGGCCACCTTGCGCAGCAGGCCGTAAAAGCCAAAGCTCAGGGCCAGAACCAGCGCAATCCAGGGCAGGCGGCCGGTTTGCACGGTCTGCCACAGCACACCCGCAGCGGCTACGGCCACCGCCAGCCATTGGCCGGGGCGCGGGCGTTCGTGCAGAAATACATAGCCCATGGCCACGTTGATCAGCGGCAGGATGAAATAACCCAGGCTGGCATCCACCACGTGCTGGTTTTGTACGGCCCAAACATAGGTCAGCCAGTTGCCCGACAGCAGCAGGGCCGACAGCGCAAACGCACCCAGCACCCGGGGCTGGCGCACTACATCGCGCATCCACCCCCAGTGCCTGCGCACCAGCAGCACACCCAGCACGAACACCAGCGACCACACCGTGCGGTGCACCACCACCTCCAGCGCCGGAATGCCCGCGAGCTGGTGGAAGTACAGAGGAAACAGGCCCCAGGCCGCGTAGGCGAGGGTGGCGTAGACGATGCCGAGGTTCATGTGGGGTTTTGGCATACCCCCAAGCTGCAGCGCTACGCATCTTTCGCCAACCCCCCTCGCATCGGTTTGCCAAAACCGATGCGACATGCAGGGGGCGATACCAGAGGCCCGGCAAAGCCGGTTCCTCGGTATCTCTGGAAGTGTGCGTTCTTGCCTTCGCGGGGGGTGTGGTATTTGGGTTTTTAGATAAAAAGGGGCTGTAGCGTAGATGTTACCTGTGCTGTTAGCTATGGATTAAATAGCGATCAGGCGGGTGTGCTGTGCACCGTCACAAATTTGTGCACCGGGCTGGACAGCACCAGGGACGTGGTCACCGCGCCGTGCACCGCCAGCGCGTCCACCACGCGCTGCAGGTCTTCGGGTTGGGCGATGGCGCAGCGCACGATGAAGCAGTCTTCGCCGGTCACGCGGTCGGCCTGCAGCACCTCGGGCATTTGCTGGAACAGTTCGACGTAGGGCTGGATGCCCCGGTGCGTGGTCTGGATGCGGATGATGGCCTGCAGGCCCACGCCCAGCGCGCGCAGGTTCACCCGGGCGCTGTAGCCTTCGATGACACCGGCTTCTTCCAGCTTGCGCACGCGCTCGCTCATCGCCGGTTGCGACAGGCCGATGCGCTTGCCGATAGCGGCCAGGCTTTGCCGCGCATCGGTTTGCAGGGCTTGCAGAATCAGCAGGTCTTTTTTATCGAGTTGCATGGGGTCAGATAAACCGATGGGTCATTGGTTTGCGGGGGTGTTTTCGAATGCGCGGCGGTGCACAACCGCCGCGTGGAGCGCTATCGTAAAGCCCTCTCCACCTCCTACCACCAAGCCATGCAACTCGTTGGAATGCTCGACTCCCCGTATGTGCGCCGCGTCGCCATTTCGCTGCGGCTACTGGGTCTGCCGTTTGCGCACCGCCCCGTCTCGGTCTTCAGCAGCTTTGCCCAGTTCCAGCAGACCAACCCGGTGGTGAAGGCCCCCACCCTGGTCTGCGATGACGGCGTGTGCCTGATGGATTCCACGCTGATCCTGGACTACGCCGAGAGCCTGGCCCCGCCCGAGCGCAGCCTGGTGCCGCGTGCGCCTGCCGCGCGCCGCCGCGATCTGCAGCTGCTGGGCCTGGCCCTGGCGGCCTGCGAGAAGACGGTGCAGATCGTTTACGAACGCAACCTGCGCCCGCCAGAAAAGCAGCACGCGCCTTGGCTGGACCGGGTGCACGGCCAACTGGCCGCCGCCTACGCCGCGCTGGAAACCGAGCTGGCCCGCGCGCCACTGCGGGCTGACGCGCTGACCCAGGCGGGCATCACCACCGCCGTGGCCTGGGGCTTTACCTAAATGCTGTTGCCCGGAGCCGTGGATGCCGCCGCGCACCCCACCCTGGTGGGCTTTGCCGCGCAGGCCGAACGGCTACCGGCATTTGTGGCAACACCAGCGGCTTGAAAGGGCCGCAGGGCGTATTGGCCAAAAATAAGGGTAAAAAAGGCCTATAGCGCATATATAACCTACGCTAGTAGCTATTGATTAAATAGCAAAAATCGTAAGCAGTCTGGCGCGGGTGCTCTGCGCCAGCAGGCCTTTACTCGATGATCTTTTTGGGTTCCCCTTCTTTGTCCTTCTCCGGCTTGTGCTCGCCATGGGCGGGTTCGTGGGGGTGGATGGCTTTTTCGGCCTCGGCCTTTTCTTTTTCGCGGGCGGCATGTTCTGCGTTGGCGTTCGCATTGCCATTCGCGGCGGCGGGTGGCACAGGGCGTGCCGCCTCGGGGCGCGGGGGCTCGTGGGCATGCTCTTTGGCGGCGGGCGGCTCTGGTGGTGCCGCGACCGGTGCCCGCGGGCGTACCGGTTGCACCTGGGGCGGTGGCGGTACGGCTTGCAGTACCGGCAGGGGTGCGGCCAGTGCCGGGCGTGCCATGGGGGCCTGCATGGGGGCGGGTGCAGGCGGCGCGACGGCATGCACGGTCTGGGGTGGTGGCAGCGCCACGGGTGCGCGGGTGGGGGTGAACGATGGAATCGGCTTGTTGGACACCGGCACCGGGGCCTGCATGTGCACTACCGGCGGCAGGGCGGCGGCCAGGTGCGCTTGCGCGGGTACCGCCGACTCAAACGCCCGGCCCGAGGCGGTGGCACCCGCCGGGGCCACGATGGTCACGTTCGTGATGTTGGTGATATTGGTGGTGCGGTTGTTGTTGACCGTGGTGTTGTTCTGGATGTGCATGCCCACGTTGACTACCGGCGGCGCGCTGACCACCACGGCGGGCGGCGTGCCCACCGGGGCGGGAATGATGATGCCGGGGCGCGACCCGGGCGGCGGCGGCACAAACACGCCTTGCGGCCCCATCGGCGGCGGGCCGTGCAGCACGCCTATGGCCACCGCCATCAGGCCCAGGCTGATGCCAATGGCCGGTGCCACAAACACCTGGCCCGGCGCGTTCCAGTGGCCAGTGATGAAGACCACCGCGTCGTTGCGGTGCTCGTAATACGGGTTGACCCAGTGGTAGCCCGGCTGCGGCACCGGTGCCCAATGCCCGGCGGCCCAGACCCAGTTGCCTTCCCAAACCCAGTAGCCCCCGACCCACACCGCCTCGTTGAACGGCATGGGCGGTGGTGCCTCTACCAGCATCGGTGGCGGGGCCCAGGGCACCAGAATCGGCGCGGGCTGCACCAGGGGTGGCTCCACAAACACGCTGACCACCGGCGCGGCCACGGCATATTGCATAGGGGCCACGTAGACGGCGGGTGCGCGTTGCACGATGTGCACCGGGGGAGGGGGTGGCGGTGCCACGATACAGCCCGATACACACAGGGCCGCCACGGTGCCCAGCGGCCAGACCAGGGTGCGAGAAAAAGAGGGAGACATGGATTCCTTCGGTAAAAACGACCCGCCAGAGGTTGAAAGAACCCTGCGCTTACCGGTGCCAACGCCAGTGCGGTCCGTGCCGTTGACCTGGGCCAGGTGCTGCGTTTTGCGGATACGGGCCATGGTGGCCTGCCGTGCGGGATGGCGGCGGCGGTCGGCCCAATGGGTGGCCAGTGTGCAGGGCTCCCATTGGGCCTATCACCCCGCCCAGGTCATTTTTTGTAAAGCCTAGCCCCGCCAGCCGGTGCTGGGCGGCTGCGGCGGCCTGGCCGGTGCCGCCAGGCCACGCCCCAGCCGGAAGGTGTCCGACGGCAGTTCACCAAACAGTGCGCGGTAGTCGCTGGCGAAATGGCCAAAGTGCCAGAAGCCGAAACGGGTGGCGGCCTCGGTCACTGAATCCGCATCGCCCCATACCCGCAACACCCGGCGCACGCGGTTCAGCCGCTCGGTGCGCAGGTATGAAGCAGGGTTCACGCCCAACGCATCCTGGAACGCGTACTGCAGGCAGCGGCGGCTGACGCCCAGCACGGCCACCAGTTCAGCCACCGACAAAGGGCCGTCCCGGGAGGCCTGTTCGATATGCGAGCGGGCGGTTTGCACCAGCCGCCAGTTGCGGTTGGTGCTGGGCGGCGGGGCCGCAGCGCGCAGTGGCTCGGCTTCCAGCAGGTCCAGCAGGCCGTAGACCAGCGACTTCTCGAAGGCTTCGCAAACTGCCGGGTTGTCCAGCACATCGGGCGCATGGCCCACGGCATCCAGCATGGCGCGCAGCATTTGGCGCAGCGCGTCCATGCGTTCGCCGGGCAGGTCCAGCACGGTGGCGCGCGGGCCCAGTGCCTGGGCGATGCGGGCCAGGGCTTCGCGCAGCGCCGGGTTGGCAAAGCGCGCCGGATAGAACTCGATATCCACCACCACATGCTGCTCGGGCGAGCGGAACTCGAAGCCGTCGACACCGGAAAAAACATGCAGGCCGTTGAGGTGGCTGCGCTGCCCGCACAGCAGCGAATGGCCTTCCAGTTGCAGCGGCACGCCCACCGCCACGCAATGGGGCGGCAATGCACCGCGTTGCAGCACGGCACGGTTTAGCCGCTCGACCACGATGTGCACCGCGCCGGTGTCGATCTCGGTGACGCTGCCCGCGAAGGCCCCGGCCGAGAGCTGGCAGTACGACTGGTTCCAGGCGCGCAGCACCGCCGCCTGCTCGTCGCTGTCGCTGCAATGGAAGACGTGGAAGTGTGGGAGGGCGGTGGCGGGCTGCATGGGGGACTCCGATCGCGTCCCGACATCCGGAACTGGACCGTAAAAATTAAGCAAGTCTTTTGCCAATTCGGGATAGTGCCATTACGGTGGAATTTTTAGACTGGGGCGAACCAGCACTTTCGATTCCATTCCACACAGGAGCATTTCCATGGCAGGCAGACTCGCAGGCAAGACGGCCATCATCTCTGGCGGTGCCACTGGCGCAGGCGGCGCGGCATCCAAACTCTTCGCCGCCGAGGGCGCGCGGGTGGCGATTTTCGATATCAACGTGGCCGCCGCTGAGACGGTGGTGGCCGAGATCGTGCAAGCCGGGGGCGAGGCCGCGTTCTTCCAAGCCGATGTGTCCGACCGGGCGCAGATCGAACACGCGCTGGCCGGGGCCAATGCCCGCTTTGGCACCGTCTCTGTGCTGTTCAACCATGCGGGCACCATCATCGTGAAGCCGTTTCTGGACACCACCGACGAGGACTACGACCGGCTGATGGACATCAACGTGAAAAGCATGTTCATGGTGACCCGCGCCGTGCTGCCGCAAATGCTGGCCGCAGGCAAGGGCAGCATTGTCTGCACCGCCTCCATCTCGTCCGTGGCCGCCACGCCCTTGGAGGTGCTGTACTGCATGACCAAGGGTGCCTGCGCCATGTTGGCGCGCGCCGTGGCGGTGGAGTACCGCGACCGGGGCATTCGCTGCAACGCGGTGTGCCCCGGCTTCATCGACACACCGCACGGCCAGCGCGAAATCGCGGCCCTGGCCCAGCATGGGTTCGAGGGCACGGTAGAGGCGCTGGCGGTGCAGCAAGGGCGACTCTGCCAGCCCGAAGAAGTGGCCAAGGCTGCCCTGTTCCTGGCCAGCGACGACGCCAGCTTCGTCAACGGCGCACACCTGTTTGTCGACAACTGCTTTACCGCCGCCTAGTTTTCACGCCACTTTTTTCCACACCACTTCTTCACACCATTCACCGAAAGGTTTGTTTATGAGCGCAATCTCTCCCCCCGCCATGGACGCGGATGTCAAACTTTTGCACGAGATGGGCTATGCCCAGGAGCTGTCGCGCCGCATGGGGCGCTTTTCCAACTTTGCGGTGTCGTTCTCGTTGATCTGCATCTTGTCGGGCGGCATTACGTCCTTCCAGATGGGCCTGTCGGCGGCGGGTGGCGCGTCCATCGGGCTGGGCTGGCCGCTGGGAGGCTTGTTCGCGATGATCGTGGCTGCGTCGATGGCGCAGATCGCCTCGGCCTACCCCACCGCGGGCGGCTTGTACCACTGGAGCTCTATCCTGGGCGGCAAGATCTGGGGCTGGCTGACCGCCTGGTTCAACCTGCTGGGCCTGGTGTTTGTGGTGGCGGCCATCAACTTCGGCACCTACGACCCGTTCTTCAAGACCCTGATCGCCCCGCTGTTTGGCGTGGCACCTGAGTCTTTGGGTTGGATGCACCAGACCTTGTTTTTGGCCGTGATCACCGGTCTGCAAGCGCTGTTGAACCACCGCTTTGCCTGGCTCACCAGCCGCATCACCGACCTGTCGGGCTACCTGATCTTTGTGGTCACGGTGGTGCTGGTGGTGTCGCTGATCGCCTATGCGCCCCAGCCGCTGGACTTCAGCCGCCTCTACACCTTCACCAACTTCACCGGCGTGGACGGTGGTGCCTGGCCACAGCAAACGCTGGTGATGGCTTTTTTGTCGGGCCTGCTGCTGACGGCCTACACCATCACCGGTTTTGATGCTTCGGCCCACACCGCCGAAGAAACCCACGATGCCGCCAAGAACGTGCCCAAGGGCATCATCAATTCGGTGCTGTGGTCGGTATTGTTTGGCTACGTGATGGTGTGCAGCTTTGTGCTGGTGATGCCCGATTTGACGGCAGGCATGAAGATGGGCACCGGCTTTTTTGAAGCCATCCTGGCCCCCATTCCCACCGCCTTGCGGGTCACCATCGAGGTGCTGATGTTTTTTATCAACTTCGTTTGTGGCCTGGCGGCGGTCACGTCTTGCTCACGCATGATGTACGCCTTTGCCCGCGATGGTGGCCTGCCTGGTTCGCACTGGCTCAAGCAGGTGCACCACGTACAGCGTACTCCGGGCGCGGCCATCTGGGTCACTGCCATCCTGGCGATTTCCATCACGCTGTATGGTGACGCGTTTACCGTGCTGAGCGCCGGCAGCGCGGTGTTTTTGTTCATCTCCTACGCCATGCCGATTGCCGCAGGCCTGTTGTCCGAAGGCAAGGGCTGGACCAAAAAAGGCCCGTTCAACCTGGGCGCCTGGTCCAAGCCGTTCGCGGTGCTGGGCGTGGTGGGTGCACTGGTGCTGGCCTACGTGGGCATGCAGGCACCGAATGAAAAAGTGGCCTACGTCACCGTGGCCCTGTTGGCGGTGCTGCTGGTGATCTGGTTCGCCTTTGGCGTGAACAAGCGCTTCGCTGGCCCACCGATCGGCCAGCGTATTGCCGAACGCCAGGCGCACATGGGCGAGATCGAGGCCGAGTTGATGGCGCAAAAGGGCTGAGCGCCGCAACTCTGTTTGCTACATAAAAAATAGCTACTAGCGTAGGTGGTACCTGCGCTAGAGCCCTAAAAGACTTGAAACATAAAAAAACGCGCCCGAGGGCGCGTTTTTGGGTCGCAGCAAGTGCTGTTTACTTGGCCATCACGCGGGCCATTTCCAACACTTTGTTGGAGTAACCCCATTCGTTGTCGTACCAGCTCACCAGCTTGACGAAGGTGCCGTCCAGGGCGATGGAGGCATCAGCGTCGTAGATGGAGGTGCGGCTGTCGCCACGGAAGTCGGTGGCAACGACCTTGTCTTCGGTGTAGCCCAGCACGCCCTTCATGGCGCCTTCGGACTGGGCCTTCAACTCGGCGTTGATTTCAGCGATGGTGGCCGAGGTGTTCAGCTCCACGGTCAAGTCGACCACCGACACGTCGCTGGTGGGCACGCGGAAGGCCATGCCGGTGAGCTTTTTGTTCAGTTCAGGAATCACCACGCCCACGGCCTTGGCGGCACCGGTGCTGGAGGGGATGATGTTTTCCAGAATGCCACGGCCGCCGCGCCAGTCTTTGTTCGACGTGCCGTCCACGGTTTTTTGCGTGGCGGTGGCCGCGTGCACGGTGGTCATCAGGCCGCGCTTGATGCCGAACTTGTCGTTGATCACCTTGGCCAGGGGGGCCAGGCAGTTGGTGGTGCATGAGGCGTTGGAGATGATGGCCTGGCCGGCGTAGGTCTTGTCGTTCACGCCATAGACGAACATGGGGGTGTCGTCCTTGGAGGGTGCCGACAGGATGACCTTTTTGGCGCCTGCGTCGATGTGCTTCTGGGCGGTTTCTTTGGTCAGGAACAGGCCGGTGGATTCGACCACGATGTCGGCACCCACGTCGGCCCATTTCAGGTTGGCCGGGTCGCGCTCTTGCGTCAGGCGGATTTTCTTGCCGTTGACGATGAGCACGCCGTTGTCCACCGACACCTCGCCCTTGAAGCGGCCGTGCACGCTGTCGTACTGCAGCATGTACGCCAGGTAGTCGGGCTCCAGCAGGTCGTTGATGCCGACGATTTCGATGTCGTTGAAGTTTTGTACCGCAGCGCGGAACACCATGCGGCCAATGCGGCCGAAGCCGTTGATACCAATTTTGATGGTCATGTCTCTATCTCCAGTAGTTAAAAGGTGAAACTTGCACGGATAGCCCCAGGCATACCTGGGGCTGGGCTGATGACTTCTTTACTTCTTCTTCTTTTTCGGGGCCAGCACTTTTTGCACCGTCGCGGCCACGTTCTCGGGCGTGAAGCCAAAGAGCTTGAACAGCACGGGAGCCGGTGCGGATTCGCCGTAGGTGTCCAGGCCAACCACGGCCGCGCAGCCGTATTTCCACCAGCCGTCGGTCACGCCCATTTCGACCGCGATGCGGGGCACGCCGACCGGCAGCACTTCGGTTTTGTAGGCTTCGGTCTGGCGGTCAAACACGCTGTTGCTGGGCATGGAGACCACGCGCACGGCGATTTTTTGCGTGGCCAGCAGGGCCTGGGCGGCCAGGGCCAGTTGCACTTCGGAGCCGGTGGCGATGATGACGGCCTGGGCCTTCTTCTTCAGGCCAACGGCGCTGGGCTCGGACAGCACGTAGGCACCGCGGCTGATCTCGCCCAGGTCGGTCTTTGCGGCGTAGGCGATGTTCTGGCGGCTCAGCAGCAGGGCGCTGGGGCGGCTCTTGCTTTCCAGGGCCACGGCCCAGGCCACGGCGGTTTCAGCGGTATCGCCCGGACGCCACACGTCCAGGTTGGGGATCAAACGCAGGCTGGCGGCGTGTTCGACCGACTGGTGGGTCGGGCCGTCTTCGCCCAGGCCGATGGAGTCGTGGGTGAACACGTGCACCACGCGCAGCTTCATCAGCGCGGCCATGCGGATGGCGTTGCG
>NZ_JANXMU010000059.1 GCF_025354435.1 Rhodoferax sp.
GCTCGATAGGCAAGGCCAGGCGCGGCTGCACGTGGTATTCGATCGGGGCCATGTGCGTTTTTTGCAACTGCCGCCAAATGCTGGCCGCCGCATCACCCCCCACCACGCCGTTGTGCAGCATGGGGATGCTGGCGCAGCCGACCATGGTGTCCAGCTCGTTGCGCTGCATGAACTCGGCAGCGCGCCCCACAGGGCCAGAATCACGCCGCCGTGGCGGTGGTCGGCGTGCACGCAGCTGCGGCCCAGTTCCACCATGCGGCTGCGCAGGTTACGCAAGCGCACCAGATCAAATTCGGTATCGCTGTAAGTACTGCCCACGCGCTTGGCCTGCACCGGGGTCAGCACCCGGTAGGTGCCAATCACGGCGTTGCTGGCCACATCGCGCACCAGCAGGTGTTCGCAAAAATCGTCAAACAAATCCACGTCGTGCCCTGGCAGCCGGGTGGACAGGCGCGCGCCCATCTCGACGGCAAACACCTGGTAGCGCAGGCGTTGGGCTTCCCGGATTTCGTCCTGGTGCCGCGCCCAGGACACAGCGATGCCCGTGGCAGGCTGCGCCTCGACACGGGGGCTGGGCACAGCCACCCGCTCGTCACGCCTGTGCAGCGCCCCGCGCAGCAGGGATGCCGGATGGAACGCCGACACCAGAGAAATAGGCGACAGCGCGAAGGTGGGGGTGGGCAGTTCTTTCATGGACTTCTCCTGTGTGTAGGAGAGAGTCTGAAAGCGGGGTGTGACGCAGGTGTGTAAGTTACGTGGCGGTTGTGTGACACACCCCTGCCACGCCCTCCTTGGGGGCGAATTACCGCAGCGTAGCCGCAATCCGCTCCGCACAGGCCTGCGCCTGGGCCGCATCGCGCGCCTCGACCATCACACGGACCAGGGGCTCGGTGCCGCTGGCGCGGATCAACACGCGGCCGTTGTTGCCGAGTTCGGCTTCGGCGGCTTTGGTGGCCAGGGGGAGCTGGGTGTTGGCTTTCCAGTCTTGGCCGGGCTGGAGGCGCACGTTGATCAGGGTTTGCGGGAACAGGGTCAGGTCGGCCAGCAATTCGGCCAAGGTCTGACCGCTGCGCACGCAGGCTTGCAGGACCTGCAGCGCACTGACCAGGCCGTCGCCGGTGGTGTGCTTGTCCAGCGCCAGCAGGTGGCCGGAGCCTTCGCCGCCCAGCAGCCAGCCACGCTTTTCCAGCTCTTCCAGCACGTAGCGGTCGCCTACTTTGGCTCGGACCAGTTCTACGCCCTTGTCTTTCAGCGCCAGCTCTACAGCCATATTGGTCATCAGCGTGCCGACCACGCCAGGCACAGCATCGGCCGCGCGTTTGCTGGATGACTTGCCGCCGCGCGACAAGCGCTCTTTGACCATCAAGTACAGAATTTCATCGCCGTTGAACAGGCGGCCATCGGCATCGACCATTTGCAGGCGGTCGGCATCGCCGTCCAGCGCCACGCCGAAGTCGGCACGGTGGGCTTTGACGGCATCGACCAAGGCCTGGGGATGGGTAGCGCCGACTTTTTCATTGATGTTGATGCCATCGGGTGCACAGCCGATGGCAATGACTTCAGCACCCAACTCGTGGAACACCTTGGGGGCGATTTGGTAGGCCGCACCGTGGGCACCATCGACCACGATGCGTACGCCCTTGAGGGTGAGGGCGTTGGGGAAGGTGCTTTTGCAAAATTCAATGTACCGGCCGGACGCGTCTTCCATGCGACGTGTCTTGCCGAGCGAGGCGGAATCGGCCCAGACCGGCGGTGTGTCCAGCGCGGCTTCGACCGCGAGTTCCCAGGCATCGGACAGCTTGGCACCCTGTGCGCTGAAGAACTTGATGCCGTTGTCAGGGTATGGGTTGTGGCTGGCGCTGATGACCACACCCAGGCTGGCGCGCTGCGCACGGGTCAGGTAGGCCACACCGGGCGTAGGCAGAGGGCCGAGCAGCACCACGTCCACACCGGCGGAATTGAAGCCGGATTCGAGCGCGCTTTCCAGCATGTAGCCAGAGATACGGGTGTCTTTGCCGATCAGCACCGTGGGGCGGGCTTCGGTTTGCTTGAGCACGCGGCCAACCGCATGGGCCAGGCGCAGAACGAAGTCAGGGGTAATGGGGTGCTTGCCTACGGTACCGCGGATGCCATCGGTGCCGAAATATTGACGGGTCATTGTTTTCCTTTTATTTTTGGACTCGGCCTGCGCAGCACATGCAGGCCTGGCCGGTGAGGATTGTGCGGGTGATTACACCGCAGTTGGCTCTAATCTGGATACATTGTGTATTCAGACACGCGCCGCATCCCAGACCTTGAGGGCCTGCGCTGTTGCGGCCACGTCATGGACCCGCACCACGCGTGCACCGCGCTCCACGGCCAGCAAGGCTGCGGCCACGCTGGGCACCAGGCGCTCCCCCGGGCCGAGGGGAACATCGGCCATACCAGCCAGCGACGATTTACGCGACCAGCCCACTAGCAGCGGGTATCCCAAGGCCAGCAGCGCTTGCTGGCCTGCCAACAGGGCAAAGTTTTGGGCTACGGTTTTGCCAAAGCCAACGCCAGGGTCCAGCACGATGCGGGTCTTTTCTATGCCTAGCGTAGACAACGCCTGCGCATGCTGCTCCAAAAACGATAGCACCTGCGTGACCACGTCGCCTTGCATGGGTTCGGCCTGCATGGTCTGCGGTTCACGGTGCATGTGCATCAGGCACACGCCGCAAGACGGGTGCTGTGCCACTACATCCGTAGCGACCAACGGATGGGCCGGGTCGGTCCAGCGCAGGGCGCAGATGTCGTTGAGGATGTCTACGCCGGCATCCAGCGCGGCCTGCATGACCTGGGGCTTGTAGGTATCGACCGAAATCGGCACGCCCAGTGTGGTGGCAGCCCGCAGCACCGGCAACAGACGGGCCAGTTCCTCCTCCACCGGCACCGGCTGTGCGCCGGGGCGGGTGGATTCCGCACCAATATCCAGAATATGGGCACCATCACGCAGCAACTGCTCGCAGTGCGCCAGGGCAGCCGAGGTGCTGGCATGTTGCCCACCATCAGAAAAGGAGTCGGGGGTGGCATTGACGATGCCCATCACCTGGGGCTGGGCCAGATCAATGCGAAAGCGGGTGGTTTGCCAGAGCATGGGAGTTGAGAAATTATCAGAAATAGAAACGGGGCCCAAAGGCCCCGTTATCGAAATCACAACAGCTTATGCAGCAGTGTGTGCAGGCTCTACCGCCACCACGGGTGCGCCACCACTGCCACCGTTGCTGCCGCCACCGGTAGGCGTGCGGGGTGTCCAGTCTTTCGGTGGACGGGGCTCGCGCCCGGCCATGATGTCGTCAATCTGCTCCATATCGATGGTTTCCCATTCGAGCAGCGCCTTGGCCATGGCGTGCATTTTGTCGCTGTTGTCTTCGATCAGCTTGCGCGCCAGGGAGTACTGCTGATCGATGATGCGGCGCACTTCGCTGTCGACCTTTTGCATGGTCTGCTCGCTCATGTTGGTGGTCTTGGTGACCGAGCGGCCCAAGAACACTTCACCTTCATTTTCGGCGTAAACCATGGGGCCCAGCGCATCGGTCATACCGTAGCGGGTCACCATGTCGCGGGCGATGGAGGTAGCGCGCTCGAAGTCGTTGCTGGCACCGGTGGTCATCTGGTTCATGAACACTTCTTCGGCGATACGGCCACCGAACAGCATGCTGATCTGGCTCAGCATGTATTCGCTGTCGTAGCTGTAGCGGTCTTGGGCGGGCAGGCTCATGGTGACACCAAGGGCGCGGCCACGGGGGATCACGGTGACCTTGTGCACCGGGTCGCACTTGGGCAGCAGCTTGCCGATCAGGGCGTGGCCGGACTCGTGGTAGGCCGTGTTGCGACGCTCTTCCTCGGGCATAACCATGCTCTTGCGTTCGGGGCCCATAAGGATCTTGTCCTTGGCCTTTTCAAAGTCTTGCATTTCCACCACGCGGGCACTGCGGCGGGCCGCCATCAGCGCGGCTTCGTTGCAGAGGTTGGCCAGATCAGCACCCGACATACCGGGCGTGCCACGGGCAATCACGTTGGGGTTCACGTCCTGGCTGACCGGAATCTTGCGCATGTGGACAACCAAAATCTGCTCACGGCCGCGGATATCGGGCAACGTGACATAGACCTGGCGGTCGAAGCGACCGGGACGCAGCAGGGCTGCGTCCAGAATGTCGGGGCGGTTGGTGGCAGCCACCACGATCACGCCGAGGTTGGTTTCAAAGCCGTCCATCTCGACCAGCATCTGGTTCAGGGTTTGTTCGCGCTCGTCGTTGCCACCACCCAGGCCGGCACCGCGTTGGCGGCCCACGGCATCGATTTCATCGATAAAGATGATGCAAGGTGCATTCTTTTTGGCGTTTTCGAACATGTCGCGGACCCGGGCAGCGCCCACACCGACGAACATTTCCACGAAATCAGAACCGCTGATGCTGAAGAAAGGCACTTTGGCTTCGCCTGCAATGCTCTTGGCCAGCAGAGTTTTACCGGTGCCAGGAGGGCCAACCAACAGCAGACCGCGTGGAATGCGGCCACCGAGCTTTTGGAACTTGGCCGGGTCTTTCAGAAAATCAACAACTTCCTTGACTTCTTCCTTGGCTTCGTCGCAACCGGCCACGTCGGCAAAGGTCACAACGTTATTGTTCTCGTCCATCATGCGGGCTTTGCTCTTGCCGAAGCTGAACGCCCCGCCCTTGCCGCCGCCCTGCATCTGGCGCATGAAGTACACCCACACGCCGATCAGCAGCAGCATCGGGCCCCAGCTGACCAGCAGGGTCATGAGCAAGGAGCCTTCTTCGCGGGGTTTGACATCGAACTTGATGTTGTTGGCGATCAGGTCGCCCACCAGGCCGCGGTCGAGGTAAGTGGCATTGGTGCGGATACGGCGGTCGTCATTGGTGACGGCCACAATCTCCGTGCCGCCCTGACCCTCTTGGATGGTGACGGATTTGATGTGTTTGCTGCGTACTTCGTCCAAAAAGTCCGAATAGCCCACATAACCAGAACTCACACCCGCGCGGGTGTCGAACTGTTTGAAAACCGTGAATAGCACCATCGCAATGACGAGCCAGACGGCAATTTTGGAAAACCACGGATTTTTCAAGCAAGGCTCCGGTAGGAAAGACTTCAACGTAAGTGCGTACTATTTTAGGCGTTTCAAGTGCCCATACGGCAATTCTTGACTATGGCGGCCATAGGGCCAACAAGGGTTTAGGCGGTTCCTTGGCCGTTTTCAGGCTCTATTTGTGCGGTTTTGGGTGCGATTTTCAAGCCCACGCCGACCAAAAAGGTTTCGGTCGATTTGTCGCGCGAAGCTTTGGGCTTGATGGGTTTGACCAGGTTAAAGGTCTGCTTGAACAGCTTCACCAGCGGGTCGTAGGCCCCGCCGTGGAACAACTTGACCACCAGTGCCCCCTGGGGCTTCAAGTGGCCGTGGCAGAAATCCACCGCCAGTTCGACCAGGCCCTCGATGCGCGCGGCATCGGCGGCGTGGATACCCGACAGGTTAGGCGCCATGTCCGACAGGATCACGTCGGCCAGTCGCCCGTCCATGGCCTGGGTCAATTTGCCCAACATCTCGTCCTCACGGAAATCGCCCTGGAAGAACACCACACCCTCCACCGGCTCCATGGGCAGCAGGTCGATGGCGATGATGCTGCCATTGAGCGCGCCTACCGCCGCACCGCCACCCGCCGCCGTCTTGGGCGACAGCTTGCGCCGCACGTACTGGCACCAGGCCCCGGGGGTAGAGCCCAGATCGACCACCAGATGGCCAGGCTTGATGAGGTGGAAAGTCTCGTCAATCTCCTTCAATTTATAGGCTGCGCGGGCACGGTAACCCTCGCGTTTGGCCAACACGACATAGGGGTCGTTGACGTGGTCGTTAAGCCACGCCTTGTTGACTTTTTTACTTTGTGTTTTAACTTTCATCTTGGCCTTGATAATACGCACATGTCTCAAATACAACTTACCCCTGCCCAGCGCAAGGTGCACCGCGCCGAAGCCCACCATTTAAACCCTGTGGTGATGGTGGGCAGCGACGGTTTAACCCCCGCTGTCGTCAAAGAAGTCAACCTCGCGTTGAACTCCCACGGCCTGATCAAGGTCCGCGTTTTCTCGGACGACCGTGTCGCCCGCGAAGCCATGTTCCTGGCCCTGGCCGAAGAACTGAGCGCAGCCCCCATCCAGCACATCGGCAAGCTGCTGGTGCTGTGGCGCCCGCAACCCGAAATCACCAAGGAGCGCCGGGTGGACGAAGACCGCATGGCCGGTCCACGCGATTTCAAGGTGCTCAAACACAGCACCCGCGGTGGCCAACGCCCTGAAGTGAAAACTTTGCGCGTGCTGGGCAACCAGCGTTTGACCGCAGGTGGCACGGTGAAACGCGCCAAACCAAAGCCAAAGACCAGCCTGAAAAAGCGCAGCCAGACCTGATCTAGCCCTGGTCTAGGCGCGTTGGGCCGACACTTTCCAGAGTGTCGCGCCCGCTGCCAGCCATTGCAGCAGGTACAAGGCACTGCCCAGGCCGTGCCACAGTTTCAAGTTCTCCCGCGCCACGATGTGCGGCGAGATAGCAAACTCCACTAGTACTGCCGCCAAAAACCCGAATGCTATAAAAATAGTAGCTGCATGCGTAGGTGCTATCTGCGCTAGGCCCTGTTTTGATCTAAAAATCAACAGCAAGACCAGCGTGCAGGCCATCGACAGCCAGGTCTGCGCCGTGAACAGCTTGGCGGCCATGCCACCGGCCATGGCCGGGGTAGGCAGTACCGCAAACAACATCGGCACCACCATGAAGCCCAGCGTGCTCAGACTGCCCCACCAGAGGGCTGCCAGCAGCACGGGCAAGCGTTGGCGCATCGCTATCAGATGTAGCTGACGGCGATCACCTCAAAGCGCTTGATGCCGCCAGGCGCATTCACCTCGGCGGTGTCGCCCACTTCCTTGCCTATCAGGGCGCGGGCAATGGGGCTGGAGACGTTGACGCGGCCCAGTTTGAGGTCGGCCTCGTCTTCGCCCACGATCTGGTACTGCACGGCCTGCCCGCTGTCTTCGTCTTCCAGATCGACCGTGGCACCGAAGACCACACGGCCACCGGCATCCAGGCTGGTGGGGTCGATGATCTGGGCCACCGACAACTTGCCTTCGACCTCCTGGATGCGGCCTTCGATAAAGCCCTGGCGGTCTTTGGCGGCTTCGTATTCGGCGTTTTCGCTCAAATCGCCCTGGGCGCGGGCCTCAGAGATGGCGTTGATCACCCAGGGGCGCTCCACCGTCTTGAGCTTGTGCAATTCGGCTTTGAGCGATTCCGCGCCGCGTTTGGTGATGGGTAGGGTAGACATGGTTACAACTCCAAATACGGCTTAAGCCAACAACTGCGCATGCATTTCCTGTACCGAGATGACCCCGAGGTCGTCCAGGTATTGCATGCCTTCCACCGCCGCTTCGGCACCAAAAATGGTGGTGAAGGTGGTAACGCGGGCTAATAAAGCCGATGTACGGATGTGGCGCGAATCGGCAATCGCATTGCGGCGCTCTTCCACGGTGTTGATGACCAAGGCAATCTCGTTGTTCTTGATCATGTCCACGATGTTCGGCCGGCCTTCGGTGACCTTGTTGACCGTGGTGCAGGTAATGCCTGCAGCCTGGAAAGCCGCCGAGGTGCCCTTGGTGGCGATCAAATCAAAGCCAAGCGCAGCCAAACCACGCGCCACTTCCACGGCACGCGCCTTGTCGTTGTTTTTAACCGACACAAACGCCTTACCCGAACGTGGCAGCTTGGTGCCCGCGCCGATTTGCGACTTCACAAAGGCCTCGCCAAAGGTCTTGCCCACGCCCATCACCTCGCCGGTGGACTTCATCTCGGGGCCGAGAATCGTGTCCACACCGGGGAACTTGACGAACGGGAACACGGCTTCCTTGACGCTGAAATACGGCGGCGTGACTTCCTTGAAGATGCCCTGCGCGTCCAGCGACTGGCCGACCATGCAACGCGCGGCCACCTTGGCCAGCTGGATGCCGGTGGCTTTGCTGACAAAAGGCACAGTGCGCGAGGCACGCGGGTTCACTTCCAGCACGTAAATCACGTCCTGGCCGTCCACATGCTGGATAGCGAACTGCACGTTCATCAGGCCCACCACCTTGAGCGCGTGCGCCATGGCCGTGGTCTGACGTTTGATTTCGGTCACCGTAGCGGCCGACAGGTAGTACGGGGGCAGCGAGCAGGCCGAGTCGCCGCTGTGCACGCCCGCTTGCTCGATGTGCTCCATCACGCCGCCAATGAATACGCGCTGGCCGTCGCAAATCGCGTCCACATCGCATTCGATGGCATCGTTCAGGAAACGGTCCAGCAGCACCGGCGAATCGTGGCTGACCTTGACGGCCTCGCGCATGTAGCGCTCCAGATCGCGCTGCTCGTGGACGATTTCCATCGCCCGGCCACCCAGCACGTAGCTGGGGCGCACCACCAAGGGGTAGCCCAGGGCGGCGGCTTTCTCCAGCGCTTCGGGCTCGGTACGGGCCGTGGCATTGGGTGGCTGGCGCAGGCCGAGTTCGTGCAGCAGCTTCTGGAAGCGCTCACGGTCTTCGGCCGCGTCGATCATGTCGGGGCTGGTGCCGATGATGGGCACGCCATTGGCTTCCAGATCGAGTGCCAGCTTCAACGGGGTTTGGCCGCCGTACTGCACGATCACGCCAAAAGGTTTTTCCTTGTCGACGATTTCCAGCACGTCTTCCAGCGTCAGCGGCTCAAAGTACAGTCGGTCGCTGGTGTCGTAGTCGGTGGACACGGTTTCGGGGTTGCAGTTGACCATGATAGTCTCGTACCCGTCTTCACGCATCGCCAGCGCGGCGTGCACGCAGCAGTAGTCAAACTCGATGCCCTGGCCGATGCGGTTCGGTCCGCCGCCCAGCACCATGATCTTCTTTTTGTCGGTAGGCGCAGCTTCACACTCACCACCTTCGGCCTCGTAGGTCGAGTACAGGAAGGCGGTGTCGGTGGCGAATTCGGCCGCGCAGGTGTCCACGCGCTTGTACACCGGGCGCACGCCAAGCGCGATGCGCTTTTGGCGGATGGCAGTGTCGGTGGTCTTGAGCTGTTTGGCCAGGCGGCGGTCGGAGAAGCCTTTTTGCTTCAGCGCGCGCAGGGTGGCGGCATCGATCTCGTCGAGGTGTTTGGTTTCCAGCTCCAGCTCGATCTTCACGATCTGCTCGATCTGCACCAAAAACCAGGGGTCGATCTTGGTCAGGGCGAACACTTCGTCCACCGTCCAACCGGCGGCAAACGCGTCGCCCACGTACCAGATGCGCTCGGGGCCGGGCTCGCCGAGTTCTTTTTCCAGCACTTCGCGGTCCTGGGTTTTCTCGTTCATGCCGTCCACGCCCACTTCCAGGCCGCGCAGGGCTTTCTGGAAGGACTCCTGGAAGGTGCGGCCCATGGCCATGACTTCACCCACCGACTTCATCTGCGTGGTCAAGCGCGAATCGGCAGTGGGGAATTTTTCGAACGCAAAACGCGGGATCTTGGTGACCACGTAGTCGATGCTGGGCTCGAAGCTGGCCGGGGTGGCACCGTTGGTGATCTCGTTGCGCAGCTCGTCCAGCGTGTAGCCCACGGCCAGCTTGGCCGCCACCTTGGCAATCGGGAAACCCGTAGCCTTGGAGGCCAGTGCCGAGGAGCGCGACACACGCGGATTCATCTCGATCACCACCATCCGGCCATCTTCCGGGTTGATGGAGAACTGCACGTTGGAGCCACCGGTGTCCACGCCGATTTCGCGCAGCACCGCCAGGCTGGCGTTGCGCAGCAGCTGGTATTCCTTGTCGGTCAGGGTCTGGGCCGGGGCCACGGTGATGGAGTCACCGGTGTGCACGCCCATCGGGTCCAGATTTTCGATGGAGCAGACGATGATGCAGTTGTCGGCAGTGTCACGCACCACTTCCATTTCGTACTCTTTCCAGCCCAACAGCGACTCTTCGATCAGCAGCTCGTTGGTGGGCGAGGCTTCCAGGCCGCGCTTGCAGATGGTTTCGAACTCTTCCGAGTTGTAGGCAATGCCGCCGCCAGTGCCGCCCAGGGTAAAGCTGGGGCGGATGACGGTGGGGAAACCCAGGGTCTTTTGTACCGTCCAGGCCTCTTCAATGCTGTGCGCAATGCCGGAACGGGCCGAACCCAGGCCGATCTTGGTCATCGCGTCCTTGAACTTCAGACGATCCTCGGCCTTGTCGATTGCTTCGGGCTTGGCACCGATCAGCTCGACCGGCTTGCCGGTGGCCGCGCCGGTGTACTTGGCCAGCACGCCGTTGTGCCACAGGTCCAGCGCGCAGTTCAGCGCAGTCTGGCCGCCCATGGTGGGCAAAATAGCATCGGGGCGCTCTTTGGCGATGATCTTCTCAACCGTCTGCCAGGTGATGGGCTCGATGTAGGTAACGTCGGCTGTGGCCGGGTCGGTCATGATCGTGGCGGGGTTGCTGTTGATCAGGATGACGCGGTAGCCCTCCTCGCGCAACGCCTTGCAGGCCTGCACGCCGGAGTAGTCAAACTCGCAGGCCTGGCCGATGATGATCGGGCCAGCGCCAATGATCAGGATACTTTGGAGGTCGGTCCGCTTAGGCATTTTTTGTTGTCTCCATCAGTGCGGTAAAGCGGTCAAACAGGTACGAGATATCGTGCGGGCCGGGCGAAGCTTCAGGGTGACCCTGGAAGCAGAACGCGGGCTTGTCGGTACGGGCCAGGCCTTGCAGCGTGCCGTCGAACAGGCTGATATGGGTGGCGCGCAGGTTGGCGGGCAGCGTGGCCGCATCCACCGCAAAACCGTGGTTCTGGCTGGTGATGCTAACGCGGTCGTTATCCAGGTCTTTGACCGGGTGGTTGGCACCGTGGTGGCCGAACTTCATTTTGAAGGTCTTGGCACCGCTGGCCAGGGCCATGATCTGGTGGCCCAGGCAGATGCCGAAGGTGGGGATGCCGGATTCGATCAACGCTGCCGCAGCGGCAATCGCGTAGTCGCAAGGCTCCGGATCGCCGGGGCCGTTGGATAGGAACACGCCGTCTGGCTTGAGCGCCAGCACTTCGGCGGCGCTGGTTTGCGCGGGCACCACGGTGACCTTGCAGCCGCGACTGGCCAGCATGCGCAGGATATTGAACTTGACCCCAAAGTCGTACGCCACTACATGGAAACGCGGCGCGTCCTGGTTGCCGTAGCCGCCGACCAGGTTCCATTCGGTCTGGGTCCAGACGTAGGCTTCCTTGGTAGAGACCACCTTGGCCAGATCCAGGCCCGCCATGCTGGGGGCCGCCTGGGCGGCAGCCACAGCCTGGGCCACGCGCTCGGTCGAGATACCCTCGCCTGCGGGCAACGCCAGGATGCAGCCGTTTTGCGCGCCATGGGTGCGCAGGTGGCGGGTCAGCTTGCGGGTGTCGAGGTTGGCGATAGCGACCGTCTTTTGCTGGACCAGGTAGTCCGACAAAGTGAGGTGGCTTCGGAAGTTGGAGGCGACCAGCGGCAGGTCTTTGATGACCAAACCGGCGGCATGGACACGTGTGGCCTCCACGTCTTCCACATTGATGCCGGTATTGCCAATGTGCGGGTACGTCAGGGTGACGATCTGCTGGCAGTAGCTGGGGTCGGTGAGGATTTCCTGGTAGCCGGTCATGGCGGTGTTGAACACCACCTCGCCAACGGTGGAGCCGGGGGCTCCAATGGAGTTGCCAACAAAGACCGTGCCGTCTGCGAGCGCCAAGATGGCGGATGGGAAGGTTCCCTTGAGAGACAAAAGCACTGGGTTCTCCGAAATAGTTACGGGTACGCCCAAGCGGTCCAAGAGAAAACTCTTGCAAATGCTCTGGAAGGGGGTTCGGTAAGACCGGCGCTAGGCGTACGTGGATGCGGGAAAGCCCACGATTATATCGCCGTCTCCCGCGCACTTGGGCCCAAACACGGTATTTTCCCTAGTCGACCGCCCCGCACCAGTAGCCTCAATTGAGAATGATTCTCTTTACTAGATGTATCATCCGCGGGCCATGGACATCTCCGCCGCCTCAACCCGCAGACTGCTCGACGGTTTTGACCAGAACTACCAGGAAGTCGTGCGCTTCCTGGCCAAACGCACCGACAGCATGGACGAGGCCCGTGCACTGGCACACGACACCTGGCTGAGAATTGCCGAGCGCAAGCCCACCACCGATGCAGATATCCAGCTAGGCGATCCGCGGGCCTACCTTTTCACCGTGGCACACAACCTGGCCATGAACCATTTCCGCCGTGTCCACTGGCTGCGGACCTACCTGCACGAGCGGGAGCAGACTGAAGGCCTGTGTCCCACACAGACACCCGATGTTGCCGAGGGTGCCATGTACCGCCAAGCCATCACAGCCGTCGAAGCCGTGCTGCACGCCTTGCCCGAGCGTTCGTGCGACGTGTTCCTTGCCCACCGCCTGCATGGGGAAAGTCAGATGCACATCGCCACCCGACTGGATGTGTCGCTCAACACCGTAGAGCGCGACATCATCCTGGCAACAAGACGCCTCGAAACCGCATTGCACGCTTGGCGCGGAACGCCGCCAACAACAGGCCGCGAAGCCCCGGTCATGCGTACCAACCGCCGCAAGTCCTTGGCCGCGTTACTGGGCATCTTTTCCATCGGTGCCACAGGCGCGGCCCTCTGGCAACACCTGCAGCGTGAGGCCATGCGCTGGCAAACGGCGCTGGTGACACCCCGTGGCCGCTCGCTGCAGCAGGGCTTGCCGGACGGCTCCCAGATCACACTGGACGCACATAGCAGGCTGGACGTGGCCTATTCGGCGGAGAGCCGTGCCGTGCATTTATTGCAAGGTGCGGCTTTCTTTGCCGTGCAGCGCGATCCGGCCCGCCCGTTCACCGCACAGGCGCTGGATGTGCGGGTCACCGTGCTCGGCACCCGTTTTGGTGTCGAGATGGAAAACGCAGACACAGTGCTTGTCCAGGTGGAAGCAGGCCACGTGCAGGTTCAGGCCGGCACCCACAGCTATGACCTGCTTGCAGGCCAAAGCCTGCGCATCCGACCAGGCCATGCCACAGCTGTCACGGCAGCTGCTGTCGTGCTGTGGCGCAATGGCACGCTGGTCTTCGACGCTGTACCTCTGGCAGATGCCGTAGCAAAAGTGGCCCGGTACGCACCGTTCGACCTGCGTACGGCCGCATCGGCCGGGGGACTGAAAATCAGCGGCACCCTGCGCATTGCGGATGCCCACGACTGGTTGACCGCCCTGCCCTGGGTATTGCCAGTACAGCTCGTCAAGCTGCCCGGTGGGGGCATGGAAGTCGCCGCGCGCTAGGCCCGCACTTTTTATTCAAATCTTTTCAGGGTTTTGCAAACTCGACGGTCTTACAGGTAGTGAGAACACCAACCTGAAAGAAACCGACTTATGGCAAAACATCTTCCATCCCGGCGCACCGCGCTAGCCTACGCTACAGCCGCACTGGGCGTGGCACTCTCGATACAGGCCGCGCTGGCACAAAACGTGGCCTTCAACATCCCGGCCCAACCACTCGCGCCCGCGTTGGCCGCGTTTGCCCAGCAAAGCGGGCTGCAACTGGCATTCCCGCCCGAACTGGTGCAAGGCAAACAAGCGCATGCAGTCAGCGGCAACCACGACATCCACCAGACGTTGGCCGAGCTACTACGCGGCAGCGGCATCGAGGGCCGCGTGGACGGCAAAACGCTGACCATGCAGCCCGTGGCCGTCGGCCAACGCACCCTGGCGGAAGTGACCGTTACCGCCAACCAGCTAGGAGAGATCACCGAAGGCAGCGGCTCCTACACGCCAGGCACCATCGCCACCGCCACGCGGCTGGTGCTGATGCCGCGCGAGACACCGCAGTCCATTAGCGTCACCACGCGCCAAAAGATGGATGACTTCCATCTCACCAGCATCGACCAGGTGATGGAACAGTCAACGGGCGTGAGCATCGTCACCTACGACAGCGAACGCACGCAGTACTACTCGCGCGACTTTGCCATCCAGAACTTCCAGTACGACGGTATTCCGATGTCGCGCGACTCGGCATATTCGGCCGGCAACACGCTGACCGACATGGCGATCTACGACCGCGTCGAAGTACTGCGCGGTGCCACCGGCCTCCTGACGGGTAGCGGTGACCCCAGCGCCACGATCAACCTGGTCCGCAAGAAGCCCACGCGCAAGTTCGAAGGCCATGCTACCGCCAGCGTTGGCAGCTGGAGCAACTACCGTGGCGAGATAGACGTGGGCGGCGCGCTGAACGCAAGCGGCAGCATCCGCGCACGCGGCGTGGCCACTTACCAAGACAAGCACTCGGATATGGACCGCTATGAGCGTAAGACGGGCGTGTTCTACGGCATCGTCGAGGCCGACCTCACATCCAGCACCTTGTTGACGGTGGGCGTCGACCGGCAAGACAACAAGCCCACGGCATCGACCTGGGGTGGCATCTCGCTGCTCGACTCCAACGGCAACTTCAACGCGATGCCGCGCTCGTTTAACAACGGCGCGAACTGGAGCCACTGGGACCAGTACACCCGCACCACCTTCGCCACGCTGGAACACAACTTCGACAACGGCTGGGTGACCAAGCTGCAACTCAACCACCAGACCAACGGCTATGACGCAGCCCTGGGCGGGGCAGCCGGCGGCTATCCCAACCCGGTGACCGGTGGCGGTGCCAGCCTGTGGCGCGGCAAATTCATCGGGCGCACCCTCAGCGACGCAGGCGACCTGTATGCCAGCGGCCCGTTTTCGCTGCTGGGGCGCGAGCATGGACTGGTGGTGGGCGGTAGCCTGGCCAAGCGCCGCTGGAAGAACGCGGGCTACAACATGAGCGACACCTCCGACGGCACGATCGCCAACTACTACCAGTGGAACGGCAGCTCCCCGGAGCCCCAGTGGGGCAGTACGCCCAGCTATACCGACGACGAGACCACCCGCGAAAACGGCCTTTACACCACCGCACGCTGGAACCTGCGCGACGACCTGAAGCTCATCACGGGTGGCCGTATCTCCAACTACAAGAACAAGGTGCAGCAGCAAGACGAGTCGAATGTATTCACACCGTATCTGGGCGCGGTGTACGACATCAACAAGACCTACTCGGTCTATGGCAGCTACTCCGGCATTTTCAGGCCGCAGTCCACCCAGGACGAGGCAGGCCGCACTCTGGATCCACTGGACGGCAAGAACTAAGAGCTGGGCGCGAAGGCCTCGTTCTTCGAAGGCCGGCTGAACGCCAGCGCGGCTATGTTTCAGATGCTGCAAAACAACTACGCGATCGAAAGCGGGGGCAAAACGCCCAGCGGAGATCCGGCCTACCGTGCGATCCAGGGCGTAAGAACCAAAGGCTGGGATGCAGAGGTATCCGGCCAGATCACGCCAGCATGGCAAGTGCAAGCAGGCTACTCGCACAGCATCGCGCGCCAGGATGGCAAACGCGTGTCCACGCTCACCCCGGCCAACCAGTTCAACCTGTACACCAGCTACAAGCTGGGTGGCGACCTATCGGGCCTGACGCTGGGCAGTGGCGCGCGCTGGCAAGACAAGACCTGGGGCGACGTGGATCTCCCCGCGGGCGGAACGACGGCCCACACGGTCAAAGACTACTGGGTGCTGGATGCCATGGCCCGCTACGAATTCAGCAAGCAGCTGTCGGCCACGCTCAATATCAAAAACCTGATGGATAAGAAGTACTACACGATATTCAACTGGTATGGCACCTACACCTGGGGCGAGCCGCGCAGCGTGAATATCAGCGTGACCTACAAGTTCTGATACGGGCGCAAGTGGGCGGGCAGGGCTTGGCGCAGACCTTCGCGTACTGCTAACCCCGGCCTGCCCCACTCGCATGCAGGCAGATCGCTGCGGCAGCGGCTACGTTCAGCGACTCTTCACCACCCGGCTGGGCGATGCGGATGCGCTGGGCGGCGCGGGCCTCCAGCGCGGGCGACACGCCCTGCCCTTCGTGGCCCATGACCCAGGCGCAGGGCCAGGGCAGATCGGCCTGGTGCAGGTAGGCACCCCCGTGGGAGCTGGTAACCAGCATCGGCACGGTTAACGTCTGCAGCACCTCGGGCTCCAGGCCCTCGACCAGGCGCAGGCCGAAATGCGCGCCCATGCCCGCACGCAGCACTTTCGGGCTCCACAATGCGGCGCTTCCTTTGAGCGCGATGATTTGTTTGAAACCAAACGCCCCGGCGCTGCGCAGGATGGAGCCGACATTGCCCGCGTCCTGCACCCGGTCGAGGATGACGCTAGCTGCCGCCGGGTCCAGCGCGGCCGAACTGGGTAAATCCACCACAAAGCCCATCTGCGCGGGCGATTCCAGGCTACTGAGGTCGGCAAACAGCGCATCGGCCAATACTATTGTTTTAGTAGCTACTTGTGTATATTGCACCTGGGCTAGAGGCCAAAAAGACTCTGAAAAAATCGCCAATGCAGGTTTCCAGCCTCGGGCCAACGCAGCGCGGCACAGGTGGTCGCCTTCCAGCCACACCCTGCCCTGTTTGCGGTAGGCGGTGCTGTCTTGCGACAGACGGCGCAGCTCTTTGAGCAGCGGGTTATCGCGCGACTGGATGTGGGTGATGGGGTCGGAACTCATGCCTGCACCGCCATCGGCATACGTGCCATCACCTGCGTGACGGGGGCAAATGTTTTGCGGTGCAACGGGCAGGCCCCGTGCGCCTGCAGCGCCGCCAGGTGCGCCGCGGTGCCGTAGCCCTTGTGTCCGGCAAAACCGTACTGCGGATAGTCGGCATCCACCTGGGCACACCAGCGGTCGCGGGTGACCTTGGCCAGGATGGACGCGGCGGATATGGCGGGTACCAGGTTATCGCCTTGGACGATAGCCTCGCTGGTCATGGCCAGCACCGGCACCCGGTTGCCGTCCACCAGCACATGGCCGGGCTTGAGGCGCAAGCCCTGCACAGCGCGCTGCATGGCCAGCATGGTGGCTTGCAGGATGTTGAGCTTTTCGATTTCTTCCACGCTGGCCTCGGCGATCGAGCAACACAAGGCTTTGGCCAGGATTTCGTCATACAGCTGGGCGCGGCGCTTAGCGGTGAGTTTTTTGGAGTCGGCCAAGCCCGCAATCGGCTGGCGCTCGTCCAGGATCACGGCAGCGGCTACCACCGGCCCGGCCAGCGGGCCGCGCCCGGCCTCGTCCACCCCAGCCACCAGGCCACGGGGGAGCCAGTCGAGCGGAACCTGCTCAGGAACGGATAATTTTTTGGATGGCATCGGTGGCTAACTGGGCGGTGTCGCGCTGCAGGCTGTGGTGCAGCGCGGTGAATGTGGCTTCAAGGGCCGCGATTCTCGCAGAGGCTGCGGGCTGCAACCACTGCAGGCAGGCATCGGCCAGGGCTTGCGGCGTGGCGGCATCCTGCAGCAACTCGGGCACCACGAAGTCACGGCACAAAATATTCGGCAGGCCCACCCAGGGCTGGAGCTGCTTGCGCTGCATAAGTTTCCAGGACATCCACTGCATGTTGTAGGCAATCACCATGGGCCGCTTGAACAGCGCCGCCTCCAGCGTGGCCGTGCCACTGGCGATCAGCGTCAGGTTGCAGGCAGCCAGCACGGTGTGCGACTGGCCGGAGACGATCTGGATACGCCCGGCCATGCCCGCTTGCGCCGCCAGGGCTTCAATCTGCGCGCGCAGCGTGGGAACTGCAGGCACTACAAATTTAATAGCTGGTTGTGCAAGCAGAATAAGCGCTGCAGCCTGAAAGAACCTCAAAGCCAGATATTTGACTTCCGACTGGCGGCTGCCCGGCAGGATGGCAACCACGGTGTCGTCAGATGCCAGGCCCAGCTTTTGGCGCGCGGCAGTGCGGTCCGGCTGCAGGGGAATCACATTGGCCAGCGGATGGCCCACGTAGGTGGCGGCAATACCGTGCTGGGCCAGCAGCGCGGGTTCGAACGGAAAGATGCACAGCACGTGGTCGGCGGCGCGGCGGATTTTTTCCACCCGGTCGGCGCGCCAGGCCCAGATGGACGGACAGACGAAGTGCACGGTGGGCACGCCCTGCGTTTTCAGCGCCGCTTCCAGCCCGAGGTTGAAGTCGGGCGCGTCCACGCCGATGAACACATCAGGCCGCTCGCGCAGCAGGCGTTCACGCAGTTGCTTGCGGATGCCCAATAGCTCCCACAGGCGGCGAAACACATCCATGTTGTAGCCATGCACCGCCAGCCGTTCGCTGGGCCAGTGCGCCTGGAAGCCGCGCCGGGCCATCTGCGGGCCGCCAATGCCGCTGGCCTGCAGCTCGGGCCAGCGGGTACGCAGGCCGTCCAGCACCAGCCCTGCGAGCAAGTCGCCGGAAGCCTCTCCGGCCACCATGGCGACGCGGGGGGCGGACATCAGCGGGCGATGCCGCTGACGGAAGTAGCTAGGAAGTCGTCCATCAAGGCAATATCGGCCGCCGCTTCGGGCGCATCCAATGCCTGGATGGCGGTACGGGCCTCGTCCAGGGTTTTGCCCTGGCGGTAGAGCAGCTTGTGCATTTCGCGGATGGCCTTGAGGCGAGCGTCGGAAAAATCGCGCCGTTTCAGGCCAACCAGGTTGACCGCACGCACAGCCAGCGGGTTGCCATCTACCACCATGAAGGGCGGCACGTCCTTGCCCACATGGCTGGCAAAGCCAACCATGGTGTGGGCACCGATGCGCATGCGCTGCAGCACACCGGTCAGGCCGCCGATGGTCACCCAGTCGCCCACCTGTACATGGCCAGCCAGGGTGGCATTGTTGGCCATGGTGATCTGGTCGCCCAATTGACAGTCGTGCGCGATGTGCACGTAGGCCATGATCCAGTTGTCGTTGCCGAGCCGGGTCACACCCGCATCCTGCACAGTACCCAGGTTGAAGGTGCAGAACTCGCGAATGGTGTTGCGGTCGCCAATCACCAGCTCTGTGGGTTCGCCCGCGAACTTTTTGTCTTGGGGTTCGGCACCCAGAGAACTGAATTGAAAAATGCGGTTGTCACGGCCAATGGTGGTGTGGCCCTGGATGACACAGTGCGGCCCTACCGTGGTGCCCGCGCCGATTTTCACGTGCGGGCCGACCACGGTGTAGGGGCCAATGGTGACCGAGCCGTCCAATTGCGCGGACAGATCAACCAGGGCGGTGGCGTGGATAGCGGTCACGCGCGCAACACTCAGGCAATGGTGCGCATGGCGCAGGTCAGCTCGGCCTCGACCGCCAGCTCGTCGCCCACGGTGCCCTTGCCCTTGAACTTGAAGATGCCGGACTTCATGCGCACCAGTTCCACGTCCAGCATCAGCTGGTCGCCGGGCTCGACCGGGCGCTTGAAGCGGGCGTTGTCGATGGCGGCAAAGTAGTACACGGTGTCGTCGCTGGGCGATTTGTCGAGTGCATCAAAGGCCAGCAAGGCCGCGGCCTGAGCCAGTGCTTCCAGCATCAGCACGCCGGGCATGACCGGGCGGCGCGGGAAGTGGCCTTCAAAAAACGGCTCGTTGATGGTGACGTTCTTGAACGCCCGGATGGACTTGGATTTTTCGATGCTCAGCACCCGGTCCACCATCAGGAAGGGATAGCGGTGTGGCAGTTGCTTGAGAATTTGGTGGATATCCATCATGGTTTTTCGGGGCTCTGTTGGAGTTGTTCTAAAGTTTTCTCGACTGCCTTGAGGCGGTCGCGCAGGCTGTGCAACTGCTTGAGGGAGGCGGCATTTTTTTCCCACTTGGCGTTGTCGTCAATCGGGAACATGCCGGTGTAGTGGCCGGGTTGGCTGATGGAACGTGTGGCTACCGTGCCCGCGGAGATATTGACGTGGTCGGCCAGGGTCAAATGCCCCAGCACAATCGCGCCACCACCCACGGTGCAATGCGCGCCGATGTGGGCACTGCCCGCCACGCCGACGCAGCCCGCCATGGCAGTGTGGGCACCCACGAAGACGTTGTGGCCGATCTGGATCAGGTTGTCGAGCTTCACGCCGTCAGAAATCACGGTATCCAGCAGCGCGCCCCGGTCGATACAGGTATTGGCACCAATTTCCACATCGTTGCCGATGCGCACCGCGCCGAGCTGTTCTATTTTTTCCCAGGCCCCGGCGTTGGGTGCAAAGCCGAAACCGTCGGCACCGATCACCACGCCCGCATGCAGCAGGCAACGCGCGCCAATACTGCAATCTTCCCCCACCGTAACGCGCGATTTGAGCACCGTGTCGGCACCAATGCGGGCACCGCGCTCCACCACGCACAGCGGACCGATACGGGCACTGGGATCGATCTGAGCACTGGGGTCTATAACCGCACTGGGATGCACGGCCGGGCCGGTAGGTACGGGCCGTTGGCGCTTCCAGAGCTGGGTGACTTTGGCGAAATACAGGTACGGCGCATCGGCCACGATGCAGGCACCGCGGGCCAGGGCCATGTCGGCCTGGGCCGCGCCCACAATCACGCAACCGGCCTGGGAATAGGCCAGTTGCTGCTGGTATTTGGGATTGCTGAGGAAAGCCAGTTGCGACGGACCCGCCGATTCCAGCGGTGCGATGCCGTCAATGGACAGCTCCGCATCTCCGTGCAACACGCCCCCCAGGGCTTCCACTATCGCGCCTAGACGCAGCGCCATGCTGGAACCCCTCTCAAAAATTACTTGACGGGAACGGCGTTCAAGGCCTTGATGACCTTGTCGGTGATGTCGTACTTGGGGTTGATATAGACAGCTTCTTGCAGCACTGCATCGTACTTTTCGGTCTCAGCCACTTGCTTGATGACCTTATTGGCCTTTTCCAGCACTTGCTGCAGCTCTTCGTTCTTGCGAGAATTCAGGTCTTCCTGGAATTCACGGCGCTTGCGCTGGAAGTCGCGATCTTGGTCCACCAGCACTTTTTGGCGCGAGGTGCGTTGGCTTTCCGCCAGGGTCGAGGCTTCGCGCTCGAACTTATCCGAAGCGGTTTTCAGGACCACACCGGCATCGCTAAGTTCTTTTTCACGCTTGGCGAATTCTTGTTCCAGCTTGGCCTGGGCCGTCTTGGCAGCAGCAGACTCGCGGAAGATACGGTCAGTATTGACGAATCCGACACGGAACTCGTCCGCCTGCGCGTGGGCAGACAGGAGCACAGCCCCGAACAAAATGCCAGATCCGCATTGGCGTAAAAAGTTCTTCATTAGAAAGACGTACCTATTTGGAATTGCAAGGGTTGGATTCTATCGCCAGCAAACTTGCGAATGGGCTTAGCATAGGCTAAACGCAAGGGGCCGACCGGAGAAATCCAGCTGAGGCCCACACCGGCCGAAGCCCGCATCTCGCCGAAACGAATCCGGTCATTTTCGCCGTACACATTGCCAATGTCACCAAAGGCAAACAGGCGCAGCGTGCGGTCATTGCCAGCACCGGGGAACGGCGACTGGATTTCGGTGTTCAGGGTGAACTTCTTGGGGCCGCCAATCACCGATCCGGTCACGTCGCGCGGGCCGAGGGTGCCTTGCTCAAAGCCACGCACCGAACCCAAACCACCGCCGTAAAAGTTCTTGAAAACCGGGAAAGGCCGACCGCCCAGGCCCTTGCCATAACCAACCTCGCCATTGAAAGCCAGGGTGAATTGTTTGGTCAGGGGCACGTACTGTTGGTACTGGTAGTTGGTACGCAGGTAATGCGCATCGCCAAACAAACCGGCTTCGGTATTGAGCCGCTGGTAAACACCCGTGCTGGGGGCCAGGGTGCTGTCGCGGTCATCGCGGGACCAGCCGATGGTCAGCGGAATCGCCAGGCTGGTGTAGCCAAACTCTTCGGCATAAGCCAGGTAAGCGGCCGGGATGTTGGTCCCAGGCTTGATGGTGGTGCGCTCCAAGCTACCGCCGAAATACACCGTGTCCAGCTCGCTGAACGGTACGCCAAAGCGCAGGCCAGCACCTTCGGTGACCAGCTCGTAGTTGCCGCCCTGGTCGTTGTAAGGCTTGGTGGCGCGGTGGAAGATATCGATGGAGCGGGAAATGCCGCTGTCGGTGAAATATGGGTCTACCGTGCTGAGCACCACTACCTGGTTGTACTTGCTGGTGTTGACTTCCAAGCCAAGGTAATTGCCCGAGCCAAAAGCATTTTCCTGCTTGATGCTGAACGACAGCGAGAGCTTGTCGGCACTGGAGAAACCAGCCCCCAGCTGGATGCTGCCGCTGGATTTTTCTTCCACATTCACTTGCACATCCACCTGGTCGGGCGAACCGGCTACGTCTTGCGTTTCGACGTTGACTTCCTTGAAAAAACCCAAACGGTCTACCCGGTCACGCGACAGCTTGATCTTGTCGCCGTCGTACCACGACGATTCCAACTGGCGGAATTCGCGGCGGATGACTTCGTCTCGGGTACGGCTATTGCCGGCCACATTGACCTTGCGCACATAGGCCCGGCGCGAAGGCTCGGACTGCATCACCAGGACCACGCGGTTGGTGGCGCGGTCGATTTCAGGCTTGGCCTCGACCTGGGCAAACGCGAAGCCGAAGCTACCGAAATTGTCTTTGAAGGCCTTGGTGGTTTTGGCCACTAGATCGGCGTTATAGGCCTCGCCGGGCTTGATACTGACCAGCGACTTGAATTCGTCGTCCTTGCCCAGGTAATTGCCTTCCAGGCGCACCGCCGACACCACAAAACGCTCGCCTTCGGTCACGTTGACGGTGATCGACATGCTTTGCTTGTCAGGCGAAATCGCCACCTGGGTGGAGTCGACCTTGAATTCCAGGTAACCACGCGACAGGTAATAGGAGCGCAAGGTTTCGATGTCGGCATTCAGCTTGGCGCGGGTGTACCGGTCTGACTTGGTATACCAGCTGAGCCAGCCACCTGTGTCCAGCTCGAACTGGTTGCGCAGCGTGGATTCGCTAAAGGCCTTGGCACCCACGATGTGGATGTCCTTGATCTTGGCGGGCTCGCCTTCGGTGATGGTGAAGGTCAGGTTGACGCGGTTGCGCTCCACCGGGGTCACGGTGGTGACCACTTCGGCGGCGTACAGGCTCTTGTTGATGTACTGGCGCTTGAGTTCCTGCTCGGCACGGTCGGCCAGGGCTTTGTCAAACGGGCGGCCATCGGTCAAACCCACGTCGCGCATGGATTTTTTAAGTGCGTCCTTGTCAAACTCTTTGGAGCCTACAAACTCGACCTCGGCAATCGTGGGCCGCTCTTCGACCACCACCACCAGCACGTCACCACTGACTTCCAGCCGCACGTCCTTGAACAAACCCAGGGCAAACAGGGTGCGGATGGCCGCCGAACCCTGGTCGTCGTTGTAGGTGTCGCCCACCCGGAACGGCAAGGACGCAAAGATGGTGCCCGGTTCAACGCGCTGCAAACCTTCGATACGGATGTCGCGGACGGCGAAAGGGGTGACGGCCCAGGCCGTATTGGCAGCCATTACCAGCGCCACGGCAGCCGACAAGGACCGCAGGCGAAAGCTATTAAAGTGATTTTTCATGGAATGTGGTAGGTCTGATGCCGCGCCAAGCGGGCAGTCAGATAAATATTAGCCAAACAGGCGGTTGACATCGTTAAACAGTGCAATGGACATCATCAACAACAGCACTGCACCGCCTCCGCGCTGCAAGCGTTCCATCCAAGCGTCGGATACGCGTTTGCCTGTGACGGCCTCCCAAAGATAATACAACAGGTGCCCACCGTCCAAAATCGGGATGGGCAGAAGGTTCAGTACACCGAGGCTAACGCTAATCAGGGCCAAAAATACCAGGTACTGGGTAAAGCCCAGGCTGGCCGACTTGCCCGCGTATTCGGCCACCGACAAAGGGCCGCTCAAATTCTTGATGGAGGCCTCGCCCACCACCATGCGGCCCATCATGCGCAGGGTCAGGCCCGACACCTCCCAGGTGCGCTCCACGCCGCGCCACAAGCCGTCAAACACGCCATAGCGGATGGTCAGCATCTCGGGGGGTGCGCCCACATAGGCGCTGATGCGGCCAATCGACTGCAGACCATCGGGCTTTACTTCGGGGGTGACACTCACATCCAGCCGCTGACCCGCCCGGTCAATCTGCCAGACCTGCGCCAGCGCCTGCCCGCCGGACAAAGAGCTGCGGATGGTGTCGCGCAACTGCTGGCCGTCCACAATCGGCGTGTTACCCACCCGCAGTACCAGGTCGCCGCTGGCCAAGCCCGCACGGGCACCCGCGCCATCGGCCATCACTTCACCCAGTACCGGACGGGTCCAGGGGCCAAGCACACCGATGGTGCGGAACAGCTGGGCATCGGCATCCTGGGCGTGCAGCGGAGCCAAAGCCATCACCACCTCGCGCCGGGCCCCTTGGGCGGACGTGGCCAGCTCCAGGCGCACATCGCGACTGTCCAACGCACCCCGGGTGAGCAACCACCGCAACTCGTCAAACGAAGCTACATCTTCCAAATCTTCACCGTCCCAGCCCGCCCGGGTGACGGTTTCACCGCCCTGGATTCCGGCCTTTTCGGCCACCGAGCCAATGGTGGGGCTGGCCAGAACGGCCTTGGGCTCCTGCACCCCGCTCCAGTTGACCAGCGCGTAGAGCAGTACCGCCAGCAACAGATTTGCCGCCGGACCAGCCGCCACGATGGCCGCACGCTTGGGCAGAGACTGGGTGTTGAAGGCCAGGTGGCGCTCTTCGGCCGCTACCGGCGCTTCGCGCTCGTCCAGCATTTTCACAAAGCCCCCGAGCGGAAAGGCACTGATGACAAATTCGGTCGGCGAACCCTTGGGTTGCCAGCGCAGCACGGTCTGGCCAAAGCCGATGGAGAACTTCAAGACCTTGACCCCACAGGCCACAGCAACCCGGTAATGGCCGTACTCGTGCACCGCAATCAACAAGGCCAGCGCAACGATAAAAGCAACGATGGTCAGCATGGGAATCCTTAGTGGCGAATCTACAGACGGGACAATGCCTGCTGCGCAACGGCGCGGGATTGGGCGTCCAACGCCAGCAAATCTTCCAGCGTCTGCGGCTTGGAGGGGCTGACCGCCGCCAAAGTTGCAAGATTGATCGCATGGATCTGGTCAAAGCGGATGCGCCGATCCAAAAAGGCCGCCACCGCCACCTCGTTAGCCGCATTCAGCACCGCACAGGTGCCCGATGGGGCGCGTAAGCTCTCCCAGGCCAATTGCAGGCAGGGAAAGCGCTGGAAATCAGGCACCTCAAAGGTCATGGCCGCCATTTGGGAGAAGTCCAGCCGTGCCGTGCCGCTTTCAATACGCTCGGGCCAGGACAGGCCGTAGGCAATCGGCACCCGCATGTCGGGCGTTCCCAGTTGGGCCATCACCGAAGCGTCGTGGAATTGCACCATCGAATGGATGATTTGCTGCGGATGGATCACCACCTCGATCTGCTCGGGGGTTACGCCAAACAGGTATTTGGCCTCGATCACCTCCAGCGCCTTGTTCATCATGGTGGCCGAGTCCACCGAAATCTTGCGGCCCATGGCGAAGTTGGGGTGGGCGCAGGCCTGCTCGGGAGTCACGTCGCGCAACGTGGCCGGGTCGCGCGTGCGAAACGGGCCGCCTGACGAGGTCAGCATGATTTTTTCGATGCGCCGGGGCCAGACCGCCGGGTCTTCCGGCAGCGACTGGAACACCGCTGAATGTTCGCTATCGATGGGCAGCAGCAAGGCCCCGCCCTGCTTGACTGCCGCCAAAAACACCTCGCCACCGACGACCAGCGCCTCTTTGTTGGCCAGCAACAAGCGCTTGCCCGCACGGGCGGCAGCCAGGCACGGGGCCAAGCCCGCTGCGCCAACGATGGCCGCCATGACCGCATCGACCTCGGGGTGCGACGCTACCATTTCAATAGCTACTGGTGCAGATAGTACCTGGGTGGGAAGGCTATTTTGCTTAATCTTCTCAGCCAGCAGCGCGGCATGCGGTGCACTGGCCATCACGGCGAAGCGGGGCTTGAACTGCGCGCACTGCTGCAGCATCAGGTCCACCTGGGTGGCTGCGGTGAGAGCGAACACCTCAAACCGGTCTGGGTGGCGGGAGACCACGTCCAAAGTGCTGGTACCCACCGAGCCGGTAGAACCCAAAATCGTCAAAGCCTGTCGCATGCGTCCGTCCTTAACCGACTATGGATGCCAGCATCATGGCCAGCGGCAGGGTGGGCAACAGCGCATCCACCCGGTCCAGCACGCCGCCGTGGCCGGGCAACAGGCCGCTACTGTCCTTGACCCCGGCGCTGCGCTTGATGAGCGACTCAACCAAGTCCCCTACCACGCTCATCGCCGCCATAAACAGTGCGGCCACCACCAGCAGAACACCGCTCTGGTGCGCCAGCCGGGTGTACAGGCTGGCCACCGGCGAGGCCCAGGCGTTATCGGCCCACACCCACGCTACGGCCAGCACCAGCACGCCCAGCATGCCGCCGCACACGCCCTCCCAGCTTTTGCCGGGGCTGATGGCAGGGGCGAGTTTGTTTTTAAAGAATTTCGTGCCGAAAGCCCGGCCCGCAAAGTAGGCACCGATATCGGCCACCCAGACCAGCAGCAGCACCGACAGCAAGAAGTTGGTGCCAATCACCCGTGCCTGACAGATGGCCAGCCAGGCCAGCCACAGGGCGGCAAAGCCGACAATGCCGCGCACCACCTTGTCGATGTTCGCCCAGCCGTTCACCCCGTTGCGCAGCAGCCAGCCGCCCACGAGCACCCAGGCCGCACCGGCAATGGTCCACAGCGTGGGCGTATGGGCCGTCAGCAGACCCATGATCCACGACAGCAGGCAGGTAAACACCATGGCCATGGCCAGCGCCACCGACTTGGGCTGCGACATGCCATTCATGCGGCCCCACTCCCAGGTGGCGGCGGCAATCGCGACGATGGCCAGCAGGCACAGGGGTTCAGGAGCCGGATAGAACAACGCAGGCAAAAGAAAGGCCAGCAAAACCAGGGCCGTGATAACGCGTTGCAACAGCATAGGGAAAACTCAGGTATTCAGGCCAACGGCGACAGGTGCCACCTGCGCCGAGGTTTTGCCAAATCGGCGCTCGCGGCCGTTGTAGACGGCAATCGCCTCGTCCAGCGCGGCTTCGTCAAAATCAGGCCAGAGTTTGTCGCTGAACACCAGCTCGGAATAGGCCGCCTGCCAGAGCAGGAAGTTACTGATACGAAATTCGCCGCCGGTACGGATCAGCAGGTCTGGGTCGGGCGAATGGGCCAGGGCCATGGCGCGGTCCATGCTTTTTTCGGTAATGGGCTCGCCCGCCGCAGCCAGTTTCTGCGCGGCCTGGGCAATGTCCCAGCGGCCACCGTAGTTAAAGCAGATGTTAAGCACCAGCTTGCGGTTGTCCGCGGTTTCTTTTTCGGCTGCCAACAGGCCGTTGCGCACTTTGTCGGACAGGGCCGACAGGTTGCCCACAAAGTGCAGTTGCGCGCCGTTGGCCTTGAGCTTGACCACCTCTTTGGCCAGCACGCTGACCATCAGCGACATCAGACCCGAGACTTCTTCAGCCGGCCGGTCCCAGTTTTCAGATGAGAACGCAAACACGGTCAATACGCCCACGCCCCGGTCCAGGCAGGCCTGCACGCAACGGCGCAGCGCATCCCCGCCTTGGTGGTGCCCGGCTAGGCGCGGCATGAAACGCCGGCTCGCCCAGCGGCCATTGCCGTCCATGACGATGGCGATGTGGTGGGGAACGAGAGTAGCCATCGGCGCTGTCAGGCCTAGACCGCCATGATGTCAGCTTCTTTGGCTACGACCAACTGATCGACTTCGGCGATGTAGCGGTCGGTCAATTTTTGTACGTCTGCTTCGGCGCGCTTTTGGTCGTCTTCCGAGGCCAGTTTGTCTTTCACCAGCTTTTTGATGGCTTCGTTGGCATCCCGGCGCACGTTGCGCACGATGATCTTGGCACTTTCGCCTTCGGTACGGGCCAGCTTGGTGAGCTCCTTGCGGCGTTCTTCGCTCATGGCGGGCATGGGCACGCGGATCAGGTCGCCCATGGACGCCGGATTCAGACCCAGATGGCTGTCGCGGATGGCCTTTTCGACCTTGGCAGCCATGTTCTTTTCCCAGGGCTGCACGCCGATGGTGCGCGAGTCGATCAGCGACACATTGGCCACCTGGCTGATCGGCACCATGGAGCCGTAATAGTCCACTTGCACGGTGTCCAGCAGACCAGGATTGGCGCGACCGGTGCGGATTTTGGACAGATTGTTCTTGAATGCCACGATGGACTGGTCCATCCGGGCTTGCAAATTGGTTTTAACGTCGGCGATAGTCATTTTGATGCTCCTCAGTAGTCCAAGGTCTGAATTAGGCGTGAACCAACGTACCTTCGTCTTCACCCATCACCACGCGTTTCAACGCGCCGTGTTTGAAGATCGAGAAAACCTTGATCGGCAGCTTCTGGTCGCGGCACAGCGCAAAGGCGGTGGCGTCCATGATGCCCAGATTTTGCGACATCGCTTGGTCAAACGTCAGCGTGGTGTAACGGGACGCGCTGGGGTCTTTCTTAGGGTCGGCGGTGTAAACACCATCCACCTTGGTGGCCTTGAGCACGATTTCGGCACCGATTTCGGCACCCCGCAAGGCTGCAGCCGTGTCGGTGGTGAAAAACGGGTTACCGGTACCGGCCGCAAACACCACGACCTTGCCTTCTTCGAGGTACTGCAAGGCCTTGGGCCGCACGTAGGGTTCGACCACCTGGTCGATGGCGATGGCCGACATGACGCGGGCGGTCAAACCGGCCTTGTTCATAGCATCTGCCAACGCCAGCGCATTCATCACCGTGGCAAGCATGCCCATGTAGTCGGCGGTGGCACGGTCCATACCGACCGAGCCGCCCGCCACACCGCGGAAAATATTGCCGCCACCGATCACCACGGCCACCTGCACCCCCAAACGGGTGATTTCGGCAACCTCTTCGACCATGCGCACGATGGTGTCGCGGTTGATGCCGAACTGGTCGTCGCCCATCAGCGCCTCCCCCGACAGCTTGAGCAAAATACGCTTATAGGCTGGTTGGGCTTGGGTCATAGGGCGAGTCCTCGTAATGGTGGGAAAGTAGGCAATGGTAGGGACAAAATAGGTCAGTACAGAGTCAGAGAACTTATGCCGTTGCCTTGGCAGCAGCCACTTGGGCGGCCACTTCGGCTGCGAAGTCGTCGACCTTCTTCTCAATGCCTTCACCCACCACAAACATGGTGAATGCTTTTACGGTGGTGCTAGCGGCCTTGAGCATTTGCTCAACCGTTTGCTTGTCGTTCTTGACGAAAGACTGGTTGAACAACGAGACTTCCTTCAGGTACTTTTGCACGCCGCCTTCGATGCGCTTGGCAACGATTTCGTCGGACTGGACCGGCTTGCCAGCGGCCACAGCCACCGAAGCGTCTTCTGCGGCCTTGGCAGTTGCCACCGAGCGCTCTTTGGCGATCAGGTCGGCAGGTACGTCGGCGCTGGACAAAGCCACGGGCTTCATGGCGGCAATGTGCATGGCCACGTCTTTGGCAGCCACGTCGTCGCCTTCAAACTCAACCACCACGCCGATGCGCGTGCCGTGCAGGTAGCCGGCCAGCTTAGCGCCGGTGCTGAACTGCTTGAAGCGACGGAAAGTCATGTTTTCGCCGATCTTGCCGATCAGGCCCTTGCGCACATCTTCCAGGGTGGGGCCGAAACCGTCCTGGGTGTAGGCCAAGGCGCTCAGGGCAGCCACGTCAGCAGGGTTGTTCTTGGCGATCAATTCGACCGCGCCCTGGGCCAGCGCCAGGAAGCTGTCGTTCTTGGTCACGAAGTCAGTTTCGCAGTTGACTTCGAGCAGTGCGCCGGTGGTGCCGTCAAAGTAGCTGGTGACCACGCCTTCGGCGGTGATGCGCGAAGCGGCCTTGCCCGCCTTGCTACCCAGCTTGACGCGCAACAGCTCTTCGGCTTTGCCCATGTCGCCTTCGGCTTCGGTCAATGCCTTCTTGCATTCCATCATGGGAGCGTCGGTTTTGCCACGCAGTTCAGCGACCATGCTTGCGGTAATTGCAGCCATATATTTCTCCGTCTTCAAAACAAAATTGGTTAAAAAAAAGGGGGCTTGCGCCCCTCTTTGATCGCAGCGGTACGCCGCGCCATGGGGAACGCTTAGGCTGCAGCAGCCTCGTTCACTTCCACGAATTCGTCGGCGCTTTCAGCAGCTGCCACGGCCTTGACCACGTCATTGCCAGCGCTGTTGCGGCCTTCGATGATCGCGTCGGCGATGCCACGGGCGTACAGAGCAACAGCCTTGGAGGAGTCATCATTGCCAGGGATCACGTAGTCGATGCCTTCTGGGGAGTGGTTGGTATCGACCACGCCGATCAGAGGGATGCCCAGCTTGCGGGCTTCGAGGATGGCGATCTTGTGGAAGCCCACGTCGATCACGAAGATCGCGTCAGGCAAGGTGACCATATCCTGGATGCCGCCGATGTCTTTTTCCAGCTTCAGCATTTCGCGAGCGAACATCAGCTGTTCTTTTTTGCTCATTGCGTCCAGACCGGCTTCTTGTTGGATCTTCATGTCCTTCAAGCGCTTGATCGAGGTCTTGACGGTTTTGAAGTTGGTCAGCATACCGCCGAGCCAGCGTTGGTCGACGAAAGGCACGCCTGCACGGGCAGCTTCGCCGGCGACGATTTCGCGGGCTTGGCGCTTGGTGCCGACCATCAAAATGGTGCCACGGTTAGCGGTCAGTTGCTTGGCAAACTTGGTCGCTTCCTGGAACATCGGCAGCGATTTTTCCAGGTTGATGATGTGGATCTTGTTACGGTGACCGAAGATGAACGGGGCCATCTTGGGGTTCCAGAAACGGGTTTGGTGGCCGAAATGGACACCGGCTTCGAGCATTTCGCGCATGTTGACGGACATGGTATTTTCCTTAAGGTTGCGTCTAAAATCCAGTCCGATTTGCCACTGTGATATATGAAAATATCACAGGGCAACACCTTGATGGACTGGTTTGCGATTTGTTCTGCGAGAACAGCCTGTACCCATTGATACGCGTTTGACCGATCAGCAAAACCCAAGGAGTCTAGCACACTCCCTATTCACAGTAGATTCCCCGCATGCGCCCAGACCTCATCTCCACCCTCCAGTCCCTGCAGTCCGGGCACAGCACTTCGGCCGCGGAGATGGCAAAGTCGGTTGCCATTTCCCAGTCGTCCGCCTGCAGCAATGTCTTTTTGCAGTCCCGTTTCGACACGGCGCAGGCCCACGCGGAGCAGGCTGGCATGGCCAATAGCCCCCTGGGCGGGCTGGCGGTATCGATCAAGGACATGTTCGACGTGGCCGGTGACACCAGCACCGCGGGCTCCACGGCCATGGCCAACCATGTAGCCGCCTTGGCAGACAGCCCGGCCGTGGCGCGGCTGCGCTCGGCAGGTGCCAGCCTGTTGGGGCGCACCAATATGACGGAGTTCGCCTTTTCGGGCGTGGGCGTGAACCCGCATTTCGGCACACCTGCCGCCTGGGACGGGCGCTACGACCAGGCCGCCGGGGCCCGCATGCACGGGCCGGTTGCGCGCGTGCCAGGCGGCTCGTCGTCCGGCGCAGCAGTGTCGGTGGCGACCGGGGCGGCCTATATCGGGCTGGGATCGGACACCGGCGGCTCGATCCGCATCCCGGCCGCGCTGAACGGCATCGTCGGCTTCAAGAACACTGCCCGCCTGGTGCCCACCGCCGGTGCGGTGCCGCTGTCCAGCACGCTAGACACGGTCTGCGCCCTGACCCGCACGGTGCGTGACGCAGTGCTGGCACACGAAATCCTGGCCCAGCGCCAAGTGGTGCGTAGCGCGGCCCCGCTGTCCAGCTACCGGCTGGCCGTGGCGCGCAGCGTCTTTTTGGACAACCTGGACCACACGGTGGCCCGTGCGTTCGAGCGCGCCCTGCAACGCCTGCGCGATGCCGGGGCCACGCTGGTGGAAATTCCACTGGAAGAAGTGCGCGAACTGCACGCCATCCAAGCCACCGGCGGCTTCGCGGCGGTAGAAGCCTACATCTGGCACCGCCCGCTGTTGGCACGCGGCAGCCATGTCCGCGCCGCCTACGACCCACGCGTGCTGGCCCGCATTGAGCGGGGTGCGCACATGCGCGCCTTTGAATACTCTGAGCTGGTTGCCGCCCGCAGCAGCTGGATCGCCAAAATGGAAGTCCGGCTGCTGGGCTTTGATGCCGTGCTGTCGCCCACCGTGCCCATCGTGGCGCCGCCCATTGCCAATGTGGCGCCCGGCATGGAGCGCGACGATGCCTTCTTCCACACTAACGGCCTGCTGCTGCGCAACCCCGGCGTGGTGAACATGCTGGACGGCTGCGCCATCTCCCTGCCCTGCCACACGGCAGACGAACTGCCCGTGGGCCTGATGCTGTGGCACGCCGCTCTGCACGACGACACCATTCTGAACCTGGCTTTACAGGCCGAGGCTACACTACAGTTTTAATAGCTACCAGCGCAGGTTTTATATGCGCTAACGGCATTTTTTATATAAATTTAGGTTTTCCATGTTGTTTGAGAAGATGCGAGCGTGTGCCGCATGAAAGTCGCCGTGATTGGCGCGGGTGTAGTGGGTACCAGCACCGCGTATGAACTGGCCGCCGACGGCCACCAGGTCACCGTTTATGAACGCTGCAGCGCCGCCGCCGAAGAAGCCAGCTTTGCCAACGCGGGCCTGCTGGCTCCCGGTACCATCACCCCCTGGAAGGCCCCCGGCATGCTGGGTGCCATCGCCAAAGGCCTGTTCAGCCGCAACGCCCCGCTCCAACTGGGCTGGGGCCTGACCGGCAGCGAACTCGCCTGGCTGTGGAAATGGCGGCGCGCCAGCCAACCCGCCGCCTACCTGGCGCAGCACACCCGACTGCAGCGCCTGGCCGCTTACAGCACAGAGCGCCTGCAATCCCTGACGCATAGCCTGCACCTCGACTACGACCGCAGCGAAGGCAGCCTGCTGCTGCTGCGCACCGACAGCGCGCTGGCCCAGGCGCAGCCCGGCCTGCAACTGCTGCGTGACGCAGGCGTGGCCTGGCAACAGATCGACGCAGCCGCCGCCCGCCGGCGCGAACCGGCCCTGCACACCGACACCCCCCTCACCGCCGCCATCCACCTGCCGGGTGATGCCGTGGGCAACTGCCGCCAGTTCACCATGCAGCTCAAGGCGGCAGCCCAGCAGTTGGGCGTGCAATTTGAGTTCAATCGCACGGTAGCGCATATAGAGCCTGCACCAGCAGCTACGGTTTCAATAGCAAATGAAGCCACGCCGCGCCGCTTCGACGCGGTGGTGGTGTGCGCCGGGCTGGCTTCAGCCGCCCTGCTCAAGCCGCTGGGCGTGCAGATTCCGCTGGCGGCGGTGCACGGCTATTCGCTGTCGGCCCACATCCGCGAACCCTTGAACGCACCGGTCAGCGCCGTGGTGGATGAGCAGTACCAAATTTCCATCGCCCGCATGGGCCAGCGCGTACGCGTGGCGGGCGGCATGGAGATGGGTAGCCGCGCCGACACCAAAAACCCAGCCGCCATCGCCCGCCTGTACAAAGTGCTGTACGACTGGTTCCCCGGTGCGGCCCAGCTGGCCAGCAATGTGCAAATCTGGAAAGGTGCCCGCCCCATGCTACCCGACGGCCCACCGCTGGTCGGCCCCAGCGGCCTGCCCGGCGTGTGGCTGAATCTGGGCCACGGAGCCTACGGCTGGGCCCTGGCCAGCGGCAGCGCCCGCGCCACCGCCGACTTGGTGGCAGGCTGCGCGCCCGAGCTAGACATGGAAGGCTTGGGGCTGGAGCGCCTGCGGCACTGAACCCGCACAATCGGGGCATGCAACGCATCACCCCTGACCGTGCCCACCCCCTGTTCGACACCGCCGCCACGCGCCGCATCGAGCAGGCCGCCATGGCCCAGCTGCCGCCCCACACGCTGATGCAGCGCGCCGGGCTGGCCGTGGCCCGGCTGGCCCTAGCTTTGGCCCCGCATGCACGCACGATCTGGATCGCCTGCGGCCCCGGCAACAACGGCGGCGACGGGCTGGAGGCCGCCATCCAACTGCACCTGCGCGGCAAAACCGTACTAGTGACTTGGCTGGGCACAGAGGCTAGCGCCCCCGCCGACAGCCTGGCCGCCTTGGCCCGCGCCCGCGCCGCAGGCGTGCTCTTTGCCGATGCGCCACCCACCACCCTGACCGCCCGGGACCTGTGCATCGACGCACTTCTGGGCATCGGCAGTAGCCGCGCCCCGGCTGGCACCATGGCCGCATGGATTACCGCCATGAACGCCAGCCCCGCACCCACATTGGCCATCGACCTGCCCACCGGGCTGCAGGCCGACACCGGTAATTTTGCTATTCAATCAATAGCTAACAGTGCAGATGAAATAAGCGGTAGCGGCACAATTTATGCACAAAATACGCTGTGCCTGCTCAGCCTCAAGCCCGGCCTGTTTACCGGCCACGGCCGTGACAACGCCGGCCAAGTCTGGCTGGCCGATTTGGGCATTAGCGCAGGCAACGTGTCCACCGCCCAATTGATTGGCGCGCCCGTGCCCGCCTGCCGTACCCATGCCAGCCACAAAGGCAGCTACGGCGACGTGGCCATCCTCGGCGGTGCGCCGGGCATGGCCGGTGCCGCCTTGCTGGCCGCCAGCGCCGCGCTGCACACGGGGGCCGGGCGGGTCTTTGTGGGCCTGCTGGACGGTGGCAGCCTGGGCGTGCACCCACAGCAGCCCGAGCTGATGTTCCGCGCCCCCAGCGCCCTGGCCTTGCATGCCCTGGCAGTCGTATGCGGCTGTGGCGGTGGCGAAGCGGTACGCGCCCTGCTGCCCCTGGTGCTGGCCGAGACGGCCCGGCTGGTGCTGGATGCCGACGCGCTGAACGCCATCGCCACCGACACCGCCCTGCAGGCCCAGCTGCGCGCCCGTGCCGCCCAGGGCCTGCCCACGGTGCTCACACCGCATCCGCTGGAAGCCGCGCGCCTGCTGGGTTGCAGCACCACCCAGATCCAGGCCGACCGACTGGGTGCCGCCCAGCAACTGGCCGACCGCTTCGCCTGCGTGGCAGTGTTGAAAGGTTCGGGCACGGTCATCGCTGCACCCAGCCAGATTCCCTGCATCAACCCCACCGGCAATGGACGGCTGGCAACGGCGGGAACAGGGGATGTGCTGGCCGGCATGGTGGGTGCCCGGCTGGCCATGGGCCAGTACGCGGTGGCCGCCGCCTGCGAGGCGGTGTACGCGCATGGGCTGGCGGCGGACGACTGGCCTGCGGGCCAGCCGCTGACAGCCAGCGCGCTGGCGCAGCTTTAACCGTGAGCTAGCCCCGGCCGACGAAGGGCATCTTCGTGGCCATGACGGTGTGGAACAGCACGTTGGCCTCCAGCGGCAGGCTGTCCATGTAGAGCACCGACTTGCCGACGATGGCGACGTCCATCACCGGCTCGACCACCATCTCGCCATTGGGCTGCAGGACGCCTGTGGTCATGCGCTTGGTCATGTCGGTGGCGGCGTTGCCGATGTCGATCTGTCCTACCGCGATGTTGTACTTGCGGCCATCCAGTGCGGCGGTCTTGGTCATGCCGCGCACGCCGTGCTTGGTGGCGGTGTAGGCGATGGAATTCGGGCGCGGCGTGCTGCTGGAGATAGAGCCGTTGTTGATGATGCGACCACCCTGCGGGCTTTGTGCCTTCATCACCCGAAACGCCTGCTGGATACACAAAAACATACCGGTGAAATTGACATTCACCACGCTCTGCCACTGGGCCAAGCTCAAGTCTTCGAGCAGCACGGCGGGTGTGCCAGTGCCCGCGTTGTTGAACAGCAGATCGAGCCGGCCGAACTGGGCTACCGCCGTCTCGAACAAGGCCTGCACGGCAGCGGGGTCGGTCACGTCGGTGGGCACAGCCAGCGCACGCTCTGCAGCACCCGACTCCAGCGCCACCGCTTGCAAGGGTTCCGCACGCCGGCCCGCCAGCGCAACACTGTAGCCATCGGCCAGCAGCGCCAGGGCGACCGCGCGGCCAATACCGCTGCCTGCACCGGTGACGATGGCGACTTTGGGATGCTTTTCCATGACCTAGTGTCCTTTAGCGGCGGGTACGGGTTTTCTTCTTGGCCGCGCCACCCTTGACGGGGGCCTTGCCCGGGGCTTTGGCGGCGGCGCTGGCCTGGATCGGCCCGCGCTCGGCGTGGTCGCGGTCGCGGGGCGCACCGGCTCCGGCTTTGCGGCCCGAGCGCTTGGGTGCAGGGGCATCACCGCCCGACCGGTTGCCGCCTTCGCGCTGCACGCCCTTGTCTTTCATGGCGCGGTTGACCAGTTCTTCGCCTTCGCGGATCAGACGGAAGTCGATCTTGCGACCATCCAGGTCGACGCGGCTCACCTGGACCTGCACGCGCGTGCCGATGGCGTAGCGGATGCCGGTGCGCTCGCCGCGCAGCTCTTGCCGGGCTTCGTCGAACTTGAAGTACTCGCCACCCAACTCAGTGATGTGCACCAGGCCTTCTACGTACATCGCGTCCAAGGTGACGAAGATGCCGAAACCGGTTGCGGCGGTGACCGTGCCACCGAACTCCTCGCCCAGGTGTTCGCGCATGTATTTGCACTTCAGCCAGGCTTCCACATCGCGGCTGGCCTCGTCGGCACGGCGCTCGTTGGCGCTGCAGTGCAGACCCGCTGCCTGCCAGGCCAGCGTTTCAGGGCTGACCTTCTTGATCTTCATGTCGGGCTCGCCGACCTTGCCCTGCAGCTTGGAGGCCGCGCCCTTGCTCAGGCGTTTGGCCAGCTTGGCATGCGCCTCGCCGGGGGTCGGCAAGGTGGGCAACTGGTACTTGCGGTGCGCCAGGATGGCCTTGATGACGCGGTGCACCAGCAAATCGGGGTAGCGCCGGATCGGGCTGGTGAAGTGGGTATAGGCCTCAAATGCCAGCCCGAAATGCCCGCCATTCATGGGCGTGTAGATCGCCTGCTGCATGGAGCGCAGCAGCATGGAGTGGATTTGCTGCGCGTCGGGACGGTCTTTGGTGGCGTTGGCAATGGCCTGGAATTCGCCCGGCTTTGGGTCGTCGCTGATCGACATGCCGATACCGGTGGCTTTCAGATAGTTGCGCAGAATCTCGATCTTCTCGGGCGTGGGGCCTTCGTGCACGCGGAACAGACCGGGGTGCTTGCCCTGGGCGATGAAGTCGGCGCTGCACACGTTGGCGGCCAGCATGGCTTCTTCGATCAGCTTGTGGGCTTCGTTGCGGGTGCGTGGCACGATCTTTTCGATGCGGCCGCCTTCGTCGCAGACGATTTGGGTCTCGACGGTTTCAAAGTCCACCGCGCCGCGCACCTTGCGAGCCACCAGCAGGGCCTGGTACACATCGTGCAGGTTCAGCAGGTCGGTGACGCGGTCTTTGCGGCGCACGGCCTCGGGGCCGCGGGTGTTGGCCAGAATCGCTGCCACTTCGGTATAGGTAAAGCGCGCGTGGCTGAACATCACCGCCGGGTAGAACTGGTAGGCGTGCACATCGCCCTTGGCCGTGACCAGCATGTCGCAGACCATGCACAGACGCTCCACGTCGGGGTTCAGCGAGCACAGGCCGTTGGACAGCTTTTCGGGCAGCATGGGAATCACGCGGCGCGGAAAGTACACACTGGTGGCGCGGTCGTAGGCATCCACGTCGATGGCCGAGCCAGTTTCTACGTAGTTGCTCACGTCGGCAATCGCGACCAGCAGGCGCCAACCCTTGCCACGGCCCACTTTGGCGGGTTCGCAGTAGACGGCATCGTCAAAGTCGCGGGCATCTTCGCCGTCGATGGTGACCAGGGGTACATCGGTCAGATCGACGCGGTTCTTTTTGTCTAGGGGACGCACTTTGTCGGGCAGGGTGCGGGCTAGGGCGATACAGGCATCGGAAAAAATATGCGGCACGTCGTATTTGCGCACCGCGATTTCGATTTCCATGCCGGGGTCGTCCACCTCGCCCAGCACCTCTTTGACACGGCCCACGGGCTGGCCAAACAAGGCGGGCGGCTCGGTCAGCTCAACCACCACCACCTGCCCGGCTTTGGCGCTGCCGATACCAGCTTTGGGAATCAACACATCCTGGCCGTAGCGCTTGTCTTCAGGGGCTACCAGCCAGATGCCGCTTTCTTGCAGCAGGCGGCCAATGATGGGCTGCGGGGGGCGCTCGACAATTTCCACAACCCGACCTTCAGGGCGACCTTTGCGGTCGCTGCGCACAATGTGGACCTTGACCCGGTCCTTGTGCAGCACAGCGCGCATCTCGTTGGAAGGCAGGTAGATGTCAGACTCGCCGTCGTCGCGCAGTACAAACCCATGTCCATCGCGGTGACCCTGGATGGTGCCTTCGATCTCGTCCAGCAGGCCGCTGGTGTGGCTGGTCGTTTTGATAAGTATTCTCTCTTTACAGACTGGAATGCCCAAAGGGTAGCAGAGCCGTAGCGTAGTTCAGAAAAAGCAGGTGTTTCAACAAGCCTTCGGCCCACAGGTCAAAACCGCTATTTTTCCCATGTTATACTTTAACTTGTGGGCCCAGATGGCGAAATTGGTAGACGCACTGTGTTCAGGTCGCAGCGCTGCAAGGCGTGCTGGTTCGAGTCCAGTTCTGGGCACCACACCTTATCTTGAAAAAACCGCTATGCCCATGACGGTTTTTTTCTGGTTAAAAATCTGCAAAATACCAATTGCAGATTGTGAGAGTTTCGTGGGCCCAGATGGCGAAATTGGTAGACGCACTGTGTTCAGGTCGCAGCGCTGCAAGGCGTGCTGGTTCGAGTCCAGTTCTGGGCACCACACCTTACAAAAAAAAGCCGCTAACGTTGTTAGCGGCTTTTTTTTGCCCCTTTTTTGGCTTGCCAGATGCAGATCAGGCAAGCCAGGCGCAACTTAGATCGGCAACGCCACCAGGTCGTGGCCTTGCGTGCCCACGATGCGGGCCTTGGTGAACTCACCCACCTTCAAGGTTTTGCTGATTTTTTCGGGCGGCAACAGGCGGACGATGCCGTCGATCTCGGGCGCATCGGCGTAGCTGCGGCCAATACCGCCCTTTTTACCCATGCCGGGTGCGGAATCCACCAGCACCTGCATGGTGGCGCCCACGCGCTTGAGCAGCTTCGCGGCAGACACTTCTTCGGCCACGGCCATGAAACGGGCGCGGCGTTCTTCACGCAGCTCGAAGGGCAGCATGCCAGGAATGTCGTTGGCGGCAGCGCCATCAACCGGGCTGTAGGCAAAACAGCCTGCGCGATCGATCTGGGCTTCGCGCATGAAATCCAGCAGATGCGCAAATTCTTCTTCGGTTTCGCCTGGAAAACCGGCGATGAAGGTGCTGCGGATCACCAACGACGGGCAGGCTTCGCGCCAGCGCTGGATGCGTTCCAGGTTTTTTTCGCCGCTGGCCGGGCGCTTCATGCGTTTGAGCACGTCGGGATGGCTGTGCTGCAAAGGCACATCCAGGTACGGCAGCACGCGGCCCGTGGCCATCAGCGGAATGATTTCGTCCACGCTGGGGTACGGATACACGTAGTGCAGACGCACCCAGGCACCATAGGGCTCGGCGATGTCGGCCAGGGTTTGCACCAGCTCCAGCATGCGGGTTTTGACAGGCTTGCCATCCCAGAAACCGGTACGGTACTTCACGTCCACACCGTAGGCAGACGTGTCCTGGCTGATCACCAGCAGCTCTTTTACGCCGCCTTCAAACAAAGCCTTGGCATCGCTGAGCACGTCGCCAATATTGCGCGACACCAGATCGCCGCGCATCGACGGGATGATGCAAAAGGTGCAGCGGTGGTTGCAGCCTTCGCTGATCTTCAAATAGGCGTAGTGCCGGGGCGTGAGCTTGATGCCCGCCGTGCCAAAAGCGTTGGGCACCAGGTCCATAAACGGGTCGTGCGGCTTGGGCAGATTGGCATGCACGGCATCCATCACCTCTTGGGTGGCGTGGGGGCCGGTAACGGCCAGTACGCTGGGGTGCATTTGCCGCACCAGGTTGCCGCCGGAATCGCCCGCTTTGGCACCCAGGCAACCGGTGACGATGACGCGGCCATTGGCGGCCAGCGCCTCACCAATGGTGTCAAGGCTTTCCTTGACGGCATCGTCGATGAAACCGCAGGTGTTGACGATCACCAAGTCGGCACCTTCAAAGGTCTTGGAGGTTTGGTAGCCTTCGGCGCTGAGCTGGGTCAGGATCAATTCGGAGTCGGTCAAGGCCTTGGGGCAGCCCAGGCTGACGAACCCGACTTTAGGTATTTTGTTAGGGGCTAATGGGGGGGATAGTGCTTCGATCATCCCCGTATTGTCGCCGCCCTCAAAAATTTTAGGGTTTCAGGCCAAAGCTGCCCAGCATTTGGGCAGTCTGTTTTTGCATTTGCTCCTGCATTTGCACAAAGACGCTCTTGGATTGCTCGACGTAGCTGCCCATCATCCCCTGCATGGCGGGCGACTGCAATTTCAGCATTTGCGCCCAAGCCTCTGGAGTCATGCCCTTGGCTTGCTCACCCATGGTGGACTGTAAATCGACAAAGGTTTGCACGTTTTTTTCCAGGTACGGACCCAGAAAGCTTTGCATGGTGTTGCCGTAGAAGCGGATCATGTTGGCCAGCGCCTGCTCGGTAAACATGGGCGCACCACCGGCCTCTTCTTCCAGGATGATTTGCAGCAGGATGGCGCGGGTCAGGTCGTCGCCGGTCTTGGCATCAATCACCTGCACAGGCTCGCGCTCCATGACCAATTTTTTGACCTCGGCCAGGGTGATATAGGTCGACGTATCCGTATCGTAGAGGCGACGGTTAGGGTATTTCTTGATGACGCGGTGATCGTTCGGCGCACTGTTCGGAGAATGACTGGGCACTGCTGTCTTTCGTGGTGTTTTCGTGGCGTTGGCGGCGTAAGGAAGCACTTTACTGCACTGCAACATATTCTAAAAAGCCACCGCGCAGAATGCTTCAAGGATTACCCTAAAAACAGGGGCCAAAAAACCAAAAGCCCTGTACATCACTGATGTACAGGGCTTAAATTTGGTAGGCGCGAATGGACTCGAACCATCGACCCCCACCATGTCAAGGTGGTGCTCTAACCAGCTGAGCTACGCGCCTAAAGCTAAACTACTTTAGAGCGCTAGTATAGCATCGTTTCTCGCCCTTTTTACCGCCGCCGGGCCGAACGCACGCCCGCCACATCCGACACCACGCCCAGCACCTTGGTCAAGCGGGCGGCATCGGCCACCTCCACGGTGAAGGTCATCCAGGCCGTGCCTTTGACCGACTGGGTTTGCACGCCAATGACGTTCATTTTTTCTTTGGTAAAGACCTCAGAGATGTCACGCAACAGACCCTGGCGGTCGGCGGCTTGCACCGACACGTCCACCGGGTACACGGAAGCCCCTTCTTTTTTGCCACTGCCCCACTCCACTTCGATCACCCGCTCGCCATTGCGTACCGACATTTCACGGAAATTGCTGCAATCGGCGCGGTGGATGCTGACCCCCTTGCCGCGCGTGATGAAGCCCAAAATGGCATCCGGCGGTGCGGGTTTGCAGCATTTGGCCAGCTGCGTCATCAGCGACTCCACGCCCACCACCAGCACGCCGCCTTTGGGCGAACTCTCGGAAGTGCGGGTTTTCTTGAGCAGTAGGTAGTCGTCCGGGGCCAGCACTGGCTCGGGCGGACGCAGCAGTGTCTCGATGGTGCGAAGCGAAAACTCGTCCTTTCCCACCACCTCGAACAGGTCGTCAGCCGATTTGAAGCCCAGCCGGGCGGCCAGATCGTCGAGCTTGATGGCGGTTTTACCTTCGCGCTGGAGCAGTTTTTCCACTGCCTCCCGGCCACGTGCCACCGTGGTGTGCATGGCGGCGGCGTTGAACCAAGCACGGGCCTTGGCCCGGGCACGGTGGCTGACGAGGTAGCCCAGCTCGGTGTTGAGCCAGTCGCGCGACGGCCCCCCCTCTTTGGCGGCGGTAATTTCCACCGTCTGGCCGTTTTGCAGCGGGGTGTTCAGCGGCACCTGCACGCCGTCCACCTTGGCACCCCGGCAACGGTGGCCCAGGCTGGTGTGCACGCTGTAGGCAAAGTCCACGGCGGTGGAGCCCGCGGGCAGCTCGACTACCGCGGCATCGGGCGTCAGCACGTAGATGCGGTCGCTGAGCACGTCAGCGCTTTGGGGCGCGGCCCCGGACAGATCGCGCTCCCAGGCCAGCAGCTGGCGCAGTACAGCGATCTTGGCGTCGTACTCGCCGCTGGCCGACACCCCGGCGTAGCCCTTGGTACCCGCCTCTTTGTAGGCCCAGTGGGCGGCCACGCCGTGCTCGGCATGGTCGTGCATGGCCTGGGTGCGGATCTGGATCTCGATCGGCAGGCAGGCTACGCCGTCCACCATTTGCTGCACCACCGTGTGCAGCGACTGGTAGCCGTTGCCCTTGGGCTTGGCGATGTAGTCGTCAAACTCTTCGGCCATGGGCACGAACCGGGCATGCACCCAGCCCAAAGCGGCATAACAGTCGGGCACGCTAGGCACGATCACGCGCAGGGCGCGGATGTCAAACAACTGCTCGAAGCCCAGCGACTTGCCGCGCATCTTTTTGACGATGCTGTAAATATGCTTGGGTCGGCCCTGCACAACTGCCTTGATACCCTGGCTGGCCAGCTCAGCCTCCAGGCTGGCGCGCAGATGCTCCATGTTGGCTTCGCGCGCCACCCGCTTTTCGTCCAGCAGGCGTGCCACCTGTTTGTAGGTGTCGGGCTCGATGAAGCGGAACGACAGGTCTTCCATCTCCCACTTGATCTGCCAGATGCCCAGCCGGTTGGCCAGCGGCGCAAACACCTGCAGCGATTCGCGCGCCAGCCCCGGCGACACCGGGGTTTTGCTGGCGGCGCAGAAGCGCAGGGTTTGCAGGCGCGAGGCCAGGCGCAGCATCACCACCCGCAGGTCGCGCGAAAAAGCCAACAGCATCTTGCGCACGTTTTCGGTCTGCACCGCCGGGTCGTCCACCAGGTGGGCCGAGGTTTCGGCCCCGCGCGACAGGCGCTGCACGCGCATCAATTGCGTGGTCTCTACCGCCAGCGCAGCGAAGTTGGCCCCAAAGGCCTTGGCAATGACTTCTTGCGGCTTGTTCAGGTGCACACAGGCGTGGACCAGGTAGCTGGCGGCCTGCATGGCCTCGGAGCCGCCCACCACGCGCAGGATGGCAGCCACAGCATCGGCATGGGCCAGGGTGTTTTCGCCAGTGTCCAGCACCTCGTCGGCGATCAGCGGCTCGGCAAAATTACGCGCACGGGCCAGGGCGTTGACCTGCTCGGGCAGGGTCTGGGCGGTGACCGCCACCACGCCGGGCAGGCGCTCCTCAGGGTGTGCCGCGACGGGTTGCGCGGCGGGCAAACTTTTCATCCGGTGACTTTATCAGGGCTGTAAAAACCCGACGACTGTGGCGACTTGGTCGTCCGCCACAAAGGTGGGCGCATGGCCCACGCCCGCAAATTCCACCAGCCGGGCACGCGGTCCGCGCTGGGTCATGGCCTGCGCGGTGGCTGCAGACAGCAAATCCGACTCAGCCCCGCGCAGCAGCAGGGTCTGGGCCGTGATCTGGTCGTACAGCGCCCACAGCGCGGCCTCGCCTGCAGCCGCAGATTCAGCCGTAAACGTGCCAAAAGCGGCGGCCAGCGCCGGGTCGTAGTGCAGGGTCAGCGCGGGTTCACCGGCTACCAGCGGCCGGACCATGTGCTGCGACAAAGCCAGCCACTGGGCGGGCGTGTGCGGGCCGAAGCTACTAGAGATGGCCCACATCGCGTCGGCGGCCTGCTGCAACGTGTCGAAGCGCCCGGTTTTGCCCAGGTAGCTGCCAATGCGCTGCAGGGCGGCCACATCCAGCGTCGGACCGATGTCGTTCAGCACCAGGCGGCGCACTGGCACGGGCAGCGGCAGGCCGAGCGTGCCCAACAGCGCCATGCCGATCAGCCCGCCCATGCTGGTGCCCAGCCAGTCCAGCGTGGAAATAGGCGCTTCACCGTGCACCTGGGCCAGCAACGCCAGCATGTCACCCGCGTAGGTGGGCAATTGGTAAGCCTGGGGGTCTTGCAGCCAGTCGCTCTGGCCCCGGCCCACCACGTCGGGGCAGATGACGCGAGCAAACCGGCTCAGCGACCGGGCCAGCACATCGAAGTCGCGGCCCTGGCGGGTCAGGCCATGCACACAGACCACCACGTGCGGGTTGGCCGGGTCGCCCCACTGCCAATATGCCATGCGGTGGCCGGTGTGGTCGGGGGCGTTGGTCTTGGCCGCGGCACCGGGGCACGGGACGTAACAAAGGCGGGGTTCGGTCATGGTGAAAGGCGTTCCAGGCAAGAGGATGCAGTCATCCTAATCCAAACGGCACCGGCAGCAGCGCCAGGAGGTCAAGCGTGAAATTTATAAAAAAAGTGCCTCTGGCGTATGCTCTACCTACGCCAGTAGCTATTTTTTATATAGCACTACACCGCACACGAGCGAAAACCCACAAAGCGCACGTCGTCGCCGGGCAAGGCAAAGCCACGGAACTTGGGGTGCTTCATACGGGCACGGGTGGCAAACGCCGCACCGCGCAGCACTTTGGCCTGGCCGAACCAGGGAACGGAATAGGCCATCCACGGGTCGGCGCTGAAGCCCGGCCAGGGGCGGAAAGTGTTGGCCGTCCATTCGTGCACATCGCCCCAGCGAAAGCCCTGGCCTGCGGCACCGATGGCGGCACGCTCCCATTCCACCTCGCTGGGCAGCCGCCGCCCGGCCCAGCGGCACCAGGCATCAGCCTCCCACCAGCTCACATGCATGGCGGGCTGGGTACCGGGCACGCGCAGACGCTGGCCAAAGCGGGTTTGCAGCACCGCGCCACTGGCTACGCCGATCTGGTCCACATAGCGCGGGCCGCGCCGCCCCTCGCCTTCGGCCAGGGCTTGCAGCCAGACCCAGCCCTCGGGCATCCACCAGGCAGCGTTGTCGTAGCCGCCGTCGTCCACAAACTCGACAAACTGGGCCCAGGTAACGGGCTGGGCATCGATCTCGAAGGTGGGCACGGCCACCGGATGGGCCCATTTTTCGTTGTCAAACACAAAACCGCCGGGTGGCGAGCCTAGCTGCCATTCGCAGGCAGGCAACGTCAGCGGGTCGCGTGGCTGCGGGCTGCCCGGCGAGGGCAGTTGCAAGGGCACGCCATGCACCTGGGCCAGGGTGATGAGCTGCTCGCTGCGCAGGTCTTCGTGGAACAGGGCCAGGCGGTAAAAATACAGCGTGTCGTCGTTTTCGGCGGTTTTCTCCAGCAACTCCAGCGTGCTTTCCAGGGTTTGCAGCAAGAAGTTTTTGGTCGTGGCCAGGTCGGGCCTCGCTGGCGGGCGAAGGGGGCCACGGCGGTCCATCTGCTCGGGGTTCCACCAGCGGTCGGCCTCGGGCTCGATAGAGGCCAGACGGGTAGGCTGGAATGGGCAGGCCGCGCCGCGCCCGCGCTGGGTGTTGCGGCCCAGCCAGGCCTCAGCCATCCAGCCGATATGGCCCGCCAGCCAGCGCGGCTGCAGGCCATCCGCAGGCACGACAGTCAGCGTGGGGGCCGACTCAAACTGGTCGAGCAGGTGCAGGGTATGGTTGCGCGCATCCATCAGTGCCAGTGACAGCAGGTCGCGCCCCGCCTGGCGCATGGTGGGCGAATCCAGGTGCTGGGGCAGCACATGCGGCGTGCGGGTGGACATGCGCCATTATTGCCTGGGATGTGGGAAACCCAACCCCCCACCCCACACGCCTATGCCAGCAAACGCGCGCAATGTTCGCGCGAATTCACGGCGTATTCCAGCGGGCCCGGTGCCCAGTTCGCCATGCTGGGCGAGGCGTTGAGAATATTGCCCCAGGTCTCGCGCATGGTGTCGGAGTCTTGCTCGTTTTCGACCTGCTGGTGCAGGCTGCGGATTTTGCGCATGTCGGCATCGCACGTGGGGTGCGCCTCGATGCGTTCGACCAGCATCGCCAGCCATTGCCGGGCGGGCATCCATTCGCACACCGCCGGGTTGAACAGCCGGGCATCCATGCCATCGCGGCAGGCCATGAAGCGGCTAACACGTTCGGTGTTGTAGGGAATGGCAATCGGGGCGTAGCCCAGTTGCCCGTTCAGGGCCAGGGCCGAACATGCCCGGGTAAAGGAGGCCAGCGCCACCGCCTTGCGCACGCTCAAAGGCGTGTCAAACACCCGCACTTCAACGGTGCCGAACTCGGGCTTGGGGCGCACGTCCCAATAAATGTCTTTGAGTGACTTGGCCAGGCCGGAATCAAATATCTCCTGGGCGATGGTCTCGAACTCGGCCCAGCTGGTGGTGCGCGGCATGGGGCCGCCGTAGGGATAGACCAGGGGCTCCAACGGCCGCGCGGAGCAAAAACCGGTGTCCACCCCTTGCTGGAACGGCGACGCGGCCGACAGGGCGATGAACAGCGGGCACAGGCTTTGCAGCACGTTCGCCAGCTGGATGGCCTCTTCCTTACCGGGCACGCCGATGTGGACATGCATGCCGTAGGTGGAAAAGCGCTTGGGCAGAAAACCGTATTTGGCTTGCAGTTCGGCGGCGCGGTCGGTTTCGGTGAACTCGCGCTCGTTCCAGAACTGCAAAATGTGGGTGCCGCCGCCACGCAGATCGGCACCTTGGCGGCGGGCGATTTTCTTCAGGGTCAACACGTTTTCACGTGTTTCTGCCTCCAGGGCATCGGCATCCTCGTGGATAGAGCTGGTGACCTCCATGGTCGAGAGCGTGGCTTCCAGCGAAAACCGCTCGTGCTCGGGCAGCACTTCCAGCTCGCGCCAGAGCTCGGCGCTGCAGGGCGAGAGCTGACCCGTGTTTTCGTCCACGAGTTGCAGTTCCAGCTCCATGCCGAATGTGAGTGCTTTTGATTTTTTGAAATCCATGCCTTGGCTCCTTATGGTGCGATGGGGTTTATGGGTCTCTCCAACAGGGTGGAAGAGTAGAGGTAGGCCACCTGGTACACAGCGAGGTGCAGGGGTCGTGGGCCTTGTCGGCAATAGATTTTGGTCTGCCAGCCACCGGCTATGGGGTTGCCGATGGGGGTGCCACCGTATCCTAAAAGAGCCCATTCGCCAAGAATAGTTCCAAAGTCCCTGCGCTATCGGGGGCCTTGCAAAGGTATCATCGTGGGCTCCAAAGCGGCGGTGGCGGGGCGCGTTGAACACCCCCCGCAGCGTCCCGGATGGGCGGCTTGCAGCCCGTCCTCAGGATGCGCCGTCCATCCACCTCACCATCGGAGACACCCGTGTCAGCACTCCTCAAATTCGCGCTCGGCATGGATTGGATCAGCGAGCAAATGGGCCGACTCGCCACATGGGCGGTGCTGGCCGCAGCCCTGATATCGGCGGGCAATGCTTTTGTGCGCTACGGGCTGGACATCAGCTCCAACGGCTGGCTAGAGATCCAGTGGTACCTGTTTGCCACCACGGTGATGCTGGGCGCACCCATCGTGCTCAAGCTCAATGAGCATGTGCGGGTTGACATCTTCTACGGCAAGCTCAAGGGCAACGGCCCGGTGTATGTGGATTTGTTCGGCCTGGTGGTCTTTTTGCTGCCGGTGATGGCCACGATTGCCTGGCTGAGCTGGCCGCTGTTCATTGGCATGTTCCGCTCGGGCGAAATGTCCAACAACGCCGGGGGGCTAATCCGCTGGCCCGCCATGCTGCTGCTGCCGCTGGGTTTTGCGCTGATGTTCCTGCAAGGGCTGTCTGAAGTCATCAAGCGCGTCGCGTATCTGCAGGGCAAATTCCAGATGGACATGCACTACGAAAAACCGGTGCAGTGAATAGGTTCTCCCCCGTTTCTTGCTCACTTCGTGTAGCCGCATACCCCCCAGGGGGCAACACCAGTGGCCCGGCAAAGCCGGTTCCACGGTGTTCAGCGACTGAATTGAGCTCCAATCGCACCGTTTACTGGATAAAAAAATGCAGATGGAAAATTTCGCGCCGATGATGTTCGGCGGGCTGGTGCTGATCATGCTGATCGGCTTTCCGGTGGCCTTTTCGCTGTCGGCGCTGGGCATGGCCTCGGGCCTGTTCGCCATCCAGATGGGCTGGTTTCCGGCGGTGTTCATGGAGAACCTGCCGATCAACATCTTCGGCATTTTGTCCAACGACCTGTTGCTGGCGATTCCGTTCTTCACCTTCATGGGCGCGATTCTGGAGAAATGCGGCCTGGCCGAAGACATGCTGGACTCGATGGGCCAGCTGTTTGGCACGGTCAAGGGCGGCCTGGGCTACTCGGTGATCATCGTCGGCTTCATCCTGGGGGCCATCACCGGTACGGTGGCCGGCCAGGTGATTGCCATGGCGATGATCTCGCTGCCGGTGATGATCCGCTACGGCTACAACATGCGCTACGCCACCGGCGTGCTGGCCGCCTCGGGCACCATCACCCAGTTGGTGCCACCCTCGCTGGTGCTGATTGTGATGGCCGACCAGTTGGGCCGGTCGGTGGGCGACATGTACCGTGGTGCCTGGGGTCCGTCGATCCTGCAGGTGCTGATATTTGCTGGCTACACCTTCATGCTGGGCATCTTCAAGCCGCACCACATTCCCGGCATCCCCAAAACGGCGCGCACGCTCAGCGGTGCCAAGCTGTGGGCGAAATGCCTGCGCGGCATCATCCCGTCGGCGATCCTGATTTTTGCCGTGCTGGGCTCGATGGGCGGCCTGCCGGGCATCGACACCGCCATCGCCACGCCTACCGAAGCCGGTGCCATGGGCGTGGTTGGCGCACTGATTTTGGCGGCCATCCACAAGCGGCTGACGCTGGCCCTCATCTGGGAAGCCATGGTGGGGACCATGCGGCTCACCGCCATGGTGGTATTCATTTTGATCGGCGCACGGGTGTTCTCCATGGTGTTCCAGGGTGTAGACGGTGCCAAGTGGGTCGAGCATCTGCTGACCGGCCTGCCGGGCGGCCAGATTGGCTTCTTGATCGTGGTGAACCTGTTCATCTTCTTCCTGGCCTTCTTTCTCGACTTCTTCGAAATCGCCTTCATCATCTTGCCGATGCTGGGCCCGGTGGCCGCCAAGCTGGGGATTGACCTGGTGTGGTTTGGCGTGCTGCTGTGCGTGAACATGCAAACCAGCTTCATGCACCCACCGTTCGGCTTTGCGCTGTTTTATCTGCGCGGCATTGCCGACTCTTTGTACAAAGACAAGCGGATTGAAAAACCCGTCCAATCCAGTGACATTTACCTGGGTGCCATTCCCTGGGTACTGATGCAGCTGATCCTGGTGGCGATCGTCATCTTTGTGCCGCAGACCGTCACGGTCTTTCTGCCCACCGAAGAAAAAATCGACACCGAAAAAATCCAGATCGACGTGCCGGTCAGCGACCTGCAGGCTACGCCCAACGACAGCGCGGGCGAGAACCCGTTCAGCGATGCGCCCGCCGCCGCTGCATCCGAGCCCGAAACCGCGAAGAAATAGCCTTGGGCCCCGCTCCTTTTCGCTTCCAGCCCCGCACCGGCAGCCCGGTGGAAGGCGCGGCGTTCTCGCCGCTGTTCAAGCTGCTGGCCAGCGCCATCGTGGGCAGCTGTGCTTTCTGGCTCGCCCGGCTGTTGACCAGCGGCGCACTGGCTACCCCGCGCACTACCGGCGTGGTTTGGTTCGTGGCCGGGCTGGCCATGATGGGCTGGACCTGGTGGCACATCCTGCGCAGCCGTACCCGCATCAGCGCCGATGGCCTACACCAGGGCTGGATCTGGGACAAACACATGCCATTTGACGACCTGGCCTACGGCAAACTCATCCGCGTGCCCGGGCTGGACTGGCTGATCGCGCCGCGCCTGTATGTCCGCACGCTGATGGGCAAGTTCATGGTGTTCTACGGCGCCAGCCCCGAGCTGGTAGCCGAGTTCGAGCGCATCGTCAAAGAACTGAAGGCCTTTCGGCAGCTCTGAACAACCGCGACGCCAGCAACAAAAAACCGCGCCAAGGCGCGGTTTTTTTAATCCAGAGATACCGTGGAACCGGCTTTGCCGGGCCACTGGTATCGCCCCCTGCAAGGGGGTTGGCGGAGCGCAGCGCAGACTGGGGGTGAGTTAAAACTTTATGCTTTGCATGTAGCTGTCGAAACGGCCTTCGGCCACGCGGAACCAGGCCACCTGGTTGCGTTGGAAGGCGCGGAAGTCGGCAAAAATCTTCTTCCACTCCGGGCTCTTGGCATCGTTCTCGGCGTACACCTCTTGTGAGGCCTTGAAGGAGGCATCCAGAATCTCCTTGGAGAACGGCAGCAGCTTGATCTTGGAGCCCAGTAGCTGCTTCAAAGCCTCTGGGTTGCGCGCATCGTATTTGGCCAGCATATCGACCGAGGCCAGGGCTGTCGCCGCTTCGACAATGGCCTTGTTCTCGGGCGACAAGGCATCAAAAGCTTTGCGGTTGATGAAGAAGTCCACCTCGGGACCACCCTCCCACCAGCCGGGGTAGTAGTAGTTGGGCGCCACCTTGGCAAAACCCAGCTTCTGGTCATCGTACGGGCCCACCCATTCGGCCGCGTCGATGGTGCCTTTTTCCAGCGCCTGGTAGATTTCGCCACCCGGCAGGCTTTGCGGCACCACGCCCATCTTGGCCATGACCTCACCCACCAGACCGCCGCCCAGGCGCATCTTCAGACCCTTCAGGTCGGCGACGGTTTTGACTTCCTTGCGGAACCAGCCGCCCATTTGCGTGCCTGTATTGCCACCGGCAAAGCTCAGGATGTTGTAGTTGGCATAGAACTCGTTCATCAGCTTGCGGCCGTTGCCGTGCATCATCCAGGCGTTCATCTGGCGGGCATTCATGCCGAAGGGAATGGCCGCACCGATGGCGAACGCGGGGTTCTTGCCGTAGAAGTAATACGGCACGGTATGGCACATCTCGACGGAGCCCTGCTGCACACCGTCCACCACGCCAAAGGCAGGCATCAGCTCGCCACCGGCATGCACCGAGATTTCAAACTTGCCGCCCGACATGGCCTTCACCGCGTTGGCAAATACTTCCGCACCACCGTAAATCGTGTCCAGCGGCTTGGGAAAGCTGGAAGCCAAGCGCCAGCGCACCGCCGCCTGGGCATGCACAGCAGGCGCGATGCCCGCAGCCAGCACGCCCGCGATGCCGGTGTGTTTGATAAGGGAACGACGGTCCATTGAAATATCTCCCGAATTTAAAATGAAGTTCACTAGGCCGCAAAGGCCGCGAACATGATGGATAGTGAGCGCCGATTGTAGGGAGCGCCCCAAGCCGGTTCGGTGCGGGTTTTCCCCGCATTCGCATGCTGGAATGCTATTTAATCAATAGCTGCACACGCATATTCCACCTGCGCCAGGGCCTCATACCTATTCGTAGTTAGTAAACAGCAAAACAATCGTTCCCTTGGCGGAGCCCTCCCCCTACATTGGCGGGCTTGCACGGTGATTTTCCCGTGCCCCGCCCACACAAGGTGAACCCATGACGACGGTATTCGATGTAGAGACCCGCACCACGGCAACCCGGCAGCCGCTGGAAATCCGCCCCTTTGATGCCCCCCTGGGGGCCGAAGTAATCGGCCTGGACCTGTCGCGGCCGCTGGCCGCCGATGACTTTGCGCGCATCCACAGGGCCCACCTGGCGCACCACGTGCTGGTGTTCCGCGACCAGCGCATCACGCCCCAGCAGCAGATCGATTTCAGCGCCCGCTTCGGCCCGCTGCAGATCCATGTGTTGAAAAGCTTCCAGCTGCAAAACCACCCCGAGATCTTGATCGTTTCCAACATCAAGGAAAACGGCGAGCCCATCGGCCTGGGCGATGCCGGTGCCTACTGGCATTCCGACCTGTCATACAAAGAAAAGCCCAGCCTGGGTTCGCTGCTGCACGCGCAGGAGCTGCCCAGCGAAGGCGGCGACACCTTGTTTGCCAACCAACACCGCGCCTGGGACACCCTACCCACCGCACTGCAAACCGCCGTAGCCGGCCTGCGCGCTGAACACTCCTACCTGGCCAAATACGAAGACTTGCGCGCCCGCAACCCCTGGCGCCCGAAGCTGACGCAGGCCCAGCTCGACGAGGTATTGCCCGCCGTGCACCCCGTCGTGCGCACCCACCCCGAGAACGGCCGCAAGGCGCTGTTTGTCAGCGAGCATTTCACCACCCGCATCGTCGGCATTCCCGAAGACGAAAGCCGCGCCCTGCTGGACGAGCTGTTCGCCCACACCTCGCGCGCCGAGCTGGTCTACCGCCACGCCTGGCAGCCGCACGACATGGTGTTCTGGGACAACCGCTCCGTCACCCACCTGGCCGCAGGCACCCCCGACCACCTGCGCCGTAAGCTCTACCGCACCACCATCGAAGGCAATGAACCTTTTTGAACACCCCCAGGCTGCAGCGCTTCGCGTCTTTCGCCACCCCCCTTGCAGGGGGCAACACCAGCAGCCTGGCAAAGCCAGTTCTGCGGTGTTTCTGGTGGGCGTACGTGCCGACTGCCAGCGGGTCATTGGCCCTTTTAAATTTGACCAATAGGATATCCATGCCATTCAATCTCACCCGCCTCGCCGCAGGCCTGGCTCTTGCCGCGGCCACCCTGGCGGCCCAGGCCGAAGGCCGCATCAGCATCGCCCAGCAGTTCGGCATCGGCTACCTGGTGCTCGACGTAGTGCAAGACCAGAAGTTGATCGAAAAATACGGTAAGGCCCAGGGTCTGGACATCCAGGTGGACTGGAACCAGATCTCGGGTGCCACCGCCATGAACGAAGCCCTGCTGGCCAATGCGCTGGACGTGGTGTCGGCCGGCGTGCCGCCCATGCTGACCCTGTGGGACCGCACCAAGGGCCGGCAAAACGTCAAGGCTGTGGCCGCACTCGGCTCGCTGCCCAACTACCTGATCAGCAACAACCCGAAAGTCAAAACGCTGAAGGACCTGAGCGACAAGGACCGCATCGCCGTGCCCGCCGCCGGTACCGGTTTCCAATCGCGCACGCTGCAGATCGAAACCGCCAAGCTCTTCGGCAAAGACGACTTCAAGCGCTTTGACACCATTTCGGTCAGCCTGGCGCACCCCGATGCCACCGCTGCGCTGATGGCCGGTGGTTCGGAGATCAACACGCACTTCTCCAGCGCACCCTTCTACTACCAGGCACTGGAGAACAAGGCCGTACACAAGGTCATCAGCTCCTACGAGATTCTGGGCGGCCCGGCTACCTTCAACGTGCTCTACACCACGCAAAAATTCCACGACGAGAACCCGAAAACCTACAAGGCCTTTTACGCCGCGCTGGTCGAAGCCTCGCAGTGGATTAAGGCCAACAAGCCCAAGGCGGCCGAGACCTTTATCCGCGTGCAAAAGTCCAAGCTGCCGCTGGACTTTGTGCGCAGAATAGTCGAAGACCCCGAGAACGACTTCACCATCTCGCCATTCCGCACCTATGTGTATGCCGACGAGCTCAACAAGCTCGGCGTGCTGAAGAACCGCGCTGCTTCGTGGAAAGACTATTTCTTCGAAGAAGCCTATGCCAACCCCGGTAGCTAAGCCCACCATGGCCACCGTGACCCCTTTGAAACCCTCCACCACCGAACCACCGCTGCTGGAAGTCGACGGCGTGAGCCTGGAATACCGTACGCCCGCGCGCGTGGTGCGCGCTACCCACCAGGTCAGCCTGAACGTATTCGAGGCCGACCGCTTCGTGCTGCTGGGGGCATCCGGCTGCGGCAAATCGACCTTGCTCAAAGCCATGGCGGGTTTCATCGCGCCGGTGGAAGGCGAAATCCGCATCAGCGGTCAAAAGGTCACCCAGCCCGGGCCGGACCGCATCGTGATGTTCCAGGAATTCGACCAGTTGCCACCTGAAAAACCGTGCTCGACAATGTGGCGTTTCCGCTGCTGGCCTCCCGCACCCTGGGCAAGAAGGAAGCGCATGAACGCGCGCTGCACTACCTGGACAAGGTCGGGCTATCGGCCTTCGCCAAAGCCTATCCCAACACCTTGTCGGGTGGCATGAAACAACGTGTGGCGATTGCCCGCGCGCTGGCCATGCAGCCCAAGGTCTTGCTGATGGACGAACCGTTTGCCGCGCTGGACGCGCTGACACGCCGCAAGATGCAGGAAGAGCTGCTGGCGCTGTGGGACGAGGTGCGCTTCACTCTGGTCTTCGTCACCCATTCGATCGAGTAAGCGCTGGTGGTGGGCAACCGCATCGACCTGCTGTCGCCGCACCCGGGCCGGGTGCGCGCCGAGATCAACAGCCACGACTTCGGCATGCACAGCCAGGGCGGGACCGAGTTTCAGGCCGCCGCGCAACGCATCCACCGCCTGCTGTTCAACGAAGAGTCCGACGGCAGCCCAACACCGCACGCAGAACCGTCCCGAAAGATTGCATGAGCACCCTGAATCCACCTATCCGGGCCGAATACGAACGCGTTTTAGAGGCTCTGCCCGACACGCATGTAGAGCGCCTGTTGCCCTGGACGGCCCGCGTCTGGGACCAAGCCTGGCTGCGCCGCGGCCTGATCCTGCTGGCGCTGGTCATGCTGTGGGAAATTGTGGCCCGTGTGCAAAACAACGACCTGCTGCTGCCCACCGCACTGCAAACCGCCCACGCGCTGATCGAAGGTCTGGCCAGCGGCGAGCTCATCACCAAAACGCGCATCTCGCTGAGTCTGCTGCTGCAGGGCTATATCGGCGGAGTCATCGCCGCTTTTGTGCTGACGACGTTGGCGGTATCGACCCAGTTAGGCCGCGACCTGCTGGCCACGCTGACCGCCATGCTGAACCCGCTGCCCGCCATCGCCCTGCTGCCGCTGGCCCTGCTGTGGTTTGGCCTGGGCCAGGGCAGCCTGGTGTTTGTGCTGATCCACTCCGTGCTGTGGCCGCTGGCGCTGAATACGTACGCGGGCTTCCAGGCCGTGCCCGAGACACTGCGCATGGCCGGGCGCAATTACGGCCTGAAGGGCCTGCGCTATGTGCTACAAATTCTGGTGCCGGCCGCGCTGCCGTCGATTTTGGCGGGCCTGAAGATCAGCTGGGCCTTTGCCTGGCGCACCTTGATCGCGGCCGAGCTGGTGTTCGGCGCGTCTTCTGGCAAAGGCGGCCTGGGTTGGTACATCTTCCAGAACCGCAACGAGCTGTTCACCGACCGCGTGTTTGCGGGCCTGGTGATGGTCATCGCGATCGGCCTGCTGGTCGAAAGCCTGGTGTTCCAGACCCTGGAGCGTCTGACCATTCGCCGCTGGGGCATGCAGCGCTAAACCATGGCCGATACCCCCTCCCCACCCGCACTGTTCGCGGAAGATTTTGGCGACTTCACGCCCACGGTGCGGTCCCTCGCCAACGCCCTGGCCGCCACCGCGGCAGTGCGCGACAAGGCGGGCGGCACGGCCCTGGCCGAGCGCCAACTGCTGCGCGACAGCGGCTTGTTGACACTGGCCGTGCCAGCCGCTTTTGGCGGCCAGGGTGCCGCATGGCCATTGATCCTGCGCATGGTGCGGCGGCTGGCGCAGGCCGACAGCTCGCTGGCCCATCTGTTCGGCTTCCAGCACCTGCAGGTGGCCAGCGTGCTGCTGTTCGGCGCGCCCGCGCAGCAAGACCGCTGGCTGGGCGCGACGGTGGCGCGGCATTGGTTCTGGGGCAATGCGGTGAATGCGCGCGATACCCGGCTGCAGGTCACCCGCACCGACGGCGGCTGGCTGCTAGACGGCACCAAGGCCTTTTGCTCGGGCGCGCAGGACTCGGATGTGCTGAACGTGTCGGTGGCCACCGGCCCGGAGCCGACCGACCGGCTCTACATGGTGCTGCCCACCCACCGCGAGGGCATTCAGGTGCATGCCGATTGGGACAATATGGGCCAGCGCCAGACCGACAGCGGCAGCGTGAGCTTCCGCCAGGTATTCGCCGCCGACCACGAGGTGCTGGGCCCGCCCGGCGCGGCCTCCAGCCCGCGGGCCACGCTGCGCAACATCCTCGGCCAAACCATTCTGACCGAGATCTACCTAGGCAATGCCCAGGGCGCGCTGACCGACGCCATCGACTATGCCCGCACCCAAACCCAGCCCTGGGTGATGGCGGGCGTGGACCGTACGGTGGACGACCCGCTGCTGCAGCTGCGCACCGGCGAAATGTGGGCCACGCTGCGCGCCGCGGTGGCCCTGGCCGAAGAAGCCAACGCTGCCTTCCAGCAGGCTTGGGACCAGGGATTGGCTCTGAGCCACACCCAGCGTGGCGAGGTCGGCATACTGGTGGCGGCCGCGCGCACCACGGCGGTCCGGGCGGCGCTGCAGATCACATCGCAAATCTTTGAGTTGATGGGGGCACGTGCCACCACGGCCCGCTACGGCTTTGACCGCTACTGGCGCAATGTGCGGGTGCACACCCTGCACGACCCGGTGGACTACCGCAGCAAGGAAATAGGCCGCTGGCTGTTCACTGCCGAGCCGCCCAACCCGTACGGCTACGGTTGAGGTCGGAAAATAGCTACGCTACCAATTTGAGAGCAGCTTGCGCTTGATGTACCTGGGCTGGAAAGCGTTTTTCTATAGATTTCTCGATACCTGCTGCATCCAGGCCCTGCATGGCCATCAGCACGGCCGGGTCGCCATGTTGGATGAAGGTATCTGACAAGCCCAGCGTCAGGACCGGCACCGTGACGCCCGCGGCCTGCAAGGCCTCTTGCACCGCGCTGCCTGCACCGCCCATGGCGGCACCGTCTTCTACCGTGACCAGGGCCGCGTGGCTGGCGGCAATGCTGAGCAACAGCTCTACATCCAGCGGCTTGGCCCAGCGCATATTCACCACTGTGGCATCCAGCTTCTCGGCCACGGCCAGCGCGGGGTACAGCAGGGTGCCGAAGGCCAGAATGGCGATGCCCGAAGTCTGCTTACTGTGGCGGCGGATTTCGCCCTTGCCGTAAGGCAACGGCTGCAAACCTGGCTCCATCGCTGCACCGGCACCGGCACCGCGCGGGTAGCGCACGGCGACCGGGTTGTCTTGCGCAAAAGCGCTGCTCAGCAGGCGGCGGCATTCGTTTTCGTCGGCCGGGCAGGCCACGCCCATATTGGGGATGCAGCGAAGGAAAGGGATGTCATACGCCCCGGCGTGGGTGGCGCCGTCGGCCCCCACCAGTCCGGCGCGGTCCAGGGCAAACACCACCGGCAGGTTTTGCAAGGCTACGTCGTGGATCAACTGGTCGTAGGCGCGCTGCAAGAAGGTGGAGTAAATCGCCACCACCGGCTTCAGGCCTTCGCAGGCCATCCCGGCGGCGAAGGTCACCGCGTGCTGCTCGGCAATGCCCACGTCGTAATAGCGCTGGGGAAAGCGTTTTTCAAATTCCACCAGGCCCGAGCCTTCGCGCATGGCGGGTGTGATGCCCACCAGGCGGCTGTCTTGCGCGGCCATGTCGCACAGCCAGCTGCCAAACACCTGGGTGAAGGTGGCTTTGCCCGGTGCAGCGGCTTTTTGCAGGCCCACGGCGGGGTCGAACTTGCCCGGGCCGTGGTAGGCCACGGGGTCGGCCTCGGCCAGCTTGTAGCCCTGGCCCTTTTTGGTGACCACGTGCAAAAACTGCGGGCCGGTCAGGTGCTTGATGTTTTCCAGCGTAGGGATCAGCGATTCGAGATCGTGGCCGTCGATGGGGCCGATGTAGTTGAAACCAAATTGCTCGAACAGCGTGGCGGGCACCACCATGCCCTTGGCGTGCTGCTCCAGGCGGCGGGCCAGCTCGAACAGCGGCGGCGCGCCTTTGAGCACCTGTTTGCCGACGTTCTTGGCGGCCGCGTAAAACTGGCCGCTCATCAGCTGGGCCAGGTAGCGGTTCAGTGCGCCCACTGGTGGGCTGATGCTCATGTCGTTGTCGTTCAGAATGACCAACAGGTTGCAGTCGCACACGCCCGCGTTGTTCAGGGCCTCAAAGGCCATGCCTGCGCTCATGGCGCCGTCGCCGATGATGGCCACGCTGTGCCGCTTGTCGCCCTTTTGCTTGGCCGCCATGGCCATGCCCAGCGCGGCCGAGATGGAGGTGCTGGAATGCGCTGTGCCAAACGCGTCGAATTTGCTCTCAGACCGCGTCGGAAAGCCTGATAAGCCGCCCAGCTGGCGCAGGCTGGCCATGCGGTCACGCCGCCCGGTCAAAATTTTGTGCGGATAGGTCTGATGGCCCACGTCCCACACCAGCCGGTCTTCGGGGGTGTTGAACACGTAGTGCAACGCCACGGTCAACTCCACCGTACCCAGGTTGGAGCTCAGGTGGCCGCCGGTTTTGGACACGCTGTCGATCACGAAGGCGCGCAGCTCGTCGGCCAGCGGTTTGAGCTCGGTACGCGGCAAACGGCGCAGATCGGCCGGCTCGTTGATGGTTTCCAGCAGTGGGTAAGACGCAGGGTTCATAATTTTTTTCTTGAAGCGGGCCCGTCTAGCTAGACCGGTTAACCACCATGTCAGCCAGGGCGCGCAGGGCCTGGGTATTCGTATGGGGCAAGTCGCTGGCATCCAGCGCGGTCAGGGCCTGGGCCAGCAGCTCCTGGGCGTAGGCCAAAGAACGGTCCAGCCCCAGCAGGGAGACGTAAGTGGGTTTGTCCTGGGCGGCATCTTTGCCCGCCGTTTTGCCCAGCGTGGCCGAGTCGGCGGTCACGTCCAGGATATCGTCCACCACCTGGAAAGCCAACCCCAGGGCCGCGCCGTAGGTGTGCAAGGCGTTGCGGGTGGCCAGGGGTAATGGGCGGGCAGCACAGGCCGCGCCCATCATCACGCTGCCTTGCAGCAGGGCCCCGGTTTTCAGGCGGTGCATGCAGCGCAGTTCTTCTTCAGTCAGGGCCATGCCGATGCTCGCCAGGTCGATCGCCTGCCCGCCTGCCATGCCCTGGTAGCCTGCGGCCTGGGCCAGCAGGCGGCACAGCGTGGCCTGCACGCTGGCCGGGGCAGCGGCACCTTCGGGGGTCAGTATTTCAAACGCCAGCGCTTGCAGGGCATCGCCCGCCAGCAGGGCCTGGGCTTCGCCAAACTGCACGTGCACCGTGGGTTTACCGCGGCGCAGGATGTCGTTGTCCATGCACGGCATATCGTCGTGCACCAGGGAATAGGCGTGGATCAGCTCGGCGGCGCAAGCGGCGCGCAGGGCGGCGTCGTCTAGCCCGGCAACAGCAGCAGAGTTAAGGGCAGAGGCTTCACCGGTGGCCACGGCTTCGCGCGCGGCCAGAACCAGCAGGGGGCGCAGGCGCTTGCCGCCATCGAGCACGGCGTAGCGCATGCCTTCACGCAGGGCCGCGGGGGCGGGATGCTCGGCATCGACCACGCCGCCAGCGGCCACCCAGTCGCTCAGCGCCTGCTCTACACGGGCCAGGGCCTGGGTGCTCCAGGTCGGCAAATCAAAAGCGGTACTGCTCATTCTTGCGCCCAGGGTTTGAGTACGCCCTGGTCCAGCACCTTGATCTGCTGCTCTACCGCATCGAGCTTGTCGCGGCAGAACTGCAGCAGCTGGGCACCACGCTGGTAGCCGCCGAGCAATTGCTCCAGCGGCATCTGGCCCGATTCGAGCTGGCCGACCAGTTGCTCCAGTTCCACCTGCGCCGCCTCGTAGCTGGCGGGCAAGGCTTCGGGAGAGGCGTTTTTATCGGGTTTGGCAGCGGCCTTGGGCATGGAGGGTGCAGGAGGATGGAGTGGTAAAGGAGGGCCGATTTTACGGGCAGGCACGGCACGGCGGTGCGGGCCCGCCAAAACCACCCCGCCGGGTACAATCGTCCCTCTTTTCGCCATCGGCTGGAACCCCTTCCAACCCTGCCGGAGCCTTTTCCCGCGCGAGTTTCTCGCGCCTACCCTGCCCCTTCATAGGGGGAGTCTTGTCAGGACAACCCATGTCTGATTTAAGTCTTCAACTGCAGCAGGCCGCAAGCCAACTACCAGTTTCAAGCTACTTTGATGACGCGCTGTTCCAGCGCGAAGTCGCCACTATTTTCCAGCGGGGGCCACGCTATGTCGGCCACACACTGGCCGTACCCGAGCTGGGCGATTACTACGCCCTGCCGCAAGAGGGCGAGGGCCGGGTGCTGACGCGCACGCCGCGCGGCGTGGAGCTGGTGTCGAACGTCTGCCGCCACCGCCAGGCGGTGATGCTCAAGGGCCGGGGTTCGCTGAACACCACCCAGCAGGGCAGTGCGGGCGGCAATATCGTCTGCCCGCTGCACCGCTGGACCTACAGCGGCGGTGCCCACGCACCCACCGGCACGCTGCTGGGCGCGCCGCATTTCGCCCAAGACCCATGCCTGAACCTGAACCAGTACCCGCTGCAGGAGTGGAACGGCCTACTGTTCGAAGGTAGCAGGGACGTAAAGGCCGACCTGGCCGGCATGGGCCCGCTGGCCGACCTGGATTTCACCGGCCACGTGCTCGACCATGTGGAGCTGCATGTGTGCGACTACAACTGGAAGACCTTCATCGAGGTCTATCTGGAGGACTACCACGTCGGCCCCTTCCACCCCGGTCTGGGCGGTTTTGTCACCTGCGACGACCTGCAGTGGGAATTCAAAGACAACTATTCGGTGCAAACTGTTGGTTTGGCGCAACGCCTGGGTGCAGCGGGCAGCCCGGCCTACCAGCGTTGGCAGGATGCGCTCAAGGCCTACAACCAGGGTACAGCCCCCAAGCACGGCGCGATCTGGCTTACCTACTACCCCAATGTGATGGTCGAGTGGTACCCGCACGTGCTGACCGTGTCCACCCTGCACCCCATCAGCCCGAACAAGACGCTGAACATGGTGGAGTTCTACTACCCCGAAGAAATCGCCTGTTTTGAGCGCGACTTCGTGCAAGCCCAGCAGGCCGCCTACATGGAAACCTGCGTGGAAGACGACGAAATCGCCCTGCGCATGGACGCAGGCCGCAAGGCCTTGCTGCAGCGTGGCGACAACGAGGTCGGCCCCTACCAAAGCCCCATGGAAGACGGCATGCAGCACTTCCACGAGTGGTACCGCCGCACCATGGGTGGCGTATGGCTATAAAATAAATAGCTACTAGCGTAGGCAGTACCTGCGCTAGAGGCCTATTTCTTATAAATTTCTAGAAAGCACGCCCATGCAGGCACTTTGGATGGTGTTAGCCGCATTTGTATTTGCCACCATGGGGGTCTGCGTGAAGATTGCCTCGGCCTATTTCAACTCGGCCGAACTGGTGTTTTACCGGGGCCTGATCGGCATGGCGTTTCTGGCCACACTGGCGCGTGCCCAGGGCGTGGGCCTGAAAACCGCCTACCCCGGCATGCACGCCTGGCGCAGCACCATCGGCGTGGCCTCCATGGGCGGTTGGTTCTACGCCATTGCCCACCTGCCACTAGCCACGGCCATGACGCTGAACTACATGAGCAGCATCTGGATTGCGGCCTTTCTGGTCGGCGGCGCGCTGATCGCCTGGCGGCCCGGCAGCGGCGCAGGCCCCTTGCAGCAAGGCCCGCTGGTGCTGACGGTGATGGCCGGTTTTGTCGGCGTGGTGATGGTGCTGCGCCCCAGCCTGGACCCGAACGAGATGTTTGGCGGCCTGATTGGCCTGCTGTCGGGTCTGGGCTCGGCCTTTGCCTATATGCAGGTGATGGCGCTGGGCCGCATTGGCGAGCCCGAAGCCCGCACGGTATTTTATTTTGCGCTGGGCTCGGCCGTGGTGGGTGGTGTGGCCACGCTGCTGGTGGGTGCGTCCCCATGGCAATGGGCCCATGCCGCCTGGCTGCTGCCGATTGGCGTGCTGGCCGCTTTGGGCCAGTTGTTCATGACGCGGGCCTATTCCGGGGCCAAAACCCAGGGCGCGATGCTCACCGTGGCCAGCCTGCAGTATTCGGGCATTGTGTTTGCGGCCATCTACAGCCTGGTGCTGTTTGGCGACCGTATCACCTCCATGGGCTGGTTTGGCATGGCGCTGATCATGGCCAGCGGCATTGCCGCCACGGTATTGCGCGCCCGCGCCGCGCCCAATGCCCCGGCCGAAGAACATTGAAAGGGACTCTTCCATGTACTCCACCATCATCTCTGTTGAACAACTCCAGAACCTGCAGCAACCCTTCATGGTGTTCGACTGCACTTTCGACCTCACCCAGCCCGACGCAGGCGAGCAGGCCTACCGTGCGGCCCACATCCCCGGCGCGGTATACGCCCACCTGGACACGGCGCTGAGTGCCAAAACCGGCCCGGCCATGTCCGGTGGCCGCCACCCGCTGCCCACGCAAGAAGCCTTTGCCGCCTGGCTGGGCAGCGTCGGCTTTGCCAACGGCATGCAGGCCGTGGTGTACGACCGCAACGGCGTGAACTACGCGGGCCGCCTGTGGTGGATGCTGAAATGGGTGGGCCATGACGCGGTGGCGGTACTGGACGGCGGTCTGCAGGCTTGGCAAGCCGCGGGCGGTGCGGTAAGTGCCGGAGTGGAACCCTCTAAATTTTCAAGTAATTTCGTACCAGCGCAGGCGCTGTCTACACTGGTAGCTACAGAAACCGTAGTGAACCAGCTGGGCCGCGCCAGCCAGACCATCGTCGATGCCCGGGCCACGCCGCGCTTCAAGGGCGAGGTGGAGCCACTGGACCCGGTGGCAGGCCACATCCCCGGCGCGCTCAACCGTTTTTTCAAACACAACCTCGACGTCGACGGGCATTTCAAACCGGCTGCCCAGTTGCGCGATGACTTCACTTCACTGCTGGGCCCGCGCGCCCCTGAAGAACTGGTGCACCAATGCGGCTCGGGCGTAACTGCTTGTCACAACCTGTTGGCGATGGAGCATGCCGGCCTGACCGGCTCGGTGCTATACCCGGGGTCCTGGAGCGAATGGTCAGCCGATCCGGCGCGGCCGGTTGCCCAGGGCGGGTAGAACGCGACGGGCGTTGATGCGGCGCAAGCCGGAGTCAGTGGGCTGTACAAATACTCGAAGGCCCATCAAGTTGCACGGGTTCAGCCTCGAAAGGAAACGCATATGTTCAAACGCATTCTTGTTCCGACCGAT